>DAOUCA010000170.1:0-155102 GCA_034432375.1 Caldilineaceae bacterium
GCGATGGTTACCACATCGGTCGTCGTGAGGGTCGCTTGTAGGGTGCCATTGACGAGCGTTGTGGGACGCAGGACACCGTTAAAGTAGATCTCCGAACTCGTCGTGAAGTTGTTGCCCGTCACGGTCAGCACGAGAGGAGCGTCGGTTGGGTACTGTTGCAGAATGGTGCCGGGTGCGACCTGTGCAATCGCGGGTACGGGGTTGGGGCCTGTTGGCTGAACGGCAAAGACCAGCGCGTTTGATGTGCCACCACTCGGGGCGGGGTTGAAGATCGTCAGACTATTGCCGCCAGCCACGCTGACATCGGCCCCCGTCAAGGTTACCTCTACTTCGCCGCTGCTGACAAAGTGGAGTGGGCGAGGGTTGCCATTCCAGAAGGCTTGCGAACTCGCCAGGAAATTGGAGCCCAACACAGTCACGACCAATCCCGCACCGTTGGCACCTTGCTCAACGATGCCGGCCGGCTGCAACTGCGTCAGCGACGGCGCGGGGTTTTGACCAGCTTCGAGCACAGTAAAGCGGGTCGCATTCGATTTGCCGCCGCCCGGCGCAGGGTTGAAGACGGTGATGCCCGCCGCCTGGTTGGCATCCACGGCAGCAGCGCTAATTGCATTGTCGTCGTTGCCCAACGCTTGGGCAGCGGCAATATCGGCAGCGTCGATGGTCACGATGACTTCGGTCGTGCTGACAAAGGTCGTCGGCCGTTCTTGCCCATTCCAGCGTACTTTGGTGGTGGGCGCAAAGCCGGTGCCGCGCACGCTCATCTCGTAAGATTGCGCCTCGGCAGGCACCCCTTGCGGATTGAGATAGTCGATCGCTGGCTCGAGGTTTTCACCAGCCGCCAATATTTTGAAGGTCGCCGTGTTATTAGAAACCCCACCGCCAGGTGCCGGATTGAGAACTTTGACCGTTGCTGTACCGACAGTGCTGAGGTCAGCCGCGGAGATCGAAATTTGCAGCTCCTGCGGACTGACAAAGGAAACGCTCTTGTTGCCATCATTCCAGAGCACTTGCGATCCTTGGACAAAATTCTTGCCCTTGATCACCAGCGTAAAGGCTGGGTCGCCGCTGTGGACAGAAGCCGGTAAGAGCGTGCCAATCGTCGCCCGCGGGTTGGCAACGGCAAAGTTGACCAGTGCATCATCCAACCCCGAAACGGCGTAGAGATTGGCCCCATCGGGGCTGACGATCACTTCGTTGACGCTATCTAACTTGGGCACGCCACGGCTCGGGTTACGCACAAAGCTTTGGACAAAGCTAAGTACACCTGTGTTGGCATCCCGATCATAGACGCCCAGTGCTTTATCGGTAATCGACGTGGTGTAGAGATGGCGACCATCGGCGCTGAGCGCGACACTGGTGATGCCGCCCAGCGCTTGGCCACCGACACTATCTGTGTAAGTGCGCACATAGTAGGGGTAGCCGGTTAGCGGGTCGCGATTAAATTCTGTGATCGCATTGTCATGCAGCCCGGCGACGTAGAGATACGCGCCATCCGGGCTAACACCGAGGGCATGGGCACCGGCTAGGCCATTCAAATTATTGAAAAAGAGCAGATCGTTGTCGTGCCAGCTTTTGAGGTGGCTGAGTGCACCATCGAGTGGATTGCGATTGTAGACGGCCAGCGAACCAGTCGTGCTATTGGGATAGCCAACCACGTAGACCTGCTTGCCATCGGGGCTGACCGCCACTCCATGCGCGCCATCGAGATCAGCCGCCGAGGTGAGATAACCGGTGAAGCCGACAGTGTCATTGGGGTTGCGGACAAACTGCACCAGCGCGTCATCAGTCACACTGGCGACATAGATATTCCGGCCATCGGGGCTAACTGCCACCCCATGCGCGCCCGTTAACCCATGCACAATGCCATTGTTGGTGTGCACCGTCTTTTGAGTTAACGCGCCGGTTGTTTTATCACGCTCAAAAATGGTCAGGGCGCTGGCGGTGCTGGCAGTGACGTAAACCTGCGTGCCATCGGGACTCACCGCAACCTTGCGCGCACCAGCCAGATTAGAACCACTATAAGTCTGCGCCAGGGACAACTTGCCATCGCCGGGGTTGCGGTTGAACTGGCTCACTGTGCCAGAATAGAAATTGCTCACATAAATCTGCGCACCATCTGGGCTGACAGCGACGCCATAGGCACCATCCAAGCCAGTTATATTCTCCACATTGGAGAGTGCCGGTGAGGGCGCCGCATCGCCCGTGCAGACGAGATCAAAGCTGACCGTAGGCTTGGTTGGATCATCGGTGGTCAAGGTCAGGATGGCGGTGCGTATGCCAATGGCGGATGGCATACAGCCGACAGTGACGCTCTGCGCCGCGCCGCCGTCGGTCACTACGCCCGGCAATCCTGTGATCACGGTGAAGTCGCCGGCATCGTCGCCGCTGAGTGATTGCAAGGCAACATGCAGATCGGCGGTGCCATTTTCGAGCAACTGAATATTCTGGATCACCTGTGTACCAACCAAGGAGGTGCCGAAATCAACAGGGCCAGGCAGCAGCGGATTTGAGCGGAAGCCAGGGGTTTGATCGACGGTGCCATTGCAGGTCAGGTCGTAGTCGATGGTCAGATGAAAGGGATCGTCGCTGACCAGGCTAAGTTTGGCAGTGCGCAGCCCGGACGCACTCGGCGTACACCGCAGCGTGACCATTTTATGCGGTGCGTTGTTGAGCAGTGCGATCGGAAAGATGCCTGGCACAACCGTAAAATCAGCCGCATTCGGTCCGCTCAATTCCCCTGTGGGATCGAGGAGGACTGCCAGCGGCAACTTGCCCGTCTCGAAGATTTCAAAGCTCGCCTCGGCTGTGGTGCCGACCTTGACATTGCCAAAGTCAATTGGCCCGGGCTGCGCTGGTTCGGAGCCATAGCCGGGCAGACCACGCCCCACCTCGACCGCGCCAATGTCACAATGGGTGATGCCATCATTGTCGCCGTCGGCAGGCCGTTCGCCATTGGTCGCGTCCAGCTTGTTGACCGGTGGTGTCTCGCAAACCGCATCATCACCAGCATCGATGGCCGGGCTGCCTTCATTGGGCGATTGCACCAGCAGCCAGCCCAACAATCCGCCGGAGTGTGCCGGTTTGGGCAGATCGAGCTTGGGATCGGCCTCTACCATCGTCGCACCACAATTTTTATCGGGGTTTTGGAGATTGTGGCCATTGTCGGTTACAGCTTGCGGTCCTCCACAAGTGCCGCCTGCGCCCACACTGCCCACGTCGATGATCGTGTTCCAGAGCGCCACCTTCTCCTCGTTGTAGATGGCACCGGCGCTATCCGCCCCATTGTTCGAGAAGGTATTGTTGCGAATTTCAAGGGTTGAGTCGCTGCTGACCGGGTTGGGGCTGTCGATATTGGCGACCGCGCCCCCTTTGCCCTGCGGTGCCAGATTGGCAAAGAAGGAAGAATTCGTCAGTTTGAGCAGCGCGCCGTGATTGTTGAGGAGCGCACCGCCCAACCCTGGCAGATCAGCGGCGTTCTCATCTTTGCCCGGCGCAGCAATGTTGGCGTTAAAGGTGACGCGCTGGATGTCGAGTGCGGTCTCGTTGTAGAGCGCTCCCCCTTGGCCATTTTGCGCCAGATCACCGGAGATGTTGGCGGTAAAGGCGCTGTCGACGATGATCGACGGCGCGGCCCCAATTGCATTGTAGATCGCACCGCCCCGCCCCTTTGGCGACAAGTTGCCATTGAAATAGGTGCGAATGACGCTGTAGTTGCCATTCTGGTTGCTGTAGATGGCACCACCGCCACTATCCTCAACACTCGCCTGGGCAATGTTGCCATTAAAGACCGTATCCGAGATCAGCGCGGTCGCCCCGATCACGGCAAGCGCCCCCCCACCGCGGTTGGCGATATTGCCGCTAAAGTTGCTCTGTGATAGTTTGAGCTTGTCGGAACCATCCATCTTGATGGCGCCGCCATAGCCGTCGGCAGGGGAATTGCCAGGGCCATTGATGCCCAGAGCGCGATTGCCGGCAAAGTTGCTCAACACCACATTGAGTTCGCCATTGGTCGCAATCGCACCACCATCGCCCTCGGCCGCATTACCAACCAGTGAAACCCCATACAGATTGATCACCGAGTTGGCGCTGTTGCTAAAGATGGCCCCGCCAAAGCCGCCGACATAGCCATCCTTCAGCGTGAGATTCAGCAGCGACAAGACACCGCTGCTCGCCACGCGGAAGAGACGCGTATCACGTTGCGTGGCATTGGCCGCTGGCACCCCACCCCCTTGGATGATGACCGGCCCGACAATCGTCACCGCTTTGGTGATCATCGGCAGCGGATCCTGGTCGGCAGTCAGCTTGATCACCCCTGCCGTCGCATTGCCGCCAAAGATGATCGTTGTTGGTCCGGCAAAGGCGGTGCATTCGTTGTACTTCTGTGAGGCGGTGCCATTTGACCATTGCGAAAAAGCAGCCTGCAATGCCTCGCGCAAACTACAGGCCCCATCGTTGGGGTCGTTGGCCAGCGAGGTTGTGGTGACGATGGTCTCGCCGGCGGCGTGGGCCACGGGTACGGCTGAGGGGAAAATGAATAACGGAAGTACGACACTGATGGCAAGGAGTATCCGGAGAGCGCTGAACGACCAGTCAATAGAAGAAGGGTGAGTCACTTTGCGCATATAATTCTTTACAATTCCTTTTGTTTTCTGAATAATCGGGTTTTTGCAAAGTAATTATACGCCTCGTGTTCAAGGAAAAGCGCCCTTCAAAATACGTAAAATGCGTGATCTACTGCACAGGGAGCTAGTTTACAACTGCGTGCCCATCAATTCGTAAGGAAGCGCCATGCAACGCAAAGTCGTAATTCAGCGACGATTCGTTTTGCCCGCCCATGTAGCGATTTTCTCCCAGCGCCAGGAAGAGCGAACTCAGCACATGTTCATCGACAAGCGTCCAGCCAATTGGGTTGCGTAGGTACGGATTCAACCCAATCCCAATATGACTGATCCGCCGCGCTTCGCCACTATGACCATCTAACCACATCTCGATCTGATCTACGCCCTTGGCTGCGTCAATCCGGCTGATCCGCCCAGCCGCGAAGTGAAAGATCACGTCAGTCGCCTCGAAAACTTTGGGCAGATAGAGACTACCGTAGGTCGCTGTTTCGCTGACCGTCGTATAGATCGACCCCGCCGGAAGGTTACTGACGATGGTCTTGTGTTGGCGGTCGGCTTCGTCGATCACGCCGTCGTCGCTATGCCAATGACGCCCGCCCTGATCGAGGTGCAGCAGGTGCCCTTCTCCAGTGTGAATGGTGATCTGTCTGCCTTCAACCTTGGCAAGTGCCTCGGCAATCAAGCGTTGGCTCTCCTCCATACTCAAAAGGTGAGCGGGCATCACATGCGCTTCCAGTTCGCCCAGTGTGATGCCCAACGCCTTTGCCCGTTGCGCTGTCGGCACTGCCACAACCAGCACGGGCAATTGGCGCGCTTCCTCGATCTGCGTGATCGCTTCATCCATCGCTTGCCATGTAGCCAAAGTCGCCGGATTTGCCAACGAAAAATCGGGCCAGCCGCCGCTAAACGAGATCACCCGGTCGATCTCTTGCATCCATTTGAGGCGATGGTGGCTGCTCTGTTGGATCGCTTCGGGTGTCGCCTCTGCCAGCCAGCGGTTGAGATAGGCAGGCGATTGTGGATCGACCAGCGGTGTGGCCCCCGCTAGATCGATCGCCAGCAACACCTCTTGCAACACTTCTGGGCGGTCAATGTGGTCGCGCACTTGAATCAATTCGCCGGGCTGGACGTTGAGCCCGGCAACGATGCGTTGGGCGAAAGGTTGCCAGTTGGTCATATTGCCTCTCTTTTATGATAGTTTTTGGGTTCTATTGGATCTTAGGGAATTCCCCTTCCTGGAAGAGGCAGAAATTTGTCTGTCTGAGCAGAATCGTTGCGCCTCTTCCAGGAAGGATCAGTGTTAACCCCCTGAATTCCTGAAGAGCCAGTTTTTGTGCCAACATCTCGTCTCTATCAAACGGCGTAAAATGTATAGAAAGCTTCAATCGGACACGCTGGACGCAATACCTCATAGGGAAAACAGCGCATACAGCCATCCAGGGTCGTTTGTTGCTGCAGCGACAATATAAACTGTGCTGCGCTGGCGGCGCGAACGGTGCCATCTGCGTGCAAAAACTGTCCCCAAAGCGCAAAGAAGCCGGTTTCGTACCCAACCCTGGCTGCGCTTTTTATGTATTCTGCCGGGAATAACCGCCGATAGGCTTCGATGTTGTACAACCATGAACCCCCACGGACGCGTGCAGCTTCTGGGTAATGGTGGCGAATATAGGCGAATAAATCCCGGAGTTCGGACTGACGCACCCCTAGCGCTGCCTTGTTTAATGCATGTTGCTTTGTCAGGTTCTCAAAATGGAGCCGCACAACGGGCGTATCCCGAAATGGATAAACGAACGTGAAGCAGCCAAACCGCGGTTGCGCTGTCTCTTCCTCTGGCGCGGGGTGGTGCTGATAAAATTCGTACGCCCAGCGGTTAGGATCAGATTGGGCGTTGAATCCATTCACAAACTCTTGCCAAAAAGGATCGCTATGATCTTCTCTGCTGATGGATACATTCAGAAGGTGACGAAATAGTGTATGCTCTGCCAATATTTCAGCCCAATTGCTATGCGTCACTTCCACAAGTCGTTTCGCAAATTCTACCTGAAGGTTGATAAACTCTTTCGAATAGTTTCTCAAAATTGTCTCCGTTGATTTAATCCCATCTTACTTCCGGTCGGTCGATATAATCGCGCGCCTGAATCAGTTCGCCGGGTTGAATGTTGAGCCCGGCAACGATGCGTTGGGCGAAAGGTTTCCAGTTGGTCATGATTTATTTCCTGATGATTAACGCAATCCAAGCGTTGCCAGATAATTCATTGATCTCTCCAGCGGCACAACTGGCAGCCATTTCCCTAACGCCCAATCCATCGTTCCGCCAGGTTTGACCTGCGCCAATTGCAGCCCGGTTGGCTCCAGCAGCAGCCGCAAATCCGCAGGCGAATAACAACGCAGAGATTGTTGCACCGCTTCTTCGGGTTTGCCGATTGGCCACCAGGTATCATTCCAACGACAGCCGTCGGCGTCGAAGTTGTAGCGCCGTTCCGCCTGCCCCACCTGCCAGCCACGACCATCGACCGATGCGATGTACCAAGGCGTGCCGATCTCGATGAGCGCACTGCCAGTCGGTGCCAACCAGCCAGCGATGCCCTGGCTTTCCAGGTGGTCACGGATCTGTTCGATGGTGGCGGTGTCGCCGGTGGAGTAGCTGATGAAGAGTGGTGTTGTCATAGGTTCTCTTTAGTGTTCGGCTGGCTGTGCTGCCCCAAGCTCGGCCAGCAGTTCGGCGGCAACGGTCTTCAGGTCGAGGGAGCGGCCTCGCGCTCTAGCCTGGGCGATGACCTCCGCGGGCAAGCCGGCAGTCATTTCCAGCAGGGGACGACGCACCATATCCACGTACCAGCGGTCATTGGTCATTTGCGGGCAACTCATTACCAGTGAGCACTATCTGCACGTAAATTTCACTCGGCGAAAGAACTTCCGCCCAGGTAGCAGCCAGCAGGATTGCCAGAGGCATCCCCTGGACCAGACGGCAGATGCGGGCTACCTGGTCCAATTCCTCCCGCTCCGGTCGGTAGCCAGGGCGCACCAGACCCACGCTGTGCAGAAAGAGTTGTACAGCATCAGAAGGAGAGTCGTTCGCTTCCCCGTAGTCGATGCCTACCAGCCCATAGACAGTCTCGCCGCTCAGGTGCAATCGCTCCCGAGAAGTGGCCAGAATTTTTAGGTGGGGTGCAGCGGCCAACACATCGCCCACCAGCCCCATACCATCCAGCAGATGCTCGCAATTGTCGAGAAGCAGGAGCATCTGTTTGCGGGCCAGATAGTCCAGTAATTGCTATTGCGGGCTACGTTTGTCCCGCTGGAAGGGAAAGTCCACCGCTTCGGCGATGGCTGTCACCATCTCCTCGCTCTGCTGCAAAGGGGCCAGGGCCACCCAGAAAACCCCGTCTGAGAAGCGCGCCAGCAGGGCTGACCCCACAGCCAGAGTCAAGCGGCTTTTGCCCATCCCGCCGGGGCCGGTCAGCGTCACCAACCGCACATCGGGGCGGGTGAGTAGATCGAACAGTTGGGCTTTCTCCTCTTCCCGGCCAAAGAGGGGCGTCAGCGAGACGGGCAGATTGTGGCGGCGGGCCGGGGACAGTTCAGGTAGGGATGATGCGGCTGTTGTTGGTGTGGCCGCTTCACTCGGCGCGCTGTCCTCCACATAGCCGTAACCGGCCGCGGCCAAAAGTTGCTGTACCTGGGCCGACAGCCCCAGAATGTCGGCTACCCGCACGAGCGTCTCCGGGTCGGCGGGGCGTCCGCTCTGGTTTAGCCAGCGGCTGACAGTGCTGGCGTTGACGCCCAGACGCTGGGCCAGCCAGGCGGGGGAACGGTCCAGCCGGGTCAGGGCCTGGTTGATCAGTTCGGCAAATTCAGGCAAATAGGCCATGCAACAGTTCCTTGCGCTGCTTGCAACGTCCCTGCGCTCCGCTTGCAAGGGGCAGGGTGTTTAATAGAGTCACAACGACGGACACTGAGTAGAAGAGATAAAACAGAATCTTACGCCGGTCACCGTCAACTGTCAAACATCCATCAGCAGTCAAGTAGAGAACAATGAACCAGCCCCATACCGTCCACCATCTAGCCTACGCCGTACACGCCGACCGCCGCCGGGCACAGCGCACCCAACGCCTGGACGGAAGCCTCCGCCACACTGTTTCGCCCGCCCTGGGCAGGCTTCTCCTGGCGCAAGTTGTGGAACGGTATGAAAGCGTTCGTCGTTCGGGAAGGGCAACCTGTGCCGATGGCGAGCGGCGAAGAGCGCAAGCCCCAGCAAACGCCGTTGCAGGCGTGAGTGGGTCGGATAGCAACAAAAAGTTGAAGCAGGGAGCGGGGACAGATAATCTGTCCCCGCTCCCTGCTTTTTTGTCTATCCTCGTGGGCTGTACAAGGAGATCGCACCGCTCAGTTTTCGGGGTATTTCGCGATTTCGTCCAGAATCTCGTGAACCGTCGCCACCAGCGTGCGCGACGCGCCCCGGCTCTTGGCCGCGGCGATAACTTCTGGCGACAGGTGATCTGCGGCAGCGTCAGGATGAAGCACAACTATATCTTTTGACCAGTGCCGCCGAGGAGCCGAAGGCAAGACAAAGGAGTGAAATTCCAGAACCTTCTCCCACTTCCCCTCGTCGGCCAGCAGCAATACCCAAAGATCAATACTTGCGCTCAAAGGCCATAGGGATTGTATTTCCAACCCCAAACGCAATGCTTCGGCCAGGTGTTGGGCCGCCGCCACAGAATTGCCCATTCCCCGATCCGCGTAGCCCAGATAGCTGAGAGCAAGCGCCAAAAAGGGACGAACACCGGCCGCCCGACAGGCCGTGACACTCAGTTGGAGGAATCTCTGCGCCTGAGCATAGGCGCGGCTGGCAAGTTCCACCATTCCCAGATGCAAATAGGCTCGCCCTGCCAAGGAGAGATTTCCGCTGGGTTCCGCAACCTTCAAGACCTGTTGGTTGATCAAGCGGGCCTCTGCATATTCACCCCGGGCCAGCTTATTGACGCTAATCTGGCATTGGGCGGCCAGCACACCGCTCGTAATCTCTAATTGAGCATAAAGCGCCAGACTCTCCGCCGACACCTGCTGAGCCTCATCTGATCCTGAATTAAGGGATGCGCTTAGTTGGATCAGCCCCTCGGCCACACCGACTGAATAGCTGTTCTGGCGACAGATGGCTACGCTACGACGAGCGGCCTGCTCCGCTTCTAAATAATGCTGACTTTGTGCGGTTTCGCCCACATTTTCCAGGTTACGCAGGACGTAACTCAATTCGCCCAACGCCCGCGCCACAGACCAGGGATCGTCCAATGCCTCGAAAAGAGCCACAGCCTCGGTGAAGCGCTGCTTTGCGCTAGACCCATCTCCCGCATCCCGGGCCAGACGGGCCAACCCGAAAACGAGGGTGGCCTGCTCCCTGCGCACGTCCACCTTAGTCTGAGCCAATTGTTGCAGGATCGATGCACTATCCTGCAACAGGCTTCGGGCCTCCGCCTGCTCCCCCAACGTCCGACAAAAGGCCGCCTGCCAGATCAGCCCATTGGCTTCGATTCGACCTTCGCCAACAGACCGGGCCACGCTGACCGACAGACGGCTGGCGGCTACCCCCTCTGCATAACGTCCCTGCCATTCATAAAAACGGCACAAATCCTCCAAGGCCGAACCAATGAGCATCGCTTCTCTACTCTCGGCAGCCCATTCCCACCCGGCCCGAATATTGTCCAGATCAGCGGACACATTGCCCTGTCTGCTCTGCAACTGACGGCCGGACAGATCGTCCATCTGCCGATGCAACAGCGCCAGGTAATAGCGAGCGTGGCGTTCGTGCAGGGCTGGAGATGCTGGGTCCAGAATTAGTTTCTCGGCGGCGTATTGACGGACAAGTTCGTGGAGTTCGTAGCGGCCCGTCTCTGTCCGCTGGATCAAAGATTTGTTGAGCAGAGCCGTCAGGAGGGGCAGCCCGGCCCGGATCACTTCTTCGGCAGCCTGCCGGGTAAAGCCACCGCGAAAAATCGCCATCTGCCGGAAGACGCTCCGTTCGTTATCGCCAAGCAGCCGCCACGAATGGTCAAAGACGGCGCGCAGACTGCGCTGGCGTTCGGGCAGATCGCGTAGATCGCTGGACAAAAAGTCCAGGCTGCGCTCAATCTCGCCAGTGATTTCCTGAAGCGAGAGCATTTCCACCCAGGCCGCGGCCAATACAATCCCCAAGGGCACGCCATCCACCAGCCGACAGAGACGCACGACGTAAGGCAGTTCATCGGAATTAAGTGTGAAATCCGGGCGAGCAAAACGGGCACTCTGCAAAAAGAGGCCGACCGCACTGTACTTATTGAGATCGGCGGGTGTCTCCCAGTCTGGGAAATCCATCCCGTCCAACAGAAAGACTGTCTCGCCGCTCAGCCGCAAGCGCTCACGGGAGGTCACCAGCGCTTTGAGCCGGGGCGCAGTCTGCAACAGTTCGTGGACCAGCCCCGCGCCGTCGATCAGATGCTCGAAATTGTCCAGAACCAGCAGGAGTCTCTTTTCCCGTAAATAGTCGAACAGTTGTTGATGGGGTGTGCGGGCATCGGTCAGGAAGAAAAAGCCCACGGCAGTGGCTATGGCCGGCACCAAATCTTCCACCGCTTGCAGGGGTGCCAGGGGCACAAAATAGATACCATCCGGGTATTTCGCCGTCTCCCGGCGGACACATTCAACGGCCAGACGGGTTTTGCCCATCCCGCCTGGTCCGATGATGGAGAGAAGCCGCAGTTTGGGGTCGGCGAGCAGACGGGTCAACTCGGCCAGTTCCCCCTCCCGGCCCAGGAAAGGGGTGACCGCTGCCGGCAGATTTGTATGGATGGGCCGGTCCGATTCGAGAGGGGGCGTTTGCGTGGGCGCGGGTGTGCTCTCCGGCTCAGCCTGTGGGTCAACGGCGACGTAGCCATAGCCGGCAGCCGTGAGCAACTCCTGCACCTGCGCTGTCAATCCCAGGGCATCGGCCACACGCACGACGATCTCCGGGTCGCCGGGACGCGCGCCCTGGTTCAGCCAGCGACTGACTGTGCTGGGGTTGACATCGATACGCTGGGCCAGCCAGGAGGGCGAACGGTCCAGGCGGGCCAGCGCCCGGTTGATCAGTTCGGCAAATTCAGGGACATACGCCATGCAAAAATCCTTTGCGCCAACGCAAAGAGCCTGTGACCCGAACGCAAAGGGGCGGGTGTTCAATAGAGATAGAACGACTGGCAACGAGTTAGGAAAATGAACCCAATCTTAGGCCCATAAGCGTCAACTGTCAAACAACAATTAACACAGGAGAAGAAAAATGGCAAAGCGAACTGAAATGCAGTGGGAAGTCATGTTTTCGGACGAAGCGTGGAGTGAGATCGTCGAAGTGAAGGAGGGGCTGCCCGGGGCTGCTGTCCCACGAAAGCAACGGTCTTTGGCGTACAGTCTACTGCTGATGGCCGGTCTGGTATGCGTTTTATCGGTCTGGTTCTGGACAAATATCACCCGGCCCTACAGTCACGGCACAGAGGCGTCGGTGGCTGTCATAACCGCCGAGAAAACGGAAGTTCCGGCCTTCAGCACGATTCAGTCCCCAAAGGCTCCGTTGGAATATTGGGAGGAGAAGTTCTTCCAGGAAGAGGTCGAGGGTCGCCCCTTCACCAAAACTCCTTTGGACTATTGGCAGGATAAATTCCTTGAACAGGAGGTTGGCATGCGGTAATGGAAATGCAATAAAAAAGAGGGCTCTATATGCGTTTCAAGGATCTCTATGAAATGTGCCGGGGACGGGCCAACGATCGTGGGTAATTCCTACATGCATTTGGCCCGTCCCCGGCACATTTCACGCCCAATCACGATCCGATCCTTGGAATCCATGAAGAGCCAAAAAGAGATGCCAGATTTCGGAAATCTGGCATCTCTTTTTTTATTGCACAAACAGCACCACATCCTCCCCCTCCTGGGCCACCCGATACGTCCGCACCCGCAGCTTTTCGTCGTAGAGCGCTTCGCCCGTGGCCAGATCAAACTCCCACTGATGCCAGGGACACTTGATAATCTGCCCCTCCCGCTCGTATCCCCGCTGGTAGACGCCAGACGAAGTGACCAGCGGCCGGGTGCGCCCCGCACAGAGGGGATCGGCCCGGTGGGGGCAATAGTTCAGAATCGCGTAGAAACTTCCCTCCACATTGAAGACGCCGATTTCGTGGCCGTTGACCGTCACAATTTTGCGCGCGCCGGGGGGAAGATCGGCTGCGGGAGCGACGATAAATCGAGTGCTGGGCATTCCTGTGTTCCTTTTCTATTGCGTATTGCGTATTGCGTATTTCGCTTTAGTTTCTCGTATTTCGGGGTGAAAAGGCCGTTTATGACGACGGTGAGCGTCAACGCCTTTGGGTAAATAGGAAGTAATCGAGTTCTTTTTCCGAAGTTCAGGGTGTGAAGCAGCCTAGTTTGGAAAATCGGCGGTGGCAAGAAGGCAGCGCAATCTGCCTAGGGTAGCAACAGGCTGGCGATCCCATAATCCTTGCGAAAGACCAGCACATCCTTTGCCACCCGAAACCCCACCGATTCGTACAAGGCAAAGGCCGCATCGCGATAGTTATCAGTTTCCACAAAGATCTCTTTGGCTCCTTGGGCGTAAAGGCGGCGCAGCCCCTCGCTTAAAATAGCCCTCCCCAATCCCAGCTTTTGAAAATCGGGATGAACGCCCATCGGTTCGATCTGACCGCGCTTACCGCTTTCGTCTTCGTGCAGCCAGCAGATACAAAAGGCTGCCAGCCGACTATTTGGTGCCATTACAACCAAATCCAAATCGGGGTGATAGGCTGGCTGTTGCAGCGTGTGCGTCCGCCATTCGACCCTCATGCTTTTACTCTCAAAGACCGTCTGATGGAGATCGACATAGGCTACCACTTCACGCATGCCAGCCAGCGGACGAATCAGAAAGCCCTCTGGTAACAGGGAATAGGGGTCGACCGTAAGTGCGGACTGTTGCAGCAAGACCTTTGTCCAAGAATTCTCGCCAATCTCCGCTACGGAGTAGAAGCCCGCTGTTTCGAGATCCCGAATCCGTCTCTCCTGCTCGACAAACACATTGACAAACCACATGGGACGACCAAAGTCACTCCCCACAAGTTGTCGCGCCCGCTGATCGGCCCACGCCAAAATCTGCGGGTGGACTTCCTCGCTCGCAGCCGGGTGACAGGCATAGTCAATCGACCAGAAGGGTGTCTGCATCACCACCCAGGCTACGACGTTTCCAGTTTCATCGACCCAGAGTTGCGCATTCTGCGGATCATCGAGTGCCCAGGAACTGAAGCGGTAGGGTTGATCGACGACGTGCAGGTTGTCGGCGGGAAAGGCGTGGGCAAGTGCTGCCATTTGTTGTAAATTGGCTGCGCCGGAAAAAGTTCGTTGTGTGATTTTCATTTTGTCTCCATTGAATTGTTATCTTCTTCCATTGATTGATAGACCGCCCGAATCAAATTCTCCGTCCGCTTGTCTGGCTCGGCTCCAGATGGAATTGTGTTGGTTACAAAGCCAAAGCCGATTCCGGCCACGGGATCGGCGAAGCCTAACGATCCGCCATAACCAGGATGACCAAAGGCTGCTTCATTAGGTCCCATAAAGCCGGCCGGACGATTCAAGCCGAAGCCCAACCCGATACAACTTTGGAAGCAAAAGACGCGATCCTTGCCTTCGGACGATACGGCTGTGGCCTGGGCGAGCAGGCTATGACTCAATACCCGAATGCCGTCGATTTCCCCGCCACACGCTAAAGCACCATAGAGATGCGCCAAGGCACGTGCATTCGTCGTTCCATTGGCCGCAGGAATTTCCGCACCGCGCCAGGCACGGCTATTAAAGATTGAGAAATCACCCAGTTGAGGATTATTCATTTTGGCCAGCAGTGAATCTGGATCTGATGTGTCAGTAGTCTCACCTGTAACCTGTTCGGCTGAATCTTGCTCAACGACAGTCGCGACTCGGTACTCTTCTTCTGGGCCAAAGCCGATAAGAAAATCAATCCCTAACGGACGAGCAATCTCATCTTGCAAGAAGAGACCAATACGCTTGCCACTCACTCGTCGCACCACTTCGCCCACCAACCAACCGAACGTGGCAGCATGGTAGCCGTGGGCTGTGCCCGGTGTCCACCATGGACGTTGTTTCGCCAGTGCATCAATCATGCGCTGCCAATCAAAAACGGCTTCGGTTGGGAGTGGTTCGGCAATTGCAGCCAATCCTGCTTGGTGATTCAATAGATAACGCACGGGCAGATCGGCCTTGCCCGCCTGGGCAAATTCGGGCCAATAGTCTGCAACCGGCGCATCCAGGTCTAGTTCGCCTCGATCTACCAAACGGAGCACACAGAGTGCAACGATGGCTTTGGTAACAGACCAGACATTGACGATTGTATCCTGCTGCCAAGGCTTTTTTTGCTCATCGTCGGCATAGCCACCCCATAGATCCACAACTGGTTTCTGATCTTGATAAACGGCAACTGCGCCGCCGATGTCGCCAGATTGGCGGAAATTTTCTTCAAAAGCCAAACGTACGGCTGCAAATTTTGGCTCACAGATGCCTGTGATTGTATTTTCAGTGATCATAGGTCCCCCCTCTTTGGACCATTGACAAACACCGTCCGACAGCGTATAATTTGCTGTGTATTTACACAGTGAAAACCCCATAAACTTAAAGGTATAACAACGCCATGATTGCGAAAGAAAAAGTCACGCTGACCTTACCACAACCCTTGATGGAAGTGGTGCGCACCCTTGCTGCCCCTCGCCAGCAGAGTCAGTTTATTGCCGAGGCCATTGAATACTTTATCGCTGAAAAGCAACGTAAAAGCTTGCGTGAACGTTTGATCGCCGGTTACCAAGCAAATGCCGCGGCGGATGCCGAGAGCGCCGCTGAATGGTCAACCCTGGAAGATGAAGCTTGGTTCAATCATCTTCCTGCCTATGAAACAGACGACACCCCCAAATGACAGTGCAAACACGTTCACAAATCCTGCGTGGTGACATCTTCGCCGTCGATTTTGAGCCGGTACGTGGTTCTGAACAGGGCAAGGTGCGACCGGCATTGGTCATCCAGAATGATATTGGCAACCGCTATAGCCCCACGATTATTGTGGCGGCGCTCACCACAGGTAATTACAGTCGCTTTGATGTCAATGTCCTTATCAAGGCACCAGAAGGTGGCCTTGCCAACGATTCAATCGTCCTCCTCAACCAAATTCGCACTATCGACCGTGTCCGGCTGGGTCGGCATTGGGGGCGTGTCTCTCCGCAAACTATGCAGCAGGTCGATGAAGCAATTAAGATTAGTCTGGGGCTTGTGCCAGTTTCTTGAGCGCGTACACAAAGCTGGAATCGAAGTCACAATGCAATGCAAAGGCTGCTACAATGTAGAAGATGGCAAGGCGGATCACTTGATCCCAGCCTGCCCGGACAGTCCCGCATCGAGAAATCGACGGAGCAATTGGGGAATGCCTAACTGAAAACCGACGGTCAGCAGCAGAAAGAGGGTCAACATCGCCATCAATTGCCACTGCCGTGTGAAATAGCGCATGACCCACAAACTTGGGGGCCGCGCAGCTCGAACAAGTGAAACACGCATGTGGTCTGTTTCCGAATCAGATTGATCACTTTTAGTTATGCTTCCCTACCTGGCATCTCCGCCCAGTGATAGATGCGCTGAGTGATCGGATAGCCAGAATCCTCGGCTTCGCACTCACCTACGTACTGCCCGCCGAATGATTCATAAAAATGGTTGGCCGGTGCGTTTGTGGCCAGCGAGCGGATGATCAATGCTGTCATGCCTAGCTGCTGTAGATGGCGCGCTGCTGCTTGAATTAGTTTACGCCCAATGCCCCGCCCCTGGTGGGCAAAATCTACATAGAGCGCATAGATGTCGCCACATCCTTCATAGCCCGCCACGCCAGTGGGGCCACCCATGATCAAACCGACGACCCGTTCTGGTTGTATCGCATCTTCCAAGGCAACATAAATACACTCCTGGCTCTCAGCCTCCTCGGCTATTGCGCGAATCGAGCGCGCCCAAGCTGCGGCAGATTCTTCCGGCGTCCACTCTTCCTGCCGGCTACGCCATGCGGCATCGGGAACTTGCCCTTTGTGGGCACGCAGATAGGTTTCGACCATGACGCGCCCCATAGCGGGGGCGTCGGTCTCTTGTGCACTTCTGATGATCATGATCCGCTCCTTTTGATAAGGGAACTCTCTTTACCCAGATTTACTGACTCACTTTCTCCCATTCGTTGCGCAAAACGCGATAACGATAGGACGCAGTGGGTTGATTGGCCTTCTCATCGTAATCCGCAAAGCGTTCTACCTGGCGCAACCCAGTTTTCTCCATCACCCGCGCCGACCCGAGATTGCGCACATCGCAGGTGTCGGAAATGCTGTTGACTTGGGTCGGGATATCATATCGGTTGCTGTAAAAGCAAAGTCGAGCATTACATTGTTGCTGCACTTCGCCAAAGACCGATCAACCCTTAGTGGTCTAAGGTTTCCAGTGCTTCGATCACGAATTGCATCGCTTCTTCTACAGCTTGCGGCGTAAAAGGAAAGGTGACACCCGCGGTACGAAACAACGCCGGCAAGGGTTTTGTATTGCCCAACGTCAGCGCCGTCTTGTAAGCGCGGATGGCGCTTGGGCGATCCTGTGCCACCCACCGACCAAACTGACACGCCCCCACAATCGCCATCGGATAGGTGATCATATAGAGTGGCATCCGGTATAAGCTCCATTTCCAGCGTTGCCAACCCGTCTGCGCCTCCGCGCTGTTTGGGTCACACTCATCCCACGGCGTAAAGCGCCGTTTGAGTTCGAGCCATTTGGCATCCAAGTCCGCCGGGGTGACATCGGCGGGGGCGTCGCCATAGACCCAATGCTCAAAGGCATCCTCCAGCGTACAGTTCGCCAGCGCCGACAGGTAATAGTGAAATACACTTTGCTGGGCCGCACAGCTTTCGTCGTCCGTGTAAGGGCCACCCTGGCTTTGCGCATAATAGGGCCAACTCAGCAGATCCATGCTCGTGGCGGCAAACTCTTGAAACTCTTCGGGACCATTGAGATTCCACATGGAGCAATGCGCCTGAAACGAGAGGAAATCATGCATGCCGTGGCCGCTTTCATGGAGCACGCTGCCGGCGTTATACGTAGACACATGCAGATAGGGCAGCCCAGCGCTGGGGAAGAACCACTCTTCTACCGCACCCGCTTTGCCCGGCCGGCTACCCAAGTCGAGATAACCGTCACGCAGCGTATGAAAGACCGCGCCAAAGGTCGGATCGATCCGCTGCAGGATGTGCTCAATGCCATCGACCAGCAGGGTCAGATCGGTAATCTCGGCGCTAGACTCATTTAAGGTGGCACCGCCGGCGCGCAGTTGGGCGACGATGGGGACGACTACCGTTTCAACGGCCTGATGAAAGGCCTGGCAGTCGGCAATGGTGTAGCCCAAACGATTGAGCTGACGCCAATGATAGGCCAAAAAGGTGGGCAACCCGCCGGTCTGGGCCAGCGCACGCCGGGTGTGCAACAGCCGCAGCATGAGATCGTTCAATTCGTCGCGCCGCGCCAGCCAGTAGCCAACTGGATTTTCAGGCTCAAAGTGGCGCATGATGTTGCGATAGCGTGTCTCCAGTTGGCTGATCTCGGCCTGGAGCGGCAGACTCGCCGGATGAAAGAGATCGCGTTGGTTGTGCCAGCGCTGCCAAAGTTGCGCATAGGTAGGTGTTGGTGGTTCCGGCTGCAACGTGAGCGCACGGCTGATCAGCCCATTCGTGTGACCAAGATAGGTGGAAAAGAGTTCCTGGACGTAGGTTGCGTAAGTCTGCTCCGCCACCTGGTCAGTGGTGTCGTAATAGGCAGCGCGTTTCAACACGGTGTAGGCGTCCCACACCGCGATGTCAAGTTGATTCCACTGTTCCAGCCAGGCCATGAAGCCACCGCCGGCAATCGGCACAGCGATGAGGGCCTGAAAGAGTGGCGTAATAGTTGACCAGTCGTAGGGATCGAAAAGATAGGTTGACTTCATGTTGCATGGTCTCCTTGTAACCTTTGCCGTGGTCAAAGCAAATTGGTAGACCGAAAAGCTCGGCGGCTGAGCTTCGTCCTGAGCCGGTCGAAGGGCTTGTCGAAGCCAGAGCGCTTTGCGGTCTACTGAAAATGGATAGCTATGTTTGCTTCCTGCGCCGTTGACCGCAGCTCATGTATAGCCCGCTCATGTATAGCCCGCTCATGTATACCCCGCTCATGTATACCCCGCTCATGTATACCCCAACGAATAGACGTTCGACAACTGCTTGGGGAAGAGTGTGTTGATCAGTACGACTGCCTCTGGCTTGGCCCATACATCGGGAAAGGTGGCGCGTAATTCGCTCAAGCTGCGATAGCCAAAGAGCAACTGCAAGAAGATCAGCGGTGGACAACCAGCGTGGGCCTCCTCGCTGTCGACCGGTGCCTGCCACACTTCGACGGTTGCCAACTTTCCCTGTGCAAAGCGCAAATGCAACCCACCGCGGTAAAAGTCAAGGAATAGTTCGCCGGTATAGCCGGCCAACAGGGAATCGGCCAGCCGGTCTGCCAGCACAGGCGCAATGTGGCGCACAAAAGCTGGTAGATCCGGCACGCGCAGATACCAGGCGTAAGGGGGATCGACTGCGCCGGTAAACTGTTCGTCCAACAGGGCGTGGAGCGGATCGTTCTGGCGTAGGGCGAAACGGAGTGTGGAATACGGTTCGTCATTGCCCTCGATGGCAGGAAGCCCTGCACCATGTTGGCGCAAGAGCCGCAGCAGGCCCGGTATCGCCGCTTGCCAGTTAACGTCTTCAGCCAATTGCAACGCATAGAGATTCAAGGCCGATCCCCAACGCTTGGCCGCCAACTCCGCATAGCCACAAATCTGCGCGTTCTCATCCACAATCATGTGCAGACGCCCATTCAAGCCAACGGTCGCAGCTTCCCACTCGTCGCCAGAGGGCTTCTGCCAGCCCGTGATGTGAAAGCGCCAGTAGGCTTCAGTTGCTTCGTGCCATACGAGGCTGGCTCTACGTGCGCGCTGGTAGAGCTTGACCAGTTGCGGAATCTCCTCGACGGTGGCCAAGCGCAGTCGATACGGTTCCATTTCCCCTGGCTTCTGATCGGGAATGGCAGTGAGCGGGATGGTGCGATAACTACTTAGATCGAGCACATATTCATAGCCAAATTGGCGGTAGTAGTAGGGGATCCCAGTAATCGCCTGGACCAAGTGGCCTTCAGCCGCGCTACGCGCGTGAACCATCGCCATAAGCGCTCGCACCAAGCCACGGTTGCGATAGGCCGGATCGGTCGCCACATTTTCAGGGCGACCGACCCCAAACAAAATTCCGCCATAACTCCATTGGTGGTGCCAGAGACAGGTACAGGCAACGATCGGTCTATCGGCTTTGCTCGTATCTTCGACAATAGCAATGTCACCGGCGCCCATATAGGGAAAGCCATCACCCATAAAAATCCGTGCCTCATCGACTGCGCGAACATTCAGCAATTCATCTGGGCGATTGAGGAAGACCGTACCCATCAGATAGCCGATCTTTGCCTGATCGGCGGCTGTCGACCAACGACGGATCAGGCCGTTGCCCAAGTCTCCGACAAAGGTTGTTTCTGCGAGTAACATAGACATGATGCGCTCCTGATTAGCGACTCTACACTGCGCTGATGGAGAATTCGTCTATCGATTTCTAGACAGACACCTAGGCGCAATACGGCTCCTGGCCAAAACGCGCAACATCGTCGGGCAAGAGTAAAAAGCCGCCGCTGCGCAATTGTCCACCCGCTTGCATGTGGGCGATCACAGCGCGACGCAGCGTCGTATCTTGCGGCGCAGTCGCAAGATCGATCTGCCGCCTACCAAAGAGAAAATAGATGGGACCGGCACCGCTGGAGGGCAGCGGAAAGAGGTAGCCCTGACGTTGGAAGGCAAGAAGGTTCGACGTGGGCGGCAGCATATCGATGAACTGGGTATTAAAGATCCAGGAGCTACAGACAAAGGCTTTAAAGGGGCGCTCGGGGTGGTAGCGGGGAAAAAAGTCGAGCGCACGTTGAAGCGATTTATGCAACAGGTCAAGGCGAAGTGGCATGAAGTTAGGGATATGCATCTCTAGCACCGTCTCACCATTGCGCAGGATCAATTCCCACTCGGCTTTTGCCAATTGCCGTGGTGTCGGCATGGCATAGCCATTGGGCGAGATCGGGGTGCCGGTTACTTGCGTCTCATCTTCTTCGAGGGTAGCAATCCAGTCGTCGGCACGCGCTTGCGGCGGGGTCCAACCATATTGGTGATAGGTTGGCTCATCAAAGGTGAAAGGACGATAGCCGTCGGTGGTAAAGCGTACACCCGCTTCGGCTAAGGCTTGTACCTGGCCCCTGCTTTTGTGGCGATAGACGCGGAGATCACCCGCAAAGGGCTTGAGAATAAACTCCATGCGCCCCAGCCGATAAAGGTCACCACTGGCTACGGTTCTGCCAAGCCAGGAGCGCAATACCCAATCCTCCACGCCAATCGCACCATTGTGCGCTTCGGCATAGCGCTGAGCACACATGGGCAAGGCACCATAGCTTTCGCGGGTAATCGCGTCGGGAATGCCTCGCTCCTGATGTACCATGCGCAATCGCTGAATGGCATCTAGAGCCACCAATAAATAGAGTTTGGGGAGATCATCGCCCAAAAGCGCGGCTGGCGCGGGATCGATGGCAGTTGGCGCACCCTCATAGGTTTGTGCGTAAAGGTCTCCAGCGCACTGTTGCAATGGAGCCGTTGTGCGAATTCGTTCAGCCAGCGCTAAGATCGACGAAATCGCGGCTGGATCCAATCCAGCGGCAGTGCCATTCTGGTGAAGCTGGCTCGCTGAGAGAAAAGCAGGGATGGTCATTGATAAATAATCCTGATGTTGTGCCCAGTGGACAAAAGATGCTTTATTTTCGGAAGTAGGCCACGTCACGATGGAGAGCCATCATGGACAGGCGATTGATGGGGGGATTGCTCTTATTGTAGCGTGGATTGTCAAGGGTGTAAATGGAGAAGAGGGTTATCTTTGGTAGGTGCTGAGGGGACGCGTTGAGAGCCTCTGTGGGCTCCTCTCAGGGGAAACGCAGTCAACACCTAATACAGTGTCAGATAAATTGTGCGAGATTAGCGCGCCCCAAGGGCTCCCGCGGTTGCGTAGTGCGGGGCCGTATCCGCACGTATCGAAACGGGAGTGAGCCGGTTGCCTTCTAGGCGCGCCTGGTTTCGATACGGCTGCAAAAAGCCGCAGCCTACTCAACCAGCGCTAATCTGCCAAAACTTCCCTGACAGTGCACTAGTGGAACGTGACGTAAATTTTGACGGGAAAAACTATGAATCAAGCCCTGTCATTCTGCAAGAATCTTCGGCTAAATCACCTTGAAGACGCTTTCAGCGTGACAAAGCTCACCATCCGTTATCCATCAGAACTTGAGTAACACTGCACTAGACCCGTTTCGATATGACGATAGCGCTGTCTACTTAACCGCCGTTCACTGCATTTCTAATAGATAAAATCCTTAAAAGTGATCCAGCCTCTCTCGTGTAAAAGTAACTCTACAGCGAATTGCATCAGGCCTGTTGGCAAGGCAGTCAAGCCGGGTTATCCAATAGAGTTTGCAGCCCCACACTAGATAAGGGTTTGGCAAAGTAGTAGCCTTGCGCTAAATCACAGCCAAGCGTTTGCAAGAAGCTGGTGATCTCTGTTGTCTCTACCCCTTCTGCGGTGACGGTGAGGCCAACCGTGTGAGCCATCGTCACAACCGCTTGAACAATGGCCGTATCTTCCGCATTTTGGCCCAATCCAGAGACGAAGGAGCGATCAATTTTCAAGGTATCAACCGGGAAACGTTTGAGGTAACTCAAGCTCGAATAGCCGGTGCCAAAGTCATCGATGGCCAACTTGACGCCTAATTCTTTCAATTCATGTAGCCGGGTCAAGGTCCCTTCGGCATCGTTCATGGCGACACTTTCGGTAATTTCCAGCTTTAGACTCATGGGATTTAGTTTTGTTGTACGTAAGATCTGCGCAATTTGTAAGACCAGATCCGATTGTTGTAGCTGCTTGGCCGAGAGGTTTACGCTCAATTCCAACGGTGGTTGACCTTTGCGTTCCTGTTGCCAAAGTTGCACTTGGCGACAGGCTTCTTCGAGTACCCACATCCCGATTGGAACGATCAGCCCCGTCTCTTCTGCAGTGTGAATGAACTGTGCTGGTGCAATCATGCCCAAGCGTGGGTGTTCCCAACGGATCAATGCCTCCATGCCAATCACGCTGCTGTTGCTAAGCGAAATGATCGGTTGATAGTAGACGCGGAACTCATCCTGATCCAGCGCTCGACGCAATTCTTGTTCCAATTCAAATCGCTCTAAGAGGCTAATCCCGGTACGGCCATCAAAGATATGATACCGACCTTTGCCTTCGCGTTTTGCTTGATACATGGCTGCGTCCGCATAGCGCAGCAGATCGGTTGTAGAGTCCGCACCACCACGGTTAAAGGCAACGCCGATGCTGGCCGTAACAATAATTTCATAGCCATTGATCTTCTCGGTGACGCGCATATCCTCCAGGATCTGTTCGGCAATGGCATGGGCGGTCGCTTCGTCGGGTAAATCTTCCAACAAGATCATAAATTCATCACCACCAAAACGGGCGACAGTATCCTGAGGGCGTATTGCCTTTTGCAAGCGGTCGGCAACCGCAATTAACAGGTGATCGCCCGCTTCGTGGCCAAGGCTATCGTTTACTACCTTAAAAAGATCGAGGTCGATAAAGAGCACAGCCAGGAGATCGGTGGGTGTGTGGCGTGCCGAGCGAATCAGCGCATGTTGCAACCGATTCATGATCAAGGCTCGATTGGGTAGCCCCGTGAGCGCGTCGTGGAAGGCCTGATGTTGTAGCTGCTGCTCAAAGATTTTACGCTCGCTAATATCGCGGGCTGTAATCAGCAACCCTTGAACGTTGCCATCGTGAAGAAGATTACTGCCGGTCAGTTCAAAATGGAGCCAGGAACCGCCATTGTGCTGCATGGCAATTTCCGTGTTGTAGATTTTGCCTGGCGCGTTGATCATCATCTCGTAGAAAGTTTCGAGCGAATCGATGTTCCCCGGTTGAATCAACCGTTGCCCGAGATTCGTCCCAATGAGCCCATCCGGCTCATACCCGAGCAGACGACCAACAGCTGGGCTCACATAGCGGATCCCTCCATGTGCATCGACGATCATGATAATGTCTGAACCATGTTGGACCAAGGAGCGAAATCTTGCCTCACTGCGCTGTTTGTGCAGATTCTCTGTTAGGCTCAGGCTCTCCAAGGCCAGGGCAATCTGTGCACTCAGCGCCTCAATCGAGTCTTTGACTTCGGTGGCCAATCGTCGTTTCCCGGCAATGATTAGGCTGGCCAACAGACGCTGTTGCACGGCGACAGGCACGACCAAGATTTCACCAATCTCTTTGCCAAGATTGAGGGCATTCCATAGCTGTGAGTGATCAGTGGCACTATAGCTTTTAACCACCCCTTTCTGTAGCTGTGTCAAAAGCATCCTAGGCAACATCGGCATGGGGATCGGCATGGGGTGGACGATATCTTGTTGCCCTTGAAAAGAAGCGACTTTCAAGCACTCGTCCGGCAGACCGATAAGCAACTGAATATGGTCAATCCGATCATCGGCTAATTTGGCGATTGCTTTCAATGCCGCAGTATAAATCCCTTCGCGATATGGAATTGCTACAAAGCTAGCAGATGCGTTACGTAGTGCCTGTTCACGTGCCACGGCACGGCCCAGCTGTTCCATCAAGCCGCTCATGCGACTCATGATCAATAGATAAAGCAGCGCTGAGCCACCGGCTACCACCGGCAAATTAATCGGGATATCACGTATCGCTTGGATCACGAGAGTAGCAGGCGAGAGCAGGGACATGCCGGCTAAGAGCGCTAACCGCTGCCAATTCAACTTGATTTGGATCTGGGGGCCTTGTTCGATCAATTGGCGCATCGTTGGATGAAGCGCTGATACGGCCAGTAAGGTGCTACTCAAGAGCCAGACGGCATCCAATAGGTGCCCATTGTAATAGCTGCCGTCAAGGATCGCTTTGGCGTAGATTGTATCGGCGATCATCCACAAGCCAAGACCGCCACTCAAAATAAAATAGGCCGGTGGTCGTTTGCCGGGAGAGATCCACATACGGACAACAACGGCCAATAAAAACACATTCGTCAACGGGTAGGCAATCGAGACCATACGTTCCAAAAAGGTCAGCGATGCATTATCGGCATAAGGTTCCATGAGGAAGATCCAGGAGAGCAGACCTGCCCCACAGCCAATAATGAGTGAATCAATCCAACCCGAGAGATCTTGATGACGGGTGCGTGCCTGGTTCATGGAGTGAAGAGCGAGCCCTCTAATCACATAGCCACTCAGATAAACGACATCGATTATCGAAGGATAGGGGACATCGATCCCTCGAAATTTACAGAAATAGAAGATGCCGTCAGCCAGCACATTGGTAAAGATGCCGATTGCCAAGAGGTGCCAAGGGCCAAATGACTGTAATTTCCCCCGTCTTATGCCGGATGAAAATGCCACCGCCGTGACTACCGTATACGTCATGTAGACGATACCTTTGACCGTTCCTACCGCCAAAAGGGAATGTCCATAAATGGCAATAACGCCAAAAAATAAAAACAAAGACCATATCGGTATTCTTTTGATCATGTGGATCGTCATTCCAAGCGGTTTTGGGTGACGTAAAACTTGAGTTGATACTTCAGTCGCCATTGCTTAGCCTTTCGATTACCGACACGATATGGCATAAGACTCAGATATTTCACAAAGATGCTCTCTTGGCCCAATCACTACGTTTATATGCCGAGCAGTCACCTGTTTATGAAATTACCTCAGCGCCAATGCTGTAGGTCGTAGTTCAATCTTTTTCATTTCATTATTTTATAATTGCTTATTATTTCCTTACCGATTGCAGTATAGGAAGGAAACGCTCTTTTGTTACTGTCAACTTTCTTGCAGCTTTCCGCTCAAAGGGCAAAATGTTGCTAAGACTCGACTATGGCAATAGAAATATCATACCACTGTAATCATTTTGTCAGGGTCAAAGGGGTAAATAGGTCGATTGTTTGGGAATAAGTTAATACATTACGACGATTCACAAATGTCATGCTTAAGCGAGAATGTAGCCGCTTATCGTTCACTTTTATTTACTTCACCAGAGGAAACGACTGTTATGAAAACCGTTGCATGTACAAAATCCAATCCCAGCACAAAAACAGGCGGTATGGATGTGTTGATTCGCCATATCATCATCGAACTGAATGGCGGTCATTTTGATCAATTAAATGATCCAAAGTTTCTCGAAGATTCACTGATCCAGATGACGAAGATCATGCGGACTGATATCAAGTCAAAATCAACCTATCAGTTCAAGCCACACGGTGTGACATCAATGTTGATCATTGGTGCTTCCCACATCTCCATTCACACCTGGCCTGAATATCAATATGCAGACATTGACTTGGTTGTCTGTACAAAAGATTTCGAGATGGAGGAGATGGTCGCCTATCTCAACGAGCGCTTTGGTACAGAAAATGTGCGCTACATGGAGATTCAACGGGGTGTCTTTGCATGAACGTCGCCCTGCCCCGCATCCATGCTGCCGAAGCATTGCGCTTTGGACTGATCGTTGCGCTCTTTTTCTTTAATTCAGTCATCTTAGAATCGAATGAGGTAATCGCAACCAGCGGTTTTATCAGTAACATTGGTGTTCAGCATGTGGTTTGGGTTTGGGCGGCTGATATGACTGTCGTCATGTTAACTGCTGCGCTCTATTCGATCGTGGTTGACCGCACAAATCGAGCCAGGTTGACAACAACCATGTTCGCCATCTTTGGGATCATTTATGTTGGCCTCTATGGTTTGTTTTATACCGGACAATGGGCACGGCTTGCCTACCCATTACTTACGATCGTGAACGATCAGCAGTGGTCTCTCTTCAGCCTCCTCATTTGGGCGCTGGCAAACGATTCGTTTTCCACTGCGCAAGCGAAGCGTCTCTTCCCGTTGCTCGCCATGTCCGTCATGATTGGCAGCGTTGTGGGGAATGCGGCGGTTACGCTACTGCCCGAATTGTTGCAAGTGCCTGGCTACTCATTATTGATCTTAAATGCCTTGATCATGTTAACGCTCTTTTTGTTGCTCTCTACCACACTGGCAACGACCAGCTCGGCGCGGCAGCTTTTCACTACTGCGCGCGCCAACCGATATGAGAGCGGCCTTGGCACCATTTTTGCCGAGGGACGGGCCTTTATTCGCGATGTCCCCGCCTTTCGGTATCTCGCCTTTGCGATGATCCCCCTTGGTTTCGGGTTGAATGCCCTGGAATTTCGTTTCTTGTCCACGATTGCCACAACCAATGTTGCCTCGGTACAGACAGTCTACGGCAGTTTTAAGATTGTCCTATCGCTGACAACCCTAGTGATCCAGGGAATATTCGCCACCCAGCTAATTAACAAAATTGGTTTACGGCGTATCTTTTCGCTGTTGCCAGTGGCCCAGTTGTCAGCGCTCTTATGTGTTTTTCTATGGCCACTTTATGGAATCTTTCTCGGGAACTATTTAACTCGGGTTACCCTTCTGGCAATTGATGAGCCTGCACGCCAAATGCTGTATGGTTTGGTGCCCGATGAACGGCGTGGTCGCGTCAGTGCTTTCATGAATGGCTATCTCTACCCACTCGGGGCGATCCTGAGCTGTGTTTTCATCGGCCTCTCCTTATTGATCCGAGGTCCAGACGGATTACAGTCACAGTATGGACAACCAATCTATTTGGGTTTGGGCGCAATCGCTGTTCTGGTTGCGTTGGCAATGATTTGGCGCCTGCAGCGCACCTATGACACCAGCTTGCTCAGTTGGCGTCTCGATCGAAGAAAGCGGCGTAGTTCTATCCCTACTCTTGACTTTTAAATGAAATAGACCACGGATTTCTCATGGGCAATGTACAGATCATTTCGGCACCCCCTAGCAGGCCAATCCAACCACAACTCTTACAATCGTCTGCCGTCGACTTGACAGTGATTGACCGTTATTGGATGAAATTTCTGGGTTGCACGAAATCACAATTTTATCTGGCACGGGAGACAGTGCTCTGTCCAGCGCCAGCGGTAGAGGGTCTTTGGGCTCTGGCCCGCCAAGGCAATTGGATTATTGCGGCTCCGCCACTTTGGTGCAACACCATCGGCGATGAGCTGATGCGCTGCTTTCGCGCATACGCGTTACCCAATCAGCGCGAGCTACAACAGATCCTTAGTCGCTTTCCAGGGCAACAGCTTTATGGCCCTGGTCTTATTTTTTCCCATGAGCAACCCGTTCAGCCGCAAATTCCCGCGGTGACAATTCGGCCGCTCACGAAACAGGATGCAGAAGCAGCAGCGGCCTTTGCTGCCACGGCTGCACCTACGCCGATCCCTTGGACGCTTGACGATCCAGAAACATGGATTAACATTTGGGGGCTCTTTTTAGATGGGCAACTTATTTCCTCATGTGCAGTACGCGTGTGGGGGAAATTGCTAGCGGAGGTCTATGTCGACACCGCACCAACCCATCGTTGTCGTGGCTTTGGCAAGGCTGTTACGTATGCCGCTCTTGAGTGGATTGCAGCGGCCACGCCCTACCAAGCAGAGAGCGTCGTTGAATTATCAAATACCGCTTCGCTTAAACTGTTACGTCGTCTGGGGGGCAAACCCTATGCATACATGGTGATGTCCTACAGCGAGGCAGAAAGTCCTTGAGAATGGTCTGTGAACCTATGATACAAAATGGGCGTTGGTCAGTTGGCAAGCGTGAATTCATTGCCATGGTCGTTGGCATTCTACTATACTCGGGACTCACCGCCGTTACGAGTTTTGCCAATCTTGGTATCGCGATTGGGGGAGATATCCGACCGGCGATCGCGATACCGATCTTCTTTGGATTTGTCTTCGGGCCTGTCGTCGGCTTTGTAGTGGGCGCAATTGGCAATACGCTCTACGATGCCTATGCCGGCTGGTTGCATTTTCCGCTGACCCCAAGCACCGGCTCGCTTTGGTTGGATCTTGTTACGGGCCTTTTGCTCAACTGGGAAATCGGCAACGGCTTGATTGGCTTTATTCCGGGTCTACGTGCTTTGTACCATCGACGCTATCATAGTTGGCGAGAACAGCTTTGCGCCCTCCTATTTTTAAGTGCGGGCATTGTCGTTGGGGTCGGCTTTGCCGCATTTATCGATCTCTATCTCTATCCCAGCGCGGGCATGACGCTATTCACAACCCAATTCTTACCGATCGCGCGTATTAACTTGATCAATGCAGTTGTCCTGGTGCCGCTGCTCCTCTTTAACTATGAGCGCCTTGATTGGCAAAATCATCGTTGGTTGCAGTCAAAGCTGCTCTATCGTTTTCTACTCGTCACCTTAGTGTCAGCGGCCCTACCTACGGCGTTACTCAGTATCTTTTTGAGTAACCAGGCAACGGGCCCATCCATCTCGTCAAACGCATTAACGCTTCAGCTCGGGCTAACCATCCTGCTGACCCTGATCTTTACATTGGTGAATGCGCTGCTCCTGGCACAGAGTGTTCTGCGTCCGCTCTTAACCCTGACCGAGGCAGCCCATGCCATGCTTGAAAATCGCTTTACCAGCCAACAGGCCACGGCCTTTCGGACCAATCGCACAGACCAAACGGAGTTAAGCTATTTGCAACAGATTTTTGGTCAAATGGCGGAAGAGGTCCTGTTGCGCGAGGAACGTCTACGCAAGCAGGTCGATGACTTGCAGATTATGATTGATGACGCCAAGCGCAAAGAACAGGTCACCGAAATTACCGAGAGTGAATTTTTTCGCGAATTACAGGGGAGGGCTGATGCCATGCGCGAACGACGTCAACGGCAAATCGCGCGCAAGAGTTCGGCAGCAGTCGCTCTTTAACGGTTGACAAGCACAGGAGTTACGCAAATTGCCTCTAGCCTCGGCAGGCTCAGCCGCCGGTATGCCTAAGTCCTAACACAATCAAAAAAATCGGCGTTACCCAGGTGGGTAACGCCGATTTTTTATTTACCCTAACTTTCTAAGATACGCTTCGCCACGCGTTCTAGACTGAGGCTCAATTCGTTCTTTGGATAACGTAGCGTAAAGATGCCGGCACTGGCCAATACCATCATCTCTTCTGAATGAGGGAGAACAGCCGCCACTTCGCATTGGTAGGTTCGCCCAACGCGTGCAATCACATCGCGAATGTCCAGCGATTGTGGCACCTTGTTGACCAACAAAATCAGATCCTTTACCCCTAATTTACGCGCCACATCGACAGTCACCGCTGTCCCTTGATAATCCTGTTGATCGGGGCGCAAGATCAACAGAACAGTCGTCGAGATCACAATCGAGAGCAATGTCTCCTCGTTCAAACCGGGATGGGTGTCAATGAGCAGAATGTCCAGATCAAGCTCCTGGATCATCTCTTCAAAGCCATCACTCAACTGCCCCACGTCGTACCCCTCACGCAGAATGCGCGCAATCTCATTTGCTTTGATGCTCGAAGGCACAAGAAAGAGCTTCCCACGCACCGGTACCCCAAGGCGAGCGGTAACATCATAGGCCGCCTTGGCAATGGGACATTTCCCCCACAAATAGTCATTTAATGTAAATTTGATCTCCTCTTCACAGATGTTAAAGAGAACATGGATCCCCGGCGACTGAATGTCGGTATCAATGACGCCAACACGATACCCCATCGCAGCGAAAAGTGCCGCGAGATTGGCCGTCGTGTTGGATTTTCCTGTGCCACCTCGATACGAGTGGACTGAAATAATTCTGGACATTGCTGATTACACCTTCGTCATTGCGGAATACCAACTACGACGAGTATTGGGCTGAGCGCTCTTCGTCAGAAATCCTAGACGAATGCCGCGAAGGACAACCAAAGTTGAACAGCCTTCTACTTCTCTCATTGAACACTATCTGATCTTAGCACGCTATCCGCAAAATAGCGCATTGTCTCGATGGGCGACCGACGCCCCTCTCCCAAAGCTAGAAAAATTCACCTGTACACTCACGCATAATTGGGGAACACAAGGATTGTTGGCTCATCGATGAAACGGGTAAACGCATCAATCCCCGCAGAGCCTAGCGCGATTGCACGGGTCGTGCTTTACAGTACTAACCATCGGCCCTAAGGAGTGAAGACGTTTTAACCATTAGAATGACACGGCCAACTCAGTAAATCGCGGCTAGCGACCGGAGGGTTAACGAAACTCGCCTCGCTCATCCTGGGAGAGGGGCCGGGGGTGAGGGCGTATGTTCACGTCAGCGCAACGGCACGCACGGGAGAGCCATCACCGTCGGCAATTTTGAGCGGAAGCGCTATAAAGGTTACAGTTGAGGGCAACTGCGATAAATTCATCAGGCATTCGACGATTACGATCTCGCCACGCAACAGAATTTGGTGCACGTCGCGCAGTTCGGCGCGATCATGTAAAGCGGCAACGGAGGGGGTCTGAACGCCAACCAGCCACACCCCTCTGTCGACCAGCCAAGTGGCCAATTCACGAGAGATGCGCGGAAAGTGTGTGCGATAATCGGGCTGATCGGCATGGGTGTCCCAATCTGTGCGCAAAAGGATCCGGCTACCTGGGCCAATTTGGTCGGCGGCAGCACCAAGATCGGCAACGCTGATTAAGCTGTCCGGCACTGTAAAGGAGAGGTCAATTACAAGCGCCGGACCAATACACTTTGACAGTGGCCACTGGTCGATCGTAGCGCCGCCATCCAGGAAATGCAACGGCGCATCCATATGCGTGCCAGCATGGCTATAGAGATGTAGATTGGTCGTATTGTACCCCTCGGTAGCAATACGGGTATGGGGGAAAATCTCAACCCCGCGTGAACCGTGGCTCAGCCGTTGGGAGAGATCGACAATTTTTTGTTCATTCATGGTTGTGGTTGTGGATGACATCGTACGTTTCTCTTCTATACGAATGAGCGCCAGAAAGTAACACTTTTTACAGGAGTACTGAGCTACTATCTGTGCTGCTCGTGAGGATAAATAGCTCGCGCTAGCCTTGATTATAACAGTTGTTGAAGTGACACCGATCAGGTATGATGGAGGTTGACAGCTATGCTACTATAAGTCGCTTGCTTTGCAAACTACATCACGATAGCGGGTGCGTACCACAGTTGGGGGAGTAGACCGGACGATCAAAGTAGTCTTCTCTGTACTCCCCCGACTGTGGTACGCACCCCACGATAGTTCTTTACTTCAGTTCTTTACTTCAGTTCTTTACTTCAGAGCGCTACTTCAGCTCTTTACTGCACAACGCGAGGAACAGCCATGACGATTCCTGCTTCTTCCCATTTTTCGCCACTCTCTCTGACCCAAGCCTTTACCATCGATCAACAGACCCTAATTGGTGAACTTAGGACGCCAAATGGATTGGGTGATCTAACGGGGCTACGTACCTTTGGTGGCATTCCGTTTGCCCTGGGTGCACCGGGGGAGCGCAATGTGATTTTGCTCGATCCATCAGCCACTAAAACCGCGGTCGTGATTGACCTAGCGGAGCGCTATGCCACCTATCTCCTCTTTCTACATGTCGTCGAAGATCGGATCACCAACTATCAAACCGGGTTGGCCGACTATGCGATTGATGGCAACGAGCTGGGCGATCTCGTTGCTGACTATGCGCTGGAATATGCCGATGGTACGCAACATGTTACCCCCATCTTGCGCCGGTTTGCCATCCAACAGAGCCGCATTGGCTGGGGTGCAAGCGCCTTTGCGGCAGTTCCTGCGCAGTTGCCGACAGCCTTTCTGCCGACAACGGATGATCAGATCGCCCATGGCACCTCGACAACGGTTTACGGACGGGGGGAAACCCGCACTGCGTCCGGGCGGGAGCGCGGCGGGGACAGTCTCTGGATCTATGCACTGCCCAACCCACAGCCCGATAAGCCAATTCGTCGCATTGTTTGCACTCCTCAACGCGAGCGGTCGGTGATTTATGCGATCACGACCACGCAGTTGACGGATCACCCTTTGCGACCGGGGCTGCGCCGCAAAGCTCGCCTGACTTTGCCGGCAGGTGCACAGCTCAACAAATTGGGTGAACTCGAGGGCCTTGCGATTGATCTGGGCAATGTGATCTCTGCCCGCGTTGCGCTTGACTACGACGCGGAACGCTGGCTAAGTGCCGAGGCACTCGTGCAGCCACAGCCATCGACAACCGCTGTCAATATCGAATATGTCGCCCATCCGCAGGCGCTACTCTATGTGCCAACCGGGGTAGATCACTATCAGCCCTACCCACTCGCCACCTTGACGGATGCGTCGTTGGTGACTGTTGCACCAGCGCACCGCCCGGTGACAGTACGTGTGGTGGAGGAAGGAAGCGACCAACCCGTGGCGGTGCGCATTCATTTTCACGGGGCTAATGGTGAGTACTTACCCCCCCGTGGCAACCACCGCAAGGTCAACCCACATTGGTTTGAGGATAACTATGGCGAGTTTGTCAATGGGCACAACCAATATGCCTATATCAATGGCGAATGTGTGATCGATCTGCCATTGGGGGAGGTATATGTCGAGATCAGCAAAGGCTATGAGATCAAACCGTTGCGTACCAAAGTGTCGATTGGCGTGGAGACCACAGCCCTAACTTTTACATTGAAACGTGTGTTGCACTGGCGCGAGCAGGGCTGGGTGACAGCCGATACCCACGTTCATTTCTTGAGCCCAACCACCGCGCTATTGGAGGGCGCGGCGGAGGGCGTCAACGTCGTCAACCTGCTAGCTAGTCAGTGGGGCGAGATGTTTAGCAACGTCAGCGACTTCGATGGGAAAACAACCTTGGGGGCCAAGGAATTTGGTGGGGATGGCGAATTTCTCGTGCGAGTTGGCACAGAAAATCGGATGCAGACGCTTGGCCATATTTCGTTGCTGGGCTATAGCGGACGGATGATCCATCCACTCTGCACGGGCGGTCCCAGCGAATCCGCTCTGGGCGATCCGCTGGAGTTGACAATGGCCGAATGGGCGCAGCGCTGTATTGCGCAGGATGGGCTGGTCGTGTTGCCTCATGCCCCCAATCCTCAATTGGAGCGGGCGGCCGACATTGTGTTGGGGGTGGTCAACGCGATGGAGATGATGACCTTTAATCCACTCAACCCAAATAACATGCAGGTTAGCCCCTATGGGTTGGCGGATTGGTATCGTTATCTCAATCTTGGCTATCAAGTGCCGGTGGTGGGTGGGTCGGACAAGATGTCGGCCTCGTCGCTGCTGGGCGGGATTCGCACGTATGCACAGTTGGGTGAGCGTGAACTGAGCTATGCTAACTGGATGGCCGCGGTGCGCGCCGGTAACACCTTTGTTACAGTCGGCCCACTGGCCGCGCTAACAGTCGAAGGCGTTGCGCCCGGTGGACAGCTTACGCTACCCGCAGGTGGTGGCACCGTCGCTGTCAGTTGGCGTGTGGAATCGGCTACGGTGCCCATTGCGGCGGTCGAAATCGTGGTCGGTGGACTAACGGCCGAGACGGTCACCATTGATGGCACGGCGACAGCTGGAGAATGGCAAGCCACTGGTCACTGCACTGTTCCCATCAAGGCGTCGACCTGGATCGCGTTACGCGTGCGCGGTAGCTATCATGGACGGCCCGATCAGATCGCGGCGCATACCAGCGCTATCCAACTGCTGGTTGGTGGCCAGGCGCTCTTTGCCACCAAGGATGCAATGGCCGTCCTTGAACAGATCGAGGGGGCGATGGCCTATGTTGACACGATTGCCCCCCGACCAGAAGCACAACGCTTTAAACAGATGCGTGCGACCCTGGAAAGCGCCTACAACCGATTGCACCAACGGCTGCACCAGAGTGGAACCTTCCATCGCCACACGCCACTGCATACCCATGACGTGCCGCAGGAGCATTAGTGGAATGTTTTGTGCAAAACGTCATGATAGATGAATCGTAGGTTACAGCTGTACTGTGACGAGGGCTGGATCAACGCATCGTGTACCTAAATTCTTGCGTGGCTTGGGGGATTGTCACGCTTGCAGCGTGACCTACGAGTACCCATCAACATTATTGGCAAAACACGGTACCGTATTTTGCCAATAATGTTGATGGGAGACGTTGGGGCATCCGCTTGGCGGTGCCCTGTTGCCGAAGAAGCATCCGCCGCAAAGGTACGCCCCTACATCACAATCACTTTATCACGATAAACACTGTGCAGAGAGAATGGTACCTTTCACGTATGGTAGATTGACTATTTTGTTGCTATAGTTGGTGCATTGTTGATCTCTCTATTTCTCTCGATCAGAAGGAACTATCTGCCGCCATGTGTACCCATGAGTATCGCCGACAACGGCGTCGGTATCAACAGAAGCAGTATCGACACTGTGGCGATGACTGCAACGCGGCCAGCGATCCCCTTATGGCCAAAGCGTTGGCCGACCCACTCTATCAATTGCTGGTTCTTCACGCGGTTTTTTGCCGCCTTTCCGAGGAGAGCTTTGCCTTACCCCGCCAATCCCCCGCTGTCGGTCACCGCTCGATGCGTTCCCCGTACCGGCAAAAAAACCGCGACAAGCGCAATTGAAATAGCGCGCTTACGTATTGACGGCAGGCACAGCTTGCGCCGCTTGTACATTGAGGGTGGCAAAGAGGCTTTTGCTACGAACGGTAAGATCCGTGATGAATTGAAACTCGTCGCGGCCGTCAATGGGATACGCCTTGAGTTGATAATGGGTCCCCCACGGTTTCTCCTGAACAATCACGACCACGGGCCGTTTTAGCTGCGTATAAGGGCTAGTCATGGCGACATCCCACAGCTTGCGGCGGATCAGTTCGGCATCGTGGGCTGGGTGCAAATAAAAATGTGCAACACATTGATGTTCGCGCAGCCCATCGTTGGCGTTGGCAATGTTATTGTCCCAAATTTTGGAATGCGGGATCGTAACCGTCGTATCATCAGGGGTAATCAACGTCAGTGCACGCACCCCAACACTCTTGACTTCGCCATAGTCATTACCGATCTTTACCCAATCCCCCGTGCGGTAGGGCCGTTCATAAATGGCAACAATCCCGGCGATCAAGCTGCTCACGTAGTCTTTAAAGGCAAAGCCCAAGGCGACGCCAAGCGCGCTGAGAATGGCGATGACGTTGCCAGGAGTAATGTTTACGACCAGCGGAAAGAGCTGCATGAGGGCAACGGTGATTACGACCAATCGGATCACAGGGACCAGGGGTAAAATGTGCAGACGGAAACGTGCCGGCAGCCGATTGGCTAACCAGCGTAACAGCCATCGCGAAACGAGTACAGCCAACCAGGCAATAAAGACAATCGTTAGAATCCGATACCACGGAATCTTTTCTAAGTTGCGAATAATGGTGGTTGCCTGTTCGGCCCCTTCTTCCAGCGTATCCTGCTGCGACAGCAAGCGCAGGGTCGCGATTAGAAAAGTAGTCAGGAGTTGGGCGCATGGTTCAAAATTCATCGACGAGATATCCTTCGCTGCGTAAATGGGCCCGCACGGCGGCATAGGCAAGTGGTGCAACTCGCCATGTACGCTCTTCGACGCGAATAATACCGGCAGCGCGTAAGTGTTTGACGGCTTGCATCGTAACCGCTGCCGAACAGGGCAAAAGGGTCGGCAGAAGCTCTTCGCGCAGGCCATTGTGAAGAAGCAGCGTATGTAAAACAAAGGCCTCTGCGCTGCTAAGCGCTGTTGGTAGCGTCGGCAGCTCTAACTCTTCCCAGGCCGTTACCCAAATCGTAACACCCTTATCATCTGCGGCTTTCTTTTGGACATCTTGTTCGGTGTCCTCGTCCGCTGCAATTTGCAACGTATGACGCCAGATCGTCCAGGCAATGCCAGAGATGCCGCGGCTGCGTGCCGCCAGATAGCGGATAAATTCGCTCGGTTTTTCTTGGGGATAGCTCGCCACAGCTACTGTTGGTGTCGCTGTCGGTGGTGCCGTCGTTGTCCCTTCAATGCTCGCGGTTGGCGTGTAGCGCAGCACACGGTGACCATCCTTTTCCTGGCGAAAGATGAAGTGTTTAGGCCGATCGCGGTTAGCCAATGTAAAGAACCAGCGATCAAGCGCGTACGCATCGAGCGGTGCCAATGTAAGTGGCTGATGGCAAAGCGCATCCAAGTGATGAACCCGTTTGAGGTAGGCCCAGGCCCAACTATCGCTCACAATGAGACAAGGGATTTCTGCTTGCCAGAGCCAATCTAACAGGCGGCGAATCAGATCCAATCCATTGTGGTGGCGCAGATAGCATTGCTCCAGATGGGGAAGAATCAGCCGTTCGGCTTTGTTATATTGCCATTGCTTCATCCAATCGGAGTCATTATTTAAGATCTGGGCTTGGGTGGGTGGTTTGATGATCGCAAAGTTGTGGGTTTTGCCCCATTCGACCGCAATATTGGCCAAGTCGCTATAGGGTGCGCCGACCAGAGATTGGATGCCCGCCATCCGTGGTTCGGCAGTATACCAAGGTGCCAACGTGGCATCCAGCGCATCGATTGCGCGCGCCCACGTCGGTGATGGTGCCACCCAGGTTAACAGACCTGGCGGGGCTGTCCGCAACTTGGGGGCGGCATTCGTACCTGCGTCGGATGGGGTTTCACCGGCCGCTTCCCGCAGCCAAGTGCGAAGATTGCGCACTGTGCTACGTAACGTTTCTGACGTCGGTTCGGCAGGGCTTCTATAGTCATGGACCGGGATCAGACGCCAGGGGGACGGTACGGCCACGACCGTTGATGATGGTTGCTCCCCAAGTTGGCGGCTCTTCTGCAAATTCTGCGCGTTTGCCATGCTGTTCCACTCGTTTTAGGCGCTTGCAAGTAATAGGCGCTTGCAAGCAATAGGCGCTTGCAAGTAATAGGCGCTTGCAAGTAATAGGCACTTGCAAGTAATAATAGAGCGTTTCAGGGGATTTATTGTCTGGCAGGTATGCCATGCCGGGATCGGAGGTTGGCACACCGACAGGATCCATAGCTATGATACCATGAGCACAGTGATTTGCTGGAAGCAGTATAAAACAAGACATAACCTGAAGGAATCAATCATGACATCACCCTTTGCGCCTTGCCCAGATAGCCCGAATTGTGTATCGAGCCAGGCAGATCCCAGTGATGAGATCCATTACATGGCAGCGCTGCCTTATAGCGGATCAGTGGTGGCTGCCAAAGAAAAGTTGTTAGCCATCGTGAAAAGCCAACCCCGCACAACGATTGTGACAGAAGAAGATACCTATCTGCATGTTGAATATCGTTCGCTGATCTTTCGCTTTGTCGATGATGTTGAATTTTCTATTGAGCAGGAGACCCATCTGATTCACTTTCGCTCGGCGTCGCGGCTTGGCCATTCGGATTTGGGTGTCAACCGCAAGCGGATGGCGAAGATCCGTGCGCAGTTTGTGCAGTAGGGTGGATTGGGAACAAGTAGAGCAAGGCGTAAATAAACCAATAGTCGGACAGTGAGACGGTGACCGTCCTACCGTCCTACTGTCCGACCGTTTCACTGCGCTATAGCGCGACATTAGGGCTGTAAGTGCCCACTTACCACGGCCTCCGTGATCAGTTGTTGCGCAAGCTGCCATAGTTGTGCGGAGCTATCACCAATGGGCTGGTTGGCTTGCCAGACCTGCATTTTATGAATGCCGTTTTCGCGCCACGTCTGGCCAGCGTTGTGATAATTCTGGAGCAAAGGCATGAGGCGGTCGAGCGCCTTTGCGAACCGTGCATCGGCGCTCTGCCGCGCCTCAAATTCCTGCCACAAGGCCAGAAATTCAGTCCCTTGTTCGGCAGGCAAAAGGCCAAAGAGACGCTCAGCAGCGACGGCCTCCTCGGCTTCTTTGGCAAGCCGTGCCGCTCTATCATAGAGGAATGTATCTCCGGCATCGATCTCCACAATATCGTGAATCAAGACCATGCGCAAGACTCGGTTCGGGTCTATTGCTTCATCCGCATATTCGGCTAACAGCAGCACCATCATCGCCAGATGCCAGCTATGCTCTGCAGAATCTTCGTAGCGCTCGCTGCCAACCGGCTTTGTCCGGCGCAGTACCTGTTTAAGCTTGTCCAATTCGATGAGAAAAGCGATCTGTTGGGCCAAACGTTCGTTCATTGACTCTTCCTACTTTTTTGGGTTCGCGTGCGCACAGCACCGATAGGTGCGGCTCGCTATCAGCGACAGATCTGATCCTGCCTGCTTATGCCATCACAACCGTGGCTAGCAGTTGATGAATCTTAGCGATTTCGTGCGACAGGCGAATGTCGGTAAACTGTGTCAGTGCGTTGCGCAAGGCATCCTCTGCCGCAACAGGACGCTGCGCATCGAGATAGATCTGACCAAGTATACGCCAACCATACCCAATGTAATAACTATCTTGGTTATTAGTAGCCATCCGGATTGCCAATTGCAGCAACTCCACAGCTTCATCCCACTGTTGGCGCCGGGCCTGGATCTGTCCAAAGAGGCAGTAGGCATCCACCAAGACTTCATACTCCTCCAACTCGACAACCTGTTGGGCATACCTTGCGGCCTCATTTAGATTGTCTAACCCAAAATTCGCTTCGGCTAGCGCTTGAAGAATAAGTGCCTCTTGACGGGGTGGGATTGCGCCAAAGCGAGCCAACCGGAGACGCGCCAACTGTGCCGCGGCCAAGGCGCTGTGGTAGTCGCCGGCTAAATTGTGGACCACAGCCCAATTGATCTGTAATGACGCTAACTGTACTACTTTGCCCAGCTGCTCATAATTCTCGGTCGCCATTTGCAAGTAGCGCTTTGCGCGCGCTGGTTCTGCTTGAAAGAGGTACAGAAGGGCCAAGCTGTTGGCAGTTTTGGCGACGGCTGCTCGATCATCAAGCCTTTCTGCGATCGCGAGCGCTGTCAGAAACAGCTCTTCAGCCTTGGCATAATTGGCAATTTCCCGTTGGATCTCGCCATCAAATTGGGCAATCTCGTAGCGGGCACGTTCTGCTTCCTCCAGGGCGTGGCTGATCTTGCGCTCCCGCAGATGGCGCCACCCTAGAACACAATGAATATTGCTGGCGCGTGCGGCGATGACTGTTTCACTCAGCGCCAGCGCTTCGGCAAACGCCTCTTCAGCCTTGGTAAAGTCACTCTGGTCATTCGCTAACCGGCCGGCCAGAGTATGGGCATCGATCGCCAACAGCGGCGTTTCCCACAAGATCGAGTTGATATCTTCAATCGCTTTATTATCGTTACCCGTCAGATGAAGTAATTCGGCGCGGATCAGCGTTAGCGTCTCTTGGATTTTAAAGGGCAAATTCTCGCTGGCGATCGCCTGAAAAATTAGCAGTGCATGTTGCGCCTGCCCCTGACTGATCTGGCTTTGCCGATGCACATACCAAAGTTGGATCGCCTCACTATGATTGCCGGCGGCCACGAGGTGATAGGCGGCGGCCGTATAATCGCCATATTGGGCACGACGTTCCGCCACTTGGCCATGCAGCATGCGCCGTTTGCCTTCAGGAATGCGTCTCGCCAAAAGTGCGCGATAGACGGGCAACAGGCTTACCCCACCGGCGCGATCATGGTAGACAAGGCGCAGCTTTGCTAAGTTGGTTAAGGCCTGCTTGGTTTCGACGTGTTGCCACATATCCCCCGGTGCGGCACGTCGAAATATCGCCAACTCCATCATTAGTGCCCGTTCCACTTCGGTAAGTCTTTGTAGAATGCGGCTCAACAAAAATTCAACCGAGGGCTGGCTGACTAATTCTTCCAGGAGGGCTTGGCTCGATTCACCACGCGCGAGGAGCATTACGCTCAGTTCCAGGAGCCGTGGGTTTCCTTGTGTGTAGCGATGAAGATGATTCACCACTTCAATGGATTGCGGATATCCTGCCTCAGCAAGCCAGCGTGTCGTCGCCTCTTGCGAAATGCCTGTCAATGTAAAAAAATAATCGGTCTCTATGCGAGGCTGCTGGCCAATGATCAACATGGGGGCCAAGCCACGCAAACTCTCTAAGAGCCGTACAATGGGCACATGATTTGCTTCTTCAGCGGGTACCAACTGATCTGCTTCATCAATACAGAGCAGCGGAATCACCGCAAGCTGTTCAAGCGCGTAGCGTACAATGGCAAGCAGCCGCTCAGGTTTGAGCCGGCTTCCTTCGGCAACGAGCTCCAACCATAGGGTTGAAGAGCCACAGTTATGCAAAAAATAGCCTAGCGCAAAAAGGAGTGACTCCATCTGATCATTGAGGCCACGTCGAATCGTATACCAGAAGCAAGGGCGCTCCGTTTGCAGCGCCAAGTAACTCCCCAATGTGCTCTTACCAACACCGCCGCTGCCGATCAAGCTGACCGTTTTTGTCTGTTGGATCGCCTGCAAACTTTGCTCACAGATCAAATCGCGTTCAAAGATTCGACTATATTGCGGAGGCGTTTCTAAGCGTAATGCAGGATTCATCTGCGTGATCAGCAGATTCGACAGCGCCTCAATCGCATCATTGCGGCTCAGGTGAAAGCTGTTGTGCCCCAAGCTGATCAGGCGGCAAACATCTTTCACCGTCCGATTATTAAAATAGTACTCGCGTAAAATAATTTGGTATCGTTCAGCATAGCGCCCTTGGATCTGCGCCGTCGTTGCCGACAGGATCGTCCGCAAAACTTCCCCACGCCCTTGCGCATCTATAGCGGTGGTCGGCAAACGATTACCGAGGAAGTATGGTGAAGCGAGCGGCGATTCTTCACCAAGCCACTTGGGATCGGCATGATGTTTCAGCGCTTGCTCAACTTCAACAGAAAACGAAGATTTTTGCAGGTCGAGAGCCATCAGTAGTCCTTCGAAACTTTCATCTGGCTAATATCCATGTGGCCGCAAAGATAGAGGTGTGATGAGTATTCCAATCGAGCCGTGCGTTTTGTCCTGTCACAGCAACTATTGGAAATAGTTAGGATAAAAGTATGGTAAGTTAGGATAAGAAAGTGCAGAAATCGTCGTATACTAAATTGCTGCATTTAATACAATTAGCTTAGTGACGTACACTAATTGTACAATAGATCACCGGTATGTTGCTAAATTGATCCATTTGGCATTGTTGCCGCGTCTTCCATTCATCGGCAGCGATTGAGCTTACCCCGTATCGATTCAAAATTCTTTGTTCCTGCTGTGTTACAACCAAATTTATGAGTCGATCTTAATTGGTGTAAAAGTATGGTTGTGTCAAACAGAGTGATTGTGCGCCTCAATCAGCGTAAACAGTTCCTATTTTTGTGCAGACCCTACTTTAGGATAGGTAAAGATGCTTTCACCTTCACTCCAGTATGATCAGAGCGTACCACCCCATAGCTCTTGCTTTAGACGTACACGCCTTCCAGAAATAGGCATGATGCCCACAAGCGAGGCCGCCCATCCCCTTCTCATGATCGCCGAGGATGATCTCGTTTTGCAACGCCTTTTAAAGGTGACGCTGGAGCGCGCGTGCTACCGCGTCATTGCTGTCGCCAACGGCGCCGAGGCGGTTAGCACCTTTCAGCAACACAATTTCGATTTGGTCATGTTGGATATTATGATGCCAGTGATGGATGGACTTGACGCCTGCGCACAAATTCGGAACATCTCAACCACCATTCCCATTCTATTGCTCAGCGCGTTTAGCTCTATGGAAGTAAAGCTGAAAGCCAAGCATCGCGGGGCTTCACTCTTTCTGCATAAGCCGATCCGTCCTACAGATTTAAAACAACATATCCAATCCCTACTTCAAAAGCCATTTTGTATACAAGTTGCGCAACAAAGAGCCGCGCTTAAGTGAGATCGTTTTGCTTCTACCCACCTATGTATAAATTGCTAATATTGCTCGTCCCATTACTCTTCATTGTTCATGGCTCGTCCGCCACCGCGGATGTGGTCGATTATACGATCGACTGGGTGGCGGCGGCACCGGCCTCCTATAATCACGCGACCGGCGGTGGTGCCTATGATGACCGCACCCTGCGCAGCGATGTCGCCAATGCGCTGGTCGGCAATAATTTTACCTGTGGCGATACTGTTTCATTCTTTGCCCAGATCACGATCGATGAACCAGCCACCGCCGAAACAATTGAATTTGTTGTCGCGTTTGGAGCCAATTCTCTCATCGCACCCGGTGTGGGATTTGTGGAGATCCGCAATGTCGCTGTCAACTATGGCACCATTGAGGATCTAATCGCCGGCGAAAATACAATCGATGATGGCATTTTGGATGATGGGGGCAGCACCGCAACCCTTGTTGATGAGCATTTTGAGCCTGCCGGTGGACTGTTGGGTGGCTCCCTCTATGAAAACCCACTGACCCAAGCCGATCTGATTGGCGTCATTCGTATCGATGATTTGGAGGCGACCGACAGCGCCGTGGTCGTCCGCATCGATGTCAAGCTCGACTGTACCAAGGGGAGCATTCCGCTAGGTCTGCTTCAGGCCGAATTGCGCGACGCAAAGCTCGTCGCTCCTTTAATCGGGGACTTGTCGATCGGGATCCAAAGCATTATCTTTTCGCGTGTTGATCAGATTCTTTTCCCACCGGATATTGCCAATCTGCATGTCACACAACATGCCCCCCCTGTAATTAAGCCGGGGGAACCACTGACCTATACCGTTGTGCTTGCCAACGATGGACCAGACCCGGCCCTTCGCCCGCAACTGACCAATACGTTGCCGACATCAGCCACTTTTGCGGCACTCAATAATCCAGCAGGATGGGCCTGTACAACACCTGCCGTTGGCGAAACTGGCCTTCTCGGTTGCCACCAGGATCAGCTTGCCGCCGGTACGGTTGTGACCTTTACAATTGAGGCGACGACGCGGCCAACGATCCCGCTGCGCACACTGTTAACCAACACGGTCGTGGTCACCTCGCCGACCCTCGACCTTGATTTGCCCAATGTAGCACTCGTCACGACCACAGTCAGCGCACCACTGCTTACGGTGAGCAAGGTTGGCGCATTACACGATGATACCGATGGCAGTGGCTTTCTTTCACCGGGTGATACGGTTGCCTACACAGTTACCGTGGCCAATCGGGGCAACGCGGTCGCAACCGGTCTGGTATTCTCGGACACCTTGGATCTGCAAAGCCAGCTGATCACCGCTTCTGTTCAGACAAACGTGGGTCTGCTTCGCCAAACGAGCGCGCGCATGCTCCAAGTCGATCTGGCAACATTGCCGGGCGAGGGCACGCCGTTTGTCATCACATTTCAAGCGCAGATTACCAATTCAGCGACCATCCTTACTTCGACTGTCCCCACTTCACCTGTCCCCACATCACCTGTCCCCGCTACAGTGCTGCGCAACCAGGGCATCCTCTACCGTGATGGTGCGCCGCCACAACTGAGCGATGACCCGACGACGGCAGCGTTCGCAGATGCCACGCTCCTTTCCGTTACACCACTTGGGGCCTACTATCCATGCATGGCGATTCCCGATAGTGAATGTGCGGTCCTACAAGCACTCTATCGCCAGACCAACGGCGCTCTTTGGAAAAATCACCAAGGCTGGTTTGTCACGACCGATCCCTGCACCTGGTATGGCCTGACATGCACAACCGATGAGGAGGGGCAAAGCCATATCTCGGCGATCACATTGGCGGATAACCTGCTGCAAGGGACAATTCCTACCATTCTGGATCAGTTGCCGTGGCTCCAGCAGCTCGACCTTGGCCGCAATACATTGGCTGGCATTGTTCCAGCGACGATTGGCAATCTACCACAACTTGTCTATCTAAATCTTGCAGACAATGGATTGGTCGGTGAGTTGCCTGCCAGCTTGGGCAACCTCAAACAATTGCGCAAACTCTACCTATTTGGCAATAACTTCTCAGGTGATCTGCCGGTAACACTACGCAATCTTGCACAGTTGGAGACGCTCTACCTACAGAGCACACAACTTTGCCTGCCGCCGGATCCCTTGCTGCAGGATTGGCTTACCACCGTCACAAATGTCACCCCACCGGCGGACGCCGATTGTCGCCACATTGATCTCGCTGTCAAGCCGCTTGTACTCGTCTATGCTGGGCTCGATAACAATCTCTCGGCAGAGTGGGGACGATTGATCAACAATCTAGAAGCGGGGACGAATACCGATGCCTTCACCGTCAAGCTGCTGATCGATGGCTATGGCGAAGGGAACAGCTATGAATTTCTTTTGCAACATGATACAGACCCAACCTGCCCTAGCCTCGTTACTGGCTTTCTCGAATGCAACCGCTACCGTCGCGGGGCCACGCTGCGCAACCAGAGCGAAGATACCGCACAGCGCGACCTTTTGGCCACCTTTGTGATCAATGCCTTGTACGAACAGCCCAATGCTTCTCAGGTGATTCTCGTTCTGGTCGGCCACGGCTCTGGTTGGGGAGCCAATGGGCTACCGGCGCAACCCCGGGGCTGGACCGAGCAAAATGGACTCTTTACCGATATTGCCGGTGGCATATTGTGGGACGACACGGCTGGGGATGGTGCGCTCGCCTCGCGCTCCCTCTCTACACGCGCGCTGGGCGAAGCAGTGCAACAGGTTAAAGCTGTCACGGGGAGAGGAATTGATCTACTCTATCTCGATGCCTGCTCGATGGCAATGGCCGAGGTCGCTTACGAAGTACATGAAAGCGTTGATTACCTGCTCGCCTCTGAAAATACCAAGTGGGCTACCTTCCCCTATGATCAACTCCTACCGTACGTCGCGGAGGGACTTGATGCTGCGACACTGGGCAGCCGTTGGCTCGATACAGAAGCAGCACTGTTGAATCGCGTTCCCGACATCGACTATACCTTCTCACTGCTATCGTTAGCTGGGATGACGAATGTGATGACAGCAACGACTCTACTGGCGGATACATTGGCCCCATTGTTGCCAGCCAGGTTAAGTGAACTTGATCAAACATTGGCTGCAACTGCCTTCTTTGACAGTAATTATGATGGCCTGATCGATGAGACTGACAATTACATTGATCTCTTTGATCTGGCTGGAAAGATAGCCACGACCTTTGCCGATGAAGATGCGATTGCCACTGCTGCCCACGAGCTACAACAAGCGGTCAGCAAAACCGTGGTGCGCGAGATTCATCAAAATGGAACGATTTTGCAACGAAACCCCTCTCAATGGAATGGCATCGGTGGCATAAGCGTCTATTGGCCACTGGCAGTTGACGAGCAAAAACGGCTCACGCTCTACAATGCACTCAATCTGCAGTGGGCCGCCGATTCAACATGGGATGAGTGGCTGAGCTTCTATTGGCAAAGCGTTGAGGATCGGCGGCTGACGGCGCTGGAAACCTGTGCACAGACAGCTGGCTGTCCTGGGCTCACCGGCTGGGGCTTTGTCGACATCCCACCGGCGCAACAGATCTTTTTGCCGATGGTTCAACGCTAGACAGATGTAGGATTTACGCACTTCTCTGGTTTCGATACGCAAAAAAGCCTGCTACTCAACCGGCGAACGGCGTAAGTCCCAAGATGATAACTCTTTGTTACCCCACATCCGCTTTCTATCCTGTAGTGAGCGGATGAGAAGAGCGGTAAGCATGTTGTGGGGATTCCCCCGGTCACACAACGTGCCTACCGCTCTTTTGTTCCTACGCCCTTGTTACCCTGAGCCGTAGGTCACGCTTGTAGCGTGCCAAGCAGCGCACTCTGCTGATGACACAGTACACAGTCGTTAGGCAACGGCTGTCACATTGCAACCGTGACAGTCATACCGTCCTCTCTTACCCAACATTATTATCTGACACTGCACTAGTGCACCGTCAGGGAAGTTATGCTGGTTTAGACGTAGGTCACATTTGCAATGTGACAAAGCTCCAATTACGACGACGGCATGGGGAATACGCGTTTTCCTTACCTTGTCACGCTTGCAGCGTGACAAGGTAAGGAGTGTTCCTAATCTGGCAAAACTTCCCTGACAAAGCACTAGCGCAAGACCACCGGTAAGAAGATCTGCGGCGTCTGCAAACTAAAGCTCCAGTTGTAATCTGCACCCATGGTGCGCCCATCCTCGGCCTGTACACCACTGGGACCACCCTTCAATGTCGCCGTAACCGCACCGTGCACGGGAGCAGTTGGTTCAAAACCAACACCCACCGTTTTACTGCTGCTAAAGTCTGACAGTAGATAGAGCGTCCCAGGGATCACAGTACCGCTCGCATCTTTTACCGTTAGCGCGTTCTGCAACGTGTCGATCTGCATCGGTACGGCAAAGCCAATCTCGATGGTTGCTGTGCCCTGACTGCCAGGGGTTGGCGTCCAGGTATTTGGCGCGATCGCCCACGGTGTACCATTCTGCAACGGCGTCCAATCCGAGAAGTTACCGCTGGTGTCATAAGCCCGCAAGCCATAGAAGATAGTCGTGTTATCGTCCAACCCCCAGAGCTTGGCATCGACAATATTATTGGTGCCGGTCATTACCTCTTTCGGCCCCATGTTGCGGCTGTAGATGAATTGGTTCGGGTCATTGACGAGGCCAAAGCCGATCTCATAACCACTCAGATCCCGCTCACTGTTCTGCGTCCATTTGACGACAAGCTCGCCGGCTTGGGGTGTCGCAGCCAAGCCACTTGGAATCGCCGGGGCAACTTTGTCATCAACAGTGATCACCACATCACTGACAGCTAGCACCGCGCCATTTTCCTCATCATCGGCGACAACCACCAGGCGATAGGTACCAGAGCCGATTTGGGTTAAATCTTCGGTATAGGTGCCCGCCCCCAGCGGTAGATCTGCGGAAAGAATCGTCACGTCGGCGAGCGTTACACTAATCGGATCGCCACTGTCAACCACATAGCCCACGTTAACAGTCGTGGTAATCGTGTCCATATCAGCCGTCGTCCAGTTGATGGTGGCGCCACTGGCACTCGGCACCATCAGATCAGCCGCGGCAACCTGATTGGCACAGGTCACAGTAATGCCCGCCACGTTCGCCCCACCACAGGTCACGCTGCTAATGTTGACCGTCGGCGCTTCGTTGAGCGTGTAGGAGGCATCTTCGTACTCCGCCGGTGCGTTGTCAATCAGTAGTTGATACTGCCCAGGTACAGCCCCGCGTACCACAAAGTACGCATTGGTACCGCTCGCGTCACTATCGGTTAGGAAACCGGTCGTCGTGCCGTTGACGGTCGCCGGGGTCAGTTCGGTGCCATCTGGCAGACGCAAGCGCAGCGATGGGTTACCAGTGGGATAGGTGATGCCCGCGACCAACGAGGTCGTCTTATCTAGTTGGATCGGAATCACATCCTGGAGCACGCGCAACACGCCATCGGCATCGGCACTGACCACCAGGCCGAGCGTCTGCACTTCTTCCGCGCTGAGCAGTCGGCTACTGTAACCGAATTCTCCATTGGCGGCCGCCGCACGGGCCACTGCCGCCGGAATGATCACGTACTTGTTCAGGTTGCGCACCTTGAAGAAGCCACCGGAACCGATTTGGGCCTGTAGGTCCACAAAGACGCCGAAGTTGAGAATGATCCCATCATAGGTGCCCTTGACGCCAATGGTTTCGCGCGCGGGGCTAAAGTTGTTATCCTTAAAGACCCCACCGGCTAGTCCAATCGAAATTCCCCCCAGATTGATCGGCGGTAGCCCCGTACCAAATTGATTTTTTGTGATGCCCAAGTCAAAGGTGGCGGCAGCGGCAAAGCGGCGCTTGTTGGGATCGCCGGCGACACCTTTGCCAACACGGGCACGGAACTCGCCCTTGACGACCACGGCGTTGACATTGACTTTGGTGTTCATCCCCTGACCACCGTCAAAGCCCTGCCCAGCCCCAATGTTGATGCTGGCATTGGCCACTTGGAAGATCAACACCTTGAGCGAGACATTGCCCGAGAACATAAAGGGGTTGAATTGGGCGGTGATATTGCCATCGGTCGTCGCAATCGGCAGCGTGCCCAGCGATCCAAGGGGAATCCCAAATTGACTGGCCGCGGTCACCCCAAGGGTAATCGTCGAGGTACCATTATTGAGGTCAAAGGAGCCTTGGACGCGCGTCAGATTAAAGCCGGTGCCGCCGAGCGGAATGGCAGGCAGTGGTGGCGAGAAGATTTCGACGCTGGCCCCCATGCCCGCAAAGGCACCGGTGGTCGCGTTGGTACGGATCACCACATTGAGTGTAATCCCACCGTTGGTCTCGGCCCCAGGCAAGGGCAGCTTGCCACCGGCCTGGAACTCATAGGTATTATTGGGCAGCTTAACAAAGGTGCCACGCAACGCCACCAACTGTACGCTGCCGACAGAAATCGGCGGTAACTCAAAACCACCACCCTGAATCGTGATGTCGCCGTTGCCTTTGACGACCAATCCCTGGACAAGAATGCCGCCGCTCGGATTGTTTTGAATACTCAGGCCAGTCGGCAAGGTCAGCGCCGCTGAATCGACCGCAAAGCCGCCATCATCCAAGCCGCGCGGACTTACCACGGCAAATTTAAAGCCGGCGACCTTGATCTCAAAGCCAGCCAACTTCAGTTCCAGCGGTTGCAGACCGGTAGGCGGGGGTGGCGGCGGGTTGGTCGGATTAGGACAGGTGACTGGTCTGCCGAGTGGATTGCGGCAAGGGGTCGCATTGGGGCTTGCCGCCACCACGGCTGGATCGTCGACGGTGATGTCGCGGTTGTAGCGCAAAATCGCCTTGCCAACAACGCCGGCGCTGTTCTGATTGCCAGGCAATTTGATCGCAAAGGTGCCGGTGCCGGTCATCACGATTGTCTCTTGCACGACGCCAACGGTTGCCTGCAAGTTGGCTTTAAAGACGTTGTTCTCAAACTCGGGCAGCCCGACGGTACCATTGCCGAGCTTAAACTTGACCTTGCGGTTGTTGCCCATGCCCAGTTGGAAGTCACCCACACCAGCCGCGGTCTTGCCGCCAAGATAGGCCGGCCATTGCAGATCAACATTGCTCGCCTTGAGCCCCCAGAAATCTTGCACCGCGTCACCGACAAAGAGCGCATTTTGCAACTTGAACTTCATGGTGCCAAGTTTCGGGCTAAAGTTAGTCAACCCAGCCTGGAAGACGGGCCGGAAGATGCCACCGCTATCCTGTGCCCGCCCGATCTTGAGCACTACCGGCAATTTATCCGCATCGCTGCCGCTGCCAAATTGCATGGTTGACTTGATCTGAATCGATTGCACATTGGCTTCGGTCACCAGACCCAGCGTCTGATTGGTCATCTTAAAGGCAGCGCCAAATTGCCACTCTTTGATTGGCACCTCTACGCCACCGATGCTAAATTCGCCCGTTTTATACTTAAGCTTGGTAAACTGAAAGATCAACGTGTCATCGGTCGGGTCGAGGTTCGGCACATTGGGATTATCGCTCTTGAGCACCTTGACCGTTGCCACTTCAAATTCGGCGGGAGCGCTGCCCTGTTTGCCCTTAACCACCACACCCGCCGCATCCATCAACAGACCACCTAAATTCACCTTGAAGCCGTCGATGGTGGCATTGGTGAGGTCACCGTTGTCCCCCCACTCAGCGCGCAAGGTCACCTCCAGATTCGGATTCGCCACGCCATCGGTGATCTTGAGTGCAATGGGCGCGGTCGCCTTGAACTTCTTCGTATTCAGGTCGAATTCGGCGTTGACCTTGGTCAATTCATCGACATTGCCGCCATTTTTAAAGAAGGTCTCCGCGCCCAAGCGGGTGAGAAAATTGAGTTTGTAGGCTTGGTTGCGCTTGATGCCACGTTGGGTAAAGATCGGCACCTCGGTCGCCCCTGGCAAAAAGATGCGCCGATTGACTGTATCCACAAAGAGACGACCGGCCGTCACTTCGCCACCCGCTGGTGGATGGTCAAAGACGAAGGTGCTAAACATCGCCAGACCAGTGGGATCATTGATAAAGCGCACTTCGCCAATAATAAAGTCGGCTGTTCCCGTATTGGGATCGACTTGATTAAAGTGGAGATAGGTGGCAGTGGTAATATTCTCGGGAAGAACGCTACCATCAAAGATACTGCCGGTATTCCCAACGATGACAACAGCCGGCTGCCCTTTCGGACCAATGCGTACATTGCCACTTAACCGAAATCCCCCCCCATTGACGGTATTCGCAAATTCAGTAAATTGGTCACCACAGATAGTGAGGTTATTGACATCGCGACAGGTCTGACTCTGGGCATGGACGGCAACGGCTGCGCCCACACTGAACAAGAATAACAATCCAAACGTTACCAGCAAACGCCGCCGCTGCAGCAGCGCGATCCACTGTGCGAGCCGCGCTTTGCGCGGGGGTGGTAGAAGAGTTGCGTTCATTTATACCTTCCTTTTGAAAAGAGCGTAAAAGAGTTGCCAATCCTTTAGAGACAGTACCAGCACTGCTGCCGAAAAACTTCACAAAACTTCACAAGATGGCGCAATTGTTTTGTAATGTGAGTACTGGAGTTGTTGATAGAATAGAGAGGCAAGCGTTTGTAGGGAGTTTCGCAACTGTTTCAGGAATGACGTAAAAACGCAAGAGGCGGTGGAGTTTGGGGTAATGGTAGACGTGGTCGGAATGGCCCTGTTGGGGCGGGAGGAATGGAGCCTGTGTCTTGTGGATCGGCTTGTTACGCGGCAAGCGGCTCCAAGTTCGGCAAGTTGGGGATGCTTGCCGCGTGACAAGCCTTCGCGCCCTAATAGAGACCGCAAATAGATATGGCACTTTTATATGCTCATGTTACGCAGTAACCATCGCGGTCTCGTGTACTCCGCATCCCCAGATGCGGGTTGACCCACATCTGGGGATGCGGAGTACACGAGTAGGGTCTCTTCCGACTCGCGTCGTACGTAACGTGAGTTATATGGTTTGTCTATAAGGACCCCCATTCAGGACGAAGCGCCGGATGGCTGGGACGCGGGCATGAGTAGTGCCACAACAATGATAAGAAGGGATGGAACAAACGATTTCATGCAAACACGCCTTTGGTCTCCTTCAAGTTGGTTGGATTGATTGGGGGGACGGAAGACTAAACAGAAGCACTGCGAGCACAAGGAGCCTGACTCATTGCGTGCCCTACTTAGGGGCGTCGATTAAGAAATCAATAAGCTGGATACGCAACTTAAAGGCAGGCATTACAAATGTTTCCAAGTCATTGTAGTTCGTTAAGACAATCACAGAGGCAGATTGCTCCGGCAACATCTCAAAGATCGAATTGTAGCCGATATCGATGCCTGAATGACCTACGACTTTCTGTCCGCGATGCTCCCCAAGTTGCCATCCCAAACCATAGTAGTTTTCCGGAGGCGGAAAAGATGATGCGGTTTGGCGCGCCCATACCACATCATAGCTCGCAGGCGTAAGTAGAGCAGGTTGCCCAGACGCGCCGCGGTTCAAATGGGCGATGGCGTACTTGGCCATGTCTTCAATGTTTGAGTAGAGCGTGCTATCGGGTGCATAAATCCGCGTGTAGGGGAAAATAGCACTAACCACAATCTCACCAGCTTCATTGGGTACATGCGGCACTGCCAACAAAGATGAATTAACCTCTTCAAAGAGCAAGGTTGTGTGCTTCATCTCTAGGGGTAAGAAGAGATGCTCAGCTACATATTCCTCAAAGGGTTGACCCGAGACTTTGGCGACAACATCGCCCAACACATCGTAGCCCATACTCGTGTATTCGAATTGTGTACCGGGGTCGTACAGAAGCGAAATGTTCTGCATACTGCGAACATGATCTTCCAGTGCATTGGCGTCGTAACGTGGTTCCACATAGACTTGTATGTTGTCCCAGTCGTTGTCCGGCAACCCTGACATGTGCATAAGCAGTTGGCGTATAGTGATCTCCGTGCCGCGCCCATCAGCTAACTGGAAGTAGGGCAAATAGTCAATCACCGGCGCATCCAGCTCGATCTTACCGGCCTCGACCAGTTGCATGATGGCGGTACTCGTGGTCGTCTTTGCAATTGACGATAGTTGGAACATCGTCTGCGGCGTCACCGGTTGGTTGCCGCCAACTTCAGTGACGCCAAACCCTTTGGCATAGACCAATTCGCCATCCAGGACGATACCGATAGCGACGCCTGGTGTTCCCAATTCAGCCATTGACGTCTCGACCAACGATTCCAATGCTGCGATACGCTCTGGGGTAAATTTCGATGCTACTACACGCCAGCCGTCGTCTACCGTGCCGCATAACCTACCCACGGCACTGACTCCATTGTTGGGGCGAGAAGAAGCGGCAAAAGGGATAAAGGAACTGCTCTGCTTTGACGAAGCCGACGACGCGCGCCTTGTCACAATAACGGGGCCAGGCGGCGTGGGTAAGACGCGCCTGGCGTTGCAGTGCGGCTGGGAACTATTAACGCAATTTGTAGATGGCATTCATCTCGTGGAACTAGCCACGGTGCAGTCACCTGATTTGCTGGTTGGGACAATTGCTCAAAGCTTGCAGATCCGTGATATCGGCGAACACACTGCATTGGAATTGCTAAAAATCAAGCTTCGTGAGCGCAAAACGCTCCTGATCCTCGACAATTTTGAACATCTTCTCGATGCAGCCTCGCTCATTACGGAGTTGCTGACCGCTTGTGTAGCACTCAAGATTCTCGTCACCAGCCGTGCCCGGTTGGCGCTTTACGGTGAGCACGAGTTTGTGCTCTCCCCTTTGCTGGTGCCCAGCCATAGAGACCAGAGCCTGAACACAACCGCACTACTGCACTATCCTTCGGTGAAGCTCTTCTGTGCGCGTGCACGGGCAGCCACCAAGCGCTTCGCGCTAACGGCGGAGAATGTGCTCGCTCTCTCGGGTATTTGCACCGATCTCGATGGTCTACCGCTGGCCATTGAGTTGGCAGCGGCGCAAATGAAATACATGGGCCCGCTGGAGTTGGCAGAACAGCTGCGGTCGCATCATTATCAGACACCGCGATTTCTGCAGGCAGCAGTACGCGATACCCCCAAGCGCCACCGCTCCGTTTGGACGATGATTGACTGGAGTTACTCGCTACTCAGCGAAAATGAACAGATGCTTTTTCGTCGCCTGGCAATCTTTGTTGGTGGCTTTACAGTGGAGGCAGTTGCGCGGATCTGTCAACCGGATATAACCGCTGAGCTACTAGCGCAATCGTTAAGGGCGCTTGTAGACAAGAGCCTCGTGCAATTCCAGCCGCAATCCGATCAACCACACCGCTATGGTCTGCTGGAAATGATGCGCCAATTTGGTATGGAGCAGTTGCTATCTCATGATGAGCGAAAGGGAATAGAGCATCGTCATGCCCACTATTATAAAGGCTTTTTGGTTGCCTTGCAGCCCAACGCCGAAGATTACAGCAACCCACTGATCGTGAAACACATACGCGCAGAATATCCGAATCTACGGGCAATGTATGCTTTTTTCCATAGAGAGCAGGATGTTGACGCCACCATTCACTGTTGCCAACTGCTCCATAGTTTTTGGAATATTGAATATGCGCGCGATGCACTATTCTACTTCGCCGCCACATTAGCATTGGCCGAGCAAACAGCACCCTCTGCCGCCTATGTTGAGCTTTTGGCCGGAATGGGTTACTTCACCATGCTCTTTCATGGCCGATTGGCCGGTCGTCCTTACTTCGAACGTGCGCTGGCAATGAATGAGCAAACAGGAAACACCGCCAACCCCAAACGCATTGGTATGGTCTATGGCATGTTGGCCTGGATCTCTTTCCATCATGACGCCGACTATAAGGGAGCGGACGAATTGTTTCAGGCTGCGCAACAGAATGACATAGCCACCGGAGATGACTGGGCGTTGGCAATGACGCTTGTAAACCGCGGTGCTATGGCCATTAGACTTGGCCAAATAGCCAAAGCTGAAGAGCTTTTTGATAAAGCTCTTGTCATTCATCAGCGGGTTGGCGATCCATGGGGCATTGCGCAAACCTTAATTACCTACGGGAGTCTTCATATACTTCGACATGAGTATGTAACAGCCAGTACGTTGCTGGCAGCAGCGGAGAAGCATACAGCGTCTATTGGCGCAACTAACCAGTTTGCGCGCATTCACTATCATCGTGCGCAGATTGCCATTGCACGCGGAGATCTAACGCAGGCCCAAGAGCTGTTGAAAATCATGCTGGCATTGCAGGGCGACAGTACAATGGCCCAATATATGCTCGAATCAATCGATCTCTATGTGCTGCTCGCCGTCCACATGAATCAGCCAATTCAGGCACTGGTGTTGGCTGCTGCCATCGCCACCAATCGACGTATGCGTCAGATCATTCTCCCACCACAGGATCTGCCTTGGCTCCAAGAGGCGATACAACAGGCGCGTAGACAACTGAGCAAACGGACGGCCGATAGTGCTTGGACAAAGGGCGAAACGTTTACACTCGAGGATGCAGTAAGCTATGCGCAGGCTTTGTCAGAAAGTTGATGCCACACGGTGGCCTGTTACGGGGAGATGTGAAACTGTTTAATCGACACCACAACAGACCAAGCGCGGCAATTTCGTCAGTTCCCACGGCTGGCCGATGAGTGCGTGTAGGCGGCCTGCTTCGGCGGCATAGACATGGTAACCGGTGCGGCTGGCTTCGCGCTGTAATGCTTCGGTGATCGCCCGCGCACCTGCCTGATCTGCTTCAGCCAGCGCCACCATGCCATGTAAGAGGCCGCGCAACAAGGTGATCTCGACGCCATGGCCAGGGGCCAACTCTGCGGCGACGATCTGCCGCGCTGTGGTTAGGGAGCCAGCGGCAACGGCCACAATGCCCAGATAGACCTGTACACTTTCGCGTGAAGGGCGATCATTGTAAAAGCCATCGAGCGCCAATGCTGCTTTTAGCCGTGCCGTGGCCAATGTGTGCTCCCCCTGAAAAGACGCGATAATCCCATTGACATAGAGCGCCAACCCAGTTAGCCAACTATTTTCAAAGAGTTGCGCCTCTAATCGCGCCCGCTCGGCGCGCTGCCAGGCCACAGCTGGTTCGCCCTGTGCCGCAAAGACCAACGCTTGCAAAATCGAGCAGGCGACCATCCCTTCGCCATCCGCCATCTGGCGCTTGAGCGCCAGCGCAGCTTCAGATCGTTCGAGAGCGCGCTCTTGGTCATGATGGTAGTAGTCGTTGATCGAAAGATAATGCAAGGTGTTAGCGGCCAGATAATCATTGCCCAGGCCGCGCACGATCGTCAAGGCAACGACACCTGTTTCTTCGGCCGCGGCAAAATCGCCTACATCGCGCAGGGTTGCGCTGTAATAGGTGCGTGCTTCAGCTTCGAGCAGCGGCAACTTGCCCCGTTGCGCGTGGTGAACCGCTTGCGCAAGATAGCGTTGCGCTTCGTCGTTGTTGCCCTGAATGCGCGCAACATAGCCCAACGCCATTAACCCTTGGACGCGAATCGTATCGGCTGTATTGGGGCTCAAAAAGCGCAACATCCGTGCCAGGTCGATTGCCTGTTGACAATGATGTTGCGCATCGGCAAAGCGCGCCAGGGCAATCAGCGCCCGTACGCGCAACGCCCCTAACTCCAGCCGCAGTCGGATCCCATCGGTCGACAGTTCTAGCATTAGGGTATGCAGTGCATCTTGGCAGAGATCGAGTGCATCCTGGGCTTGTCCACATTGCAACAGACTCGTGGCTAGCCGTTCGACCAATTGGGCACGCGGCAACCGTTCTGTTGTCAGTGCCAGCGCAGCGCGGTAACTTGCCTGCCCCACAGCCGCCTGTAAGGTGTTGAGCAGCAGATCACCATGTAACAGATATAATTGACGACGGAGCGCCGTGGTTGTTGGCAGATCCGGCAGTTGCAGTGCCAACCCCAGCGCTTCTTCCACCGCCGCGGCAATTGCGCCAGGGTTGCGTTGTGGTAAGAGCGCACCTTGGGTTAGTAACAGCTCAGCAGCACTTTGCAGATCCTGTGCCCCACAATAGTAGTGAACGGCCTCGATCAACAGTGCCTGTTGGGCTGCCCATTGCGCTGCCAGCCGATAAAGGCGTCGTTGGCGCTGGGGTTGCGTCTGCAATCCGCCCTGCACTGCCTCTTGAAGCAGGGGATGGGGCGTGGCATAGGTCACATGCTCAATCAGCCGCTGTGCCTGTAAGGTGCTCATGGCATGGTGATGATCGTACTCGGCTTGCTCTTCACAGAGTAGCTCACCGAGCCCTGGCAATGTTAAATCAAGCGGCCCTCGCCAGAGCGCGATAAAATCGAAAAGCAAGCGTGCCATCGGCGAAAGTGCCTGTAATGCCTGCTGCACTACCTGGGCCATAATGGTATTGACAGCGGAAGGTTTCAGATCGTTGGTCGCTGACCATTGATTGATCGCCAGGCGCAACCCAAGCGGATTGCCTTTGGTGAGTTGGTAGAGTTGCTCGACCGCCTCCACGGCTAACGCACCACCATAGTCGGCAGCGACCGGTCGTAGCTGTTGGGCCAATTGTAGCGCCTCTGCTGCACTCATCCCCTGAAGCGTCAGTTGGGGAATCGACAGGGCTGCAATTGCTGTGCGCCCCGTAAAGAGCATACGGCAGTACGGCGCCAAGGTAAAGAGTCGCTGCAAGAGGGCAGGGACAGCATGATTCTCTGCCAACAGATGGGCATCATCAAAGATCAGCAGGGGCGCTTGCAAGGTACCGAGGCTATTGCTGACCTGAAAGAGTAGTTGGCGGGTAGCCTGGTTGGTAGTGCGTTCATCTTGTTCGACGGCGATCCCAGGCGTATTGGAGAGAAGTTGGACCAATGGTGCTGGGTTCGCCACCGCGGTGGCGACAAAGAGTGCCAGTTGGTGCAGTACCATATCCGCTGACGCGGCCAACAGCGGGTCAAAGGTCATCCAGCAGACGGCGTGGGTGCGGCTATATTCATGGGCGATGGCAGCCGCCAACGTACTCTTACCCATGCCCGCCAGCCCACAGATGAGCGCACGCCGCTCGCGTTGTAACCACTGCTCGATCTGTTGATAGGGTTCGCGGCGCGCCACATACGCAGTCGGCAGCAGCGGGATCTCTTCAATCAACCCCAACTCTTCTTGGTGCTGGTGGATCTGCTGTTGAATCGTGATGTGACCACGATGTTCCGTTCGCTGTGCAAGATCCGCTGAAGCAGCATCTATACTGGTCGCTGTGCTACTGTGCACTGTGCTACTGTGCGCTGTGCTACTGTGCACTGTGCTACTGCGAAGGGTAGCTTCTGCCAGTTGGAGAAGCTGTGTAGCGGCATGACGATCCTGCTCCAAGCCAAGTGCCGCAATAAAGAGCGCTGCCACCGCGGTGACATCGGGCTTGCGCTGGCCATTCTCCAGCATCGAAATCTGGCCTGGACTATAGCCAACAGCAATGCTCAGTTCGCTCTGCGTCAAGCGCGCACGGCGGCGCAAAAAGCGCAGGTAGGTGCCGAACGAGGAGGTTGGTTCTAATGCAGATGATGGCATTGCGAAGTATTTGTGAATTTATGTGAAGTTTTTGCAAAAAAATTGTGTCACTATAACTCTATGCGACGAGTCATCTGCGATGTTATGGTCATTGTGACAACGGTTACGATCACACCAGATCGGCACTCTGCGATAACGAAAGCTTATCCGCCAACCGCCGCGGCAACAGATGAGCAAGACAAGCCGGCTGCACACACCGCAGCGGCGGATGCATCACTCTCCGATCCACAGAGTTTGGATGCAGAGATGCTCTATATTCATTGTCAACAGATAATAACGGTATATACCCTTTCACTAGACAACCAAGCCCTCCACCAACCCGAGTATCATCAACCAAATCAGCCAGCAGAATTCGAACAGTCACAACAGCCATCACAGATGGATGACAACGGGCCAGAAGAGTGGTAAGATTTGGGTAACGACTAACCCCTCTCGCGCCCAAGGGGCTCCCGCCCCCCAGATTGGGGAGGGAACTGTCACCGCTCCTCCCCAACCTGGGGAGGGGATGGCTTAGTAGTTACAGATTTGGGTAAAATTACCCACTATAGTATACATGGGGACTAGTCGGGAAACAACTGACGATTACTGACAAGAATAGCAAGTTGGCCATGGAGAAAAGAGAGAAGATGCGTACATTACAGATCAGTTTGATTGTCGGTGGAGTAGCACTGCTACTCTTATCTTCGGGATTTGCCACCCAGGCCGAATGGGCAACAACCCTCTGGGCATGGGAGGATAGCCCGCTCTCGTATCTCTTTATTGCATCAATGCAGGCAGCGATTGCAGCGGCTATGCTCTGGATTGGCTTGACCCGTGCTTGGCACATGATCGCGGCGGGTGCCATTAATCTTTTTGTCATGATGGGCGGCATTGCGCTCTTCTTGATGGGTAACGCAGCCGCGACAAATCCAGCCCTGCCCATCACGCCCAAAATCTGGCTCTTTGGCGTTTGTTGTGCGATCTTTGCATTGGTGAATCTTGGCCTGATCTTCTGGGCACGGCGTTTCGCCTTGACCGATCAACGCAGGATGCCGATGGGCTTGCGCCTCGCTTTTGGCATTTTTGTCTTTGCGCTCGTAGCCGTGGGGAGCGCACTCGTGGCCAAAGTCCCTAATGTCTTTCCTTGGCCCTTAAAACCAGAAACGTCGGTCCTCTTTGGCTGGATGTTTCTCGGTGACGCCTTCTACTTTGCCTTTGCCTTGGTGCAGCCGCGTTGGGGCAATGCTTCCACACAGCTTTGGAGCTTTCTGGCGTACGATCTCGTTCTGATCGGTCCCTTTCTACAACGGTTACAGACGGTCAATACCAATGAGCAATACTGGACTTGGTACTATAGCCTGATCATCTACATCGCCGTCTTAATTTTCAGTACAGTGGTTGCCGTTTACTATCTGTTTTTTGCGAATGGAACGCGTATTTGGTTTCGCCCCGCTACCCCGCAGTTGGCAACAATCGGGCACAAACAGTAGAAGCAATGTCATCAATCAAAAGGATTATTGCCCAATGACAGGTGGCTTGACAATTCAGTTGCTGGGAGGCTTCCAGATTACACAAGAAGGTAAGCCGCTACCTGGCTTTACCAATACGCGACTACAAGCGGTATTGGCATATCTGGTGCTTAGTCGCGCAACACCGCAAGCTCGCCAACAGCTCGCCTATCTCTTCTGGCCAGATTCAACCGATGGCCAGGCCCGGACGAATCTGCGCAATATTCTCCACCTGCTACGCAACCACTTACCGAATGCCGAGGCGTGTCTGCGGATCGATTCGTTGACGGTGCAGTGGCAGTCGGATGCACCGGCGACCATCGATGTTGTAGATTTTGACAGTGCAATGGCAATTGCCCAAGGCGCCCACGATGATACGGCGCGCGGCAGTGCCCTCGAACGTGCTGTAGCGCTCTATAGTGGCGATCTGCTGCCAAACTGCTACGATGAGTGGATCACCCCCGCACGCGAAGAATGGCAACGGCGCTATCTCAGCGCGGGGGAACAACTCATCGATCTGCTGGAGCGCCGGCGCGACTATCGCCAAGCGCTCGACCATGCACAACGATTGTTACAATATGATCCGCTGCTCGAAACGACCTATGGCCGCCTGATGCAATTGCACGCTGCGCTTGGTGACCGCGCCGCTGCGCTGCGTGTCTATCATCTCTGCCGCTCGACCCTCGATCACGAATTGGGCGTTGAACCAAGCCCGACGACCCAAGCGATCTACGAACGTTTGCTCAATCTGGAGACGCCCACTCCTGTGGCAGAGCCGACACGCATGGCAGCACCCTTAGTCGGCCGCGATCAGGTATGGAGCGAGTTGCTACGGGTTTGGCAACGCAATCATACGGATCTGCAAATGCACTTTGTCGTTGGCGAAGCAGGCATCGGCAAAACACGTCTTGTGGAAGAGCTGATCGCCGCCGTGAGTCGTCAGGGGGGCGCCACGGCTACTGCGTACTGTTACCCTGCCGGTGGTCGTCTCGCCTTTGCACCAATCCAAAATTGGCTGCGCTCTCCTGATCTTCTACGGCATTTGGGGAAACTGTCCGCTCCGTCACGCTTGGAACTGGTGCGCCTCTTGCCCGAATTAAGTACACCTGAGGATCCCCTCTATCAGCCCTCCCCCATGACAGAGACTGCGCAACGGCGACGACTCTTTGAAGCAATGCACCATGCGCTGATAGCCGGCGACGCGCCACTATTGCTCCTGTTGGATGATATCCAGTGGTGCGATGGGGATACCCTCGATTGGCTTGCCTATCTGATCCGTAACAAGCCGCCCATGCGTATGTTGATTGTGGCAACCTTGCGCAGTGGCGAGATGATCGCCGATGATCCCCTCTATACCTTCCGCCTTCAGCTAGAACGGATTGGGGCGCTCCATGAGATCCCGTTGACCCGTCTCAATTTTATTGAAACCAGGGAATTGATCGCCAGTCTCATTGGTCGTCGACCGACGGAACACGAGGCGGAAACTATCTTTATGGAGACGGAAGGCAATCCGCTTTTTATTGTGGAAACAGTGCGCGCAGAGGTCGATCGCCAAGCAGTGGCAAGCTCTGCCCCCACGGATACGCCGGAGCCAGGGTTTCGCGGGGGTGGTGGCAGACCATTGCCGCCCAAGATCCAATCCGTTATTGAAGCACGCCTGGTCCGTCTCTCACCCGAAGCGCGCAATCTTGTTGATGTCGCAGCCGTTGTGGGGAGTGCCTTTACAACGGATTTGCTGACCAGCATCACCGGTGCCGATGAAGACGCGCTCGTACAGGGGCTAGACGAGTTGTGGCAGCAGCAGCTCATCCGCGAACATGGGGGACGCGTCTTTGATGCCTATGATTTTGTGCACGATAAGTTACGCGAAGTGGCCTACAATACGCTAAGCCCCATGCGTCGTCGACTGATGCATCGGCGTGTGGCAGTGGCACTAGAGGATTTAAACGGCCAACGTTCTGAGAGTGTCGGCGGGCAAATTGCATTACACTACGAAGCCGCCGGCCAAATGCTGCAAGCAATCCAATGGTATCAACGGGCGGCACAGCGCGCCCATCGCAGTTCGGCCCTACAGGAAGCGCTGACCCATCTTGACCACGCGCTCCACTTATTAACAACTTTATCTGAATCGGACGCCAATGCGAGTGAGCAAGAGCGCCATGCATTGGAGCTAACCATGCAGGTGCAACGAGCCACGCTCTTTTTGGTAACCAAAGGCCATGCCGCGCCGCAGGTCGAACAGGCCCTAACGCGTGCATTAACCCTCAGCACGGTCGATGGCACACCGCAACAACGCTTTGCCGTGCTCTGGGGATTGGGACGCTACTATCTTGTTCAGCCCAATTTGGATAAAGGGCTGGCCGTCTCCGAACAGCTGTTACAATTGGCCGAAGCGAGTCAAAGCCCGGATCTGCTCGTCGAGGCATATACCGCAATGGGGACCTATCATCTGCATCGTGCGGCCTTTCATGATGCACTTGATTATCTCGGTCGTGCGATTGAACTCTATGACCGCAGCGCGCATGGAAACCATACGATCGCCTTTGGTCAGGATCCCGGCGTTGTCAGCTTGAGCTATCGCGCATGGAGTCACTGGTGCTTGGGGCAAACCGCAGAAGCGCAGGAGCAGACAAAGCAAGCCTTGGCATTGGCCGAAGAGCTGGGCTATCCATATAATCAGACGGTAGCCAAAACCTATGCTGCGGTACAACTACAATATATGGATGATGCCGTAGGTTGTCTCGATCAGGCAGAAGAAGCCAGTGCCTTGGCGTCAGCGCAAGGCTTTATTCTCTGGCAATCGATGGCCGATTTCTTGAAAGGCTGGTCATTAACGCGCTTGGGTGAGGCCGAAGCAGGCATGGCGCTGATGCTTGCCAGCGCTGATCTTTATCGGTCAACCGGTGCCGAATTGGGCGCTTGCTATTTTGCGGCACTCCTCGCCGAAACGTTGGGTCTCTTGGGGCAAGTTGAAGAAGGTCTTGAGACGATGAAGAGGGCTTTTGAGCTGCTTGCGCGCACCCATGACCAGTGGTGTGCAGCTGAGCTGCATCGCATTCAGGGTGCACTCTGTCTGCAACGACAGGGTGATGCTGAAGCGTTGCGCGCCAATCAACAAGCCGCGCGGGATGCATTTACGGTGGGTTTACAGATTGCGCAAACCCAAGGCGCGCAATGGTGGGTGGCACGTTGTGAGCAGAGTCTAGCTGCGTTAGCACAGCTGTAGTTGGTGCGCCCAATTGCTTCATACACTGTTGCACAAATCGTTTGCGCTGCACAGGTTCAAAAAGCAGCTTTGCCTGATCAGCCATAGGTTGCCAAGCGTGGGCATGGAGTGAGGGTGCGCGCAGATCTTCTGCGGTGACCAACACCCGCCAGCAGAGCGCATAGATCCGTAATGGATCATCGGCCACGCCAGCGCGATGGGCATCAAGCAGAACAAGGATCCGCACGACTAGCGCGCGCCGTGCGATGGTCGCCCAGTGCTTCGTTGGCCGCGGCAAACCCAGCCAATCCGCTGCTCAGTTGCACGCGGTCATTCGTCTGTTCGCGCAGCGCCACACGGCGCGCAAAAGCGCTTAGGGCAGCGGCTGGCTGCCCCAATGTTAACAGCCAAAAGCCGCGACGCGTCTCTGCCGCGCCCTCCATCCCGCGTTCACGATGTGCCTGTGCCACAGCAATCGCCTCAGAAATTTGCGCTAACCCAGCTTCTTCCCCCCGTTTAATCGCCAGCCAACCCAATACCGCCAATACATCTAGTGGTGAATTTAGCAGCGTAGCGTGGGATTTTGGCGATGGCACAACCAGCACTGAGCAGAACCCGACCCACACCTACGCCGCGGCCGGTGAGTATCTGGTAACCCTGCGCTTAATGGGCGGCATTGATGGGAGCAGCGACCTGGTGCAGCAGCGCGTGCGCGTAGGGAGAGCAACTGGTGGTGGCAGTAGTGACCATCAGATCTATCTGCCGATGGTCGTGCGGTGAAGTAACGGCTCGTGCCACGCTTCGGCGTGGCACACGTGCTCAATGTTCCGAGCGTCGAGTGATACTACCACCCTATGTGGCCAATTGAGCGACGAATGGTATACTGCCATAGACAATGCGATTGTAATTTACCACTCAGTAGAAAGATCAAAGCCAATGGCCCTCTCCGCCACCATTTATACGCTGACCGTTGAACTGGCCGACGCCGATCGCGGTGTCTACGAAACGCTTGACCTACGGCTGGCGCGCCAACCATCGGAGTCGGCGGAGTATCTGCTGATGCGGATATTGGCCTACTGTCTCGAATATACCGAGGGCATCGCCCTCACCGAAGGGGTGGCCGCCGGCGATGAACCGGCCGTCTACGTGCGTGATCTCACCGGCCAACCAACGGCGTGGATCGAGGTCGGCCTGCCCGATGCCGAACGGCTCCATCGCGGCAGCAAGCGCGCCGGCCGTGCCGCGATCTATACCCATCGCGATGTTACACAGCTCTTGCGCCAACTCAATGGCAAGAAGATCCATCAGGCGGCGCAGATCCCGATCTACGAAATCGACGCGCGCTTTGTCAAAGCGGTCGCCGAGGGGCTTGAACGCCGCAGCACAATTTCGATTGCCGTCACCGATCGCGAGCTCTACGTGACGGTCGGCAACCGCAGTGAACAGGCAACGCTGATTGAACATCACATTGATACCGAAGCCTAAAAATGAGCAGAAAGTGAGCACTTCGTTGTCTGGTAAAGGGCAGCCGTAGGGCATATAGTTGGGTCAGTTGTTAATTTCAATAGGATTTGCGCAGTTCGCCGGTTGAGTAGACTGTTTTTTGTCGTATCGAAACCCGAGAGATGCGTAAGTCCTATTCAATTTCAGTTGATCCCACAAAGGAGTATGCTATGCGTCTCGAGCGATTTCGCCCCAGCTTCTATGGGCTATTGTTCCTCTTCGTGTTGTTCTTTGCCACAGCTTGTCTCCCCATCCGGCCAGTTGTGCGCAACAGTGTCGGCCAGGAATTACCGCTCCTCAACGAAGCGGTCGATAGTGTGACCGTCGTTGCGAGTGTGATTGACCCCATCGATGCAGTTCCTTCTCCCGATGGCACCCTTATCTACTTTACCGCCCAGGAGAGTGGGGGAGCTATGCTTTCAGTCGTCGCCGCCACTGGTGGCGAATCACAGATCTTAGTGAGTGGAGCACCATTACTGGAGCCACGAGGCCTCACCCTCAGTGAAGATGGCGAGACCATCTATGTTGCCGACCGGGGCGCGCAGCAGGTTTGGCGAGTAGCGGCGGTTGATGGCGCGATAAGCCCCGTGGCCGGTACAGAGGGCATCGCCGCGCAGAGTGTGGAACGTGCTAGTAGCACAAATGGCGACCAGCTATATATCAGTGGCAACCGTGATGGCAAACCAGGGATTTGGTCCGTGCCCATAAACGGCGGCGATGTAACTGTGATCGCCGAGGGCACGCCATTCGTCAGCCCAATGGGAATCGCCATCACCCAAGATGGTACGCTCTATGTGGTTGATCATGATGGGGCCGGCAATGATCAAGCTACGGTTGTACGCATCGCCGATGGCACGCCAACCATCATTGTCCGAGACTTCCGCGCTGGCTACCAGGCTGGTGCAGCGTTGACACTCGATGAGCAAGTCCTTTTGGTCTCCGCACTCGATCCCGAGCGCGCAAGTGCACAGGTTTTATTGGTGAATCTTGCCTCGCTCCAAGCTGGCATGGTAACCAAAGTCGTGGGGGCCAATGCGGGCTCTGGCGGTGTCCATCGTGCCCAGCAGGTCAATCTCTTTGCCTGGGCCGATGGCGCCCAGCCCATTCAAAAACCCGGCCACGTCTATGTGATTAAACCACCGCATGGTGATTGACTCTCCCCATGTTTGAGCAATACGTCTAAAAGAACAAAAGTAGGCCCGGCTAAGCTGGGCCTACTTTTGTTCTCTTAGGCCATTCCAAGAAAATAATTATCCACCAAGCGGGAGCCCCTTGGATGCGAAGACAGACGAAACTGAAGCAGTTCTTCGTGAAAATTCATGTGTCTTCGTGGGTAATTTAAATTTTGGATTAGCCTTTGTTGCTAAATTGCCTATTGACAATCGCAAAGAACCATGTAAAATGAATATCTATTCACTTATATGAATATCTATTCATTTTATTGACCATAGATTCATTTTCAAATGGACCCAAGTTTGAGATAGGCAAGCAATGAAACGTGAATTTCAACGGCAACTCACCGAAGCACGACGAGCACAGATTTTAAAAGCAGCGATTGCTGTTATCGCCGAACAAGGATTTCAGCGGACAACGATAAAGCAGATCGCCGCCAAAGCAGAAGTAGCAGATGGGACCATCTATAACTACTTTACAAATAAAGATGACATACTAATGGCAATTATCGCCCAGATCAGCGAAGCTGAGGTGCGCGACATCCATTTTGCCGAAGCACGGCAGATGAATTTCAACGATTTTGCGCAGGAATATATTGCACATCGCATGGCTGAAGTAGACGCGGGGTACCCTATGATCAAGGTAATTGTTGCCGAGACATTGGCCAATCCAGCATTGGGCCGGCAGATCTATGATCAAATCTATCAGCCTGGCTTTGATACCGCCGAAGCTTATTTTCAACAGCTCGTTGCGGATGGCACCTTGCCAGCGATTGATGTAGCAATGCTCACGCGCCTCTTTGCCGCACCGATTTTTGGCTTATTGCTGCTGCGGATGTTTGGCGATGAACATGTAACAGCGCATTGGGAGGGCTATAGTGAACTGTTGAGCCAGCGTATGCTAAACATGCTTCAGCCACAGACAACAACGCAGATTTTACAGACCGCAGAGAAGAAAGAGGGTGAAAAGCAGACTGAAATCGCAGCAATGGTGGAAAAGAAACGGAAGAAAAAGGGGAAGAAATCATGATCAACCGTCAGCCACTTACGCAGAACCATGAGGCGAAGCAAGCCACACCATCGACAGTAGCAGCCAATAAGCAGTCACCGGTCAGAATGTATACACAGGATTTTGTCCAGCAGACCCATAGCCATTTTGGCCGTTTGCGGCAGGACGCGCCAGTGACGCTAGCCCAATTGACGCGCTGGCAGAGTGTCTATCTGATCAACCGCTATGAGGATGTAGTCGCCGCCCTCAAAGACGAACGCATTAGTAAGAGTCCCAAAGCGGCGAGCGCTAAGGGCAATGGCCAGGGGATGCCGTGGATGCCAAGGGCCTTTGAGCCGCTGATGCACAACATGCTCAACATGGACGATCCCGATCATCGCCGGCTACGCAATCTTGTCCACAAAGCCTTCACCCCACGCATGATCATGGGGCTGGCCGGGCGGATTGAAACGATCGCCAACGATCTGCTGGATAAGGCACTGGCGCAGGAGAGTGTGGATCTGATCCAAGCTTTTGCCCTGCCGCTGCCCGTTACCGTTATCGCCGAGATGATCGGCATTCCACCCGCAGATCGCGCACGGTTTCGGCGTTGGACCGAACGCATTGTGGTCAGCCCGACACCGCTGAATATGATCGGAGCCGTTCCTGCGGTCTGGCAATTTATGCGCTACGTTCGCAACTTAGCCAATCAACGCCGTGCCGATCCACAGGCCGACCTGCTCACAGCGCTGATCCAGGCAGAGGATGAGGGCGACCAGTTTAGCGAGGATGAATTATTGGGTATGGTCTTTTTGCTGTTGGTGGCGGGCCATGAGACAACGGTGAATCTTATTGGCAATGGGACCTTTGCGCTGCTCAACAATCCCGAGCAACTCGACCTGCTGCGCAACAATCCGGATCTTGCGGAGAGTGCGGTCGAAGAGTTGTTGCGCTATGATAGCCCTGTATTGACGACAGAATTGAGCTTTGCCCGCGAAGAGATGACCCTACACGGCGTGACCATTCCCAAAGGGGCGACTGTCTTGCCGGTGCTGCTTTCAGCCAATCGCGACGAAAGCGTCTTTGATCAGCCCGACCAACTCGATCTGACCCGTTCCCCCAACCGTCATCTTGCCTTTGGGCAGGGGATTCACTACTGTTTGGGCTCACCATTGGCACGGCTAGAGGGCAAGATCGCCTTCAACACATTGCTGGCACGCGCGCCACAACTACATCTTGCCGTGCCAGCAGATCGCATAGAATATCAGAACATTATGATCTTGCATGGACTCAAAGCCTTGCCGGTCGTTTTGGCAGCATAAGGTCAATCAATATTCATAATTTGTCAGCCGCTTGAATGGTAAAATAGGACAAATACATGGTAAACTTTCACCATGACTAAGCTATTTCACCTATACAAATTCATCGGTTTGTCGCTAGCAGTTGGCCTCTTGGCCGTCATCGGTTCGGCCTTGCTAGCGATAACAGATCTGAGGCCGATGCCGCCGCTTTACGCCCAGGATCAAACAACGCCACAGGGACCATCCATGCTTACTGACATCGATGGTCACCCAACTTCGACACCTCACAGCGCCGTCTCTACCGCCCATACAATTACCGCCAACGACATCTTTCTACCTGGCACACAGCCAGGGGGCTTGATCTCCAATTTGGCCGATACGACGACCTGTACCTATTGTCATGTGGAGCATATTACGCAAAACTATGCCGGTTCAATGATGGCGAACAGTGCGCGCGATCCGCTCTTCCGCGCGGCACTGCAGGTCGCCAATCGCGATGTGCCCGGTGGTGGTGAACTCTGTCTGCGCTGTCATTCGCCGAATGGCTGGCTCAACGGCCGCGCCAGTGGTGACGGGGCCGACGGCAGCAAACTGACGACAATCGATCTGCAAGGCGTGACCTGTACCACCTGTCATCGTCTGGTGCCGCCGACGGCGATCGATGGAGAATCGACCCGCGATGAAGTCGAACGCACCCATATTGTGGAGACGGTTGGGGCGACAATGAGCGGTAGCGGTGCGTATATCCTAGATCGCGAAGAGTATCGGCGTGGCCCTTATGCGGTCACACCGCCCCACGCCGCCACCCAATCGAGCTATCTACGGACAGCAGAACTCTGCGGCACCTGTCATGATATTGACAACCCACTGCTCACTTTTGACACGACGCTTGGCGAGTATGCCTTGAATGAAGCAGATAGACCACCGCCGGCCGACGACCGTCTCTTCCCGATTGAACGCACCTACAGTGAGTGGGCGGCCAGCGCCTTTGCCAACGGTGGTGTCGATGGACTTGACTACCCTGGCCTGCGCCGCAGCACGCTAACCGAGGCGGGCCCGATCACTGTCTGCCAGGATTGCCACATGCCGATGGTCAAGTCGATCATGGCGCTCGGTGGCGTCGAGCGCGAAGTGGGCAAACATCAATGGGCAGGGGCCAACAGCCAATGGCAAAAGGGCATCTGGCAACTTTGGAAAGAGGTCAAAAAAGATACGAGCTTCAATGCCGACCAAACTTATCAGGCTGCCGACCTGGGTACGGAGATGTTGGGTCGCGCCGCAGCGTTGGAGTTGGCGATCGTCAACAACCGCCTCCGGGTGAAGGTGATCAACAATACTGGCCACAAATTGCCCACCGGTTATGCCGAAGGGCGGCGCATGTGGCTACAAGTAACGGCTTCGGTCAGCGGGACGGTCGTTTACAGCAGTGGTGTGCCGATTAACGGTGTCATCCCAAGCGGTGCTAAAATCTACGAAGTGCGGCAAGGGCTCACAGAAAACCACGCCAATGCATTGGGGCGGCCAACATTGGCCGGCGAAGGGTTTCACTTTATTCTCAACAACGCAACGCTCTTCGACAACCGCATTCCCCCGCGTGGCTATACAGCCACATCCTTCGCCGAGCGGGATATGTTGCCAGTTGGCTACAGCTATGAAGATGGGCAGTATTGGGATATTACTAGCTATCGCATTCCCTTGGAGAGTACGAGCGTTGAAGTCAAGCTGCTCTTCCAAAGTGCGTCACCGGATTATCTCGACTTCCTCGAAGCCGAGGCCGATGTTGTCGTTGCCGATGGCGTGTTGGGCGAGATGAATTGGGGAGAAACCGTCGGCCAGTTACGCCGCGAACTGAATTTGGCCGAGCCGGCGATTATGGCAACTTCTCTGCTGACACCAACGTTTGATCCTACGCTACCGACAGAGACAATTTACTTGCCTGTCGTAACCCGGTAAGTTGAGTGAGGGGTTGAGCTAAGTCCCAGAGAGCATATAGAAAAGCAATTTTTCTTAAATCTATTAACCCCACCCCGGGCCCCCCTCCCGCAAGCGAAGAGAAGAGAAACGCTCCTCGCTTGCTCGTGGGGGAGGCTGGGAGGAGGTATTAGCATGCCCCAGTATTGCTCCCCTTTTTATATTGCCACACCCTTTAGATAGCCGTAACCTTTTCTCTCCTACTGGCATAAATTCGTAACTCCTAAGCCGGCGTGCCGTTTGCTGGCTTGTTATTGTGCAAGAATCTCCAATTTTGGCACATTTGTTCGATATTGGTGTCGATTGTGTTCATTCTCGTTCGTCATTATGATAGAGCAACAAGGGCTAGGGCAAACGACTTCGGCGTTTTCGCGACGCACTGTTGCTGCTGATTCACCAACCGAACGAACGTTTAGTAACCAGGAAAGGAACTTGTCCCAATGCGATACTTACTCTTGATCTATACGAATGAAGCACAGGATAGCCAGGCGACACCAGCCGAGCAGGAAACGATCATGAACGCCTACTGGGCCTTCACCAAGGAGGTAAATGAGGCCGGCGTGAACCTTGGCGGTGAAGCGCTTCAGCCAATCAGTTCCGCCACCACCGTGCGCGTGCGCAATGGCAAGACCCTCACCACCGATGGCCCCTTTGCCGAAACCAAAGAGCAACTTGGCGGCTACTACATTGTCAAAGCAGAAAACCTGGATGAAGCCATCGCCTGGGCAGCCAAGATCCCTGGCGCGCAACAGGGCTCGATCGAAGTGCGGCCGATTGTGGAGTGGGAATAAATATAGTGTATAACGATTCAGCCACTTTCTGATTTACCGGTTCGTCATTCTGTAAGAATCTCCAACGCTGGCTGCCTTAAGAGCTTGCAGAATGACAGAGCGTTCGTTCTGGATCGCTAAAATTACGTGTCATCATAAAGGAGTTTTGCCGATGAGCCAAGACGATACCATAAGTGTCTATCGCGAGCCGATGGTCAACTACTATGTCAATGATGTAGAAGGGCTAGCCACCTTCTACTGCACACATTTTGGCTTTACCGAAACGTTTCGCACACCGGAGAATGGACCGCCGGTGCACGTCGAGGTGCGTTTGGAAACCTTTGTGTTGGGGCTGGCGTCCATTGAAGCGGCGCGTGCGATGCACCAACTCCCGCTCAACCCCGGCTTGCCACGCGGCGAAATCGCGCTATGGACCGACGATGTCGATGTTGCCTACGCTGCGCTCATGGCCAAAGGTATTCGCAGCATCAGCGCTCCGCACAACTTTCTCGAAACACCACCCTTACGCGCCGCTTGGGTGGCGGATCCGGAGGGGAATCCGGTTCAGATTGTCTGCAAACGTAGATGACAAGATGAGGGCAGGACCGGGTCACAAGATGATCCTGTTGGCCTACCTTACAGTCCGGCCCATGTCACGCCTGCCCCCACCGCCGTGAGGGTAAACTCAGGCAGGAGTCCAAACCAGTACAATGGATTCCTCAGGTGCTACCTGGGCGCGCAGGAATGACAGTGCCACAGTGGAACGTAAGGCTTTTCGTAAGACTGTGCAACAGGATCATCTTGTCACCCGGTCCTCTTGTCTATGAATCAACTTATGATATCCAATCACGTACTTACCACCGTTGAAGAGACCTTTCGCGCGGCGTCGGGGCGAGTGCTGGCGACGTTGATCGGCGCGTTTCATGATATTGAGCTGGCCGAGGAGGTGGTACAGGAGGCTTTTATTGTGGCGCTGGAACGATGGCGTCACGAGGGCATCCCCGATAACCCGGCGGCGTGGATCACGACAACGGCGCGCAACCGCGCCATCGACCGGCTGCGGCGCAACCAGACGTTGGCGCGCAAAGTTGCCCAACTGCAACAGAATACGCCGACCGCCGCCCCCGATCCAGCCGAACTCGCGCCCCCCGACGATTACCCCGACGAGCGGCTCCAACTGATCTTCACCTGTTGCCATCCGGCGCTAGCCCACGACGCGCAGATTGCGCTCACCCTGCGCACCCTCGGTGGGCTAACCACTGAAGAGATTGCTCGCGCCTTTCTCACCCCGGTGCCGACGATGGCACAGCGGCTCGTGCGCGCCAAACGCAAGATCAGCGATGCCGCCATTCCCTTCCAGGTGCCACCCCCCGCGCTCCTCAGCGAGCGCATCGATGCTGTGCTGACAACGCTCTACCTGATCTTCAACGAAGGCTACAGCGCCGCGGCCGGCGACGAACTGATCCGCCAAAGCCTCTGCGACGAAGCGATCCGCCTGGCGCGTCTACTCGTCACTCTCTTGCAACAGAATCGGCAGCGCTCCTACCAGGAACGGCTACAGATCGCCTGTCAGCAAAGCACAACCGAAGCCCCCGTCGAGGCCGAAGCGCTCGGTTTGTTGGCCCTGATGTTGCTCCACCACGCCCGCCGCCACGCCCGTCTTGATGCACAGGGGCAACTCGTGACGCTCGAAGAGCAGGATCGCACGCGCTGGCAGCGCGACGAGATCGCCGAAGGGATCGCCCTGCTCGATAGCGCGCTTCTGCTACGCCGCCCTGGTCCCTACCAGATCCAAGCTGCCATCGCCGCGCTCCACGGCGAAGCCGCCACCGCCCGCGAGACCGACTGGCCGCAGATCGCCGCACTCTACGGCTCCCTGCGCCACTATCATGACACGCCAGTCGTCGCGCTCAACCACGCCGTCGCCGTGGCGATGGCCGAGGGGGTGGATCAAGGGTTGCTGCTGCTGGATGGATTGGAACGGGATGGCGCGCTGTCGAGTTATCATCTACTTTCAGCGGCACGGGCGGATTTGTTGCGGCGTGCGGGGCGCTGGGGTGAGGCCGCGGCGGCTTACCGCACGGCATTGGGGTTGGTCGATAATGGGATTGAGCGGGCGTATTTGGAGAGAAGGTTGGGGGAGGTGGAGAAGCAAAACTAGAGGGCTACATGGTGGCTATGCTGGTGGATGCCAACCGGCAAGTCTCCAAATTCTTCTTGATCGCATACGCAATTCCTCATTCAAGTCCAATGCAACCACGGTTGCACGTCCAACCGCAGTTATGCCGATAATCTGAGTCCCATCAGCACTCCAACGGAAATGATCATCCCACTGCTCCATACGTGGATCAAAGAGTGGAGCGAGATTTTCTGTTACCGGATCGACTGCAGCAGTGAGTGTATCCTTTTTCTCATTGCATGTACGACAAGAGAGCCACAGACTTGAACCGCATCGGGAAGCCCTTCACCGATTTTTTTGCAGCAACAACGACTAGCGCGCCGGCAAACTTGGCGCCTTTCGTTTGGCCAACATCAAGCTAAGCGCGGATAGAGATATTCGATCTCCCCAGATTCTAGTTGTGCAACACCGCCAATGAGTTCGTTGATTTCGATGTTGACTTCAGACTTAAGTTGTACCGTTGTCATTGCCTGCCCCGTTTGTCATTGTAATCGTAGTCATGGTAACCATTATACCAGATACCAGAAAAATGGAAACAAACCGATATTCACCACGGTGGCCGGTGCGTAACGCGACAAGAGGATAAGGAGAGTTCATTCAGCAAGTTCATCTGATAGGTCGTTTGCACGCTTCACAGTTGCCAATAGCTCAGCTTCAACCAGTGTTTCAAGTTCTCTTTGTGTAGGTATATGGTATACTTCCAACAGTTTGATGGATTGATAGTGAATAGGGGAGGTTGCAAATGAGTGAAGCAAAACTACTAGAACGGATTACCGTGAATCAAACTATTTTTGGCGGCAAACCACTTGTTCGCGGACGGCGTCTTGCCGTAGAGCATGTGCTAGGCATGCTGGCAGCCGGCGATACCGCAGAATCGCTATTGGAAGCGTATCCTTGGTTAGCATGGGAAGATATCCAAGCTTGTCTGCTTTATGCCCAGCGCGTCATCGGTAATGAACACATCGAACCAACACTAAGCGGGGCCCTAGCGTGAAAGTTTTGCTTGATACCTGTGTGGCCGGCGGCACAGGCAGATCTACTGCAGCGGGCGGGACGCTGGGCAGAGGCAGCGGTGGCCTATCGGGCGCGTTGGCGTTGGTGGATAATGAGATTGAGCGAGCGTATTTGGCGCGGCGGTTGGGGGAGGTAGAGAGGAAGGGCAGCTGATTCAACTACGCTGGCTGTGGTACGATATCAGCAAAATAGTCTGACTTCAACAAAAAGATCAGCCACAACGCCACCATGCGCAGCAGATAGTCCCAATCCGACGCGGTTGTAGCCGGTTCTAACTTCCGCCACGCGCCCTGTAAATCGGCATGGGCAGGTAAGAATGCCTGTTGCCACGCTTCAATATGGAACCCAACAATATCGCCGGTTGTTGGATTGACTTTCAGGTAAGCATCATTTTCCAGTTCCACTGAAACGGCCCGCTCCGGCTTGCCCGTGAGATAAATCACCAAACTATCGGCCTCTTCATCGTAGTGAACCCACAGATTACTTTGATCGATGGCATCAGTGATAAGTGGATTGATGTGGATGGGGGAATAAGATACAATGCGTTCTTTCAAGCGGACCATACTGTTTCTTCCTCGCTTTTGGGCAAGCTCACAATAAATGCCATCAACACACGACCAATTTCTTGTTTGAACAAAACGCAGACCTTTAGATACATCTCTGGGAAATCAGCAACCACGCCATGTGCATAGTAGTTTTCTTTGTATTCATCTCTCTGGTCAGCGGTAATAATATCTGGGGCTTCGATTGTGCTTTGTATTTCTTCCACGGTGATCCCATGTTGCAGCCAAATGTGATTTTGATAGCGGCTGCGGTGAAGGATCACTTCATACAACCTGGGATCATGTGTACGAAAGAGTAAGTTGCGCATTTACCGAGCCACTTTAGTGAGAGATGATTAAAGTGTAGATGAACTGGCATAGTTTGTCAATTGGTAGGAGGATTGTGCGGGTTCACTTAGCGAGTTCACCAAAAAGCTTGTTTGAACGTTCCACGGTTGCCACTAATTCAGCCTCGACCAGTGCTTAAAGTTCTTGCTCTGTGGAATTCGGCAATGCACGCCCGCTGTCACGCTGTTTGCGCCATTCGTCTATCAATTGCGCAAGACGCTGCTGTTGACTTACCGTGAAAAATTCATCCGGCTGCATCTTTTGCAGAATCACGACTGTGCTGCCGACATTGTCCTGCAATTGTGCGGTGATCGCGTCTAGTGCTGCGCCTGCGGTCTCACCAATCGATTGTTTATCACCCGATTGGGCGTAGTAGGCAGTTGCACCACTTTCGATTGGCACGGGGAAAATTGTAACTTTTGTCATTGGAATCTATCCTGTCTAAAGATTACCATGACCACTTCGGGTGCCTTTGTTACCCAATAATTTACTCTGGAGGATGTTTCCCAGCCAGTAAGAGCAATGTGCGCATATTCACGACACCAGGCCGGTTCATTTGCAGCGCATAGACTGTTGCCCGGCCAGTTGGCGTCAGTCCCACAACGTATAGGTAATCCTCACTCCAGGCAAAATGTTCAGGCCAGTTTTGTGTGCGTGGATTATATAGCGCAACAACAATTTTGCTGGTAGGGTCAATGCCTTCTGTCTTTGTATACTTGTGCCCGTTGCAGCCACCACAAGCATAACAAAGATTATCTAATGTTGTGTCTCCACCCTTGGCGATGGGGATGATGTGTTCACAGACAAAGGATTGCGCTGAATAGTCGGCCCTGCATTGACAGTACTCACACCGTGATGCTGCCCGTGAAATAATCTGCTCCTGCTCCTCAACGGAGATATAGCGCCTAGACATAAGCAGGTGGTTGCTCAATTCCTAGTTGTCCCACTAGTTCATCCAGGGAAACTTTGCGCAGTTGGGCCAATTCAATCAGTGCTTGCAGACGGACCGCATCGGCCTGCTCGACAACATCAATCAAGCCGAGAAGTTCATTGTGCTCTTCTGGCGTGATTTTCTCCGCTAACAACTTTTGCTGTAATGCATTGTAACGGGCTTGAACCGTATCGGGGAGACCTTCACCGATTTTTTGCAGCAACACCGACTCGCGCGCCGGCAAACTAGGTGCTTTCCGTTTGGCTAAGACCAGACTGAGTGCGGATAAGAGATGCTCGATCTCAGCAGATTCCAATTGTGCGACACCGCCGATGAGTTCATCAATCTCGATATTGACTTCAGATTTTAGTTGTACAGTTGTCATCTGCCGCTCCAATCACCTCTACACATTAGGATTCACCTAGCCATTATAACAGAAAAGCCAAGTGGATTGCCACTCAGCTTGCCAGGGGGGATTGTCACCTCTTTCCACTAAACAGCTCACCGGTTTACCCGCTCGCCCACGAAGTCTGCAAACTTCTCCACCACCACACAGTCAATCACACCTGCGACCACATCCAACGCGTTCAACACGTCCAAGTTGGTAAAGCGAAGCATGATGAAACCTGCACTTTCCAGTACACCTGCCGAATGGCGTCTTCTGCTTGGGTATACTCATGGGTGGTGCCATCGACTTCGATGATGAGGCGAATGCTGGGGGCGCAAAAATCGGTGATAAAGCGCTCAATCGCAAATTGACGCCGGAATTTGACACCACGGATTTGGTTCTTGTGCAGTCGTTGCCAGAGTTTGGCTTCGGCCGCGGTGAGCGCTTTGCGCATTTGGCGGGTGAGCGGCTTGAGTTTATGCCAGAGGTCGGGTGGTGGTTGCCAGTCGTGGCGGGTGAGCATAAACCCCCTCCTAACCTCCCCCAGCTTGGGGGAGGAACCGTTGACGTGTAGGTTACTTTGACGTTGTATCGGCAAATCTATAAAGCTACCTTATCGCACTTGCACCAACACGCACAGCGTCATTTGTCCCGTGACAGTTCCCTCCCCAAGCTGGGGAGGGGTTGGGGTTACCAGAATTCAACATCCTATTGGGGCTACCCAACAGCCTCCACAATCACATCAAATGCATAGCGAGCATCACTCGCAGATTGAAAGCGCGCGTTCGGGTCCTCTTGAATGCATCGATAGATAAACGCTCTATAACGCTCATCAACTTGGTTCAAGACGCCAGATGGCATAGGTGCCTTACCCGTTAACATATGCAGCAACGTTTTACCAAGCGCATAAATATCTGCTCTTTGATCAGCATCACGGAACGACTGAAGCTGTTCGGGCGCAGCATAGGCCAAAGAACCGAGAGAATTGTTACTGGTCTGTGTCAACACGATGCCGGGGCTGTCAGCATTCAGTTGCTTCCCAAGTCCAAAGTCGCCAATCATGGCATGATCGTTTGCAAATAACAGAACGTTTTCTGGCTTTAGATCGCGGTGGATCACGCTACAGCTATGCGCATATTCAAGCCCGACCAAGACCTGTCGGAAAATGGCGTTGATACGCACAAAATTGCCGACCAGTTCCTCAGCAATATCAGCAACACTGTTGGCCGCTAATGGTGTTGCAAACCAAGGTGTAGATGCATTCAAATCACTCTCGAGGACAGGAAGAATGTTTGGATGACTGAGCGTAGATTGGATGTTAACTTCACGTTCAAAGCGGCTGCGTTCTTCATGTAACTCTTCGGGAGAAAAACTCAGTTTGCTTGTATCGAGTTCCTTCACCGCAATGACTTCACCCGTTCGACGGAGGATGGCTTTATAGACGATACCAAAACCACCGGTACCAATCACCTCTAGACGATTAACTACACCTCGCTCATATATTTGAGGGAAAAACGGTACCTCAGTCCAAGAAAAGTCTTTGTAAAGTTTTGCTTCAGGATTACCCGCAAACTTCCCGTGACTCCAGCGAATTTCAGAGTGAAACGGAAAAGGGTATTCCTTGCGTGCCGCCTGTTCTTCCACAACCATGACAAAGTCAACAACACTTTGGCCACGTGTGAGATCAGGTTGCGCAGTCAGGTGCTTGAAACGCCATGCACGTCGCCAAGCAGTTATATTTGGTATCGTAATCCCAAAATCGTCTCTTTTGCTAAGCCCACATAACACATACTCGACATCACCAAGTCTGAAAAACCGCCGGATGAGGTTTTCAATAACTGAATTTTTGATGGAGCTTGCCAGAGATTGCTGCAGTGCACTGTTAAAAATTGCAGCAGACCGTTCGGCTACCTCACAGCAAAATGAGACGTACAGTCGATCAAACTCGGCTTGTTCTGTGGGCGGCAAATTTCGAATTGCTTTGGCCAGACGCTTTCTACCAGCGCCTTTGATTGTCTGATGATAATCGATAACGGAAGAAGGTAAATTGAGAGAACAAAGATCACAGGCCGATTGGTACAGCGACTAATAAGCATCTTGGGCGACCGTTGTATACCAATTGTCAGAGCGAGAAGGAGTCGAGGTACCGCTGGGGACACTTGCAAAGAGAATTGGAGGGGCAGGATTGCCAACAACATTGCTGTCAGCTTTCACGCTGATAGGAACATTTGCGGCAATAATATCAACAGGAATCGGCACACTGCTCGCTTGCCGCTGTGGCCCTTCCCAGCGAACGGTAGCAATGTTTGTATGTTTGAAGTGTTCATGAGAGTAGCGTAGATTAACACCGACCGCATAGAATCTTCGGTAGTACGCCTCATCTCTGGCAAACTCGCGCGCATAATCAGCAAATTTGGTGGCAGATAAGGTATCGTCCCAACGCTGCTTTACTTGCGGCGCTGATGCTTTTAGTGGATCAAGTCCAAGTAATCCAAAGCCTACAGATAGTTCGGTACATTCAGTTTTGGGGGTTGGCATGGTAGTTTGATCTATTGATGTCCGTTTGGTTGAATGTTTGGCAACTCAGTTTGCACTTCCTCCGGGGCTGTTACAGCATCTAATCGAGAACGCGCCAAGTTGCAATATTCCTCAGATAAGTCATACCCAACATAATGTCGCCCATACTGCTTTGCAGCCACACAGGTTGTCCCTGACCCCAAAAATGGATCAAGCACAACATCATTGGCATAGGAATAAAGTTCAATCACACGGCTGGCAAGTTCAACGGGGAAGGGTGCCGGATGGCCTACACGCTTGGCCGATTCGGGCGGAATCTCCCAAATCGAAAGCGTAGCCGCCATAAACTCATCGCGCTCAATGGTGGACTCGCCCTTGTCCGGTCGTGAGTAGGATTGTTTGGCAAAGACGAGCAGATACTCGTGCAAATCGCGCAAACGGGGCGCTTTGGCGCTGCGCCAACTGCCCCAAGCACAGCTGCCACTTGCGCCACGCCCTTTTTGCCAGATGATTTCACCCATTGGCAAGAAGCCAAGCTCTTCGGCATGGAGACCATAGAAAAATGAGTGCAACGGAATATACGGTTTGCGCCCCAAATTGGCAATATTGACAACATAGCGCCCACCCGGCTTGAGCACACGATAGACTTCCTTGCCTACATCACGGATTAGCGATAGATACTCATTAAAGCCCATATCGTCATCATAATCTTTACCAACGTTATAGGGTGGTATCTGAACGCCAGCGCAACGCTATTGTCTGGAATTTGTGTCATTGCTGTGGAAGATTGTCGGTAAACATCATCAACCCAGCCATCCAAACCCGGCATGGGAACTGCCAGTTCCTTTGCGGACGCTGGTTCACGAAAAAAGAGTGAATAGAGATTGCGTTCGTAAAAGGAAGATGAATCGTGCCCCTCACGTTTGGATGTGCCGAACGAGGATGTCTGTGTCATGGGTCTTTTCTTGGTTATAAACAATACTTGCGGTGACTTAAGTCAAGTGAAAAATTTAGGCAGTAATCAGAAGATAATACCACACAGAACGTTTGTGCGCAAAGTCCACAATTATATTCGTACCACGTTGCATACTTTTTCGCATTCGGCTGCATAAGAGAAGCGCGACTGAAGGGGCGACAAGTGGTAGCTACTCTTATTGCCCCTTCAATGATACTACGGGTTCACGACCGGCAAGCTTTCGAGATCAACACTGAGATTGACGGCCGAGACCACTACCCAGCCCTGTGTTTCTACTATATCGACTTGCAGCCATAAATTATCGGCGGTGCGCTCGGTCACAATCAAAACTTCTTCATAGGTGGCCGTGGCAAGGGCATCTGCTGTATGTACCGGTGCTGCCCGGATCGCAGCGCCGAGCGACGTATTGACGGATGCACTCGGGCGGGGGGTAGGCGTGTGCGTTGGAAGCCGTGCGGCGGTGCGGGTTAGTTGCAGAGTCTCCGTTGCTGTCGGTGTGGGAATTGCCGTTAGTTGCTTGCGCAATTGATTCGATTCTTCTAACGTTAACCTTTCAGTTCTTAGCGAGACATATTGTGGGTCGCTGCCGATCCATAAAAACTGACCATCGGAACTAAGGATTTGCAGCCATCCATCTAGTTCTTTCAACACTAAAAATTCTTCGCCATTTTCGGCAATTCGTAGCGCTTCACTATCTGTATTTGGTTCAGAACGTACATTAACACCGTATTGTGCACTTATAGTTACGAAACGTTCTTCTACAAACGTTATTTCAAAGGTAGGAGTAGAAAGTGGCGCTGTATTTGTTAACACAACAACTTCTGTTGGAAGATCTACTTCTGTTAGAGTAATTTCAAACGTAGGGGTGGCCCCATCTGCCAGTGATGAGATAGGTGTCCGCGTCATTAAATCATTACTGCCTCCCATCCGAAAGAACGGAGCATATTGCAATATCAGAAATATCCCACCGAGTAGTATCGCTCCAACTGTAATAACAATGACAGTGCTTTCCCGAGTGCTTGGTCGCCGCCATCTCGTGGTTTCTCGAACTATAATCTGGTACTGTTGTACATCAACTTCTGGCTTTACAGTGTCTTCAGAGACAACTATCGGCATCAATTCTGAGTCATCGCTACCGACTGGATCAATGAATTCAATTGCAATAGGTTCCTTCTCAACTATTGGCTTTACTAACGTCACATCAAACAACGCCCCATCGCCCGCCCGCATATACAGTACCGGCGTGCCCCATTCTACATCATTCTCCGCGGCGTAGAGCGCCTTGCGCGCCTCGGAGAGCGCGGCATCAACGGGATAGCCGTCGGCCACCGCACCATAGAACTCGTGGGCCAGCGTGATCGCGGCCCCGTCGGTGATCTCAAATTGCATGGCGATGACGGCGGGGATGCCCTGTTGCACGAGATGTTGCGCTACGCCGGCAAAGGGATCGGCCGGGCTGCTGCGCGCCCCTTCACAGGCGTTGAGCAGCGCCAACCGCAGCGAGAAGTGGTCGCGCAGCAGCGCGCCGAGATAGTGGCCACTGACGGTGCGGCTGCGGCCGTAATCATCTTCAAGGAGCAGCACGCCGCTTTGGCTCGCCACATCAAAGCCGCCGTGACCGACAAAGTGGAAGATGTGATACTGGTCGCGGCGCAGTTGACGTTGCAGCGCGGCCAGCGTGGCGCTTTCGAGCCGGGTGACCTCCACCAGCCCCTGCCCTGCCAAATCGGCGAGGGCGCGCCGCACCTTCTGCCATTCAGCCTCGACATCGAGCGGCGCGTAGCCGTACCCCTGCGGGTTGGCGATCATCACCAGGATCTTGAGCGGTGGCGTGACCGCCAACGGCCCGCCCCCCTGCGGCAAATCGAGATAGCGCACAAGCGGGGTGGCGGTCGAGTAGGCCAGGAAGTGGTTGTGCAACGTGTCGAAGAGAAACTCCCACGGCAGATCGGTGAGCGTGGGCGCATCGTTCAGCCGCAACCGCAGGTGCATGCCCTGATTCTGACTACGCGCAGTTTCCAGGCTGCGATGAAAACAAACCGACACCGGACCGGCAAAAATGGCGTCAAAGAGCGTGCGGCCAAAGTGCTGCGCGGCATCCATCTCCGGCGAGCCAATGCGCCGCACCCCCCCGCCGCGGTCGCCCCAACCGCAGAAAGAGCAGTTCGAGATCGCGCGCGTCAAAGGGCAACCCAAAGTCGCCGCTCGCCTGCCCCACCGGTGAGTTGAGGATGCGAACGCGGTGGCGGTTGGCAGTGGCGTCAATGGTTTCGATGGCGAGGTCGAAATCGAGATAGGTGAGTGAGGTCATCGGCCTTGGTCACTGGTCATTGGTCAAGTGGTCAAGTGGCATTGGTGTGTTGAGGATAGTTTACGGGAAAGGGAGCAGTACGTCAATAGTTGAGAGCTAAGGGCAGATCTCTTGGAGGATGAAAACCGGCTTGGACCCAACGTTTACGCGCCATCACAATCCGCAGGCGGTTCATTTTGAGGCGCTCTACCGTAGCACGGCCGATGGCTGAGATACCTTGAAGCTCCGAAAAATCGTTAGACCAGCGAAAGTGTGCAGCCCACGTCTCAGTGCGTGGATTGAAAAGTGTAACTGTGGTGCCATCAACAGGGTCTAGAGCCGTCGTTGCAGTCGCTTTGCTTAAATTACAATTGGGGCAAGCCAGGCAAAGATTGTCAAGACGATTGCCACCATTGGGATTAATGTGCTCAATATGCATTGCCTGGCCGATATTTGCCTCGCAGGTCCGACAGTATTCACAGCATCCCGCAGCACGTTCATAAACAAAGGCTTTAGCTGCTTCCCATGATAATTCTGTCATTGGGTCGCTCAGTTACTGTTTGGAGAAAGATCATCGCTGGTAATCACATAGCCGCGCTGATGCAGTAGCCGTACCGCTTCTGCTTTGCGTAGCATGAGTTGATCGCCGCGGTCGACAAACGCCGCGAGTTCCTGCAACGCTTCCTGTGTAATTGTTCCTTGATTGTTCTGTTCCATCAACACGCCCATCCGCCGTTGAACAGTTTGTGACATCTGTTCTGCGGCAATGGCACGCAGGGCATCGTCCGATAGGTACTGTAACGCCGCCAGTTCTGCTTGTTCAGCCGATGGCAGTTGACTCAGCCGGTCGTCCAGAAGCTGACGCAGCCGTTCCATGACCAATTGCTCGACTGGTTGTTGGCGAGTGCCTGCAAGTTGTTGAAGTTGATTGGTCATCTCATCGGGTATCGTGATTTGCATTTTATCCTCGCGAATTTAGGTATCACCTACTTTTGTCTATTGTAACGATGTAATAGTATGGCGTCAATTTGTGCTTTATAGTAAGCTCTGTTTGAAACCGATAGTTTTGCTGGGTAGAAACTATTGGTTTCAAAACAACCGCACTTTAGGCATCAGGAGCAAAAAATCCCCACTTGCGCAATCCCGCCAAACGCGCTATCATACCCGCCAAGCTCACCCATTCCCCATGATCAAGTCAAAACTGAAAATTGATTGTTCCCAAAGGAGGCTCCATGCAGACGAAGATTGCCATGCATTTGCATACCTTGTCATCGAAATCCCTTAGCCGACGCACCTTTTTGCGTTTGAGCGGCACGGTGGCCGCGGCGACGGCGTTGGCGGCTTGCGCTCCGGCCGCGGCACCGGAAGCAGGCGGCGCGGAGGGTACGGCCGCTGGTGGCGAGGTAACCGACCTGATCGCGTGGTTTACAGACCGCCTCACGATCAATCGGATGACGGAAGAGACAGCCATCCCTGAATTTGAAGCGGCCCATCCCGACATCAAAGTCGAGATGCAGTTTGTACCAGAGAGCGAGTTGCAACAGAAGCTGCTCACGGCCAAAGCCGCCGGCAACGCGCCCGATGTCTCCTCGATTGACGAGACCTTCCTCGATACCCTAACCAAAGAAAACGTGCTGCTGCCCATTCCCACGGAAGTGATTAATGTCAACGAAGAGATGGGTTCACTGACAGCCGATCTCTATCGCATCTCGACCAACGGCGGCGAGGGTCAATACTATGGTCTACCCAACGGTGTCTTTGCCGGTGCGCTCTATTACAACGTGGGGCTCCTGGACGAATTGGGGTACACACCAGACGATATCCCCACGCGCTGGGATGACTTCATCCTGTGGGCCAAGGATGTTACGCAATGGGATGGCGATACCTTAACCCGTTCTGGCTTTGCCTTCTATGGCGGCAACGAAGGTTCGCTGGTCGGTGCGGTACGCCAACAGCTAGGCGGGCCCATTGACGGCAATCAGTTTGCCACCAAGGGCGAAACACAGGTCGGGGATGATATTGGCGTTCAGGCCTACCAGTTTATGATGGACTTCTTCAATGTCCACAAGACCGATAGTATCGCCGAAGGAATTGTCTCACGGGATCGTTTCGGTGCCGGCAATGCCGTGACCCTCTACAACTGGACATGGTTCAACGGCTTCATGGACACGCAATATGCCGACATCGAGTGGGGAATCAAGGTCGATCCCACCTTTACCGGCGAACCGGTCTACGGCAACCGCGGGCCAGATGTTGGTTTTACCGTAACATCGCAGCAGGATAACAATCTGGACGCAGCCTATACCTTCTATCGTTATCTCGTCAGTCCGGACTACCTTGCGCGCTACTGCAAGTTGCGCGGTGTCCAGCCCAGCCTCAAATCCATGTGGGATGATCCGGACTTCTCGGAGGAATCAGGCGCAAAGTGGGCGGCGGTAGCCATCAAGAATCGCCCAGAAAACAGCGTGGATTGGGGCTTTAACCCGCGTGAACTCGGTGACATCATTGGCCGTGCCCTTCCCTCCATTATGGATGAAGGCGAAGATATTGCCACCGTTCTCAAGCGCACAGACGAAGAGGCCAACGCCTTCCTCGCTGCCAATCCCCAGTGGAGCATTCTAAGCGCCGCCGACTATGAAGCAAACCCGCAGTGGCTGACGGCAGCGGGGTAGGTTAGACACGAGACACGGGATAGGGAGACACGAGACAGCGTTTACGACCTCGTATCTTGTGTCCCCTATCTACCGATTTACCTATCTACCGATTTACCTATCTACCGATTTACCTATCTATCTACCCACCTATGTACACAGAACGCTGGTTACCCAAACATCCCATGGGGCGCATTGTGCTCCTGGTGTCGCTGGCCTTTATGGGCTTTATGATCTGGTTCCCAATTGCGGAGATGTTCTACTGGAGCTTCTTTGTTAAGGAGCCAGGGATCTTTGAATTTGCCGGACTGGCCAACTATCAGAAACTGCTCTTTGACGATCCAATCTTCTGGAAGTCGCTGCGCGTCACCTTCTCGTTTGCGTTTATGGTGCTGCCGGGAGTGATTTGTCTGGGTTTGCTGTTAGCGCTTGCCGTCAATTCGATCCGCAACACGACGATTCGTGGCTTCTTCACAATTTCCTACTTCACGGCCTATGTGGTGCCGTTGGTGGCGATCGCCTTGGTCTGGCGCTATATTTACCTGCCGGGTAAACAGGGGCTGCTCAACGTGATCCTCGATGGATTCGGCATCGCGCCGATCCGCTGGCTGACCACCAGTGATTGGGCCTTGCGTGCGCTGGCAATTATGCGCATTTGGAAAGAGGCGGGCTATGCGATGGTGCTCTTTCTCGCCGGGCTGCAAGCAATTCCCACGGTCTACTATGAAGCCGCGCAGGTGGATGGTGCCAACAGTTGGCATCGCTTCCGCCATATCACGCTCCCATTGCTGATCCCGATGATTACCTTTGTGGTCATCATCATCACCTTGAGCTGTTTTTTGGCCTTTACCGAAGTTTATGTGATGACCGCCGAAGCCGGTAGCGGCACACGCGGCGGGCCGAATTTCGCCACCAACCTGATGGCATTTCATATTTTCAACACTGCAATTGCCTACGGTCACGAAGGGTACGGCAGTGCGATGGCTGCAATTTATTTTGTGATCATGGTGGCCGTGGGCTATATCCAGTATCGTTTTATTCGGGCGACGTATGAGTATTGATAATTTTGAGGAACCATAATGGCAACACTAGGTATCCCGTCAGCAACGAACGGTTGTCTGACCTTAACGGCGGAGCAGCGGCAACAATTTGAGGAAGATGGTTTCTTCCTTATCGAAGATGCACTTTCTCCAGCAGAGATCGATGCACTGATCAGCGTGATTGATGGCATGTATGAAGAGCAGCGCCAACAGCGCAATCTGGCGCCCCATGAGGCCTTTCAATGGCGCAACGTCGTGGCGCTTCATCCAATCTTTCGTAACCTAGTCGACCATTCGCGGCTACTGCCATTGGTCGTCGACCTGATCGGCTATAACATCCAAATTCGCACTTCGCACCTGGATGTGCGCCCGCCGATGCGCGCCGCAGATGCCGAAAAGGTATTGGGCGCACGTGACAGTTTTTTCCCCTGGCATTCGGATGCACCAAACTATGGTTGGCCAACAGTTGACGGCGTGATCCCCTACATGGAGATGAAGTTTGGCCTCTATCTGACCGATCTGACGCAGCACAACAGCGGTGCGATCTGCGTGGTGCGCGGCAGCCATCGCCGTGCCCAGCGGGATGCCGAGGGCAATCTGCTCATCGACCCGACGGACATTGTCGAGGTAAACGTGCGACCGGGAACAGCCTTGGTCTGGCGCACGGCGTTGCTGCATTGCGTGACGCCCAATCTCTCTGACCACGCCCGTAAATGCCTCTACTATGGCTACAATTACCGCTGGATTCGCCCATCGGATTACGATCATCAGGACGCTGCGGTGCTGGCCGCTTGCAATCCGGTTCAGCGGCAACTGTTAGGCGAATTGGGCGACGGCAGCATGGGGTACAATGGACCCGAGCCGCTGATCCATCCGGTTTCGCGCTACTGGCGCCCGCAGGATGAGGATATTCCCGTCAAAGCATGGGCCACCGCGCACACGAATGGTCACTGATCTTTAGGAATTGGGGAGAGGAGAAAAGATGGCGACGACAGCAGAGTCGAGTATCCAACAAAATGGCACGGTGGCGTCACATATAACATCAGGGTTTCGCTTACGCCACTTGCTCACCCGTATCGCAGTCTACGGCATCTTGCTGTTGGGCGCTGCGATCTTTTTCATGCCATTCTATTGGGTGCTAACCGCTTCCTTCAAAACGGCGGCCGAGTTGCGTGCGATCCCACCGACATGGTGGCCGGAAACCTGGACATTCGCCAATTATCCGGAAGTGTGGAGTGCAAAGTTTGCACGTTACTTTCTCAATTCGTTTATCTATTCCGCCGGTACGACGACTGTTGTCATCTTTACCAGCACATTGCTTGGGTATGTGATTGTCAAAGACTCGTCACGACTCGGCAACCTTACCTTTTGGCTGATGCTGGCCGCGTCCATGGTCCCCTTTGTCACCTATCTGCTGCCCCTCTTCAATGTCCTGCTGCGCATCCAAGATTGGACCGGCATTCCCATGGTGAACACCTATTGGGGGATGATTTTGCCGTGGGTCATTTCCCCCTTTGGGGTCTTCCTCATGCGCCAGGCGATGCTCAGCGTGCCCAATGATCTCCTGGACGCGGCGCGCATCGATGGTGCCACTGAGTTCGGCATCTTCTGGCGCGTCGTGGCACCACTGGTGCGTCACAACGTGGCGGCGCTAGCGATCATCATGTTCATCTTCAAATATGATGACCTGCTGTGGCCGCTCGTCGTGGCGCAACGCACCGAGATGTACCCGGTGACGGTTGGGCTGGTTGAGTATGTGGGGCAGTTTTTCGTAGAATACAATCTCTTTACCACGGCGGCGGTGTTGACGATATTGCCCATCTTTGTGATCTATCTGCTCTTACAACGCTATATTATTGAAGGCATTGCCACCCAAGGCTTGAAGGGATAACGATCAGTCTCGCGCCTCACGCAGCCGGCCATGCCGCGCCATCGTAATAGCGCGTCCCGCGGTGGCCCTCTTTGGCGATGGGTTGCGCCAGCCGTTCGCCGGGGGTTGTCACATGGATCAAGGTACGCGGTTTGCCCGAATCGGGGTTGACCGCGCCGCCAATTAGTTCTTTAATGCGGCAGCGACCGATGATTTCATCATTAAAGATCGTGTAGACGTAATCGCCAACCTTAAGTTTGGAAGGTTTGCCGGCCATGTGGAACTCATATTCACCGGCGACTTCATAAAGTGCGTCAACCGCCTGTCGACCCTCGCCGGCGGGAATTGTCTTGGTAATACCGAAACTCACAGATCGCTCCTCTCAGGGTTTGCTGCTGGAAATGGGGATCAAGAGGGTTGTGGTCCATCTTAGCGGTTTTTAGAGGGAGTGTCAATCTAGTCGGATCAAAGCCGGCAATTCTCAATATCAACAGTGTAGCCACAGATGAACACAGATAGTCAAGTGCATCGGGGAATTATCTGTGGTTATCCGTGTCATCTGTGGCTACACTAAGAATTCCTAAATCAAAGCAACCCCAATTCGCGTCCACGCAGCGCGGCTTGAGTGCGGTCACGCACACCGATCTTGCCCAACAGCGACGTTACATAGTTTTTCACGGTGCCTTCAGCTAGATGGATCCGGTCGGCAATTTCACGATTAGTCAAGCCCTGCGCCACCAGCCGCAAGATCGCGATTTCGCGTTCAGATAAGGGTTCAGCCAGCCCAGTATTGAGTGGCCGTTGCGACGGGGCGAGGCGGGCAAATTCGGTGACCAATTTGCGCGTCACGGCCGGGTCGATGAGTGCTTGGCCGGCGGCGACGGCACGAATCGCATGGGCCAACTCCTCGCCGGAGACAGCCTTTAAGAGATAGCCCAATGCACCGGCGCGCAACCCTTCAAAGATATATTCATCCTCATCGAAGGTAGTAAGGATGATAATCTTCACCGCCGGCCACTGGGCGTGGAGCCGCCGCGTTGCTTCGACTCCATCCATGCCCGGCATTCGCACATCCATCAGCACAATATCCGGTTGCAAGGTGGCAAAGTGTGCGAGAGCTTCCTCACCGTTACCCGCTTCGCCGACAACCGCCAAATCATCCTCCAATTCAAGCAGCGTACGCAATCCATCGCGCATCAGCCGCTGATCATCGACCAGCAGAATCGTAATTTTGTCAGTGCGCATTGGCAAGGTCTGTTCCTGTGGTTACATAGAGCGGTGATTCGTTGTTGCGCCGAACGGGCACCATGAAGGTCAAGCGTGTGCCGCCTAGCGTTGCGCCCGCCTCAACCGTGAAGTGTCCACCCAATGCGGTAGCGCGCTCGGTCAGGCCTTGCAACCCATAGCCAGGGGTAATGGCAGCAGGGCCAATACCATTGTCCTCGACAGACAGGCACAAAAGCGCCGTTCCTGTGACAGTTTCAGGCGGTGCATCTGCCCAGGCCAGCGTCATCTTGACCTGATCAGCTTGGGCATGGCGCTGAATATTCGTGAGCGATTCCTGCGCAGCGCGATAGATCGCTTGCTGCTGCGCCGGCGACAGATCGGGTAGAACTTCCAGTAACCGGAGGACAACGATCATGTGCGTTGCTTCAACGAAGTTGGCCACCAATTGACGCAGCGCGGGCAGCAAAGGAAGATCGTCAGCCAACGGTGAACGCAACGCAGCAACAGTCTTCCTCAATTCGCTCAGCCCTTCTATCACTTGTCCATGGACGGTGCCGATCATCGTTTCTGCCTTGGCGGGATCACGGCTGACCAATTTTTGGGCCCCCTCCAGTTGCACGGCGGCGACGGTTAAGCGGTGGCCAAGGGTGTCGTGCATCTCGCGCGCAAGACGATTGCGTTCTTCCGCAACGGCCAATTGTTCGATCCGATCCGCATACTTCTGTAATTGATGGTGGGCTGTCTGCAACTCGCCCAGCAAGCGTCGGCTTTCGGTATTCGCCAGTTCGGCGCGCCGTTGCGCATTGGCGGCTGAGCCCATAAAGAAGTAGCCACAGGTCGAGCCCAGCCCGTTTAACAGCCCATATTGCCAGGTGGGCCAGGTAATCGCGGTGATCGTGATCGTCGTGATCGCGCCGAAGAGCAGAATCCAGAGGTAGCCCACCCAATCGGGAAAGATAAAGAGGGCACGGGCGCTGAAGATAAAGTAGAGAATAATCAGCGCGGTAAAGTTCACATCCAGCGCAATGAGTGCCAGCGTGACAACGGTCATGAGGGCCAGGCGAATATTTTCCACCTGCCGCTCACCAAGCGAGCGACCAAGTAGATGTACTGCTGGTTCGGCAGAGCAGAGTTCCAACAGGATGATCAACCCAAAGAGCAGAAGAACAGCCCAGCGACGTTGATCACCGCTTGGATACAAGTTAAAGGCAAAAAAGGTAATTACAAACAACGTCACCAAACCGACCCATTCGAGCCAAGATTCAAGTTTGATATAGCGGGAAAGAACAGGGAAGTTGCGCATCATCGGTGTCGATAGTACCCTTTTGCAGTCGCGAATAAGTTTGTCAATCACTCGACCGGCTGTGCGGTTGGCACTTGTGTGGGCACAGCAATGGTATGCGCCCTGGCTCCGGCAAACTTGCGACGGTAGTAGACTATCCAGCGCGTCAACAAAAGTGTACCAATAACTGACGGTGCCACCCAAACGATCCAGGCGATGTTTCCTGGCATGCGCGGCCCCACCTGCTGCACCATCAAGGCAGTAAAGAGCCCGATGTATGAGCCGACCATGCGCTCCATGTGATAGTACCACCACCAGTTACGGTCGATTGGCGGCCGGCGATAGAGACGTAGATCGGTCAGCGCATATTGACCAACGGCGGCTCCGAAGACAATCGGCAAAATGCCCATGACCACCATCATCCCCTCGGCATCGGGAATGAGCGTCGCGGTGAAGCCAAGCAATGTCGCCACGCCCCAACCAAAGAGCCCCGTTCCCGTTGCAAGTGCGACAATGGCAAAGCTCCAATCAAACCAGGTAGGTCGTTGACCGGCAACCGTTGGCCGTTTGCGCCGCAATGAGCGGTAGCCGGTCACCACACTATACAGCGTCAAAACCGTTATGCCAAAGAGAAAGATGTTAAAGCGCCAGGTCAGCAGCAGCAGAGCGCTGCCGTTGACGGCAATCATGCTCCAGAAATAGACCAACCCCCATTGTCGATGGGCCTTGCCCCCTTTCACCACGGCCATTGCCACCGGGGCCACCACCAAGGCGATCAGGGCCAGCGAAACATGCAATACAATAAAGCCAAAGTGCCAGTTGGAAAAGTAATTGGACGCATAAAGCGAGCGGATCAAGTCCATGAGTTGTCTCCTATTGCTAAAACGGATATTGTACTCTCAGCAATAGGATAGCGGCGGTGGGGTCATGGGGGATAGTGCCGAAGGTCATGTAATAGTCACGTGTTGCGTGTACTGTTACTGAAGCGGTGTATCTTCGGTGCTTGTTGCCCCACATAGCAGCTTCATTGACAATCGTTCACGCAACACGCAACACGCATCAATCCTTATACGGATCATACTCGTCGGAGCCGGCCATTGCCACGCCAATTGGCGTCAATGTGTGGAGAATGCGGACGCTCTCTTGATGATATTGGAGCACCTCGTCGAGCCGTTTGTAACAGTGGGGCGATTCGTCGGTGCCGGCACCGCGCAATTCGACACCGGCCTGACGCACCCAATTCATCATCATCTTGTCACTGATTTCACCTTGCGAGACCGTCTCCAGCTTGCCGTTGCGCCAACGTTTTTTACCGGCAGCCCGTGTGCGCGACATCACGCGGCCGGCCCCGTGGACGGTTGAGTAGAGCGCGGCTTGGGCTTCTGCGCCATCGATCCCTTCGAGAATTACCGCCGGCTCGGCCATGGTGCCACCGACAAAGCAGCGTTGACCGGGGAAGGCGGGCGTTGCGCCTTTGCGTACCACCCAGAGATCATACTCTCCATGTTTTTCAAGCCAGGCAAAATTGTGATGATTGTGGATCTCATCGATAATCTTGGCCCCCAAGATCTGCGCCACCTTTTGGCAGACCCAATCGCGGCCAGCATAGGCATAGCGGCCCGCTATCTTCATCGCCGCGATATATTCCTGCCCCAGCCCCGAATCGATGTGCAACAGCACTGGCTCCACATTCATGCCATCCTTACCGCCGCCCGCCTTGACATAGTGGGTAGCAATGCGATAGCCCAAGCCGCGCGACCCAAAGTGGACACCGCACCAGACCCGTTCCTGCTCATCGACAAAGAGGTCGACATAGTGGTTGCCCGAGCCAACAGTGCCCAACTGTTCGCGTGCCAATCCTTTGAGCTTTTTCACAACGGGGATCTGCCAAGCTGGGTCATCGTCAAAGAGTTCGTGCTCCACCGTTTCGGCATTCTTGCGGCCAATGCCAAAGGAGATCGTGCGCCAGATATCGTCCATGATCTCTTTGATAAACGGACGGACTTCGGCAGCAGGTAGATCGAGGAGGACAGCTTTGTTACCACAACTAATATCATATCCAACCCCCGACGGGCTTACATGCTCACCATACGCGGCCACGCCCCCAATTGGCATCGCATACCCAATATGGTGATCAGCCATTAAAGCAACCGTCTCGGCGCGCTTGGCAACGGTTTTGGCCTGCTCGACGGCATCGGGCAGCGGATCGCCCCAAACCGGGACGCCATCAATCATTTGGTACATCGTTCTCCTCACTTGAGGTAAGCAACGGCTTCTAGTAGAATAGGCGCGGAAGTAAATCGGTAAATCAGTTTTACTGTCCTACTGATTATAGGCGATAAAAGACGGGAACTCCACTTTCGATGAAGACAATCCGTACGACACAAATTCAGGTGGCCGAGGGGGTAATTGACTTTGGTGTTGGTCAGCCGGCGGAGGCGATCCTGCCATTGGCGCTGCTCCGTCAAGCGGCCGACCATCGCTTTGCCCAGGAGGATCCGACCGTTTTGCAATATGGGCCGGAAGAAGGCGACGGCTATTTTAACGCAGCCTTGGCCAAGTTTCTGACAGCCGAGTATGGGTTGAGTGCGGCTGGTGCCGGTGTGCGACCGGCGCAACTCTTTGTCACAAATGGCGTCTCGCAGGCGCTCGATCTGATCTGCACGCTTTACACCAAGCCGGGCGACGTGATCTTTGTCGAGGAACCGACCTATTTTCTCGTCTTTCGCATCTTTCAGGATCATGGGCTGCGGATTGAACCGATCCCTGTCACTGCGCAAGGGATGGATCTCGACATCCTGAAAGAGAAGCTGCAACAGCAGCGGCCGGCTTTTGTCTACACAATCCCGACCTTTCAAAATCCGACCAGCGTCACCATGCCGCAACGCGTGCGCGAACAACTGGTTGCCTTGAGTCGCGAACATGAGTTTCTGCTCGTCGCCGATGAGGTCTACCAACTACTGCACTACACCGCGACACCGCCGCGCCCCTTTGGCGACTACGTTGACGATGGCCCCATTCTGTCGCTCGGCTCCTTCTCCAAAATCCTCGCACCTGGGCTGCGGCTGGGCTGGATCCAGGCGGCACCGGCAACGGTCAATCGCTTTGTCGAGAGTGGCATTGTGCAGAGCGGCGGCGGGTTAAATCCGCTGATCACGGGGATTGTGCGCAGCGCATTGGAGTTGGGGCTGCAAGAGGCGTATTTGCGTGAACTTCGTCTCCTCTTTGCCGAACGCATCGCAGCCATGGACGAAGCGCTACGCCACGAATTCCCCGCATGGGTACAATTCACGACCCCAACCGGCGGCTACTTTTATTGGCTGCAACTGCCGGCCGCGATCGATACAAACAGGTTGCTGCCGGCTGCGGAAGCACACAACGTCGGCTTCCGCCCCGGCAACAAATTTTCCAGCGTCGACGGCCTGCGCAACTGCCTCCGCCTCAGCTTCTCCTACTACGACCGCGCCGCGCTGGTTGACGGCGTGGCGCGGCTGGCCGCGGTGTTGAAGCAGACAGGATGATACTGTTGGCCTGTCTTACGAATTGCCTTACGCTCTACTAAGGACTGTCATTCCTGCGCAGGCAGGAATCCTATTGGAACTTGTCGACTCCTGCCTACGCAGGAGTGACATGACTGGATTGTAAGGTAGACCAACAGTATCACAGGATGACCAAAGGAATGTTGTCCCGACAACTCGCCGAATGAATTCATTAACAATTGTCAATTTTCAATTGATTATTAATTATTGACAGTCCTTCTTGTCATCCTGTCATCCCTTCATCCCTTCCATCTCTACGCCACTTGCCCCGGCTCCAGCCCAATCGGCAGCGCCGCCGGTCGTTCACAAGTGCTCGTCAGATCGATGTGTTTCCCCGTTGCCGACGCTTCGTGGAAGGCCTGCATGATCTCTAACACATGGTGGGCCAGTTGACCGTTGGCACGGTGGGGGCGGTCGTTGGCCAGGGCATCAGCCAGATCGGCGACGCCAAGACCGCGGCTGTTTTCGGTGTAGATGTGGGTAAGCGGCACATCATGCCAATCGGTATCATCGGTGGCACGCAGGCGGACGGGACCACCAAAGGTGTTGGGGTCTGGCAGGCTCATCGTGGCGTCGGAGCCGTAGATCTCCATGCGCGGCAGCTGCGATGCTTTGACATCAAAGGTGGTGATAATCGTACCGATGGCACCGCTGACAAATTCCAATAAACCGGCGACATGGGTCGGCACTTCGACCGTGATGGTCTTGCCGGCGTTGGGTTGGCTGCTGATCAGCCGCTCGGCAAAGCTGGCACGCGTTAGGCCAGTAACGCGACGCACCGGCCCCAAAATCGAGACAAGCGCCGTCAGATAGTAGGGCCCCATATCGAACATCGGACCGCCGCCCGGTTGGTAGTAGAATTCCGGGTTGGGGTGCCAGTGCTCGTGGCCGCGCGACATCATAAAAGCGGTGGCCGCCACCGGCGTACCGATGACGCCATCATCAATTAATTTGCGACAAGTCTGAAGACCGCCGCCTAAGAAGGTGTCCGGCGCGCAGCCGACACGCTGCCCCCGTGCGGCCGCCAATTTGAGCAGTTCCTCGCCATCGGTGCGATGAAGGGCGAAAGGCTTTTCGCTGTAGGCTGCTTTTCCTGCCTCTATGGCCGCCGCGCTGACCTCGGCATGGGCCGCCGGAATGGTCAGGTTTACCACAATTTCAATCTCCGGGTCGGCGAGCAATTCGCGGACACTGTAGGCCTGAATGCCATACTCAGCCGCCTTCGCTTTGGCGCGCTCGACATCGAGATCGGCACAGCCGACAATCTCAATATTGTTGAAAGCTTTGTCAGATTTCAAGTAGATGCTGCTAATATTGCCACAGCCGATAATGCCAATTTTGGTACGTTGATTAGTCGAAGTCATGAGTCTTTTCTCTATTTTAATTAGATTTTTGATCCAGCAAATGATACAGAAACAAATAAGCAATTTGTACGATTGCGATAGTACTACGCTACCATATATACTCCGCAACAGCACATAACACAATTTTCACTCTTGTATAACCTGTCCGCGCCTATGGCGCTACTCACGATAATACAAGCTGTGTAAGCCGACCGCTACTATACAGCGTTCTATGCCCTTCTCCTTCGCTCCTACAGACGCCACCAAGCCCAGCCTCACGTCTGAACCCCTGTGCGACATGTGAGTTGCCCAAATGATCGGCGAACACAGTTCGATTTCATACAGCGCCAACAACTTTGCAAATTTCACATTGTTGTAGACGAGATCTGTATCTTTTATGCATCTTTTCCTCTATCCAGATCTATTGTTAGCTCGCTGTCACGCTCAGTATATTTGTTCTCGCCATTTCTACATCTTCATCTATGCCAAAGGGGGCATTATGATTCACAAGCGACATTCTACGCGGCCGGGCTGCATTTGTGTCACGTTTGAGTTACCAGATTCACTCTGGGCCAATCAGGTTTACCTGATTGGTGACTTAGCGGACACACCACTCTCCAAAATGCCGATGCGCCAGGAACGTGATGGCGCTTGGCGTCTGACCCTGGACTTACCGATAGGCACACAATACAAATATCGCTATCAGATTGATCAGCGTTGGTACACTGAGTGGAATGCCGAGAGCGCCACCAGCTACGCGCTGGATCCTCAGTACAGCGTGCTTGACTTAAAGTCCAGCTAGATTCGGCAAGCGATGTGCCGTCACCCTTCCATTGTCCCCGTTCCAATGCGCCATCGTTCCAACTCCGTCCATTCAATCTCGACACCCAAACCGGCCGCGTTCGACAACACAACATGGCCGGTTGCATCTGCCTCAATCAGCCGCGGCAAAATATAATCACGACGTGCCGGTGTCCACTCCGGCGGATCATAGGGAAACTCGATAAAGGGTGCAGTCGAAAGTGCGGCGGCGACCTGCAAGTTTGCCAACAGCACCAACCCATCGCCCCACGTATGGGGCGAGTAGATTGCACCGGTAGCCTGTACCGCTTGCGCTAACTGGCGGGCGCGCAAAATCCCCGTGCTCCAGACGACATCCGCTTGATAGACATCGAGCGCGCCGTGGTGCAAACATTCCAGCAATTCGCTAAAATCACGGTTGCCCTCGCCACCGGCAATCCGTACCTTGGCCACCTTGCGCAACGCCGCCATGCCCCGATAATCGGTGCGCCAGAGCGGCTCTTCCAGCCAATAGACATCCAATTCAGCCAATGCATCCGCCACATAGCGCGCCATCTTAAAGTCCCAAGGTGTACGCGTGTCCCAGGGCATACGCCACCCTTGGTTGGCATCAACGAGTAAGGTCATCGCTGGGCCGATCGCTTCGCGTACAGCACGCGCCACCGCCAGATTTTCGGCAACCGTCTCCGCATAGAAGCGCAGTTTGAGCGCGCCAAAGCCCTGGTCACGCAGGGCGCGGGCAGCAGTAGCCCGTTCCGCGGTTGGTCGCCGCTGCCCCATCGAGGCGTAGAGTGGCACGCGATTGGTTCGCCCACCCAGCAGTCGCCAGAGCGGTTGCCCACTGATCTTGCCCATGAGATCCCAGAGCGCCACCTCCAGCGGCCAACAGCGCCCATACATGAATTGCAGATTATCGAGGATCTGCACGTGGCGCTCAATCGCAAAGGGATCTTGGCCAAGGAACAGCCCTTCATGACCTTTGAAACCCAACATTGCATCGCCCGAGCCAACCCCTTCATAGTCGCCGGCACGCACGCGCACCAGCGTCACCGTGTGGCTGCGGCGCGGGGTTGGATCCCACGCCGCGTGAAAGGGTGGATCGAGGGGCAGACGATAGTGGTGGATCGAGATCTGATCAATTTTCATCAAACTTATAACCGTCGTACATCATGGGAATTGCTCTCACGTACACCAGCTGCCGAAATCTCAATAAATTCGGCATTCTCCTGCAATTCCTTGATCGTGCGCGCGCCACCGTAGCTCAAGCCGGAACGTAGGCCACCAACGAGTTGATAGACGATTTCGCGTACATTACCCCGATAGGGCACGACCGCTTCGACTCCCTCCGGCACCACCTTGTCCCAGTCCACTTGACTTTCGGCACTCTCGTCGCGTTCTTGCTCAGCCAAGCGACGGGCCATGGCCGCGCCCAGTGAGGCCATCCCCCGTACCACTTTGACCTTCTGGCCATCGCGAATGACCGGTGAACCGGGTGCTTCTTCGCAGCCGGCAAAGAGGCTGCCGATCATGACGCTGTCGGCCCCAGCGGCCAAGGCCTTGACGACATCACCGGAAGTCTTAATGCCACCGTCGGCAATGATAGGAATGGCAATTCCAGCTTCTTGTAATCCCTCAACGCTATCCATGATCGCTGTGAGTTGGGGGACACCAAAGCCGGTTACAATGCGTGTTGTACAGATCGAGCCGGGGCCGATCCCCACCTTAATTGCGCTGGCTCCAGCTTCCGCTAATTCGCGTGCGCCATCTGCCGTGGCCACATTGCCAGCCACGATCTGGGCAGTGGGATATTGCCGGTGTAAGGCTTCGACCATCGCAATACAGTGGTCGGCGTGGCCGTGCGCAATATCGAGCACAAGCGCATCCACCCCAGCGTCGATCAAGGCACCAGCGCGCTCAATATCTTCAGGTTTGACCCCAATCGCGGCACCGACACGCAATCGCCCGCGACTATCCTTCGTCGCGACCGGATGTTCCTGCCGCTTGATCACATCTTGCGCCGTAATCAGCCCGACGAGGTTTCCTTGGCCATCGACCAAGGGTAATTTTTCGAGGCGATGTTCGTGCAGAAGCTTACGCGCTTCATCGAGCGACGTGTTCGGGCCACTAGTTATCATCCGTTCCGGCAAGGTCATTACGCTGCGGATAGAGGCTTGATCATCAGGGGCGAGAAGCACATCGCGTTGCGTTACCAACCCAATCATTGGGCGTTGATTACCGACGCTTGTCACTTCACCAGCATTGCCGGTTGCGGTGACAACGAGTCCACCAATATCGTAGCGACGCATCAACTGGCGCGCCTGCGCAATCGTGGCGTCGGCGGCGATGGTATGTGGATTGTCTACGATTAACCCCTCGGCCCGTTTGACCTGTTGTACCTGACGTACCTGCTGCTCGACAGTCATAAAGCGATGGAGGATGCCAATGCCCCCAATGCGCGCCATGGCAATCGCCATCGTTGCTTCGGTCACGGTGTCCATGTTGGCGCTCATGATTGGAATCTGCAACGGGATCGTCGCTGTCAGTTGGGTAACCGTCTCGACATCCTGGCGCGAAGCCACCGGTGAGCGCTTGGGGATGAGCAGCACATCGTCGAAGGTCAGGCCTTTGGTTTTGCGAATTTTCATGGTTTTTCCTCGCGGAAGCTATCAGCGTGAAACAGAGACTTTAGTCTCTCAATTATACCATTAGCGCGAGGAAAGTGCGATCAGCCCATCGGTTCAATTGTTTTGCGCTGTGCGTTGTTTAGATCCACAGAAAACGCCAGAGGATCCAAGGGGTGAGTTGATCATGTTGTCCACTCTGCCAAAGCAATTGCAGCAGAGACCAAACCAAGGCAAAGTGTCCACGGCAGAAGAGGGCAGGGATAACGCGTAGCAACATCCGTACTTCGACAAAATGTAGCACTGCTTTGTGGGCAATGGTAACGGTTTCCTGCCAATGGTAGGTGGCGCGATCGGATTGATGGAGACCCCAGGCCAGCAGCCCAAGATAGAGGTGACAGAGCGCGAGATCGTGTTGGTTGTCTAATGCACGACAAGTAGGCAACGTTTCGCCAAGCAGCGAATGGGCAAGGTCATATTGGTGCAAGCCCATGTGCGCGGCTGCTATGTAGATCGAATTGACGGCGGTGCCTTCCCGCTCTTGCCGTCGTTTACGAATAAGCAAGCCTTTTTCCAGCACAACAACTGCTTCAGCCCATTTTCCTTCATAGAGCAACAGGCGGCCGGTGGCCTGGTGCGCAACACAGGCTAGGTTATTGTCTTCGCCTTGTTCTTGAAAAAGCAGAAGTATCTGTTCGAAGCGCTGTTGTGCCAGCGCAAAGTCACCACAAAACATCGCCAAAACACCCTGTTGGTTTAGGGCATAGGCACGCGACTCCCAAAGTGGGCCGGGCCGACTAGTTGCCGGTGGTTGCGCATCAGGTGGCTGAGCGTAGTTGCTGGTCAAGTCGAGGCAGCGCTGGAGCAAGGGCGCGGCAGCTTTTCGTCGGCCACTCCACAGCAATACGGTGGCGTGGTGGCTTAAAATGTCGGCCTGTAGGTTGGGCGGGGCGGCCTGAAAGTAGGGGTGATGAATGATCTGCCGATAGAGGGCAATCCCTGCACTGCCATCGCCCTGCCGACCTTTCATGATCGCAAGATACTTATTGAAATCGATATAGAGGGAGGCATCTCCAGTGAATTCGGCAAGCTTACATAATGTTGACCAGAGATATTCCATCTGCCGCCAATAGCCTAGCTCAACAAAATATTCACCAGCAAGATAGGCCGCTTGCAATATACAATCATCGGCAAGTTGAGGGGAGTCACCGACGCCAGGCGTTTCGACATAGGTACGCAACAGTTCAAGCAGGCGCTCAATAAATGACTGGCCCCTATTGCCCGCAAGCATGTATGCCACAGCCCGTTCGGCGTCATGACGGTACTGCAATTGCAGATGTGTACGCCATTCAAGTTCTTCTGCTGTCACACCAAACGAAACAGTAGAAGAGGAGGTATCGGGAACAGCGAGGCCAATCTGATTATCAGTTGTTGTCATAGGTATAGATTACTTCCAACCCAAAATTTCTGTCCGTAAAAAGGTCGATGTTAGCCGATGGATCGCATAGCGCCGTTCGCCTGCGTTTCCAGCTTGACAATAAAGCAGTGAAAAGTCCATCAATTCTACAATAGTAGCCTGTAATGCAGCGCTGTTGCCATCATGGACCAGTTCCAACCAACTCCACTCGGCAACATCACCGGCGCGCTGAATCGTGAAGAGCAACGCTTTGGCAGGTTGGCTGATCAACAACCAACTTTGGTGATAGATATAGGTATAGAGCTCCTCGGCTGCACCAGAGCGAATTGTTTCCAGGACCAACGCCGGCGGGAGGCGACGCATTTGGCTGACCACGAGGATAATTGCCAAGGGATTGCCACCGACCAAATTGTAGACCGCCTCTCCATCACAATCCACGACACGCTTACTGGTTGCCGTGTAGTCCGCCAACGCGATGGCGGCCGCTTTGTCCACCTCATCAAGGTCAATTGTGGCGACGTGCGCCAAGGCGGGCACAGTCTCACGGCTGGTCAGCAGAAATTTTGTCGGCGCACACAGTTGTGCCAACCAGGGGACCAAGGATTGAAAATCTGCGACCGTCTCTAAATTATCGATTACGACAAGATGGGGCGCATGGCGGAGGGGGCCGGCAAGCCGTTCTACCTTCTCGGTCAGGGACAATTCCTTGACGGCCGGCAGCAGAAGTTTTTCGCCCAAATCGTCGAAGATCTGCGCCAAACGGATCTCTGTCGCAGGGCCATTGTGCGCACGGGTGATCCCTGATGGAGTCAAAAATTCTTGCTTGGCACTGATCCAAACCACATCGGTAAAGTTGTGTGGTTGCTGCAATACCGCACGGATGGCGCAATCAGCAGCGGTGGTTTTACCAATCCCACCGATCCCCTTGATCGTCACAATGGATGGGCCGACCGGATCGCAAAGATGCGCAACCACTTGTTGCACCACCGCTTCAACCCCAAAGAGACTGGAATAGGTTGCGGCGGGCAACCGCTGCACCAATTGATTGATTTGTTGCACATGAAGGGCAACACGTTCGGCCTCTTCCCACAACTGCGCCAACCATTGGATCGCCTGTTCCTGCTGCTGATAGAAACGGCTGATCGATTGAGGTTCCGGGCGGTCAAGCTGCACCATCCGCTCGGCGGTTACGCCTTCCCAGAAGCGCCCGTGCAGCAGGTCTGCGCCCAATGGTAGCTGGTGGTGCAATGCAGTATGCAGATCATTGAGAATACTACAGAGGAGTTGCACAGGCGTCATTGTTGGATTGGCTCGCTGCTGTTGGGCCAAGAGCGCTGATTGAAGTAGTGGTGAGCGTGCCAATTTGGCCGGAGAACGCAACGCGCGCAACGCTTGGTGCAGTTGCTGCGCCAATTTTTGATTTGAGTTGGAAGTTGTCATCGGTCGATCTCTCCATTGTCCAACTTGTGATGGTCAAACTGGATAATCAAACTGAATGGTACAACGGTGACCGTGTAGAAATTGTGTAGATTTTGTGTAGTAATTGCCTGTAAAGCAGCTATATTATAGGGGAAGGTGGGAGGAAATGGAAGTATCGATTGGCTGATAGTTCTACACATCACACCTTCTCTTGTAGAAGAGAAAAACACTTTGCCAAAGCGTACAGGCGAGCGTACAGGCGTTCGTTGTTCCGACAGGTTAGTTTTCAAAAATTTTATAGTCTAGTATAGAGACAAATGAGGACCCGAATGGTTACCGATAAGCAGCTTCCCGCTAATCATCTAGCACGCGTGATTGTTCAATTCTTGTTCATTATCGGAATTATTCTCATCGGGTTTTCCGCACCAACCGTAGCGGTGGCACAAAGCGAAGTACCACCCACCGCACAGGCAGAAGCGTTGGCTGCAGAGAGTGGCGTAGCTGTAGAAGTTGTGACAGAGATGCTGGCGGCAGGTATTCCACCGGCCTATATCAACCCAGAGATGGCCCGACAATTTGAGCGCGAGATCCGACCCGAACTTTTGCTGTCGGCCCCGAATTCCTCCCCGGTTGATGATGCGCCAATGATGATCTCTTTGGCTACGACTATGAATTGGTGGCTGATCCACTCGTGCCCCATGCCAACGCGCCGACGCTCTTGCGCCTAAAAGTCCATCGCCAAGGGGGCAAAGGGGCGCTGCCAGATGTCAAGGTACGCTTCTACCTTGGCCCGCCGCAGAGTGGCGGCACCGCCATCGGCGATGGGACGATTGCGATCTTCTCGCCCAATAGCCAGGAGAATAGCAGTGGCGTCAGTTGGCTTCCAACCACGGCAGGTGACATGGCGATCTACGCCGTCATCGACCCCGACAATGCCATCGCCGAGACCTATGAGGGCAACAACACAGTCCAACGCACCATCACAGTCTTGTCCCCGGCACCAGATACGGTGGCACCCCATGTCGATAGCTTTACGATCAATGACGGTACCGCGACCACGACCGACCGCACCGTCACCTTGCGTACAACCGCCACCGACGAAGAACCGGGCACCGGCGTGGCCAAGATCCTCTTCGTCGAGTTTGAATACAGCCAAGGGGCAGAGGATTGGGCACCGGTGCACGCATCGGCGTGGATCGACTATGCCACGGCACAAATCGGCCACAGTTGGCCATTGGTGCCGGCGTCGGGCATGCGCTATCTGCAAGCTTGGGCAGCCGATGGTGCCGGCAACATTTCGCCATTCCCAGCCAAGGCATTTATCAACTTCCTGCCGCCATTGCAAACCGTGGCTCAGAATCAACGGCAGAGTTATCGCTTCTCATTAGCCGCGGGTGACGTCCTTTCTGTACGCTTGGAAGCGGTAAGTGGCGATCCCGATCTCTATGTTTGGGCACCGGAAGCGACCAGCGCACCGTGGATCAGCAACCTACGCGACGCCGTGGACGATCTGCTGATTACAGCACCAACGAGCGGCAATTATCAAGTTGAGGTGCAAGGCTTTACCACAGCAGAGTATCGTTTGATCGTCGTGCTCAATCTGGATCAAGTGAGCCCGGCTACGGTTAGCGGTGGCGTTGATCCAACAAAACCAACACTATCACTTCCGCCACTCGCCACCACAAGCGAACCGTCCAGCCAATTTGGGATTAATACGCCGGGGGTGGCAGAACGACAAATTTATCTGCCGGTTATTCAACGATAGATTTTTGTAACAATCGAGTATCAATAGGAGATTACGACAAAAGTAGCCTTCACACCGCTTGGTACGCAGTCGTGAAGGCTACTTTTGTATTGCAATCTACCCATCACACTAGAAATCCCGCCCCAATCACCTCAACCACTTTACCAACGGGCCAATTCAAGGTACACTACTCCTGAGTAAGTATCTGGCGGCATAGCACGAATTTTGTAAATCGCGACTGGTCCAGAGGACGAATTGGCGATTTACAGCATTTTTGGCACACCGCCAAGGATCTCCCGTTGACCGACTCAAGATGGGTCCAAAGAAATCACCAAGGGTTCAGCAAGGAAGGAATGTATCATGGCTCGATTCGACGTGACTGCGATTGGCGAGGTCATGTTGCGCTACAGTGTGCCCGTTGGCCACCGGCTGGAGCGGGCGCAGACATTGGCGATCCACCCCGGCGGCGCAGAAGCGAATATGCTCGGCTCGCTCAGTTGCCTGGGGCGCAAGACGGCCTGGATCAGCGGGCTCCCCAACAATCCGCTGGGCCGGATTATTACGAACCATCTCCACCTCTCCAGCATTAACAGCGACGGCGTCGTCTGGTTTGAGGAAGCGGGTCGGGTCGGCACCTACTATCTCGAATTTGCCACGCCACCGCGCGCCACGCAGGTCTACTACGATCGAGCCAACTCGTGCGCAGCGCGGCTGCAAGCAGCGCAGATCGATTGGGATTTTGTGCTCGACACGCGCTTGCTCCACCAAACGGGTATCACCGCCGCGCTCTCCTCCAATTGCCTGGCGCTAACCCAAGAGGCGCTGGAACGGGCCAAATCCGCCGGCGTTGCCGTCAGCTTTGATGTAAATTACCGAGGCAAACTTTGGTCGCCGGCGCAGGCGGCCCAGACGATCAAGCCGCTGATCCAGGGCATCGATCTGCTCTTCTGCGGTCAGGGCGATGCACAGTTGCTCTTTGGCTGCCAGGGCACACAGGAGGAGATCCTGCAACAGATGGTCGAGTTGAGCAACGCCAAAACGGTGATTGTCTCGATTGGCGATCAGGGGGTATTGGCCTGGCACGAAGGTGCGATCCACCACGCCGCCGGCAAACCGGTGCAGATCGTGGATCGGTTGGGTGCCGGTGATGCGATGGCCGGCGGCATTATCCACGGCTGGCTCGACGGCGATCTGTTGCACGGGCTTGATTATGGCATGGCTTTGGCCGCGATCTGTCTGAGCATCCACGGTGATGTGGTGATCAGCACGCGCGCGGAAATCGAGAGTTTGCTGGCTGGCGAAACGCGGAGCCTAAATCGGTAGAATCATATAAAAGCACTGTCCACGAAGAGGCACGAAGAGCCACGAAGAAAACAAAAGAAAAACAGGGAAAACAAAATCGGGTCTTCAGAATCTCAAGGGGTTGACGAGTGATAAACAGACTAGCGGAGGCTGAGCTTGTCGAAGCCACAGCGGGTCAACCTCATGAGATCCTGTTGAGCCTCAAAATCTCTGTGTAACTTAGTGGATCATGAGAATTTTGAACTGGCTAAGAAAGGGGCAAGCAATGTCTGAACCAACGATCCTCTGCATGTCCAGCTACTTTAAGGGCGGGCGCTTTATCGAGGCGTGTAAAGAGGCAGGCTGCCGCACCCTGCTACTCGTCAAAGAGAGCCTGCGCGATGAGCCGTGGCCGCGCCATGCCGTCGATGAGTTTTTGATGATGCCGAGCCTCTTTAAGAAGATGGATATGATCCATGGCGTTAGCTATCTGGCACGGGAAAGGCAGATCGACCAGGTCATCGCGCTCGACGACTTTGATGTGGAGATGGCTGCCGAATTGCGCGATCATCTGCGGCTGCCGGGGTTGGGCGCGTCGCAGGCGCGCTTCTTTCGCGACAAGCTGGCGATGCGCACAGAGGCACGGGCACACGGAATTCCCATTCCCGACTTTGTCCATGTGCTCAACTATGACCGTCTACGTAACTTTATGGCGCGCGTGCCCCCACCGTGGGTGCTCAAACCGCGCGGCGAGGCGAGTGCAATGGGCATCAAAAAATTGCACCATGCCGACGAGTTGTGGCCGATCCTTGATGAATTGGGGGATCGCCAATCCTTTTTCCTAGTAGAACAATTTCTACCCGGCGATGTCTACCACGTCGATTCGGTGATTGACAGTGGACAGGTACTGTTTGCCGCAACGAGTAAATATGGCCTGCCACCGATGAGTGTTTATCAAGGAGGCGGCGTCTTTGCAACGACAACGGTGCCCCACGGCAGCGATGAAGAAGCGGCGTTACAAGCGAGCAACCGTGCGTTGATTGCGGCAATGGGGCTCGATGTGGGGGTGACGCACGCCGAATTTATCCGCAGCCACGCCGATGGGCGCTACTACTTTCTCGAAGTGGCCTCTCGCGTTGGCGGGGCAGGTATCGACCTGCTGGTCGAACATGCCAGTGGTGTCAATCCTTGGACCGAGTGGGCACGGGTCGAAATTGCGCGGCTACGCGGGGAAGCCTACCAATTGCCGGCCACCCACCCAGGCTATGCTGGGCTCATTGTCTCGCTGGCGCACCAAGAATGGCCCGACACCAGCGGCTACACCGATCCCGAGATTGTCTGGCGGCTCAATAAGGCACACCATGTCGGTATGATTGTCGCTTCACCAGATCACGAACGAGTGCAGACGTTGATCAACAGCTATGCCACCCGCATTGCCACCGATTTTAGCACCACCGCACCGCCACTGGATCGCGCACCAGAGCGAGATGAATAGAAGAAAGTGACCATACACCACCTCCCGACCTCCCCGCAAGCAAGGGAGGAGGCAACTATTCAGCCGTAGCCTGAGCTTGTCGAAGGCGGAGGCGGGCTTCGACAAGCCCTTCGACCCGCTCAGGACGAAGCTCAGCCCTCGAGAAGCTGAATAGTTACGGGAGCAGAAAGAAAGTAACTATGCAATCAACACGCATTATTTTTATGGGGACCCCCGACTTTGCCGTGCCAAGTCTGCGTGCACTACAAGAAGCTAGCACGGCGAACAACTGGCACGTCATCGCGGTGGTGACGCAGCCCGATCGCCCGGCGGGACGGGGCAAGAAGGTGATCTTTAGCCCCGTCAAGGAGTATGCGGTTGCGCAGGGGATCCCCGTGCTACAACCAGCTAACCTGCGCAAGGAGCCGGCGATAGTCGAAGCGTTACGCGCGTTGCAGCCCGATCTCTTTGTGGTAGCCGCCTTTGGACAGATCCTGCGCCAAGAAGTGCTTGACCTCCCGCGGCATGGCTCAATTAACGTCCACGCCAGCATCCTCCCCCCCTACCGTGGTGCCTCACCCATTACGGCGGCGCTGCTCGATGGCGAGCGCGAAACGGGTAATTCAATTATGCTCATGGACGCGGGGATGGATACGGGACCGGTCTTGACGCAGGAGCGGCTCCCCATCGCCTCAGAGGATACCACCGCTACATTGAGCGCCCGCCTGGCCGTAGCCGGAGCGGCGTTACTGGTACAGACTTTGCCCCATTGGATCGCTGGCGAAATCAGACCCACCCCGCAAGCGGAACTGCCAGGCGAGGTGTCACACTGCCGCATGATCAAGAAGGAGGCGGGGCGCATCGATTGGCAGCTCTCTGCCGACCACATCGAGCGTATGACACGCGCCTACAGCCCCTGGCCTTCGGCCTACACAGCTTGGCAAGGGCAGCCGCTAAAGATTTTGACGGCGGCGGTCCATCCTGGCAGCGCCACCCCAGGGTTGGTTGTCGCCACGCCGGAGGGACCAGCCGTCGGGACGGGCGTGGGGCTGCTCCTGCTGCAACAGATCCAACCGGCGGGCAAGCGGGCGATGGCCGCCCGCGATTTTCTCAACGGTGCGCCGGAGTTTGTCGGCACGCAGCTAGGGGAAACGGAATAAAGAGTGATCCACTGACTCCCCCACCGATTTACCGATTTACCGATTTACTGTTCTACCGATTTATCACGCTACCACGCCACGGAGATATCAACCATGCAATCAAGCTTTCTCGGGTTATCGCTCACCTATTGGGCGATTCCTTGCCTGATGATGGCTGCAATTTGGAGCGTTATCTGGCCCAGTTATCGGGCGCAAGGCGCGGCTCTATGGCGGCGGCTTGTGCTACGCTGGGCGCACGCGTTGACCTGGCTGCTGCTGGCCGTCGCCTTGCTATTGGCCGGCACAGGCCTGGCCGGCGGTGGCCAAACCGCAGCAATTCTCGGGGTACTGGCGGTGGTGGCGTATGGCAGCTTCCTGTATGTAACGATTACGACGCAGCAGCAGCCAACCCCATCCAATATAAAATAGCCCTTGCAATCGCCCCATTTTGACAGATCAGCGCAGTTGTAGTACACTCATCCGAGTAATTGCTCAGCCAATCCTAGATTCGCTTTGCGGTTGCACGAGTACGTCGGGGCGTAGCGCAGCTCGGTAGCGCGCTTCAATGGGGTTGAAGAGGCCGGAGGTTCAAATCCTCTCGCCCCGACCAAAAGAGTAGGGTAGGCTACGTCCTACCACCTGTAAAAGGCTCATTCTTTATTGAGAAATCAATAGGGAATGAGCCTTTTTTGTTTCCCATTTCCTCAACCTAAGACCACTTAAAAGTATGAAACTCTCCACGGCTATCGATGGCTATTTCATAGATCGCCACTTGGAATTGGCAGCGACAACCAGAGCCAACTATCGCCATTATTTCAATCTGTTTCATACGTTCACGGGTGACCGAGAAATCGAGACAATCACAAGCCGAGATATTAACCGGTTTTTGGCCTACCTATCAACTGATAGGAAGCTATCAGATCGCACGGTGCATGATGTGCGCGCCAGGTTGGGATCGCTGTGGAAGTGGGTCGGTGCTGAACTCGGGATTGAAAATGTTGTCAATGCAGTTGCCAAGCCAACCTACAAGAAGCCTGAAATTATCGCCTACACAAAAAATGAGTTGCAGCAGCTTCTGCAAGCGGCAGAGTATGACCAGCAATGGCGGGCGCGCAACGGGGAGATCGTCCGGAGCAAACGAGCCACGGCACTGCGTGACAAAGCAATCGTTCTAACGTTGGTTGATACTGGTATACGGGCCTCTGAACTTTGCGCTTTGACCGTAGGCGACTACGACGAAAGCCGGGGCCGGTTGCATATACTGCATGGCAAAGGCGACAAAGGACGATTCACAATCATGGGCAAACGCACGCAAAAAGCCCTATGGCGCTACTTGGGGACCAGAGCCAACCCGAGGCCAGGGGATCCGCTTTTTGCCAGTGGCAGCGCTGGCCACATGAACCGGAGCAACCTATATCACATGATAGTGCGATTCGGGGACCGTGGAAACGTGCCAGGCGCTGGCGTGCATCGCTTCCGCCATACCTTTGCAATCAATTTTTTGAGGAATGGCGGCAACGTCTTTGAACTGCAAGAGCTCTTAGGACATGAGGACATAAAAACGTTGTCTGTCTACGTCAAGTTATCCGAGCAGGACATCGACGCAGCACAACGACATTCGCCGGCGGATAACTGGCGACTGTAGAGAGGTAGTAACGCAGATGGCGGGTGTTAGTCGCACCCACCATCTGCTCACTATAACCCGTTGGGCTAGCAACGGGCATAGCTGCAAGAGATTGTAGCACATGCCCATCTGACGGGAAATTAATTTCTTCGTTAGGTGGGCATTCTTTTTGCCCATCGCAAGTTTGTGGAGGTGGGCAATCTATGGAACTCGTTTTGCTTTTATTCTTTGTGTTGGCCATGCTGATGTTGACCAACTGGATCGGGAACGCTGGCACACCAGAGGATAGCCGCGAGCCTTATTTGAGAGACGCCGGCGGCAATCCGCTGGCGCTGTATGTGGCGGGGCCGGTTGGTGATGTACCGCAGCATGAAAGCTTTATTCACGATGGTTCACCCCATCAAAACCCAGCAGTGAATGACTACACAGCGATCCGTTGGTTTCTCATCTTTCCCTGGCCAGAGGATCGACAAGAGCGGTGGTATCCCATCACCAACAACGGGATTCCCGTCGACCTAGCCAGGATTGAAGAGCGGATCGCCAACGCACGTTTGCGCCGGGGTCAAGTTGTGGAGCTGGTTACCATGCCACGATGGGCCGAAAAGCAAGCCATCCGCCGCGAGCATGGCGAACAGCTTGGGCGCGGTGTGCCATCCAACAAACTACGAAAGAGGGGCCTATGAGCAATCACACGAAGCAACTAACGGCAAACTATGTGCCGGAGGTGCGCAAGCGTGCGCCGGCTATAAGTGGCGATGTGTTGGCGTCATTCATACCGGCGGATGCCCAAACCACCTACGTTGATAATGCGATGCAGTCCCGCGACGGGGCGCAAGAGCGCACCAGCGCGATGGACCGGAGCAAGGCATTTATCGTGCGGATTAGTTGGTTGGCGGTGGTGTGGCTGATTTTGGCGGTGGGTGTGAGCTGGGCGGCCAGCATGGGCGGCGGCTTTACGCTCGTGCTATTCGCTGGGCTGACTTCAATCACCTATGGTTACCTTGACCGACAGGAACGGCAGTTCAGTCGCAATGGGTTAGAACGCCATCGAATCAACGTGGCAGCCGACCTGCGACGGGATGAGATGGACCACGCGCAAGAGCTAAGACGCATGGCACTGCAAGCACATTTGAAAATGTTGGGGGTGAGCGATGACGACGATGATTAAGCCGGTTACCGTGAATGGCCATTCAAACGAAAAGGATCGGCAGCTTGACCAGCTAACGCTGAAGGTTGCCGATCTGCAAGCGGAAAACACCCAACTACGCCGGAAGTTGCCCAAGTCCACCGTTGATATGCGCCGGCTACGCCAAGCCTATCGCGACGCCAAAGCAATGCTGGTGCATCGATTCAGTGGCTACAGTATCAGCCGGGCCAACTGTCTAGCCCTGGGTATTCCAGAACGGCGCTGGACCACGGCGCGGGCGCTGCTACGGCTGGCCACTGTTCACGATGGCAACGACGTTGTTATCGAAGAGTTTGACCAAGCAACGACGTTGCTATCGGGCACCTTTGAAAGCATGGAGCGGGCCGGCAATGCGGAGCGGTTGAAGCTACGCGTTCCCGTCTCCCGCCTGTGGCGTAGTCGGTGACGGGGCTGGTTGCGGATTGGGTGACGGGCTGGTTTGAGCCGTCACCATACACCGGGAGTAGGGGGGTGGGTGTCTCTTTTTTTGCTAAGAGGACAGAACAAACGTGCGGTTACCACCCAACATACAGACCGACTATATAACCATTTTGTTAGGCTGTGGAAGATGGGGATCGAAGCTAAGTGAGACTGAATATCACGAATGAAACAAACGTGCTAAAATGTATCCATAAAAAAATGAGCGTGCCCGTATCCGCCAAGAAAAGAGCACGCTCACCACCGCGGCACCGCTACCGCTTTGCGTCTCCGATCCTACCACACGACTCCACCCAACGCAACCGACGCGAGGCCGCTGATATTCCCTTGAAAGGATTAACAGCATGGCTGATTTTAAAGATGCTAAGCGTTCTCAGGAGCTTTCCGATCTAGCGCGACAAGCTATTGAGTTGACAAGACCGTACCTTGAAAATCCTGACCCTTGGGTTCTCTTATCAGACAGTATACAGAGACGCCAATCTCAAGAGATGCAGATTGCCTACGAAAGAGAGCAAAAGTTAAACCGTTTGTTAGAAATGGCCGAAGTTCTCGAAGCTCACGCTAAGCAAAATCTCGCACCAGAAGAGCGGTCGCAATCGAAAAAGCAAAGCGAACCGACACTTGAGTACCAAATTAAAACTACCGCGGCACACTACGGTATTAAGCAAGAGGGACAACTACAGAATCGTGCTGCGGATCTGATGGGCTGTTCGGCTAAACATTACCGTACTTACCGCAATAATCAGTGGTTACTGTCCGATGAGAAATTTAAGTCCGCGACGGGCAAAACACTTAAGGCATATTGGTCAGAGAGGGTGCCAAAATAGAAGGGAAACAAAGCGGAACTAAAACGGAAATCGGAAGCATTTCCGACGTTTCCGCTCCACTCCTGATACCATAGTGGCAGGCACAAAACAGGAGGCTCATCATGTTACCAGAAACACGAATATCAGTTCCATTGTCGAATGATGAATACGTTGCATTATCTAGGTTAGCAGTGCAGGAGATGCGAGCCCCACGGGAGCAGGCACGTTTTATTTTGCGATCTGTTCTGATGGGTGCACATTTACCCATCGACACATCAACGCAATCGACAGATGAGATCCAGAGCGCGCCCATTTCCCAATGAAAAGCAAAATCGCCAGCGGCAAACTGGCGACATGCGGGCGGGACATCTAATTTATCAAGGACAGTTTTGATTATGCCACGTACCTACGGCGCGGTCAAGCCACTGCGCACCCACAAAAAATACTACGTCCCCAACACCCGCCCGCAACGTTGTGCAGGCTGGGGCTATTTCAATCAATGCCTGTTCAGATCGATTCGCACATCGGGCGGCCGGCGCTATGGTGAGGATGAAATAGCAGTTCTGGAGTATATCCTTGACCAGCTCGAAGCCGACGGTCTAACCAAGATCGAAGTCGTCATCAACTACAGCCGATTACAAAAAAGCGTGTGCTATTCGACCACGGTTGAAACCTTGCGCAAGCATGGCCAACGTGTGCCCGGTCAAAGTGGTTGGGAATTTTCCATGGCGCGCACCATGTGGTGCATTGATGGCCAGGCACCCACAAACGAAACAGAAGCAACGCCGGCAACCGATGCCGAGCAGATGAGTTTATTTTGAGAGGGGAGAGCATGGGCGATTCAGCTACGATTGCACGCGTGACCATCGGTGCGATCCTTGACGGACAATCCCCCAACGGCGTGGATCCCACTGACTTGGGACCATACGCCGATGTGTACAAAGAGATGGTACGCGCCCATCAAGGCGGTGGGACAGCAGCAGCGCGGCGGGCCTACGATGCGTATGCGCAACAGGATTCAACCTTTGCCAAGCTAATCGCCGGCGATCCGCAACCTGCAAAGCTGGTGTGGTCAGTTGCGGATCTGTTGACTACAGAATTTCCCGAGCCGAAATGGGCGATCCCTGGCTTACTCCCAGCGGGGCTGGTAGTGCTGGCCGGGCGTCCCAAGCTGGGCAAATCATGGCTATCGCTACAAATGGCCGTTGCCGTGGGGACCGGTGGCGTAGTGCTCAACCGCAAAGTTAATCAAGGCAAGGTCTTATATCTTGCCCTGGAAGATAACCCACGACGGTTACAGGATCGATTGAGCAAGCAACAGTCTATCAAATCGGCCGCGGTTGACTTTCATTTTGAATGGCCGGCATTGGTCGAAAAGCGCGGCGACGCTCGCGGGACATCGGCAATCATGGCCGCCATCAATGCCAACAATTACAACCTGGTTATCATTGACACCATATCCAGAGCCCTGGGCCATGCCGACCAGCTTGACCAGGCTGACATGAATGTTGCGTTTGGGGCCTTGCAGCGTATGGCGATGGAGCGTGACATCTGTCTATTGTTGGTCGACCATCACCGCAAGAGCGCCGGCGGCGTGGGTGATGTGATTGACGATGTGATGGGCGCAACATCCAAGGTCGGTGTGGCCGATGCTGCCATCGGCATCTATCGCGAGCGTGGCCAGACAAACGCTACTCTCAAAGTAAGTGGGCGCGATGTTGACGACCAGGAGCTGGCTATCCAGTTTGACCGGGATCTCTTTTGTTGGCAACTGTTGGGCAATGCAGCCGGGGTCAGAACTGAGTCTGTACAATCCGACATCATTGACGCCATCACCGAATTGGGGGGCGCTGCCACGGTTGCCAGGGTTGCGCAATGGCTTGGCAAAGACCGATCCAACGTCCACAAAGAGATCGCAGAGTTGGTCAACAAGGGTGTACTAAAGCGCGGAGATCGCAAGGGTCGCGAAATCAAGTATGCCATCCCAAAGATCGAATCTGATGATGATGAGGTTCAACATTGGGATCGCTGACACTGATTCACCACAATCACCACAATCACAAATCTAACGCTGATTGTGGTGCTGATTGTGGTGTTAATCGTGGTGAACACCACAATCAACACCACAATTATTTCCCCCTATTTACACCCTGTTTCCAGTGTACGACCATAGTCAACTCGGTGATTGTGGTGATTGTGGTGAACGTTGTGAAGGGGTAAGGCTATGGAGCTGCTAAATTTAGTCCAAATCGAGACAAATATCACCTTGCATAAGGCCGGCAAATTGTACCGTGGGGCCTGTCCCTGGTGTGGTGATGGCGGCAAGGGCAGCAAGTCAGACAGGTTCGCTGTCTATCCTGAGAAGGGCCGTTACAAGTGTTGGCAGTGCGACAAAGCAGGTGATGCTGTTCAGTTCATCCGAGACTATAAGACAATGAGTTATACAGAAGCATGTGAGTATCTAAAAATAGTCCCTAACTCTATTAACCATAATCACCACAATAACAACATTCACCACAATCACCACAATCACCACAATCACGATGAGGTGCTCTTACCACCATCGTCTGCATGGTTGGAAGAAGCGCGGCCGCTGCTCAATTACTGCCAGGCGCAACTATGGACCGATGTTGGCAACCGTGCGCTTACCTGGCTGCGCGGGCGGGGGCTGACCGACGCCACGATCCGCGCCGCGGGCCTTGGCTACAATGAGCGTGACCACTACGTAGATCGGGCAGCCTGGGGACTGGTTCCGGAAACGTTACCGAACGGTAAACCCAAGGGGCTTTGGTTGCCGCGGGGCGTGGTGATTCCCTGGCTGATTGATGGGGAGCTGTGGGGCATCCGGATCCGTAGACCGACAGGCGATCCCAAATACTATTGGATACCGGGCGGCCAGGCGGCTGGGCTCTACAATGCCGATGCACTAACACCCGGTCAACCCGCCGTCATTTTGGAAAGTGAGTTAGACGCCCTCACCATTTGCCAGGAGTCTTGTACTGGCGTGGCCACAGGCAGCACGAACGGGGCCAGGCGCGTCAAGTGGATCGCACGTATGGCTGCGGCATCCATTGTGCTGGTGACCTACGACAATGACAACGCCGGCAACCAGGCGGCGGCCTACTGGCTTGATGTGCTGCCCAACGCCAAACGCTGGCGGCCATACTGGAATGATGCAAATCAGATGCAACAGGACGGGGCCAACGTCGGGGCCTGGATTGCCACGGGCTTGGGAGTTGAACAGCAACCAGATCCCGATCTCGATTTAACAAACTATGTTGGGGCAACCGTCGACGCTGATACTTGGGTCGAGCTGCAAGCGGAGTGTAGCCGGCGCTATGGCAGCACATGGGTGCTACATGCCGACCAGGTTGACGACGGTTGGCACGTCCGGAGCTTGGCGGCGGTGCTGCATGGCTAAGTCAATCGTGACCGGCAACCGACGCACGGCATGTTGGGGCGATCCGCCGATCTTTCGCCATGACAATGACGCGCTGCATTGGGCGGTGGGTCAAGGGGCATATCCAACCATCGAAGCCGCGGGCCGGGCCTTTGCGGAGCTGCGCGCCAAGTACGCTAACGGCGTGTGGGCGTGGTGGCTGGGCATCGTCGGGCGGCGCTTGGAAAGGCTCAACAACCGGCGCTGAAGGGTCTTACTATATGCCGGTTTTGTTAGGCTAATACGTTAGCAATCTCTGGCCAGAGTCGCTATATATCGCAGTGTACATTTTCGTAAGGGGTAAGTATGAAGTCTATTGAACAACTGTTGGAAGAGTCGGATCGGCTGTTGGGTGAGCTGGTCGCGGCTGATGTGGAGCTGGCCGGGGCGCTGTATGACGATAGCGACGCCCGCCGGCAATTGAAAGATGCTGACCAGGAATTGAGCTTGGGAGAAGCAGAGGTTATCACCGTCGCGGTGATTCAATCCAAAGCGAAGGAAGGGCCCTTGGCGGGCATTGCCACAACCAGCGACGCGTATAAGGCCGCGGTCACAAAGTTGTTGGCAAGTGCCCATCAAGGCGATCTGAAACGTTCCTATGTGCGCTTGAAGGAACGGCAGATCCAAGCAGATGACCGCAAGGTTGTGCTCGAACAAGCCACCGCACGATTCTCTGCAATCCGTCATGCCAGCAACCTACTGGCCAGCATGTTACAGGCAACCGTTAGCATATCACAAGGGGGCACCCATGACAACAGCGTTAGCAACTCTCAGTAAGCAAGAAATTGCTTTGACCGATACCCAATCGGCAGTGATGGCAGAAATGAACCGCGAGGAAGAGCGACGCGCTTTTCAATTCTTGCCGCCACGTATCAAGCTGCCAACCGGCGGGCTCGATGTGTTCGTGGCCGCCGATGGCGAAACGCTCAAGCCAGGCTTTGAGGCGATTGTGGCAGTATCGCAGATGGCGCGGGCCTACTGGCCAACGAAGAGTGCAAGCAGTGTGCCACCCTTCTGTTCGTCGCCCGATGGCGCGGTCGGCTGGTTGAATCTCACTGCGGAGAAAGAGCAAGTCAAGGCGGCGCTGGGTGCTCCCATCCGTCACCCTGGGTTGATGAATCTGGAAGCGGGGCACGCTGGGCCGTTTGATTGTGACCGCTGCCCATTGTCCGGTTGGGGGTCGGCGCTCGATGGCGGCCGCGGCCAGGCGTGCAAGACATTGCGCCGGCTGTTGCTGTTGGTCGATGGGTGGACCACGCCGGCGGTGATGACCTTGCCGCCAACATCTTGCAAGGTATGGGATCTCTATGCGTCCAGTCGGGCGCGCACACCCGGTCAAGCCTACTTCACAGTTCGCACACGCTTTGACCTGGAGCGTAAGACCAACGCCGGAGGCACGGCCTACAGCGTGGTCAAGCTGACATCCATGTCACCCTTGACCGATGAAGAGACGGCCGCGGTGTTATCCATCCGGGCACAATATGCCGAGCTGGTGCGTAGCTTGGATATCGAAGCATCGGAGTTTGCCGACTTTGAAGCGTAGGACATAGCAGAAAAGGCGAACCATGATAACAATGAAACGCGGGACGCAAGTCTTGTATGTCCCAACCCATACAGCGGGCGATCTATTACATCCGGACGTTCAAGCCGGCTTTGTGACATCGGTCAGAGGTGACACTGTGTTTTGTCGCTACTGGCGCAAGGATCTGTCAGATCTGCGCACAAAGGCCAACAGCGAAGGAACACCCAAGGATCTGCTTGTCATCCAAAATAGTGTGCCACAGTGGCAGGTTGACGCGGCGTTAGCTTCAATTGAAGCGTAGCAAATGAGCGGAGATAGCCAAACAAAAGCATTCTATAGTTTGGCTATCTCCGAATAAGAACGGGGGCAAGATGGACAGTCACCAATACATTAATCAAGACAGTGGGATTGTTGAGTATTATACGCCGGCAGACATTATCGAGCTGGCGCGGCGAACGATGGGCACCATCGATCTAGATCCGGCAAGTTCCCCAATCGCCAATCAGCGGGTCAAGGCGGCGCGCTACTTCACGATAGCCGACGATGGGTTAAGCCAAGCATGGCATGGCAATGTGTGGATGAATCACCCCTATGGTGATGCGGAGAAAGCCTGTAAAGTGAACTGTACCAAGAAGCGTTGCAAGAAGCGCGGCCACTGCATAGCGGCTGATAATCCTGGTAACGCAGGATGGATCGACAAGTTGGTCGGGGAGCACCGATCCGGACGGGCAACACAAGCTTGTTGCATTGTGCACGCTTCGACATCGGAAGCATGGTTCCAACCGCTTTACGACTTCCCGATCTGCTTCTCCGACCATCGGATACGCTTCTTACGTCCGGATGGCACACCCGCCGACTCTCCAACCAAAGGATCGGCCATTGTGTACTTGGGGCCCAACGTGGATCGCTTTGTCGCAGAAATTTGGCCCTTGGGGCGGGTCATGTTGCCGGCGGTGACGCGATGAGCAAAGCAGCGGCATGGAAAGGCACCGAGCGCGCCATGGCGCGGCGGTTGGGTGGCAAACGAACGGGGCACCTTGGCGGCCAGGATGTTGACGCCGGTTGGCTTTCTGCAGAATGCAAACACCGGAAACAGATCCCCGCTTGGTTGACCGATGCCATGAACCAAGCACGCCGGCACGCGGCACCGGAGCAGCTCCCCGTGGTCATCCTGCACCAGCACGGCACCCGGCATGATGAGAACTTGGTTGTCTTGCGACTGGTAGACTTTCAAGCGTTCTTTGGAGGTGACGACGATGTTGCATCTACTTAGTGAACTTGTTGGTCAACGGATCTGTGTTTGGTTTGAAAAGCGGATTGCAGTCGGCGTTTTGCGCGGTGTGGGTGACGGTTTGGTTTGCGTCGATGTGGTTGACAAGGAAGAGCAGATCGTGCGCACATTCATTGCGTTGGCGGTGGTGACGGCTGTCCGAACGATGGAAACCCTACCAAGCAAGTAACCGAACGTCTGTGCTATAATCCACCCTAACGAACGGCTTAATATTAGGGGGGGGTGGCAGCGTAGACAATGGGTCAGTATTTTTGTTACGAGGGGTTGCTCTTCCTCTTTGCCGCGGTGGCCACACGCGCCGAGCGCGACGCCGAGCGGGGGAGTTCGGAAGCAAAAGATTTTTTGCAGGAGTTGCGAACGCTCGAAGTCTCTACGCCCTCAGTTCGCAAGGTACAGCGCGGCGCTACGCCGCGCTGGGAGTTCAACGAAACGCCGGCGGCGCAGCGAATGATACGCCGCCGGCTAGATGAGCAAAGGGGATGAACATGCAAATTGTACCAGCGTCCGCACAACTGGCACCACGGCGAAGCCGGCAAGCCGTTGGGTATCGGGTGCTCGATTTGAACCGCAAGCCGGTTGTAGGGTTCACGCGTGACCGCGTGGGGGAGAGCACGATCCCCGGTAACTTCTTTGTAGCCGGCGGGGTGCAGGCACCAGACGCCGGCGGTTACATCGTTTGGGGCTTAGATGGCGACGACTTTGCAGAAGCCACCATTGACCCGGCACCACCGCCGGTGCCGGCGCCGATTGACAATAGTGCTCAGCTCGCCGCGCTGGGCACCAGCTTGCAAAGCACGATTGCCCAACAGTTGGGCGGGGTGCAATCGGGGATTGACCGGGTTGCCGATGCCCAAGCCGGCACCGGCCTGGCATTGCAAAAGGTAGCCGAGTATGAACAGGCGCGGCTGCTAGCGGGGGAGCTGCGCACGTTGCTGGGCGGGTCGGTCGGGATACTACCGCCGGCACCACAAACGACAGTGCAGGAAATTCGGGGCGCTGATGACCTGGCGCGGGAACGGCGGGAGCTGGCCGCCAAGCGTGACAAGCTGCTGGCAGCGGTTGCACGCTTCCAGCAGCAGACGGGTGTAACGCTATGATGAGAGATCGGCAGATCCTCGAGTCGATTGACGCCGGCTTGCTCGAGCTGATAGAAGCGCTAAAACCTTGCAAAAAAATTCCCTTAGACATTGTTTTGCAGGTGGCCGATCTGGTGCAACAAGTGCGCACTATCATGGCCGGGATTGAAGAGAATCACTTAGCACGTTGGAATTGAATTAAGGAGAATAGGACAATGGAAATCGTACACGAAACAATCGCTCATGGTGCCGGTAGTTGGCGGCTTTCCACGCCGGCACCCAAGGCCACACCGATCGCAAAAGCCACGCTGGCGGCCACCGCCGACGGTGATGTACAAGCAGCGTTTGAACGGCTGTTGGCGGTGGTGACGCCCACGGAACGCCAACAGATTCTATCGTCGCGCAAGGAAGTAGTTGCAGAGCAATACAAGGCACAACGGGCCGCACTGATTGAAAAGTTGGTCAACGATTCGGAAGCGCGAGCCAAGGCCGCAGCCGCGTTTGGTGTGGGGTGGATCGTCTAATGGCCACAATCAACGAAGTCGAAAAAAAGCTTGATGCACTGCTTGCCGAGCTGGCCACGATCCAAAGCGCGATCGATGCGCTGCTTGCCCAACATGGCGAGATTGACAGCCGGCTTGATGCCTTGCTTGCCGATGCCGAGCGCAGCGCCACGCCGGCGGCAAAAAAAGCGGCCACGGCGGCGGAAACGTCGTTAGCTGATATTGATTCTCAACTACGCCGAAAGCGGGCCGCGCTGGCTTCCTGCGAGCGAGACATAGCCGACGCCGAAACCACGATTGCCGCGGCCAAACGGGCCGCAGCAATTGAAGAGCTGCTGGCCATTGCGGATGACGTTGAAAAAGCGTCAAGATCGATTGATGCCAATCTTGGGGATATTCCCGCCTGGGAAAAGCTGACTGAGTTGGCCAGACGTGGGAACCTGCTTTACAGCCAACACAGCGGGCACAGTGCCAACCGCAACGGGCCTTTTGTGGATCCGGTCAAGGTAAGTGGCTTTTTGGTGCGTGCGCTCGAATCACGCATACAGGCGGCCTGTGGTGAGCGGCGGCAATCCGCGGTCTATACAAAAATGTCTGTTTCGCTTGAGATCGAGCGCTGCAAGGGCATGATTCGCGAGATTGGGCAGTAGGCGCGTAGAGAGCCGGGGGCACCCTCCGCGAGGCGTACCGCCGGCTCTCCAACAGGAGCCTACATGGAATCAAAGAACCGCTCCATTATACCACGAAAGCCGAGCGATGGAACCAAAACGGATATCACGAACTTATGTTCTACCAGCAGTGACCGCCGAAAGCTGCAAGTCACTGGCTGCAAAACTCGATACAAATGTTAGTCAACTGGTCGAAGTGCTGCTAGAAAAGGCGCTCGATGCCGTCGCCACGGGTCGCTGGACGGTTGAATCGTTCCCAACCCGGCACAATGCCCGGGTCATTACCGACCGAAAGTAGACCGGAAATAGACCGCTTGCCCTACCAAGTTGAACGAATTGAGAAGTAATTGAGAGGCGTTTCCGTTTTGCCGCCGGTACATTCGGAACCCCAAGCGGGGCATTGGGCCGGCATAGTAGAGCGAAGTAAGACCGAAGTCAACCACCTGGGGGGGGTCGACTGTTGCGAAGTCAGTTAGATCGGGGTCAAGGACAGTTCAAGGACAGTTCAAGGACAGGTGATTTACAGCGATGGCAGAGGCGAAAAAAGCGCGGACGTTTCAGCTTAGAATGGATACATGCCGACGCATTGACGAGCAAAGCCGGCTATATGAACTGTATGGATCTGAACTGGTCGATCTCATCTTGCGGCGCGGATTGGAAGCAATGGAAAATGGTACATGGATTCTGAAGAGGAAACCCATTAAGTACAAAGGGGAGTGGGGTTGAAGTGGGGTTAAAGTGGGGTTGGTTTACTCGTGTAGCTAGTACCGGGCACCCACGAAATTATAACGCAAAGAGCCCAGCCGGCACCGGCTGGGCTCTTCTATTTCTTAGTACAATCCCTCGGTTGCTCCAACATGCACCCCATCAAGCACATAGTGCTGCGCAGTGGTTTCGATGCGTGCATGGCCTAATTGCTTTTGAGCGATGCGGATATCCTTCTTGGCAAGTTGGGTGCCAACAAAGCGGCGCAAATCGTGCGGCTTGACATTGGGGCAGCCGGCGCTATCGGCATAGCGTTTGACCAGCTCCCAGGCGCTGACGCGGGTAATCGGTTGGTCATTGATGCGACTATCGCCGCGCCCATCAAAGCCGGTGAAGATGTAATCAGACTCAATACCGGCGGCGCTACGGGCCTGGAGCCATGTTTGAATGGCGCTGTATGCTTCACTGTCTAAGGGTCGCGGTTGTGCCTCTGTCTTGTTCTTACCAGCAATATCAGCCACCCAGCCAGCTTTCCCGCTTTCGTCGTTGATATCCCATCGAATCTGTGAGCGAGTGAGTGTGACGGCCTCTGTGATGCGCATACCGCAGCCGGCGAGGGTCTTGAGCAGCGCATGGTGCATCTTACCGGCAAGGGTTGCTTTGTCGGGCTGGTCGACAATTTCACGCATTTGCTTGGGGCTGATGGGCGTGCGTGCATGTTGGCGACGGCGATCCTTATTGGCAACCTGTTTCAATCCTTTCACATGCTTAAACTGTTCGGACAGCTCATGCGTGATATAGCCTTGCTGGGCAGCCTCTGCAAGCAAGCCACGCACCGACGCCAAGCGCAAGTTGATGCTCCCCACGCTGTAATGCTTCTGCGTGCCATCGGGCAACGTGTACCCAAGTTCATAAAGAGATTGACGCCAACGGGCCAACGTGGCCGGTTGCATGGCCGCGGCGAAGGTGCCAGCATAGAGCACATAGGCGGCGAAATGCAGCTTGTACTGGTCAATCGTGTTGGGGCTCTTTGTGCCCGCAAGGATCGATGTGTCGAACTCGCGGCCGGCGATCTCCAAACCTTGTTGGGTGTACAGCGTAACAGCGTTCATGGGGAAAGTGTCCTTTCAGAAAATAGCCTAACAAAACAGTTATATAGTAAGTCAATTATACATCATTTTCAACGCTTGTAAATAGCAAAAGTTACTTAAACGGCGCGCAAAGGTTGACAGTTTCGTTACAACCGTGTTACTATCTTCACATTGAAAAACACAGTACAATGCGTAAGGGAATGGTAACGTTTATGGCCGATACGGTAAGGATGAATCTAAATGTCGATCCTGATGTGCCCGAAAAGTTAGCAGAGTTGGCCGGCGGTCCCAAGAAGATGGGCGTCTACTTGTCGCGGTTGATTAATCAGGCACACGCTGGTGTTGCGCTGTCTAATGACTCAGGAGAGTTTGAGCTGATAGCAGGAACGGTCAAGCATCTGGCCGCCAAGATGAAAGAAGTCGACGGCAGGCTATTGCAATTAGAAGCTGACCGCATAGGTAAACCATGAACAACTCTCTCGGTGTGGTCGTTGCAATCGCTGCTTTGTTTTACTGGGTTGTAATGGCATCACTTGAGCTTGAGGCACCAAGCACTTTTGCGGAGTGGTATAGAAAGCCTGGCAACTCTATACAGTTTTACACATGGTTGCTTTCAATTGCGGGTGTCGCTATTACGCAATTCAGTTCATGTAGCACGTTAAACAGTTTCCGAAAAGAGGCAATAGCCATTGCCATCACCGTGATTGTTCTTGAAGGGCTTGGACGCCATCGCTCAAACCTGGAAGAAAAGGAACGCATTATCCGCCAAATGGGAAGCCATAGTAACGACTTCGCGTTAGAAGCTGTCCGATTGATTGTTGGCAACGGTTGGCATACAGATGGGTCGTTGCGTAATCGGGAATTGCCAGGAGCGAATCTAGAAGGAGCCCAATTGCATAACGCCCAATTGCAGGGAACAAACTTATTTAGGGCTATATTAGTTGGAGCTGAGCTGATTAATGCCAATCTTGCGGGGGCCAAACTTTTTAAGGCCGATTTGCAAGAGACTAAGCTCTATAAGGCTAATCTCCAAGGAGCTAACCTGCTACAGGCTAATCTACACTCAGCTGACCTGTGGGATGCAAAGCTACATAATGCTGACTTGTGGCAAAGTAACCTGCAACAAGCCAGGTTGTTCAACGCAAGTTTGCAGGAGGCAAGCTTGACGAATGCTAACTTGAATGGCGCTGATTTGAAATTTGCTAATCTACAAGGAGCTGACTTGCGCGGGGCAAGTTTTCAATTAGCTACGTATACAAAAGAGACTATATGGCCTGCTCCCTTTGACCCTAAATGTGAGGGAGCAGTACTGATGTTGTGGGATGTAGAAAATAGAAAATGGTATCAGGCAGAAAACGTAGTAACGGCATTGACTTCGCTTGACGGTTAGCCAAGAATCGCCTATGATGCACATTAACAAATGAGTAAATAAAAAAGCCTGGTCAGTGCTGACAACACCTTCCAGGCGAGCCGATGTAGTAGCACCGGCATGTGATGAGAGTATATCACAGCTACGCACCCATCGGTAAACCGGTGGGTTTTTTGTTGCTGAAAAATGGGCAACCTAAGACCACTTAAATACCTAAATAAAGAGTGACTTTTACTTGGTCCTACTCCTGCGTAGCGCAGCTCGGTAGCGCGCTTCAATGGGGTTGAAGAGGCCGGAGGTTCAAATCCTCTCGCCCCGACCAGAGTGACAGTTATGTACAAAAAAGCTGATGGTCCACCTTTGCAAAGGTGGACCATCAGCTTTTTTGTATCCATCAACCGAGCGTTGCGCACACGATTAGCCAGGTCAGCAGGCAGACCTTGACCAGACTTTTGATCGCTTTGCGTAAATTCTCCCCCTGCGGTACAATTCTTCGCGCTCGAGATATCTCGAGCATCCGGCTCTCGTCATGTTGATCACAGTGGGTTCATCACTTGCCCCATTGAATCACTATGCGGCGGGGGTCGTCTTTTTTCACGGGCCATCGGGGCCCTACTATAGTTGGGTGAGTATACAACGGACTTATGGATAAGCAGGTAAAGAACTGTTCCAGCCTGACCGCGGCTGATCTCGACCTGCTGCAACGCATCGAACATGGGCTGCCGATTACCGCAGATATCAGCCGCGCCGACATTTTGGTCTGCACATTGCTCTCTGCCAATCGGGGATTGGTGATCAGCCATGCCATGCCCTCCTCGATCTCGTCGCTCTATCGCGATGCGGCAAGCGGGCGCACCTTTACGCGCGAAGAGCAGCCGCTGATTTTGCGGGCATTGACCAGTGGCAGTGGTGGCCGTTGGCAGCGCGAAGTATTGCGCAATGGCGCACCGATCATCCAGGATGTCTATCCCATCCACAATGGAAGCACCGCTAGTGGCCAGGAAGAGGGTAGCGGCGCAGGGAAGACCATTGGGGCCTTTGTGGTCGAAACCAATATGTTGGCCTATGAGCGGCAACGCCGGCGTAACCGTTATTTTCAGCGCGCGGTACCAGGGGTACAAGAGATGTGCCTGCATGGGGAAATCACCAATGCAGAAATCTTGGGGCGCTTTGGCATCTACGATGGGATCTATCTTGTCGACCACGAACGGCGGATCCGCTATGCGAGCGGCAATGCCACCAACCTCTTTCGTACCGCCGGCATTGTGCGCGATCCTCATGGTGCCCATATTTCGATGTTAGAGGCGACCGATACCGAATTGGTCGAGGAGACCTTTCAGACGCAGAAGTGTCTAGAAGAGCGGCAGGAATCGAGCGATGGGCGCATTTGGATTCGGCGCACGGTGCCGCTACACATGCCGCCTGCCCGTTGGATGCAATTATTGTTGGGCGTGCCATGGTACAATCTGGCACAGCGCAAACATGCGGGGATCGATGCCGTGCTCGTTATGGTGCACAATGCAACCGAGACGGTGCAAAAACAGCGCGAGTTGAATGTCAAAGCGGCGATTATTCAGGAAGTTCATCATCGGGTCAAAAACAATCTACAAAATATCGCTGCCATTTTGCGCATCCAAGCCCGACGCACAGAAAATGAAGAAGCAAAACAGCATCTTACCGACGCTGTCAATCGTGTATTAAGTATGTCGGTGATCCATGAGTTTTTGAGCCAGGATGAGCACCGGCCGATTAGCCTGCGTGATATTTGTCAGCGCATTGCCACCCAGGTGGCACAGGTCTCTAGCAATCCAGAGCAAGAGATCGCCATTCATGTGGCTGGCCCCAATATCCGTTTACCGGCTAGCCAGGCAACGCCGGCCGCCATGGTCATCAATGAACTACTCTTAAACGCGGTCGAACATGGGCTGCGCGACCGTCACAAGGGGCACATCGAGATCGAACTGACCGATCTAGGCGATGCCGTTGAATTAATCGTCACCGACGACGGCAACGGCTTGCCCACTGATTTTGGCGTCAAACCAAGCCGTAGCTTAGGGTTACAGATTGTACAGACGTTGGTGACCGATGATCTCAAGGGTGAAGTTACAATCGAATCCTTGATGATGAACAACGGTGTAAAGGATTCCGAAACAGTAGGTGAAGCAAGGGCGAATCCAACAGCGCATGACACGCAATCGCCGGAAGAGAGCCCTATCATGCAGCATAAGAACGATATCGCGACTGCACATTTGGTGGATGAGAAGAGTGTAGGCGATAATGCGCCTTCAACTGATGCGCTAGCACAGGAACAAACTGACGGAATGCCACTTCAAGAGGCAGCGTTTCTGCAAGGGACGCGAGCAACGATCCGGTTTCCCAAACGTTCCTTGGGAACAGATTAAGGAGCGATCCCAACTTATCTGTTCCCGGTGCACCACAACCGAAGTTTTGGATCGGTTCTAAATTCATATCAATTTGACTGATGAAGGAGAGCGAAACGTGGAACGTACCCGCGTAATTATCGCCGACGATGAATCACTAATCCGTATGGACTTACGTGAAATGTTAACAAACCTGGGCTATCTGGTGGTTGGTGAAGCGGGCGACGGACGCAGTTCGGTCAATCTAGCACGCGAAGTTCGCCCTGATATTGTCATTATGGATATCAAAATGCCCGACATGGATGGGATCGAAGCTGCCGAGATTTTGACCAGCGAACGTGTGGCACCGGTCCTGCTGCTGAGCGCCTATAGCCAGCAGGAGCTCGTGCAACGTGCTCGTCAAGCCGGGGTTGCCGGGTATCTGGTCAAGCCTTTTCGCGAAAGCGATCTTGCGCCCGCGATCGAAGTCGCCTTGACCCGCTTTAGCGAGTTCCGTGCCTTGGAGCGCGAGGTAGATTCGCTACAAGAGGCGTTGGAGACACGCAAGCTCGTAGAACGCGCCAAAGGCATTCTGATGGATACACAGGGGCTCAACGAGAGCGAGGCCTTCCGCCGTATCCAAAAGATGAGCATGAACAATCGGAAGCCAATGCGCGCGGTAGCCGATGCGATTATCCTTGCCCATCAAGTTAGCGAAGAATAGACAAACAGCAGCGTTTTTACATAGTAGGTCAGCATGATTAAGATAGACAATAGCACAAACACCCCGACAAGGATCGATAGCATCGCATCGAAGCCAACCGGTGCCCTGCGCAATCGGACACGGGAGAAGAGTGTGAAGCTTTCTATCATTATGCCGGTCTACAATGAACGAACTACGCTGGAAGAGATCGTACAGCGGGTCCGCGATGTCAATTTGACCGTCGATCCTGATGGGCAAAACCATTTTTTGCGCGGCCCAATCACATTAGAGCGAGAATTGGTCATTGTTGATGATGGCTCAACCGACGGCACGCGTGAGATCCTCGACCAGTGGCGTGATCAAAAGCCTAGCGATATGCTAATTGTTTTTCACGAGCAGAATGGTGGCAAAGGGGCTGCTCTACGCACTGGCTTTGAGCACGCTACTGGCGATATCCTGGTCATCCAAGATGCCGATCTAGAATATGACCCGCGCGATTATGTCAAGCTGCTGGTGCCCCTGCTTGAAGGACGATCACCCGTCATCTATGGGAGTCGCTTCCTGGGGGGGCAGCGCGCGACGATGAGCCTGAGCCACATGCTGGGCAACAAGTTTCTCACCATCCTCACCAATGTGCTCTATGGTACCTCCCTCAGTGATATGGAAACCTGCTACAAATGTTTTCGCCGCGATGTGATTGCAGACATGCCACTGCGCAGCCGCCGCTTTGAAATTGAGCCGGAACTGACGGCCAAGATCCTCAAACGGGGCTACACCATCTTTGAAGTGCCGATTAGCTACAATGGGCGCGTCTTTCACGAGGGCAAAAAAATTAGCTGGCTCGATGGCTGGCCCGCGATTCGCACGTTGCTCAAATACCGCTTTGTTGATTGACATTGTCCAAACTTCTCCTGCTCGCCATCCTTCTTAGCTTTGGGCTCTCCCTACAGCTACTCGATTGTTATCCACTACGCGAAGACGAAGCACTCTATAGCTACTGGGCGCTGCACCTGCGCTACGAAGACCCGTGGATGCTCACCGTTTGGCCAGACAAACCGCCCCTCTATCTTTGGAGTCAGGCCGCGCTTTTTAGTCTAGTGGGCGCAACACAAGCCACCGCCCGCTTGCTCAATATTGGCATAACCACAGCCACGGTTGCATTGCTGGCAGTCACCAGCCGGCGCCTCTGGCGCGCCAACGGCACGGCGGCTGCCCTGCTCTATGCGCTCAATCCCTTTGCCCTGAGCTTTGCCGCCACCGCCTATACCGATCCCCTGCTGCTCTTTTGTGGCCAGTTAGCCTTCTACCTGACACTCCGTAAACGCATGGTTTGGGCTGGGATTGCCCTTGGCGCGGCGCTTATGACCAAGCAGCAAGGCATCGTGTACCTGCCACTTTTGGTTGCCGTCATGACAGCTAACTCTTTCTATAGCCCTCTCGTGACTACACGAATAAAAATCTGGACCAGAGTTCGTCCCTACGCAGCGCTGATTGGCGGTATGGCCCTCGTGGTCATCCCCTTGCTCTATGGGGACAGTTTGCGTTGGCATGTTGCACCCTCGCCCTGGGATCTTAGCGTGCAAAATTATGGTGGGGTAAGCCTGGTATCACCTGCCGAGTGGTGGCAGCGCGCAAAAGCTTGGGCAGCGTTACTTTGGTATATCGGCGCCAGTGGGTCAGCTTGGGGCCTCTATGGGTTTCTGCTCCTCTGCGCAACTGCTCGCTGGAGCAAGCACATTCCCCAACGTTGGAGCACCAGACAGTCAAGCCATGTAGCGCAGGAAACGAGAGGCTTGATGGGAGCTGTATTGGTGTTATGGAGCCTGGGCTTTCTGATCTTGCATCTGACCACAACCATCCAAATTTGGGATCGCTATCTCTTGCCGCTGATTCCCATCGTTGTACTTTTGCTAAGCGGTGCTTTACGAGCGATTCCTCTCGTCAGGGGACGATATGGGGCACAATATGGGGCACGATATACCGTGCCCCTACGAATTGGCGTTCACCCAATGGTAGCACTCCTCTGTGTGCTGCTTCTACCAACGGCTTGGCGGGCAGCACAAGGCGGGTTACCGATTGGCGGTGATCATGGTGCGTACAGCGGTCTACAGGAAGCACTCGTATGGCTACGCGCAGAAGAACCGAATAGACCAGAGCAACCACCGCTGATCCTTTATCAACAACAATTGGGCTGGCAACTGCAATTCTATCTATTTGCCGAAGAACAACAGGGCCAAATCGACGTCCGTTGGTTTGCCAATGCGCTTACTTTCGCTGACAATGCAGCCAAAAACGTAGCCCAACGGCGCTTTCTCTTGCAACCCACGTGGCAAGCGCTACCCGATTTTGCGCTTCACATGGCTACGCGCAATTTACAACTGATCCAACAGAGACGCTTTGGGAATATGATGCTCTTTGAATTACAAAACTCGCCACAACGCTCCTGTGACTGGTGTCTTTGCCGTCCCACCGCGCAGAGCTCTACGGCGCATCCGTCTACGGCCCAGACAACACCTTGGACAATCCTGCCAAGCGTGGTAGCGCTTTCTGGCACCATTCAGCACTGTTCCGCAGGAGAATAAGATGTTCAGTCACCCTCCTGCTCGTTTTACGCTTCGCGCTGCCCCTGGTCGCCACTTGCTCGTTGCTCTTCTCCTGGCACTCTTTGTCGCGCTCCTCTACTATCCGCTGCTCTTTACCAACCGTGTGCTGGCCAGCGGTGATATCCTGCTCTACTTCTATCCCTATCGCGATTATGCCGCAGCGGCGCTACGGGCAGGGCACCTACCACTCTGGAACCCGTATATCTTTAACGGCGTGCCCTTCCTGGCCAATCCGCAAGCCGCCGTCCTCTATCCCCTCCATTGGCCGCTGAGTTGGCTCCCGGTGACGAAGCAGATCTATTGGAGCGCGGCCATCCACACCTGGCTGCTGGGCTATGGGGGCTATGCATTGGTGCGGCGCTATGGCCAAGGTGCATGGCCCGGGCTGGTGACCGCATTGGTCTTGGCTGGCAGCGGCTTCTATGGGGGGTTGATCGGTCACATCAATCAGATGAATGGCGCGGCGTGGTTGCCTTGGGCACTTTGGGTGTTATTGGGGGTCCAGGCGCTGCCGACTGGCAACGGAATTCATTCCGTTGCTGAGATGGGAAACCCGTTGAAACGGGTTAGCATCGTCGCACGTTACGGTGGCGCAGTTGCCCACTGTGCGCTCCTTGTGACGCTGATGCTCCTTGCGGGCCATACGCAGACTCTCTATATTAATCTCTTTGGCGTTGGACTTTGGTTGCTTTGGGATGGCCTCATGCGCTTGCCCGATTGGCGGCTCTCGCTGACGAATCTGCACCGACTGATCACCACACTCGGCCCACCGCTCCTGGTCTATGGGCTCGGTGTGCTGTTGGCGATCGGTCTATGCGCGGCCCAGCTTCTACCGACCATCGAATTGAGCAACTTGGGGCTGCGCAGTGGTGGCCTCACCTACAACGAAGTATCAAGTTTTAGCCTGCGCCCCCTCCGCCTGCCCTGGAGCCTCTTACCCACCTATGGGCTGCTTGAGTTGGGGCCAATCTTTGGTGCCGGTTACACTGAATTTGTCGGCTATATCGGTCTAATTGGGCTGGCGCTGGCGCTGCCGGGTGCGTGGAAAGGGCGCGGCGCGCTGCGCAACAGCGGCCTCTTCTTTGCACTGCTCGGCCTCATTCTGGCGCTGGGTCGCTGGAACCCCGCCTACTATCTGCTCTATAAACTTGTGCCTGGCTTTGATCTCTTTCGTGTTCCTGCCCGCTGGCTAATGCTTTATACGCTGGGTATGGCACTTTTAAGTGGGGCGGGCATGGCCTATCTCGCAGCGCGTCTTTCGTCACTCAACACGCACCGCTCCCTAATTCGTCTCGTGCGGCCTGCCTTGGCTGCGCTTACGCTGCTTCTCACCGTCGATCTTCTGCTGGCAGCACGCGCATTACCCCACAGCCAGCCAACCGCGCCCGACGCGGTCTATGGGGTACGCACTGCACCGGCGCATTTGCTGACCGACCCGACGCGTGCCCAGATTGATCCGGCAGCAATGGGGCGCTTTTTGGGCATGAGTACGATCACCTATGATCCAGGGGATATGGGCGACTGGCGGCGCGTTCTGCTGGAGAGTCGCCCGCCACAGCTTGATCAACAGGCCTTTGATCAATTCATCATCGGGCTCAAGATCCAGGAGCTGCTCGTACCCAACCTGCCACTCTTCTGGCGCATTCCCGCGGTCGACGGCTTTGACGGCGGGGTGCTCCCGCTCCAGCGCTACAATAAATTTCTCACCCTCTTTATCCCACCGGAGCAGTTGGTGCCAGACGGCCGCTTGCGCGAACAGATCGAGGAGATACCCAGCGCGGCCATGTTGGGCTTGCTCAACGTCCAGTATGTGATCACCGACAAAGTGCGTGATCTCTGGTTCGAGGATGTTTACTATGATCGCCAGATCGGCGCACGCCTGATGCCGTCACAGCCCACAACGGTGCTCACGCCAACCTCTCCCTTGATGGCAACCCATCTGGATCTAATCGGCTATGTCGACGATGTCGACGATGTCGACGATGACCTTGCGGGATGGCGTGCAAACCAGCCGGTGGCAATGGTGACGGTCGAAAATGATGCCGGTCAACAGTCAACCTATAGCATCAATGCCGGCAATCAACCCGGTGCTGATCTGGCCGGCCCAGCGTTGGATAATCCGGCAGCGCTACAAGCCGGTGCCGTGGTCGCCTTGCGCGATGTCGAGCGTGGGCGGCAGGAATATCGGGTTCGCCTGCCCTTCAGCAAACCGTTATCAGCGACAGCAATTACGATCACGCAAGTGACAGGCGCGCCACCCGTGGTCATCCAGGCGGCCACTCTCTTTGATCAACAGACCAAGATGTTCACGCCTCTGCTCCCCAGCGACCGCGGTCACTTTGCGTTGGTGCACAGCGGGGATGTCAAAATTTATGAAAATCTGGATCTGCGGCCCCGCGCCTATCTCGTCCATCAACTCTTCACTGCGGCCAACGCCGAAGAAGCGTTGACACACCTTCGCGAGGAACCCTTGATCCAACAGGGCGTGGCCGCCGTGGTTGAAGCATTGCCGGCAGGCGATGGCTTATCGACACGCTCAACGCTAGCTGACCCGGCCGATCAAGTGACCATCTTGCGCTATACAGCGGAAGAGGTGACGTTGGCGGTACGAAGTTCACAGGACGCCTTTTTGGTGCTTAGCGATACCAACTACCCCGGCTGGCAGGCGACGGTCGATGACAGGCCCACGCCGATCTATCCGACCAATCTTCTCTTCCGCGGCATCCAACTCCCGGCGGGCGAGCATACGGTCAGCTTTCGCTACCGTCCACAAAGCTGGCGATTGGGCCTTTGGATCAGTGGTATCGCGCTACTATTTTGGTTGGGCTTACTTTTGTTCCCCCTAACAGTGCCTTTTGCACCTATGAACGTCAGAAAATAACACGCTTGACACGGGTAATCGGTTACTTTCTGTGCCGATCTTGGGTATGGCAAGGGTGTTCAGAATCTACGGAGGTTAATCCGCTTTGGCTTCGACAAGCTCAGCCGCCACTACACTGTTTGGCATTTGTCCCCAGAGATATCCTCTTTAGAGCCCTACTCAATCCCCCCTTCCCTCCTGAGGGTCTGTTGAGCGTATAACAAATGTGTAAACGAAAAAAGTACTACAGTCCCTCACCATCTACCAAATCGGTAGCATAAAATCGAGCAATCAGCCCATTGACGGACCTACACCTGCTACGTAGGATCGGAAGGAAGAATCCGCATCCACCGAAGCATCCGTATCGAGGTCCTCATGGCTCATCGCTCATTCATCTTCAAGGCTGCCGCGCACGTAGCGTGGATCAGCTTCTTCTGCACTTTGACGGTGCTTGGCCTGACCTATTTTGCCACACCAAGCACGGCGCAAACGATTCCACCCCTTTCCCCAACAGAATCCCCCACTGGCACAGTCCCCCCTGAGATAGCCACCCCTGAGATAGCCACCCCTGAGATAGCCACCACTGAGATGGCCCCCACTGACATTCCGCCTACAGACATAGCCCCCACAAGCACACCACTACCACCAACAGCAACAGCAACGGCAACCAACTCGCCCGCTGCCCCCCCAACGCCACTCCCATCTCTCTATATTAGCGAGTTTTTGGCTGATCCCAAAGCGGTAAAAGATGAAGCCGGTGAGTGGATCGAGCTTTACAATGCCGACAGTCAGAGCGTCAACCTACGCGGCTGGCAATTGCGCGATTTGGGCAGTGATCGCCATGCCATCGCTGTTGACTTGGTAATTGGGCCGGGGCAGTATATCGTGTTGGTGCGCAATGGTGACACGGCGATCAACGGTGGCGTGCTCTCCTCTTATGTCTACAATAACCTTACGCTGGCCAACAGCAGCGATGAACTGCTCTTGCTTGCCCCTGACGGAAGTGAAGTCGACCGCGTACAATGGGGGGCTGGAACATCACTGTCGATCACCCCTGGAACGTCCCTCCAACGGTGGCTCAATGGTGATGGCGCTTGGCGAAGTAGTGAAGAAAGTTGGCCCGGCTCAAGTGGCGACCTGGGCTCGCCAGGCAGTGCCTATCAGCCCTCGACAGCGCTGCCCACAGCAGTAGCGACCGCCACCCTCACCCCCGGCGCAACCCCCACACCAGGGGCGACCTGGCCACAGGCCGACAGCACAAGTCCGTTGCTGATCGACGAAGTGCTCTATCGGGGCAGTGATGAGGAATTTGTCGTGTTGATCAATGGGAGCACCGAGTCGTTGGATCTGAGCGGTTGGGCGATCGGGGATGAAGAGAGCCCCGGTGCGGGTGAAGGCTTCTATGCTTTGCCAATCGGCTACCAATTACCAGCCGGCGCACGCTTTGTCATTGCAAGGGATGGGGCAACTTTTCTCACCACGTGGGGGGCACCAGCGAATGCTGAATTTGGCAACAGTGATCAAGCAACCCCAGATTTGCTTGCGCTGCGCGCATTGGCTAGCGGGCAATGGGCGCTCAATGACAGCGGGGATGAGGTGATCCTGCTGAATCCCAATGGCCAAGTAGCGGATGCGCTTGTCTATGGTGATGGGGCCTATGCGAGCCTGAAGCTGGTTGGCCTCTTACAAGCACCCGCGGCCTTTTCCCTTCAGCGTGTCCCTGGAGCTAGCTATTGGGCTGGTGCTGACCAGCGACATCGCTTTTTATACGCAGCACCTCAGCCCTTTACATCCATTCAACTGCCCACAGCGGCAGCAACAGCACCCCAGTTGCTAGACGAGAGCTGGCTGGCGCTTTGGGGTTCCCTGGGGGCAGAGAGCAATTTTAGCGCCACAGGGACTTCTCCACCTCATTACCTACATGCCGCCGCCGCCGCAGCAGATCTTCAGTTCATTGCGGTTGCCGACCCTACCTTTATCATGCCTTGGGAGGCAAGAACAGCGATTACGATCCTGCCAGCCTGGCGCTGGCAAGGCGAAGATGACCAGGCCATTGTGTATGATCAAGCATCACAGGACGCGCTCGATCGAGAGACGCTGGTTGGCAATGCCGACCGGAGCAGCACTCCGTTACAGTGGCAAGAAGGGAATGCGCCTGTGGCGAGCGTCATTGCTGCCGTGGCCGCCGATACGATCAGCGCACCGGAGACGATCAATAAGATCTATCGCACCTGGCGCGCCGCAGAAACACCACTGTTACCAGCCGGCAATGCTGCGCCACCCCAACCCGGCCAACTGTTGTCGGCCCCCCACTATACGGGTCTTGTTGCGCAGAGCAATGACGTCACAGGCGTGCGCACGGCGTTGATGGCACGGCGCGGCTGGCTGACCAATCGACCGGGGCTCTGGTTGACGCTGACGCAGCTCACTGGCCAGGGTGCTTCAATCTGGATGGGCAGTAGTATTCCTTCAGAAAATAGTATCACACTGGAGATTACCTATGGCGATCGCCAAGGGGAGTTGGCGGGATTGGCCCTCTGGCAGGATGATCGTCCGCTGCGCCAGCTCGATCTGCCAACCGGCAACCAACGGTGGCAGATCACCATTCCAGCCCTGCCAAATACCTTTCTCTATGCCGTTGCCACCCAGCAAGATGGCGATTTTGCCGTTACAGCGCCGATCTATGTGCTGCCCGCAATCGGTGGTGCGGTTCAGCTCAATGAAGTGTTACCGGCCCCTTGGTCCGATCACAATGGGGATGGCGCGGTCAATACCGATGACGAATTCATCGAATTGTACAACCCCAGCCCGCAGCCGCTTTCGCTCGACGGCTGGCAACTGCTTGATGCGAGCGCCGAAGCGGGCAATGGGCGTGCCTTTACCTTTGGCACGGGGCAGGTGATTCGGGGCTATGATTGGCTTGTGATCTATCACAGCAAGAGCCGGATCAGCCTGAACAATGAAAACGAGAGTGTCACGCTACGCAATCCAAGCGGTGTAGAGGTTGACCGCATTAGTTGGGTAGTCAACCCTGGCCGCGGCTCCTCGCTTAGCCGCCTACCCGATGGCGCGACCTGGCAACAGGGGCACGCCACGCCCGGGGGTGCCAACGAACCCTTTTCTAAAGATCGAGTGGCACCCTATCCTGGCAACCCTGGCCCAAACAACAGCCCCACGCCGACCAAGAGCCCCAAAGATGAGGATGAAGATGATAACGAACTACCGCCGCCAGTCCACTTGGATCCAAGTTATGGTCAGGCTGGTGGTCCTCCGGCCTCGGTGGCCCAATCTAAATTATCCGGCTTAGAGGCGGACGTTGAGTTTTACGCGGTGGTCACCGCGCCGCCTGGGCTCTTCAATGCCACCATCTATGTTGCCGACCCGGCACCCGACCCGCGCACGGGTCCACTGGCCGGCATTGGCATCAATATCTATTCACGGCAGGCACTCTACCCGGCATTACAAGAAGGCGATCGCGTGCGTGTGCGCGGGATCCTCAAATCGTTCCGCGGCGAGATGGAGTTGCAACTTTTGGATGCTACAACAATTCAACGGGTGGGCACTGGTTTACCATTGCAACCGCTGCCGATAAATGGGGCAGAGATCGGTGAGTCATTGGAAGGGCGACTGGTCACCTTTCGGGGCATCGTCAGCGGCTGGCAGGGCGATAGCATCTTTTTGAGCGATCCAACCAACCCCGATGCCGAAGCTGTTCGAGTGACGGTGCGCAGCAGCACCGGTCTGCGGCGCCCCTATGTCAACCGCGGTGAGCAGTGGCAGGTGACTGGAATCGTTAGTCAATTTGCCAGCGAAGCGCCCTGGAACGGTGGCTATCGGGTACTCGTGCGCTACAAAGAAGATTTGGTCAAGGTGAAGCAGTAGAGGTTACAGCGCGAACGTCTGATGCTGTTGACGAATTGCGGAGGCGCAACTTGCCGCAGCTGAGCTTGTCGTAGGCTGAGCTTGCCGCAGGCTGAGCTTGTCGAAGCCGGAGCTTGTCGAAGCCACAACTTGCCGCAGCCGGAGCGCCTGCGAAATTCGTCAACAGGATCACATTGTTTGCTGGCGCACAAAGTGACCGATCTCTTTGACAGCCTCCTTGGCTTCCCGCACAATTGGATAGAGAAATTGATAAACGTGAATCATCTGCTCGGCGAGGTGAAGGCGCACATCGACACCGGCGGCAGCGGCACGCTCAGTAAACTGGATGGCATCATTCACCAAAAATTCAGTACGACCCGCTTGGATCAGGATCGGCGGCAATCCTTGTAAATCGGCAAAAATCGGCGAGACATAGGGATGGCAGGGATCCAACCCGTTGAGATAGGAATGGGCCGAACAGCGAAGTACATTCGGGTTAAGATAGTCAGCGCTGATCTTCGCTTGTGGGGTATCATGGCCGCAGCGCAGATCAAAGAGTGGCGAGAGACAGAAGGCTGCGGCGGGCAATGGCACATGTGCTTCACGTAGGGCGAGCAGCAACGCAACCGTCAAGCCCGCCCCTGCCGAATCACCACCAATGACGATCTGGCGCGGTAATACCCCTCGCGCCAAGAGCGTCCAATAGGCGATCCAGGCATCTTCCAGGGCTGCCGGATAAGGGTGCTCCGGAGCCAGACGATACGCCATTGAGTAGAGCTGTGCTGATGCTTCCTTGGCAATGCGGGCGCTAAGCAAACGGTGACTCTCTACGGATCCAGCCACATAGCCACCGCCATGAAAGAAGAGGATCGTCCGACCGGCACTGGTTATGCGCGGGCTTTGACGCTCACCAGGAACGGTACCTAAGCGAATCGGTTCACAGTGCACAGGCGTTAGCATCGGTAGCGTTGCCGTGCGCGCAAAGAGTGCACGAATGTCGTTTACCTCGATCTGCTCATGATCGGGGACGGCATCGATCACCATATCGACAATACTTTCAAAGAGCCAGGATTGATGGGGATAGCGCGCACCGTGCCGTCGCCTGCGCGGCAAGACCCTTTGGATCGCGGCCACCAAGGAGAGCGTCATGGCAGCTTGTTCTTGAAGCCGTCGCAGGTAACCCACCAGATGCATAAGGCTAAACAAGGCTGAGCACAACAGTCAGGGTAACCGCACTCACCAGTGTGGAAAAGAGCGCCACCGTTGTGACAAAATCAGGCAACAATTGATGTTCCAAGGCGATGAGTGCGGCCAACACTGCCACCGGCATGCTGGCTTGCAAGATGCCGGCCCCACGTTCAATGCCCGTCATGCCAAAGGGTACGACCAAGAGCAGTGCCAACGCCGGCCCCACAAGTAGGCGAACGAGGCTCGTCGCAATGACATCTCTGCTCACTTTGGGGATGCCCATCCCCGCCAATTGTACCCCCAACGTCACCAACATCACGGGGATCAGGGCACCAGCCAGCAGCCCCACGGCACGGTTGACAAAGAGCGGCATTGGCAAATTGAACCAGTTGACCAGAAAGGCAGGAATCACTGCCAGCACTGCCGGCGTCTTAAAGGCCATCCAAAGCGCACGCAGCCCCGTGCCCTGGTGCCAGGTTGCGGCGGTTACGCCGACCATAAAGCCATAGATGCTCAAAACCAAGAAATAAAAAGAGGCAGCGACCAAGGCGGATTCACCCAATTTAAATTGGATAATCGGCAGCCCAAAGTTACCGACGTTGCCAAAGGCAGCAGCCAGCACATAAGCTGCTGTCATCTGCGGTGAAGAGCGCAACGCCCGCGCCACTAGCCACGCCACAATCACCGTGCCGGTTGTCACGACCACAATAAAGAGCGCCATGCGCAGGGCAAGCGCTGCCTGGATTTCAGCTGCGCTAAAGATATTAAAGACAAATGAGGGCGTAATAATGAAGTAGGCGAAGCGGGAGAGGGTTCGGGCGTCGAGTTGGAGCCGTGGACCAGCGACATAGCCGACCAGCACCAGGGCAAAGACGGGGAGGAGAATATTGGCGAAGATGGTGAAAAGTTGTGTCACACGGAGGCTTTCTAATGGTGAATGGTGAATTGTAAATGGCGAATGGGTGACCATTAGTGGTTGAGAAGTTGCCCGCCGTCGATGACGAAGGTGGCACCGGTGGTGAAGCTGGAGGCGGGGGCAGCGAGATAGAGGGCAATGCCGGTGAGTTCCTCGACATTGGCAATACGTTGTTGCGGGATGCGCGCCACGATGCTATCGTGGATCGTCGGGTTGTCCCAAATCGCTCGGCTAAAGGCGGTACGAATAAAGCCAGGGGCAATGGCGTTCACCTGAATGTTGTCGGGGGCAAGCTCCACGGCAAGCACTTCGGTGAGCATGAGTACAGCCGCCTTGCTGACAGAATAGATACCCATGTTTGGCAACGGCGCTTTACCGGCAATCGATGCAATGTTGATCACCTTGCCACCACCACGCACCTTCATGGTCGGTACACAAGCCTGGATCAGGCGGAAATAGCCTTTGACATTGACATCGAGAATCTTGTCCCAGTGGCTCTCTTCACTGGTGAGGATGGGGCCAAAGTGTGGGTTGGTCGCCGCGTTATTCACCAGAATATCGACGCCCCCCAGTTCCCTGCCAACGCGATCAACCAGCGCTGCAACGGCTGTGGCATCGCCTGTATGGGTAGCAATCGCCAACGCCTGCCCGCCCGCGGCTTGAATCGCGATCGCCACTTCGTCAAGAGCCTCTTGTTTGCGGCTACTGAGGACGACGGTGGCACCGACGGCGGCATAGGCATGGGCAATCGCTTCGCCGATCCCGCGCGAGGCACCGGTGATCAGGGCAACTTTGCCGGTGAGATCCAATTGTGCTGCAGGTGATTGAGGCACTATTTCTCCTTGAGACTTATACACTACAGCGGATGATGGAAACAGCGGAAATTACAAATCGGTTGTACTGTTCCTGATGAACTACTGTCCGCGAAAAACGGGTGCCCGCTTTTCCACAAACGCCGTCACCCCTTCCAGATGATCAGCTGTGGCGGTTGCCTCTGCTTGGAGATCGGCTTCCAAAGTCAGGATTGCCGCCAATCCTTCTTGGGTTGCTTGTTGCAGAGCTGCCTTGGTCATGCCAAGCGCGACTGTGGGTCGTTGTGCTAAATGGCGGGCACGTGCCAGCGCATCTTCCGCCAATGTATCCGCACCGGTTACCCAATTGGTCAGCCCAAGTTCCAATGATCTTTCAGCGGTGATGCGTTCACCCAAGGCAGCGATCTCAAAGGCTCGGCTATAACCAACCAATCGGGTCAAAAACCAACTGGCACCGGCGTCGGGCACAAGACCAATGTTGCTAAAGGCCATGAGAATGCTGGCATCGTGGGCCATGATGCGTAGATCACAGGCGAGGGCCAACGACGCCCCGGCCCCGGCAGCAACGCCATTAATGGCCGCGATTACTGGCTTTCTTAGCGCGACAATACTCAGAATCATGGGCCGATAGTAGTCGAGGACCACTTCGCGCACCCGTTCGGGGCTGGGAACGCCATCAAAGATTGCCAAATCCTGGCCGGCGCAAAAGCCTTTGCCGGCACCAGTGATTAGAACTGCGCGTACATCCTGATCTTCGCCGGCTTGTACAAAGGCGGCCTGGAGTGCCTGCAACATCACCGGCGTAAAGGCGTTGCGCTTTTCGGGCCGGTTGAGGGTGATTGTAGCGACTTGTTGATTGATGGTATAGCTGATAGTACGCTCTTGCGTCATGCCCAAACTCTCCAATGAATAATCGACAGCAACCTACAACTTACCTGCCAGCCATGGCGCACTAAAGCAACTGTGAGTCGGATTTATGGTTACTCATCAGACAACGTATTATCATCATTCGCCTGTTGTTTGCGCAGGTAGACTTCGATTTGTTTCATTAACATCCGTAGTTCCTCCGGTCCCAATCCCGCCAACCGCTCCTCCGGCCCCAATCCCGCCAACCGTTCCTCCAGAGATGCACTTGCTACAGCCTGCTTACGCATTTCCTCCCCCATCTCCAACAAGCTCTCGACTGTTATCTCTTTGTTCATGTCAACTCCTTCTAATTCATATGCCTTTTGTAAGGCATAAATGACAGTCCAAATTTGCGTTATCGGCTTGCCGTTAAGATAATGGAACGCTTCACGCCGCACCTGCTTTCGGCTGGCAAACAAACGCAAGTATTCATTATGAGGCACATCTCGCAGTTCATTTAACACCAATAGCATTACACGGCTAATCAGTGGGCTTGTGCTGACATAAACACCTGGATATTCAGCAGCAGTATAGCCCCAGGCCATTAACTTATTTGCTTGTGGCGTTTTTGCACTGACTACATATGTCTGCACTTCGGGAGAAGAGAGTTCCTGGCTTTGGCGGTACAGGTAGTCGTAGGTCAGTGCCTGCTGTAAGCTTTGCTCAGTCACCGATTCAGTGATCTTACATTCTAAAAGGTGATGGGCACAATGATGATCACGAATGCCATCAGGAAGCAAAGCACGCTGACGTTCTGTCCATTGCAGACCGTTGCGTCGCAATAGCAGTACATCAATTTCTGGGGGGTTACTTGTTGCCGGCAACTCGCTTAGTACAGTAACCCCTTCAGAAGAGAGCAATTGCTCTAATAATTTAGCCAGCAGCCGATGCCACAATAGTTTCAACAAACTTCTCCCGAGTAATGCCAAATTGAGTATAATGCATCATCAAAATCAGTATAGCCAAGCCGTTTGAACCTGTCAATCTAATCCGCCCAAACGCCGGCGAACTTTTCCTTCTGCTGCAATTCAAAGAGTGGAATGGGCGTGCTAAAGGGGTACTCGCCAGTAAAACAGGCGTTGCAATAGCCATCCTCCGCCTTGAGCGCCTTCATTAACCCCTCAACCGAGAGGAAGGCCAGCGAGTCGGCCCCAATATGTTCGCAGATCTCATCGACGGTCATATTGGCGGCGATCAGCTCCGCCTGGGTGGCCATATCAACACCCATAAAGCAGGGAAATTTGATAGCGGGGCAGGCGACGCGCACATGCACTTCCTTGGCACCGGCCTCGCGCAACATCTGCACAAGTGGCCCGGATGTATTGCCCCGTACAATCGAATCATCAATCAGGACGACCCGCTTGCCGGCTAAGTTATCGGGCAGCGGATTAAATTTCATCGCCACCCCGACTTTGCGCAATTCATTGCTCGGCTGAATAAAAGTGCGCCCGATATAGCGGCTCTTGATCAGCCCTTCGCTGTAGGGAATCTTGCTGCGTTGAGCATAGCCAATGGCGTGGGGGGTGCCGGAATCGGGCACCGGCACCACAATATCGGCCTTGGCAGGGGCCTCTTTGGCGAGCCGTTGGCCGAGTTTCTGGCGGGTCTGGTGGACAAGTTTGCCATTGAGGATGCTATCCGGACGCGCAAAGTAGATCTGCTCAAAGGTGCAGAATGCCAATTGCTGTGGGGGCGCGCCCTGCATAATCTCATAGCCATTGTGATCCAAGCGCACAACCTCGCCCGGCCCAATCTCGCGGATCATCTCGCCGCCAATCGTAGCAAAAGCACAACTCTCCGAGGCAATCGCATAGCCCTTGTCCACCTTGCCCAAGACCAAAGGCCGCAATCCCCACGGATCACGCACGCCATAAATTGCATCACGGGTCAGAATAGTAAGCGTATACGCGCCTTCCGCTTTGGCCATCAGAATGCGAATGCGCGTGATCCAATCATTGCCACCGGCACCGGCCAGCAGATGAATAATCACTTCGCTGTCGGTCGAGGTAGTCAAGCCCACCCCTCGTTCCAAGAGTTCGCGGCGCAATTGGGGAGCGTTGATCAGGTTACCATTGTGGCCAATCGCCAATGGCCCGTCGAGGGTTTCAAGCAGGTAGGGCTGTGTGTTGCGCAACTTAGAGGAACCGGTGGTCGAGTAGCGGGTGTGGCCAATGCCGATGTGGCCAAATAGATGGCCGAGGTTTTCTTCATTAAAGACCTGTGAAACGAGCCCCATGCCCTTGTGAATATGCGCGGTGCGCCCATCACAGGTCACAATGCCGGCCCCTTCCTGCCCCCGATGTTGTAAAGCATAAAGCGCAAAAAATGCAGAACGGGCCACTTCACGCCCTTCGGCATAGATGCCAAAGATGCCACATTCCTCGTGTAATTTATCATCAGCGTACATGATTAGTCCTCAAACTTCAGTTCCTCTAACGTGCACTCTAGTTGCAAACGTCCGTCATGCTTAGGTGATTCAACCGTAGAACTGCCTGCTATGCTCAAAAGCAGCCACAGGTTAGTAGTGCATCTAGTGCCTGGTTGAGCACGCTATAGCCCTCTTGATTGAGATGGAGCAGATCGTAGCTATATTCTGGACGAATCGCTCCAGTCTCGTCAGTAAGCACGGCAGCACTGTCAAAGAGCAAAACATGTTCAGTGACCAGTGTTTTACTGTACTCATTCACTTCTACAATGGCCGCACCGACGGCATCGGACCAAAAGGGACGGCGCAACAGTGAGGGTTGCGCGGCCGGGAAGACCGTCGTCAAAATCACCGTTGCGCCCTGAGCGGTTGTACGCTGCACCATTGCAGCAAGATTCTTTTTACAGGTGGCCACAATCTCATCTCGGCGTTCCGGAAAGAGACCAATGGTTTTGAGATCGTTAATCCCTGCCTGAATAATCACCAGATCGGGTTGCACCTGCGTTACATCTGCATCAAAGCGTGCAAGGATCTGTACCGTAGTTTGGCCGCCAATACCGCGGTTGATTACCTCGTAGAGCGCTGCACCTGCAGGGGCCGGCCAAGCATAGGCCCTCGAATCACCATAGAAGAGCAGACGCCCCTTGCTACCTGATTTTGCTGGCACTCTGCTATTAGCATAAACAGCCAAGCCCACAGGATCAAGGCGGGTACGATTTAACTCAAGGTAATAGGTACGAGCCCAGAGTCCTAGAAACAGATTGGAAGCTAATGACCCAAGAAGCAAGAGTAGAAGTAGCCAATACCAAAGGTGCCTTACCATTACCTATCGGTCTTCACCCAATATACGACGCGCTTGCCTAACCAATTCACTTGCTTCCTCCAAGGTGGATCCCAATGCCGTAATATGACCCATTTTGCGCCCTGGGCGTGCGGCCCCTTTGCCATAGAGATGCAACTTTACACCGGGCAGTGCACAGGCTGCCGCCCAATCCGGTTCGCCGTTGGCCCACAGATCACCCAGCAGATTGGCCATCGCGGCGGGACGAATCTGCTCAGTCGAGCCAAGCGGCAAGCCGCAAACCGCCCGCAGTTGCTGGCCGAATTGACTGGTCAGCGCCGCTTCAATCGTCAGATGGCCCGAGTTGTGGGGGCGCGGGGCCAGTTCGTTGATGACCAGGCTATCGTCCGCTTTCAGGAAAAACTCAACACAGAGCACGCCGACCACATCGAGCGCCGTCAACACGGCGCGCGCTAACTCGGTCGCATCTGCGACCACTTGCGGCGATACGCGTGCCGGTGCCAGTGAGAGATCGAGAATATGATTGCTGTGTAGATTCTCGATTAGTCCATAATGGGCAAAGCTGCCATCCACCCCCCGTGCCGCCACGACAGAGAGTTCTTTCACAAAGGGAACAAAGGCCTCCAAGATCGCCGCATGTTCGCCAATCGCCTGCCAAGCTTCCTCAGCATCAGCCGGTTCGTTGATCTTGGCCTGCCCTTTGCCATCATAGCCAAAGGCTGCGGTCTTTAAAACCGCGGGCACGCCGAGTTCGGCAATCGCCTGTTGCAACGCCGCCAAAGAATGGACAGCACAAAAAGGGGTCACCGGTAGACCCTGCTGGGCCAGAAAGTTCTTTTCGCGCAGACGATTTTGCGCAGTATGCAAGACATGGCCACCGGGGCGCACAGGCACCCCTTCCTCTTGTGCAATTTCGGCCACAGCCGCCGCCACATTTTCAAACTCAAAGGTGACCACATCGACGCCACGCACAAAAGAGCGCACCGCAGCGAGGTCATCGTACGGTGCGCTAATCTCTCGATCGGCAATTTGGCCGGTCGGCGAGTCGGTATCGGGCGAGTAGGTGGCGATGCGGTAGCCCATCTCTCTTGCAGCCAGGGCAAGCATTCGCCCCAGTTGGCCGCTGCCAAAGATGCCAATGGTAGCACCAGGCAGGATCGGATCGTTCGCGCGCTCAGTCAGGAGAGACTCCTTATGCTTCAGCTATTCAGTACCATTGCCTTCAGAAACAGGGCAATGGGGTCATGCGCCAAAATCTCATACATCCCAGAGATGTCTAGTATAACATATCTAGCAGAAGTGCCCAACGGTCGGATAGAATAGTTGCAATTTCAACGATCTGCTTGCGCGTTTTTGACGGCACCCCTACTTTTGGTTACGATGTAGCTATTGTCATCCAACCGACCCTCCCGGCGCAGGACGATAATCGCTATACATACACCACAAATACTTACGGTGTTCTATCCGCAATTACCATTGAAGCATCGATTGTCATTGGGTATGATCAGCATAGCTGTTCCACAAAGCGAACAAGCCGATCAGCCCCAACACCCCAATCGGTGCCCACAAACAGAGGAGATCCACTATGCGTCTATTCGTGAAACGCTTCCACGCGGCGCTCAGCTTGCTCGTGCTGCTGGCTTTGCTGGTTGCCTGTGCCGCCCCGGCCACTGCGCCGACCGGCAGCGAAAGCAGTACCGAAGGGAGCAGTGAAGAGGCGGCTGCCCCCGGTGAAGTCAGTCGCGCCGACACGCTTATCTTTGCGGCAGACATTACCGACATTCTCACACTCGACCCAGCCGTTGCTTATGAGTTTAGCGGCATCCAGGCCGAAGGCAGCATCTACCAGACATTGGTCAGCTTTAAAGAAGGGGAAACCGGCCCACAGCCACAACTCGCCGACTCTTGGGAAGTGACCGAAGATGGCGATATGTGGGTGATCACCTTTGCCCTGAATCCAGATGCGACCTTTGCCAGTGGTAATCCAGTCACCGCTGCCGATGTCGTCTACTCGTGGAGTCGCGCGATTGAGATCAATCTTTCGCCCGCTTTCCTGCTCATCGACGTGGCGCAGGTCACCGCCGAGAATATGAGCGCAGTCGATGAGAAGACCTTTGAAGTGAAGATCCCCAAAGCTGTCAGCCCACAGGTCTTCCTCTCGGTGATCACCTTTACGGTGGCAGCCGTGGTCGATCAGGCTGTCGTTGAAGCGAACGCGGGCGATGACATGGGGTCGGCCTGGCTCAATGACAATTCCGCCGGTAGCGGCCCCTATGTGCTAAACAGCTGGGACAGGGAAGTACAGGTCGTCCTTGATGCCAATGAGAATTATTGGGGGGATGCGCCGGCGATGAAGCGGATTATTATGCAGAATGTAACTGAAGCCGCGAACCGTCAAGCGATGATTGAGACCGGTGACGCCGACATTGTGCAGGATCTGGGACCAGAACAGAAAACCGTTCTAGAAGGCAATCCAGATGTGCAGATTATAAGCGCCAGCGATACATTATTGATTTACATCGGCATGAATGCGCAGGTGCCGCCTTTCGATAATCCCGATGTGCGCGAGGCAGTTCGCTATGCAATCAACTACGATGAGATCATTGCGCTCACCGGTGGCGACGCGGAGTTGGTGCAGGAGGTTATTCCTGCCGGCTTCCTCGGCCACACTGGCAACAACCCCTTTAGCCAGGATCTGGACAAGGCCAAGGAGCTCCTGGCTGGTGCCGGCTATGGCGATGGCCTGGAAGTGACGGCACTTGTGCCTTCGGATTACCCTGCCGGCCCGATTGATTTCCCGACATTAGCGACCAAAGTGCAGAGCGATCTGGAGAAAGTCGGCATCACCCTCAATCTGCAACAGCTACAGGTTTCTGAGCTGCTCAACATCTATCGCAGCGAAGATGGTGCCGCCAAGCAGATGGTCTTTATCCTATGGGGACCGGATTTCCCCGATCCAGATGGCAACGTCACCCCCTTTACCAATTACGAAGCGCACTCCATTGCCTGGCGCAATGGCTGGGATGCACCCGAGTTGGGCCAAATGGCCAAAGATGCTACGCTGTTGGAAACCCCAGAAGAGCGCGTAGCGATGTACGCCGATCTGACCGAGCACCTACTTCATGAAGGGCCCTATGCCATTCTCTACCAGCCGATCAAAACCTTCGCCCTACGCAACGGTGTAACCGGCTTTACCTACAACCCATCCGACACCCCGGCGATCACCTTCGCCGAAGTCGGCAAAGAATAAATGGTTAATGCTGAACGGTTAACGGTATAATGGTTAACCGTTCAGCATTAACCATTATACCGTTAACCATTATTATGCTCCGATTCATTTTGCGCCGCCTGCTAGGCTTTGGCTTTGTCGTGCTTGGCGTCTCAATTTTCACCTTTATGATTGCTCAGTTGGTACCAGTTGATCCGGCGGCATCGGCATTGGGCGCCAAGGCACGCGAAGAGCAGATCCAGGCCTATCGCCAAGAGTTGGGGTTGGATCGACCGATTTGGGAACAGTACGCACGCTATCTCACACGGTTAGCAAAAGGGGATCTTGGCGAGTCGATCCGCACGCGACGCCCGGTGCTCGACGATCTGCGCGACTTTTTCCCAGCTACACTTGAACTATCACTGGCCGCGCTGCTCGTCTCGCTTGCGCTGGGTATTCCGTTGGGCATTCTTGCGGCGTTACGGCGCAACAATTGGGTTGATGCGCTGGCACGGCTGATTGCGCTTGTTGGCGGCTCGATGCCGATCTTCTATGTGGGGTTACTGGGGCTGGGGCTCTTTTATCGGCAGTTGCATTGGTTACCCGGTCAAGGCCGCCTCGATTCGACTTTGACCCCACCAGCCACCCTTACCGGCTTCTTCACGATCGATGCCCTCTTGACCAGTAACTGGCCAATCTTTCAGAATGCACTCTGGCATCTGATTCTGCCAGCATTGACGCTCGGCTACTTCTCAACCGCAGTGTTGCTGCGCATTACCCGATCCTCTATGCTTGAAGCGCTCTCGCAAGATTACGTGCGCACGGCACGATCCAAAGGGCTACGCGATCGAGTGGTCATTCTCCGCCACGTCTTCAAGAACTCGCTGCCGCCGGTGATCACGACAATTGGACTCACCTTTGGTAGCCTGCTGAGCGGTGCGGTGTTGACAGAAACCGTCTTTGGTTGGCCCGGGTTAGGTAAATATGCGACCACCTCCGTCAGCAATCTGGATCTGCCGGCTGTCATGGGCGTTACGCTGCTCGCGGCGGTCATTTATCCGGCCGTCAATACCCTGGTCGACATTGGCTATAGCCTGGTTGACCCACGGGTGAAAATGGAGTAATCATGCCGCAAAGTACAACGACTGGTCCGGCCAAAGGCTCATTGGTCATTGTTGGTGGCGGTTCGCAAGGGCTCGTAGCCATTTTGCGCCGCTTTTTGGCACTAGCGGGGGGCATCAACGCACCGATTGTAATTATCCCCACGGCGTCCGAAGACGAGTACGATGGTCCATACGCGCCACACATCGACGATTTCATGGCGGCTGGGGCGACGAACCTGCGAGTGCTCCATACGCGCAATCCGGAGGTCGCCAATTCAGATGCCTTCTTGGAACCCTTACGCCGAGCGCAGGGGATCTGGTTTGTCGGTGGTCGCCATTGGCGGTTGGCCGATGCCTATTTGCACACACGCGCCCAAGATGAGTTTCACGCGTTGTTGGCGCGCGGTGGCGTGATTGGCGGCACCTCCGCCGGGGCCACCATCCAAGGGTCCTTTATGGTGCGCGGCGATACGGCAGGCAATCAGATCATGATGGGTGATCACACCGAAGGCTTTGGTTTTCTGCGCAACGTCACGATTGACCAACATCATCTCAAGCGCAATCGCCATTTTGATCTAATCGACGTGATTGAAGCCCATCCCGAGTTGCTGGGCATTGGCCTTGACGAAGATACCGCGATTGTCGTCACCGGCGACGAATTTGAGGTGATTGGCCAGAGTTATGTCGCCATCTACGATCATGAAACGATGGTTGGCGCACGCGGGCACTTCTATTTTCTAGCGCCCGGCGACCGCTTCAACCTTCAGACAAGGGCCGCGATCCCGCCACCGCAAAAACGAACGCAGGACTTTATACAGGTTGCCAAGCAGCGTTGGCCGACCTGATTATCCTTGCTCAGATCCCTGATACAGCGAGATCGGCTTTCTGCGAGATCATAGGGTCAACCCACGCTGATTTCGATACGCCCCAAACTGCTTGGGCTACCACAACCGCCGCTAGCACGATCATCCAGATGCAAACCTGTTGAGTCAGAGAAATGGTTATCTTATGTGTATCAAGCTAAGAAATCAGGGCGGTAACCAACACGACAACGGCACCCAAAGGGTTCCCGGGAAGCAACTGATTTTCCGCAGAGTACCCTGAATTCTAGGAAAAAATGGCGCTTGAATCGAAAAATTTGTAAAGAAAAGGCGGGTTATCTTACGGAATTGCAAATCCATTGCTTCCAAAATCCGCTGTAGTGTTCCCGAAATGCTTAGCTTGATACACATGAGCCAGAGAAATGGTTATCTTATCATTCGCCCTAAACTCATGCGTCCCTACGGGACAAATCGATCCACACAAGACGCCGCAAAAGGAAGCGACTGATTTACTGCTCTACTGATTTACCGCTCTACCGCTCTACCGCTCTACTGATTTACCGATTTACTGCTCTACTGATTTACCGATTTACCGATTTACCGTCTTTCCGAAACCCAATCCAACTACGACCCGAGCCCAACCTTATGCTCTTTTCCGATCTCTTTCGCCGACTGTTAAAAGAACCAACCGCCCTATTTGGTCTGCTCCTTGTGTTGCTCTTTCTGGCAGCGGCCCTCTTTGCGCCGGCGTTGAGTCCCTTTGGCCCGAATGAACAGGATATCATCGGTTCAAAATTGGCACCCCCATCGGCGGCACATTGGCTGGGTGCAGATATCCTCGGGCGCGATATGTGGAGCCGAATGCTCTATGGATCGCGCATTTCGGTCTTTGTTGGGCTGGCGGTCGTGGCAGCGGCGGGCAGCGTTGGCACGTTGGTGGGGCTCTTTGCTGGCTATCGCCGCGGCTGGGTCGACGAGGCGGTAATGCGAGTGACGGATATCTTTTTTGCGTTCCCGCCCCTAATATTGGCGATGGCGATTGCCGGTGCTCTGGGGCCAAGTCTGCGCAATGCCCTGATCGCTGTCGTGGTTGTGTTGTGGCCTGTCTACGCGCGCCTTGTTCGTGGACAGGTGTTAGGTCTGCGCGAGCGCGAATTTATCCAAGCGGCGCAGATTACGGGGGTCAGCAATTGGAAGATCCTCTGGCGACACCTGCTGCCCAACACGATGGCGCCGTTGCTTGTCCAAGCCAGCTTTGACATGGGCACGACGATTCTGACGGTGGCTGGTCTCTCCTTTATCGGTTTTGGTGCCCAGCCGCCGACGCCGGAATGGGGGGTGATGATCAGCGATGGGCGCAACTATATTACGACGCAATGGTGGTTGACTGCGGTGCCGGCCGGGGGGATTTTGTTGCTGGTGGCGGCCTTTAATTTGGTGGGCGATGGGCTGCGCGATATATTGGATCCGCGGCTGCGGCGATAACCGTTTACTATTTGGGAAACGTAGGAACAACAGGGCAAACTCATGTTGACAATGCGTTCTGATAACCCTAGGATAAAAGCAGAAACCGTCGCTTGCGCTAATTCTGGAGCAGCTAATGACTTTGACAATAGACAAAAAGCTCACTGTCGATGAATTTGAATATTTATTAACGGTGCCTGAAAATTCTGATCGGCTGTTGGAACTCATCGATGGAGAGGTTGTTGAAAAAATGCCGACGGAAGAAAATGGTATGGTAGCCGGAAACCTTATCTTCGCGTTGCGCGGCTATGTGCAACAACATCAATCCGGTCGTGTCGGGACAGAGGTACGTCATCATATACCAAGTGATAACTTTAACTCACGCCTGCCCGATGTGTCATACAGTACAGCAAGACGACCGGTGATCACCAAGGGCAGTGTACCAGAAATGGCTGATTTGGCGGTTGAAATTCAGTCACCTGATGATAGTATCAAAAAGATGCGAGTAACAGCAGACTATTACTTGGAACATGGTGCCCAACTTGTCTGGCTCGTTTACCCCAGCAAACGCATTGTCGAGGTTTTCTATGCCAATGGTGAAGCCGATATCTTTCGCGACGGGGAAGTGCTGAGCGGCGAAGAAGTATTGCCTGGCTTTATGCTACCAGTTGCCGACATTTTCGACGATCCCTTCGCCGGCGAATAAGATCCGTCGCCCCAAACAGAAGTCCGATTTTTCACCCCTTGACATCCCCAAACAGATCTGCTATCTTTTGACAAAAGCTGCGACGAGACCATGTCACAACGCTACGTACGCCAGAGAATCGGGGTCATCGACTGCGAGCCCCGTCCGTAGACGAGCATTGCGATACCTTCTCCGAGCCGATTGCCGGAATGAGATACCTCTACTATGGCGATCCGGGTGGCGTCGTTATTCGCCACAAAGCGGGTTGATCGGTTGCCGTTTGTGGCAGCAGTCGACCAAGCTGGGTGGAACCGCGAGCCAGAGCGCCCTCGTCCCAGACGGACGGGCGCTCTTTTTGTTTTTCCGGTTCTGAAAGGAGTGCATGATGAATGTACAACAACCCAGCGATGTGGCAGAGATTGCGCACATCCCCACGGGCTATGATGCCCAGCTTTACCGCATCCGCCACTCAACGGCCCACATTCTGGCCCAGGCCATGTTGGAACAATTCCCCGGTGCTAAGATTGCGATTGGTCCACCGATCGAAGATGGCTTCTACTACGACTTCGATCTGCCCCGTTCGCCCACCGAAGCGGATCTGGCCACACTAGCCGAGCGGATGCGCGCCATCATGCGGGAGGATCACCCCTTCTTGGTGCGTGCAGTGGCACCGGCAGAAGCGCGTGCGCTCTTTGCCGATCAACCGTATAAGCTGGAGCTGATCGACGGCTTGATCCAGCATGAGGTGGATGAGAATGGCGAGCCGGTCGACGATGGTGAGCCACCGGTGCTCACGGTCTATCAGCAAGATCACTTCGTCGATCTCTGCCGGGGACCGCATGTGGCGGCAACGGACGAACTTGATCCAGCAGCCTTCAAGCTGATGAATGTGGCCGGTGCCTATTGGCGAGGCGACGAAACCAAGCCAATGCTCACACGCATCTATGGCACGGCCTGGCGCAACGAGGCGGAGCTTGAGCAGTACCTGTGGCGGCTGGCCGAGGCGGAACGGCGTGACCACCGCCGGTTGGGCAAGCAGTTGGAGCTTTTCCACTTCGATGCAACCGCGCCCGGAATGCCCTATTGGTTGCCCAAGGGCTTAAAGGTGCTCAACACGTTGATGGCGTTCTGGCGCGAGGTGCATGAAGCGCATGATTATCAGGAGACGGCGTCACCACTCTTAAACGAGCGCAAGCTTTATGAGATCTCTGGCCATTGGGAGCATTACAAAGATAGCATGTTTATCATGGCGGTCGATGAGCACACAACGTATGGGCTGAAGCCGATGAACTGCCCGAATGCGATGGTGATCTACAACTTGCGGGTGCGTAGCTATCGCGAGTTGCCACTGCGCCTCTCGGACTGTGACATGCTCCACCGCAACGAGCTGTCGGGAGCATTGCATGGACTGCTGCGTGTGCAGAAGTTTCAACAGGATGACGCACATATTTTTATCACCGAAGCACAGATCGAAGAAGAGTATGCGCGGATCTTTGCCCTGGCCGATCTCTTCTATCACATCTTTGGCCTCACCTACCGCTTGCGGCTGGGCACGCGGCCCGAGAGCTACGTCGGCGATTTGCCAACCTGGGAGCGCGCCGAAGCGGCGCTGCGCCGGATTCTCAACCAGCACGCCGGCCCTGACAATTATCTGGTTAAAGAAGGGGATGGTGCCTTCTACGGCCCCAAAGTTGATATTCTCATGGAAGACGCGCTAGGGCGCGAGTGGCAGATGGGGACGATTCAGCTTGACTTTCAACTGCCACGCCGCTTTGATTGCACCTATGTGGACAGGGATGGCAGCGCAAAGACGCCGGTCGTGATCCACCGCGTGATCTATGGGTCGATGGAGCGCTTCATTGGTATTCTCATTGAGCACACGGCGGGAGCATTGCCAGTCTGGCTGGCACCGGTACAGGTGCGGATTATTCCGATCACCAATCAGCAATTGCCCTATGCACAGACGGTTATGGCACAGTTGCTCAAGGCCGGCTTGCGGGTGGAACTCGATGAAACGGCGAAACGGATGAATGCCAAGATCCGCGAGGCGCAGGTGCAAAAGGTACCCTATATGTTGGTTATCGGGAAACGTGAGATGGCCGCGGGCGAAGTGGCGGTACGTCTGCGGACGGAAGAGGAGTTGGGGGCGATGACGGTCGACGCCTTTGTGGCATTGGCGCAGCAAGCGGTGACCGATAAGCGGCCGATTTAGGAGAGCCTGAAGATAACCAGAGAGTAGGAACGGAGCGAATAAATAGCCACAGAAACCCAAAAGGCACAAAAAGATTTTGTGCCTTTTGGGTTTCTGTGGCTATTTAATTTACTGCTCGATCACCAACGCCTCGCTCATCACCTGGGCAGCGCGTTCGGCACGAAATTTAGCGAGAGCAGCACGCAATTCCGGCCGCGTCACCCCCAACATCGACACCGCCAATAAGCCCGCGTTAATCGCCCCGGCTTTGCCAATCGCCATTGTTGCAACCGGCACACCGGCGGGCATCTGCACAATTGAAAGCAACGAATCCAAGCCATTAAGCGCCCGGCTCTGGATTGGCACCCCGATTACGGGCAACAACGTGTGGCCGGCAACCATGCCAGGCAGATGGGCCGCGCCGCCGGCCCCGGCGATGATCAATTCCAGCCCTCGTTCCACCGCGGTGTGGGCATACTCAACCATCCAATCTGGGGTGCGATGGGCCGAAACGACGCGGCATTCATGGGGCACACCAAAATCGCGCAAGGTGATGGCGGCGTGTTGCATCGTCTCCCAATCGGATTTGCTGCCCATGATGACGCCGACAAGCGGGGTAGAGGAGTGGAGGAGTGGAGGAGTCTGATTTGGTTCGGTTAGCATAGGTAACTGAAATTCTTTACAAAGTGAAGGTTTTTGTGGACACGGATTGTTGGAAGCACGAATTTGGACATATTTATCCGTGTTCCCAACAATCCGTGTCCACAAGAAGCATTTGGGTTTTAGTGACTATTTTGCGCTAGCGCTGATCAACCGGTACATAATCGCGCTCTTCCGCACCGAGATAGATCTGGCGCGGGCGGGCGATACGCTGCTCTTCATCCTCGACTAGCTCGTTCCATTGGGCCAACCAACCGGGCGCACGACCAAGGGTAAAGAGCACCGTGAACATATCCGGCGGGAAACCCATCGCCTGATAAATAATGCCACTATAGAAGTCGACATTGGGGTAGAGACTGCGCGAGAGGAAGAAATCATCCTTAAGGGCGATCTCTTCGAGGGCAATTGCCACATCCAGCAGCGGATTGCTGCCGGTCACCTTGAAAACATCGTCGGCCACGGTTTTGATGATCTTGGCGCGTGGGTCATAGCTCTTGTAGACGCGATGGCCAAAGCCCATGAGCCGGAATTCACGCTTCTTGATCCGCTCTACATACTTCGGCACCTGATCAGCCGACCCGATCTCTGTCAACATCTTGATCACCGATTCGTTGGCGCCGCCGTGACGGGGGCCAAAGAGCGCAGCAGTTGCCCCAGCCATAGCACTATAAGGGTCCGCATTAGAAGATCCAATCCCGCGCATCACCGAAGTTGAACAATTTTGCTCATGATCGGCATGGAGAATAAAGAGCACATCGAGTGCCTTGGCGAGCACCGGGTTAACCTCATAATGGCTCTGATTCATGTAGTCGAGCATATAGAGAAAGTTGGCAGTATAGCTAAGATCGCTATTCGGGTAATTATAGGGGCGACCGATCCGGTGGCGATAGGCGAAGGCCGCAACCGTTGGTAGCTTGCCGAGGATGCGCAGGATCTGCTTGTCGCGCGTTGCCTTATCTTCCACATTTTTGGCTTCTTTGTGTAGCGTCGACATAAACGCGATGCCGCTGATTAACATTCCCATCGGGTGGGCATCGTAACGGAACGATTGCATTAGCTTGGTCAGATTCTCATGGACAAAGGTGTGGTGACAAACTTTGTGCGCCCACGCTTCGCCCGTTTCCTTGTCCGGCAACTCGCCATAGATCAGCAGATAGGCAACCTCTAGAAAGTTACTCTGCTCGGCCAGCTGCTCAATCGGATAGCCCCGGTAGCGTAGAATGCCCTTATCCCCATCGATATAGGTAATCGCACTCTTGCAGGCCGCAGTATTGCCGTAACCAGGATCATAGGTCATCATCCCAAAGTCATCAGGGTTGACTTTAATTTGGCGTAGGTCGATCGCATTGATCGTGTCATGTTCGATAGGGACCTCGTAACTCTTCCCCGTTCGATTGTCGGTAATCGTTAGCGTATTCGCACCGCTCATAACGCAATACTCCTCAATAATTAGTTGGTTATTGGTCACTGGTCATTCGTCACTGGTCATTCGTCACTGGCCATTCGTCACTGGTCACGCTCTTGATTGCCAATGACTAGTGACTAGTGACTAGGAACATGTGACCAGCTAAATTTAAACCCAGTAATCGGCAAAGCGGCCGGCCAGTTCAACGGGCAACCGCCCGGTCAGACGGGTGCCTTCGGCAATATGCTCTTCCGTTTCGACAAAGCCATGTTGGTGAAAAAAGGAGACCAATTCGCCATGATTGTAGGGGATTAAAAGATCGACCGGTGCCATCTGTGCATAGAGCACATCATCAATCATTGTGCGTAGCGCCGCCATCCCCTCCCCCGTCTGTGCACTGATGACCACCGCATGGGGGTAAGCAGCCAAGGCGTCGGCCAGCCGTTCCTGCTGCTCGGGCTCGTTCAGATCAACAAGATCGGCCTTGTTCAAAGCGGTAATCATTGTTTTGCCACCAGCGGAGAGCTCTTCAAGCACCTCTTCGACCGCACCAACTTGCTCGTCCATATTGGGGTGGGAAAAATCGACCACATGCAGCAGCAGATTCGCCTCGTTTACCTCTTCCAGTGTGGCGCGGAAAGCCGCCACCAACATTGTCGGCAGCTTCTGAATAAAGCCAACAGTATCGGTCAGCATAATCTGGTGGCCGCTGGGCAGTTCGGCACGGCGGGTGGTCGGGTCGAGCGTGGCAAAGAGTTGGTTGGCGGCCAGCACATTGGCCGTGCTCAGTGCATTGAGCAGCGTACTCTTACCGGCATTGGTATAGCCGACGAGCGCCACAACCGGTGTGCCGGATTGGCGGCGGTGACTGCGGTGCAGACCGCGCTGCATCCGGATCTCTTCCAGCTGATCTTTTAAAAAGGCGATGCGCCGGTTAATCTCGCGGCGGTCAACTTCCAACTGCGTTTCACCGGGGCCGCGCACCCCCACCCCACCGCTGCCGCCGCCAGCACGACCACCGGCCTGGCGCGCAAGGTGGGTCCACGCCCGGGTAAGGCGCGGCAGCCGATACTCGTACTGCGCCAATTCGACTTGGACACTGCCCTCGCGAGTGCGGGCATGGCTGGCAAAGATATCGAGGATCAGCGCGGTGCGGTCGATGACCTTAATCTCTTCGCCCAACACCTTCTCAATTTCGCGCTGTTGACGCGGCGAGAGTTCATCGTCAAAAATAACGACCGTTGCCCCAGCCTCGATCACGAGCGTGTTGAGTTCCTCCAACTTGCCACTCCCCATGAGCGTCGCCGGGTTGGGGGTTGCGAGCCGTTGCGAAAGGGTCCCCACAATCCGTAAGCCTGCGGTTTTGGCCAGCAAGGCCAACTCGGCCAACGAATCTTCAAGCGTTAACGGGCCGGGATCACCACTGAGTTCGATGCCCACCATAATGGTTGCTTCGCGCGGAGCAGTAGTGAGAACCATGCCATCAGCATCACGCTGGACGGAACGGCGGCTACGGGTGCTACTTTCTTCAGTTGGAGCCACAGGGGAAGTAAAGGTGGACTGAAAGGAATCGGAATTTGTCATATTTGGTTTGGATTCTACCTACCTTTGATGGTTTCTACGGATCGTCTCGGTTGTTTGATGGATCGGTTATCTCGCCTGATAGAGAAATAAATACGTATCCGGCAATTGTACACGATGATGACGAGTTTGTACACCAAAGCAAATTGTGGGTGGCGTTTTAGAGCGAGGAGCGGCCTGGGGGGGGGTCAGCGGAGTATTGCAGGGGCATCATCTTAGCCACAGAGGACACAGAGAGCACAGAGAGTACAGAGAGTACAGAGAGTACAGAGAGTACAGAGAGTACAGAGAGTACAGAGAGTACAGAGAGTACAGAGAGTACAGAGAGTACAGAGAGTACAGAGAGTACAGAGAGTACAGAGAGTACAG
>DAOUCA010000171.1:0-65849 GCA_034432375.1 Caldilineaceae bacterium
CTTGTTTTGGCGGAAATTTCCAGATGTCATTCCTGCGCAGGCAGGAATCTACTCGTGTAACATGAAGATGGATTCCTGCCTGCGCAGGAATGACGGCTCTAATTTCTGAAATTGGCGAAGGTATTGATGTTGTCACTGAGTTACAACAGCGTATTCGACCTACTTCTATTCTGACCCTTGCACCAGCGGCAAGAATATCTGATTAGAGAGTACCGTTGGTGTCTCCGCTACGTTCGCTTCCACTTGCTCAGGTTCACTATCCACAAGTTCTGACGCAGAAGAGTCGTCATCACTGTGGTCCGTCTCAGCTGCCTGGGCAGCAACGACCGTATCGCCGGCAATCAATGGCAAGTACAGCTGATGGCCGAGCGATAGAGCGTCAACAACCGAGGCTTCTGTGGCAACACTCTCTACCTGTGCAGCTTGGCCGCGCCCGTTCCCCTTGCTGACAATCACCTGCACATTGCCGTTGTTGATGGGCATCTCGCTGCCATTGTCATAGATGACCGTACCACCGGCATCCTGCCACCAGATGTATTGGCTTTCGTCCTCGGTCCAGATGCGCACACGTAAGGTGTCCGTATCGCCATCGGTAGCCCAGAGCCAGAAATGGTAGGGATTGCCGTTGGCGTCCATCTGGCCGTTGATCGTGCCGATGCCCTTGGCCATGGCCGTGTCGACGGGGTAGACGATGAGCCACTCATAGTCCGTAGCGATAAAGTCCATGCCGGCTGCCGGCAGACCAAAGCGGAAGTTGCCCTTGGGCTGGGTGGCGTTCTTCTGGTAGTCGACCGGCAGGTTGAAGTCGGCCAGACCGCTGATGCTTTCGTCGAGCTTGTAGGCACTGGCGGGCGAATCGATCTTGCCACCGCCGGCCATCTTGCCCGCATCCGGGTCGTAGACGACCACGTCGAAGGGCACAGTAAAGGCAACCAGCGAACTGCCATTCTCCGTGACATTGAGCGTTGCCGCATAGATGCCAGCGGCACTATAGACGTGGCTACCACTGATGGCACCGCTCGCCGCATCGACCGTGGCCAGCGAAGTTGTGCCGTCACCCCAGAGCCACGACGCCATATGGATTGCGGCGTCGTAGGCCGGATAGACGGTGCTCAGCTCAATCGACGTGTTCACTAACTGCAATGCCGAGTAGACGCTGACCGATGTGCCGTTTGCCTCTACCGCAGCAGCGACAACTTCGTCGCTGGCGGTGTCAATCTGCATTGCGGCAACCTGCACCGTAGCAGCTTGCGCACCGCTCGCGCCCGTTTCAAGGACGGAGATCTCTGAGACCACAGTGGTGCAATGGCCGTAAAGGTCGCAAGCGCTCATGGACGGACTCGGTTCTACAACAACCATCTCCTGCGAAGTAGTCAACTGAACGATCATTTGAGAATCAGTGATGCGCTCGGTGTACCAGGCCGCGTCTTGATAAGACACTGTGCGGTAGCTGTTGTCCACTGGGCACGCCCAACCCGTTTCGACCAGATGCTCATCGTCGGCTGTACAGCGCACCTGGGCATTGCGATAGTCGGCATTGGGCACGTACGCGAAGGTCACACGCGGGGCGACGGTATCGATGACGCCGGCCCATGCTTCCTGGACGATGCGGCTGTTGCCGAGGCCGTCGGTAACCTGAAGGTCTACTTTGTACGGTCCTTCCAGTTCATCGTCCAGCGTATAACTCCACGTCGTGAAGTTACTGCTAGTATCGGCAACGGTGGCATCGACCCAGGGAGTGACTTCGCCGTCGAGGTGGCTAAAGCGAATCTGGGTCTGAGCAATCCCGACAGCAAGCGGGTTGGCGATGTTGTAGATTTCGCTGTCGCTCAAGGCTCGGCCGTAGAGGGCAACTTCATCAATTGCACCGTGGAAGAAGTTGGCGGCTGACTTCGCTCTGCCGATCAGCACAGCACCGAGACTACTCTCCATGACTTTGTCCCTACTGATCGACAGCTTGCCATTCAGATAAAGCTTGACCGTTGTGCCATCGTAGGTGACGGCGGCATGCTGCCACGTATTATCCGTCACATAGGCATTTTGCATGCCGGTTCCGCCGAGGAAGGTGCCCAATTGGCCATTGGGCAACACATAGAGCCAGGAGCGTCCGGGGCCGCTGCCATCCATCTGTTGCAGGATATTGCGCTGCGTTGGATGTGAAGTCACATTGAACCAGGCCATGGCGGTGAAAGGTCCGTTTGCCGGATCCAGCACATACGGCATGGTCAGGTAATCATTCGTGCCATCAAACTGCAGCGCGCTACCGAATGGCCCGCCAACACCGGCGACTGGACAGCTATCTTGCTCTGAGCTTGTCGAAGGGTTACAGGTTGCGGTCAGCCGCTCCGCTGACGTGCTGCTGTTGCCGGCATAGATCGAGCCGTTAACGAACGCATTTGCACCGGCGGCCTCCTCGAAGTGCAGATGGACCAGGCGACTGCTGTTCACGGGGTAGGGTACGTCGCTGACAATACCCGATAGAACCGTCCCCGTCTGTGTGATCAGTTGGCTTGTCGTGGGAAGATCGGCGTAGGGTGCGATGCCGTCAAGTTGTACGCCTGGGAAGAGTTCATCGGTCTCATTGCCCGCGGCGTCTCTCCCCCAGACCCGTACCGTATACGCGCCATAGGGTGCACTGTCGAAGGGCTGAGTCGCTAGCCACTTTGTGCCCCCAACGGTGGCCGTAATCACAGCGCTGACGGGCTGCTGCAATGCATCGCTCAGTTGCATGGAGACCGAATTGGCCACGATGCCACTTTGGCTGTCGCTGACCGTACCACGAATAACCAACTGTTCACTTGCTTGCGTGATTCCGCTAGTCAATGTCGAGTTCACCGTTACGAGCGGTGCTGTTCCATCGATCTTGAGCGTAAAGATTTGTGAATTAGCTACGTTACCAACCCGATCGGTGGCACCCACTGCCAGATTCAGCGTCCCACCAGACAAGGTCGCTGGCAGGGTGATACACCAACAACCATCGAATTCAGGGTTGTAGACCACTGAGGAGCCGGCATCATTGAAGAGGACTTGGACTTTGGCAATGCCGGAGGCTACACCGTTGACAGTTGGGTCATCAATGGCAAAGGCAATGACCTGACCAGGCGCAACATAGTCCAGACTGTAGTCGAGGGCGACGGTAGGCGCAACGGCATCGACCAGAATCTGGTGTTGCTCTTTGACGTCGAACCAACTGCTCTGGTAATCATAGAGGGCAGCGACTTCGGATTGACGTAAAGCACCCTTTTGAATGGTAATCTCATCCAGATTACCGCTAAAGACCTTCCCGATTTGGACCGGGGCGGTATTGTGACAGGGGGCGGTGACATTCAGCACAGAATTATCCAGCGCACCGTTGATGTAGAGCCGTGCCTGGGTGCCATCGTAGGTCATGACAACGTGGTTCCACTGGTTTTGAAGCAACGCGCCTTCGCTATCCACATATTTTAAGGCCGTGCAACCGCTGACGATACTATAGGTGACCTTTAGGGAGTTGGATTGTAGGAGGATAGCGTAATTTCGATTGATCGTCGTCGACGATTTGTCTAAAAGCACCTGACCGCCCTTACGCACTTGGGTCGGCTTGACCCAAAGCGCAATGGTGAACTCGTCGAGGTCCAGGTCATCACTATCCGCCACGTCGATGAGATCGTCGCCATCGAAGACCGCGGCCTCACGCATCTGTCCCTTGTCACCAGCGCCAGGACAGCTATCGCCAGAACAGGTGCCAGCCGCGGCATTGGGCGAATCGTTGACGTAGGTGGTCGTGCCCAGATCCTCGTCCAGGTGAAGGTTGAGCAGTGGTGCCTCGTCCATCATGGCTTGGATGCCGGCTTTGTCCATGGCAGATCGGACCACGCGCAGGTCGTCGATAAGCCCATCAAAGACTTCGCTGCGCGCTTGCGAGCCGGCAACCGTGGTTGCACCGATGAGGTAGGCGTCATCGGGATTGGGCTGAGCCGGTGCCGTGCCTGCCACTGTCTGGATAAACTGGCCGTTGACGTAGAAGTGGGCGTCGTTGTTGGCGTCGAAGCTGACAGCGACGTGACTCCATTGACCGGCGGGAATGTTGGAAGCGGTGCTGCGATAGTCTTTCACCCCAAAGGTGGTGAAGAGGAGATTGCCGTCTCTTACGCCAAAGCCGACGCCGTTGGCGCTGTTGGTGCGGCCGGCGGCTAGGATGCGGCGCACGCCATTTACGACATCGGGTTTGACCCACGCCATGATGGTGAAGTTGCGTTCGCTCAACCCCAAGTCCGCTTCACTCGCTGACAAAGAGAGGTAATCGGCGACGCCATCGTTGCCGTCGTCGTCGGCCACACCGCCGTCGAAGCGCAGCGCCTGGTTGGCGCGGCCAGGGATGCCGCTGTCGGGACAACTGGTGCCTGCGCAGGTTGCTTCAAGGTAGTTGCCCGCGCTGTCGATGAAGCGGGTCTGACCCGGCGCCTCATCCATCGTCATTTTCAGCGTCACCGCCCGATCTTGATAGAAGGCAAGGGCTGACTCGGGCGACAGGGCATAGGCGTGCATGTTGAAGTCTTTGAGATCGCCGTCAAAGAAGTCGTTGGAGAGCGACCAGTAGAGTGTCCCTTTGTCAGGTACCACAACGCCACTACTGAATCCCGTTTCGAAGATACCCAGCGGGTTTCTGTTGCCCAATGACGTTCTATAGAGATACTCATTTTCGTTGTCATTGCCATAATCACAGTCATCCTTATTGCCGTCATCTTCATGCAGGCGGAACCAATGGCGTTTTAAATCGTCACCCTCTGTATCGTCAGCGATTCGCTTGAGCGTGAACGGGTAAATATGGGCGGTATTGCTGTCTGAAATCTGGACATTGAAGTCGTGCCAGATGCGCCCGGTGCCATCACCATCCTCGTCAAAGTTGAGACAGAGCTCAGCTTTATCCCCGGGATCACGCAAATCGGTGAAATCCGCGTCATTAAAGTAGAAATAGCCATAGGTATTGGGGCGTCCGATCTGGATTGTGTCCCATGTGCTAAAGTTCGTGGCTGGGTTTACATCGGAACAGCTATTGACTGAACCGCGGTCAACTTCGATGCCGTTGATATAGAGGACAAGGGTGCCACTTGTCGCGGTATCTCTAGCGTAGGTGACAGTGACGAACTGGGGTGCGCCATCATAATTGATAAGATTGGGCGTCGACGTAAAGATGCAAGGAGCTGCACTGCTGCCCCAGACCATGCGTAGCCGACCAGCATCACTGACAAACATTGAGGGGTAGATCTTGTCGCCACTTGCCTGGCCAAAGAGACCCTGCCAATCCTGTTCAGTATCGTGGGTGGCAAGGGTATATTGGTCAGTTGTCTGAGTAAAGTTGTCGACTACCGGTCGTGTATCAAACTCGTATGTCCGCGTATGTGGGGCCATCAAGATCGAGAAGCTGAACGCATCACCAGTCAGGGCGAGCGCGCTATCGGATACTTGCACATTGGTCTTTTGGTCAAAGGTCGCGCCCGTGTTTGGATCAACCGTGGGGCAGCGGGAACCGACACAAGCAACATTGTCGGTATTACTTGCGTTTGGATCGTCGGTTAGCGCCACATTGACCCTGGCCGCATTGGCCAGATCGCGGATGGTTGCAGCGTCTAGCGTTTCCGCATAAATTTTTAGATCATCGATACCACCGTAACCACCCATAGTGAGAGTGCTGCCGGTTGGTGCTGTATTCAGCGTACCAGAAGCCAGCAACAGACCACTTATATAGAGTTGCGCTGTTTTGTCGACCGCATTATACGTGAAAGCAACATGTGTCCAAGAGGAATCCCACCACGAATATACGCCAGAGGCAATGTTACCTGGATAGATAGGATCGACCGCGTACATGACTATCTGCGCGCCTTCCAAAATCCTGATAATTGGGCCATCGGCTACAATCTTGAAATCACCCAATTCAAAGACCAAAAGATCTGGATCTGGATAGGTACTTGGATCGACCAGTGCTGCAATCGTCAAGCTGCCAAGTGTGTTCAGTGCTGCATCTGTACCCTGGATATAGGTGTCGTTAAACGTCAGCGATCTGCCATTCGCGGTTGGGCAGCCATTATTGACACAGACAAAATCGTCGTTGTGCGGGATGGTGATGTCACGGAAGCTGGTTGCCCCGGCCGCTTCGCTCATGCTCAGGTGAACCAACGCATCCGATTCTGGCACAATCACGGCCCCGGCGCGCAGCGTCATGCTGGTGACCAGGCTGCTGTTGACGTCGACGACAAGTGAACCGTTCATCTCGACTGATTCCTGCGGTCCCAGCACGCCGCCGTCGGCAAAGACGCGCGTCTCCTGTACGACATCGACGGGGAACTCGGATTGGAGCAGACCACGAGCATAACGATTGCGCAGGTCGTTCTGAATGGTGGCGCTGTAGTCGATGGTGTCGCCCGGCTTGACGTAGGGCGCCGCAGCGCTGCTGGGCGCAATCGAGGTATCGAGCGCAAGCACCTGGAGGGATGAGGGAACCTGTGGATTGTAGCCGTAGACAAACTCCTTGCGGTCGGAGATGCCGTCGTCATCACTGTCCGGATCGGTTGGGTCGGCGTTCACCCAGAAATGCAGGGGTTTGTCGTTGGCATCATAGTCGTAAACGACCTCCCAACCGCCAACATAACTGCCGTTGACAACGGGAATGCTCTCGACATTCGCCGGCACACAAGCGGGTGCCACGGCATTGGAGGAATCACCATTCTCATAGGGGCTTTTGCGGTTGGGATGGAGCCGTTCGGCGCTGTCAAAGAGACCGTCGTTGTCGCTGTCGGCGCTGTAGGGATTGGTGTTGTAGAGCAGTTCCCAGTAATCGGTCAGCCCATCACAGTCACCGTCGGCCGCCTCGGCATCAAAGCCAATGCTCTTTTCAAAGTAGTCGCTCAAGCCGTCGCCATCACTGTCGGGCTGGCTGTCGTTGGGGTCGATGCCACCGACGGCCTTGCTCAGTAAGCCGTCGTTGTCGGCGTCGGCAATCACGGGGAAGCGTTGATCCCAGGCCAGCCGATAGCTGTTGTCACTCGATTCGGCAAGCGTGTGGAAACCGGACTTTGCACCCACGGCATTGAGTGTAGCTGGGAAGACATCGAAAACGAGAGAGTTACCCAAATCGTTGTGAAAACTATCTTCATATTCCTGCAACCAGCAGACCGGAATCAGCGGCGGTGTCAAAGCCGGATTAGGGAGCAGCCAGCAGCTTTGTGCCTCCATGGCAAAGCTCTCGCTGAGATAAGCCTGCTGGGACTGATTGATCCCTGGCCCTTTAAGCGTGATAGAAGTGGATGGATTGAAAGTTTGATAGAAGCGTTCGCCATCCGGCACACCGTCGAGACCATAGCTGCTCTTGCGCCCAGGCGTTGCATTCCAGGTGGTGCCACCGCGGTCCAACGATACATCCTTGGGCTCCGGCTGGAAGCGATAGTCAAAGGTTGTATTATCCAGGTAGCTGTCGTCAAGTTGCCAGTTGTAGATGTAGCCCATCCAGTTTGGCGTGTTGGCATAGAGCGCCGATGTAATGACGCCACTCAGTAGCAGTTCGTTGCCGGTAACGATGCCGGCCTTGCCAGATGTAGGCGTAAAGAGCGGGGTTGCCAGCGAGATGTCAAGACGATCTTTGTTTTCTAGATCCACTAACGGTGTAAAGTCATGAATCACATAAGTGAGTGCTACCGTAAAAGCTTGTGTCAACCCACCACAGACCCAGGTATCGACCTCAGGGTTGATCTCTTCGCCGGAAGCCCTGGCAATGGAACAACCTAAGCCAATCAGCCCATCAATGATACCGAGCGCGCCCATGAGCACTTGCCCACCTGGAACCAGGGTAATCCCCGCCACGATACCACTGACAATAAGGCCGGCAACCTGATCCGCCAGGAGACTCTCAAAGGCTGGGGAGCCGGCTGTAAAGCTGCCAGTACCCAGTGCAACGCTAATGGTAACACCCGCCATCGCGGTGGAAGTAACCAGCCCGAATACTGCCGCGCCCTTCCAACTTCTCTTGATCTTTTGGACACCCTTGGTCGCTTTGGGCAGCGTTTTGCCAGGGCTTGCCGCAAGTTTCTCAGATACTTTAAGAAATTCGCGGTAGTTAAAGATATACTTATACTGGAGCGCCGAGCTTACGGCCAACAGCGTACTCGTTCCGGCCAATGCAACCGTATAGCCGGCAACGCCTACTTCTTGAAGCTGTGGTCGTAAAAATCCGGTAAGACTCTTGGACATCGATTGACTCACATAGACCATCGCCACATTGTAATTAATGTCCGCTGTAGCAATGGGCAGGCTATATTGGGTGAGTTCGAGCAGCGCCTGTCCTGTCGCGGAATCTGTACTGCCTGTTGCCACCGACCCAATGGCATCGAGGGTGGCTGAGGACGATGCCCCCAGCAGTGCCCAAATGGCATTGGCGACCGCGTCCGTCTCGTTGCTAACTGTGGTGATGGTCACATTATCCAGGCTGCTGCGCGTGTAGAAGGTCTGCGTCTCAGCCAACAGCGTGCTTACAATCGTGAGGGCCGGCTCGGTCGTCAGTTGATAGCGGGTGTTATCCAGATCGGTGACACCGAGCGCTTCGCCATCGATGACCAATTGCGCAGCTGTGCCGGAGAGCAGCGCCTGATAGTACCCTGTGAGCAAAAGGAGGGCACCGGCGCGCGCAGTCTCGACATCGATAAGCGGATCCGTGTTCAGGCTCTGCAAGCGGGCCTCGGTGTAGAATGCCTCCCAGTTGGGGGCCACCGCCTGCACATAGCTGGTTGAATCGATATCGACCCAACCCTCGCTCTGACTGTAGAGATAAGGCTTGAGTACCATGCTGCCAACAGTATCAAGCGCAACACCTGCCGCTGGATCAGCGAAGGTGATCTGCAATTGATTGTTGGTCATGGTCGCATCGCTGAAGGAGGCGCTGCGCTGGCTAGATTCACTCACCACCAGCAGATTGCCAACGGTGCTGTCGGCCGGTGACGCGCCATAAACGTCGGTGAGAATCTGATCCATCTGTTCGCCATTGAGCGTAGCAACCACGTCCACCTCATTGGCTAAGTTCACGGCGCGCTCATCAACCACCAACGCGCCGGCGGGAATCCCCCAGTCGGTCAAGCTGTTTTTGATATCCGCAACCGTGAAGCGATTGCCGTCAGCCTTGCGCTCGCCTTCCATAAAGACATTGTTCAGGACGTCGGCGAGATGCAGCAGATAGTTGTCATAGTTGGCATTGCCACCAGTCACGTTGTGTGCCTGACCGATGACTACGCTACTGGCACCATGTGCCTCATCCACGCTCAGACCGGTCAACATAAAGTCGTCGTAGTAGCTTTCAACGACGATGGTGTTGCTGGTCCAAACATCGTCGACCAGTTCGTCGGTCTGCATGGTGACTGCCCAAAGCAACTTGATGGTGTGCGCTGCCCCCCAAGTAGCTGCGTTCTGCTGATAGGGAATACGCGCGCTCAGCGCCACTGGGGCATAACCGATGGGATCTTCAACCTGGGTGACGGGCACATAGAGCCAAATGGAACTGTCATGCTTGTCCAACGAAGCCGTGATGCCATACTCATCCAATGTCGCCGTGTCAAGCCACTCTTCTAGTGGGGTCGTGGCCGCGATGCTCTGCACATCAACACCGGTGGCGACAGGAAGGCTGCGCGCCGGGTTGGCCGCGTCGAAAGGAATGTTGATCTCCAACATGGGTGAGAGCAACATGTCGCCGTTACCCTTGTCAAATGTATCGTTGGTCATGCGTTTGATCTGCCCGGCATCATCGGTACCCGGCCAGTTGAGCACATTGTTGACATACCAAAGGTTGCGGGCGTCGGTGGGGCGAATCTGGAGGTCGACAACTGTATCCTGACCGGCAACCACATTGTCCAACGTCAAGCCAAACTGCCCGTCGGCAACCGTTTCGACATTCTGCGGGGAGAGATCGGCGCTGTCCGGCACGCCGTCGCCGTCGTTGTCAAAGTCATAGACATCGGGTGCGCCGTCGCCGTCGGTGTCGCGGCAGTTGCCCGGCGTTACCGCGGGATCGATCACGCCATCGGTCTGCATGTCGTGCCGTTCGGGGCATTCAAGCAGGTCGATCATGCCATCGCCATTGCTGTCCGGGTTGCGCGGGTCCAGATACCAGATCTGGCCATTCACGGTAAAGGGCAATACTTCAGTGCGGTCGCTAATGCCGTCGTCATCGCTGTCGGCATCGTCGATCCAGGTGCCCAATTCATAGAGTTCGACGCTATCCAGCAGACCATCGTTGTCACAGTCGGTGCTCTCGGTGGGCGTCGGGCAGTCGGTTGTTGTCTGTGCGCTCTGTTGGCTTGCGGCGGCGCTGGTTGTAACGGTTGACAATGTTGCATTGGTGGGATGGTTGGTCAGCGCAACATTGTCGGTCGTGCGCTCTAGTTGGCTTTCATGGGGGTTGAATTCCTGCGCAGAGAGGTCCGCCAGTTCATTCGTCTCATTCGCTGGCGTCACCGATGCCTGGTCGGCGTGACGATCGTAAAAGGCGCTGGCCTGTTGCGTCTGCAGCAGCGGTGCCACGACCATCGCCAAAATCACGGCCACCACCAACGGCACGCGCACAAACTGGGCGCGCCGATGGGTGATGGTCAACAGCACAAAGGCCAACAGCAGGAAGAGCAAGCCCAACGTATAGCCCAATTGTTGCAGCGCGGCGCGGGAGAGCCCCAAGCTTTGGGTTAGAGCGGTGAATGCCTGGGTGGGCTGCTGCCAGATTGTCGCAACGGAGATGCCTGGCTGGGTCGCCCACCCGCTGAAATCGGTGGTGATCGCGGTTTCTACCCACTCCTTGGCATAGCTGCGGGGCGGAAAGCGCAGATGAACGATTTGACGAACGGGGAATCCGTCACTGTTCACCCAGAGTTCGCCCTCGCCCGTCATCTCCACAAACTGCTGTGCTAACCCAAGTGTAATACCGGTGGGCAGATCGCCTTTGCGCCGCAACTCTTCTTCCAGGTTACGTCGCATAAATTCAGCATAGCGCGGCCCATCAATTTGAAAGGCGTAGCGGATCATCGCGGCCGAAAGCTGATCCGGCAGCAACGCGGAGGGGAAGAGCGTTTCTTCACTTCCTGTCCCAGCGTCGGGCGCGATCACGCGCACATTCTCGATGGCCGACAGGTAGCCCAATGGATCACCGCTCGGCGCAAAGAGATCGGTGACCTCATCAACGGTCTGCCATTCGGCATCAGGCATCAGGCGTCCCTCTGCCACACCGTCGGCAATTCTGATCTCCATTGGCGCTTGGTTCGGCAGTTGCAATTGGAGGTGCATGGTTTCCTGTCGCGTATCCAACTGCCCTGATACCGCCATCTGCTGTGTGCGGGGCGCACGACCGACGGTATCGAGCCGTGCGACGGGGTTGATTGTCTGCGCGATATTGCTCTTATAAGTGTAGCGCCCTGCCGTGCCGGCCGCTTTCCAGATCTGCTGCAACGTCTGCGCCGGCGTTTGGGGGAGCGCCGCGGCGATGGTCGTGCGCATGGTATAGGTGCCGGCGAGAGCCACGATACCCAGCACCATGAGCGCTAAATACAAGATGGTTGTCTGTTTGGTTCTCTGTTTCATTTGATTCCTCTTTCGGTTTCTGTGTAAAAATGCAACAAAATACAAGGGATCTCCTTCTGTATCATTCATCGTCAGTTCGCTCCTTTTGGTAGTGAGTTTCATTTGCTAAGAAGGCAAAGAGTGCCTGCTGCGATCCAAAGCGTATGATCTCGCCTGTTTGTACCGACTGCGCCGAGGCGCGCCAGGGCCCATCAGGGGTCTCTTGCCAGAGGCGCACGAGATAGGCTGTATAAGGCAGTTGAATCTGTTTGTTGATTTCGAATGGCTTTGTCATTGCAGGGCTCGTCTTTGGATGCTGTTCTACGGTACTGCGCTTATACATTGTAGTATCTGCCCGTGTACAGTTCGTCGCGGGGCAAAGTCACGATCGTATCGAAGTTGGGTCGGTAGCGTATTGAGATCAGAACAATTCGTGGATTATCAAAATGAAGAAAGGAAACCCGTTTTGTTCCACACGAGATGCGGGGTATAATCATGAGGTCATCGGTTGTACGGAACCTTCGGCTCGTATATCCCCCTTTGACAGCGGCGTGGTAGCCATGACTCAGTTTACACTCAGCTTTCTCGGTCCGTTTGCGGTGCAAATGGACGGAACTCCAATCACCAACTTCCACTCGGATAAGGCGCGGGCGTTGCTCGCTTATCTGGCGATAGAAGCACAAACGCATGTGCGCACCGAACTGGCTACCCTGCTCTGGCCCGAGATCGATGACGAGTATGCGCGCACGAATTTGCGTACCACGCTCTACCGCATGCGTCAGACCCTTGCGCAAGCTGCACCTGATGCCGGTGACCAATTGCTGGCCGTCACACGCACCACGATCCAGTTTGTCGGTGAGCCGAGCGCGGTGGATGTTTTGCACTTCCAGCACTTGATCAATCAACGGAAAAGGGCGGCACCTACCCTGGAACAATTGGAGGCAGCGACCGCGCTCTATCGGGGTGAACTGTTGCTGGGTCTACATGTGGCCGATGCCGCGCCGTTTGAAGAATGGTTACTGCTCCGCCGCGAACTGCTGCACCAGCAGGCGGTATTGACCTTGCACGCCTTGTGTACCGCCCACGAAACGGACGGCAACTACGAGCAAGCCCACACCGTTGCCGGTCGTTTGCTCGCTTTGGATCCCTATCGCGAGGATACCCATCGGCAGATCATGCGTTTATTGGCGCGTATGGGGCAGCCTGGCGAAGCGCTCCAACAGGTAGAACGGTTGCGTCGGCTGTTACATGACGAGATGGGTGTCGCCCCATCGCCAGAGACGCTAGCCCTGGCCGCGGAAATCGTCGCCGGCCGCTATGACAAAGGGACAGGGGGGCGAGGTGACGAAGGAGCGGAGAGGCAAGGTCACGAAGCGGCGCAGGAAGCGCCGGTCACCTTGTCACCCCCTCAGCTTGTCACCCCCACACTGAAACTCGACCTGCGCGACGTACCCGACCCCGGCCGCTTCGTGGGTCGTGTACGTGAACGCCAGCAGTTAGCGCAATGGCTGGTGCATGACCGCTGTTGTGTGGTGGCGATTCTGGGCATTGGCGGCATGGGGAAGACATCGTTGGCGGCCCAATGCATCCGCGAACTTGCCGATAGCAAGGGAAACCCTGGTATCAGCCTTTCGAGCAGGATGATGAGAGAATCTGGTATCAGCCTTTCGAGCAGGATGATGAGAGAATCTGATATCAGCCTTTCGAGCAGGATGATGAGAGAATCTTTTGACGCCGTTATCTGGCACTCTCTGATCAACGCGCCACTATTACGTGAACTACTGCCTGGACTGCTTCAACTACTATCCGGCCAGCAATTGGCAACTATGTCGGAGATCCTGGATGAACAGTTGCGGCTGCTATTGAGCTACTTGCGCGAGCGGCGGGTGCTACTAGTGCTCGACAACATGGAGAGCATTCTAGATCCGCTTCAGGCCGGTGCGTATCGGCCCGGTTATGAGCCATACGGTCAGCTCATTCAGCAGATGGCAACGCTGAAGCATCAGAGCCATCTGCTGTTGACCAGCCGGGAACGGCCGCGCGGCTTTGCGCGCCTGGAACGCGATGGTTACCCGGTGCAGTCGCTACAATTGTCCGGTCTGGATGATGAGGCGGGGCGCACCCTGTTGGCGCAACGCGGGATTGCGGCGAAAGGGGATGCCGAGTCCCATTTAATCAAACGTTATTCGGGGAACCCGTTGGCACTGAAGCTGGTCGCAGACACGGTGGATGCGATCTTTGGCGGAGACATTGTCGAGTTTCTGGCTGAGGAGTCAATGGTTTTTGACGACGTGCGCGATGTTCTCGATCAACATTTCGGGCGACTTTCGGCGTTTGAACAAGAGATCCTCTTCTGGCTGGCCGTCGAACGTGAGGCGACACCGCTCGCCGTTCTGCGCGATAACCTCTTACATCCGCCGCCGCAACGGGTGTTTGTGGAAGCATTACGTGATCTACAGCGCCGCTCGCTGATCGAACGCCAGAGCAGCGGTTTTTTTCTGCAGAACGTGATCAATGAGTATCTAATCGACCGCATAGTGGCTGCGGCCATTGCCGAACTTGAACAAGGTGAGCTGGATCTGCTGCATCGCCAGGCGTTGCTGAAGGCCCAGGCCAAAGAGTATGTGCGCCAAAGTCAGGCACGGCTCATCCTCCAGCCCATTGCCGATCAGCTGGCGGCTCACCTGGGGTTGACGGGGATCAAGGCTACCCTCAAACGCTTGCTGGATCAATTGCGCCAAGATGCATCCGGCCGACATACGTATGCCGGTGGCAATATCTTTAATCTGCTCATGCAACTGCCGGTTGACATCGCCGAGGTTGATTTTTCGCGGCTGAGTATCTGGCAGGCTCAACTTCAGGGCAGACTGCTCTCCGGGGTCAATTTTGCAGAAGCCGATCTGACCCATTCTACCTTTACCCATGCGTTTGGCATGATTGAGGGCATCGCCATTAGTCCAGATGGGCAACTGCTTGCCTCCGGGGGTGATGGCGGCGATATTACCCTGTGGCAACTGAGCAACTTTCAACCGGTAACGATCTTAAGGGGTCATTCAAATACAGTTACAGCGTTAGCCTTTAGCCCGGTAGGGGGAAAGTTGGCCAGCGTCAGTGAAGACGCCACGTTACGCATGTGGGACATCCATTCCGGGCAGGCAATTTGGACAGCCAAGCAAGGTCAACGCTTATATAGTGTGGCTTTCAGTCCCAATGGTCGCTTGATCGCCACTGGCGGCCAAGATCCCGTTATCTACTTGTGCGATAGTGGCAGCGCAGATCTACTCTATACTTGTGAACTTGGCGCCCAACTCCTGGAAGGCATCAGAGCCGTGGCCTTTCATCCTACGGGAAACCTGTTGGCAGGCGCCACAGATCGCGGTACGATTTCCTTGTGGGATGTGTCGAACCTGGATCAATCAACCGCGCTTGTGGTTGATGCGCGCACACAGGCCGTTCAGCACATAATTTCTGCGCTAGATGAGGAGGGCATCTTTACCCTGGCATTCAGCCCGGATGGTGCGCACCTGGCCAGTGGGAGTAAACGTGGGTTGGTCAAACTACGCGCGGCAGAGACGCTTGAACCGATGCAGACCCTGCAGGGCCACCACGATAGCGTGCGCATCGTCATCTGGAGTCCGGATAGCACTACCCTGTTTAGCGGTAGTTACGATCAAACTGTACGCCTGTGGGACATCAATCGCGGGCAGTGTGACGCCATCTTGTCGCACCCCGGTATTGTTTGGTCCGCAGCCCTGGCTCCTGATGGCGCGACATTAGCAGTCTGTGGTGGCGATAGCGCGATACGGATTTGGGAGGTCAAACCAAATCGACTTGTGGAGATGGTGAAAATTTTGCAGGGGCATCGGTCGATTATACCCGCCGCAGCCTTTAGCCCGTCGGGACACTTGTTGGCGATTGGCGACTCGCTTGGCTCAATTCGCCTATGGCAGATGGCCGAGGACGCACCCCAATCTGTTCATTCGATCCAGAGCCACGACTGGATCGAGGCCCTTGCTTTTAGTCCGGACGGTCGCTATCTAGCCGGCACGGGCGCCACCAATGACCATGCAATCCGCCTGTGGAATGTAGCCACGGGAGAATGTGTTGCCGTTTTGGCGGGCCATACCCAGCGGGTGCGATCACTTGCGTTTGCGCCCGATGGCGCCATCTTAGCCAGCACCGGCCGCGATTTCACGATTCGTCTCTGGGATGTCCGAAATCCAAGAGACTGTAGAACGCTTCAAGTGTTACACGGCCATGCAAATATGGTGTACAGCCTCGCCTTCAACCACGATGGCACCCAGTTGGTTAGCTCTAGCCAGGATCAGACCATCCGTTTTTGGGATATGCGGACCGGCCGGCAGATCCAGCAGGTGACCGGATTTAAGCTTAACCTGTTTGTTCAATTCAGCCCCCATGCGCACATTCTGGCCTGCAGTGCAGATTCTACTGGCACGATTCGGCTCCTAGAGACCTCGAATCTGCCGGAGGTGAAGCAGCTAAAAACCCTGTCGCACAATGCAGTTGGTGCCAATAGTATCGCCTTTGCCCCCGATGGCCGGCAGTTGGTTAGTGGCAATACGGATCAATCCGTAACGCTGTGGGACATAAACGTAGAAACCCCAATATATCATCTTCAAGCCCACACAGCCTATATAAAATTCGTAATCTTCAGCCCTGATGGACGCCATTTTTTGAGTAGCAGCCTAGACGGTACGGCGCGGTTGTGGGATGTAAAAACGGGTGACTGTGTTCACATCTTTCACGCGGCTGTCCCCTATGAGGGCATGAATATCACCGGCGTCACCGGCATTAGCGAGGCGCAGCGGGCCGCACTCAAGGCGTTGGGCGCGGTGGAGATGTAGCATGCGCGTACGGAGCGGCGGAAGTGAGTACGTCAGTGGGTCAGTAAGTCAGTGACTGTCTTACTGACCCACTACTCTTCTGTTGGTTCAAACTGCCGACTACTAGTCGGTGTTGCTTACCAGCGGCAGGAAGAGCTGCTGAATGCGCTGTTCAATCGCATTTTCGCCGTTGGCACCATCATTGCTGCGACGGACCGTTTCCTCGTCAATATCAGTCGCGTCAGCCGTCGCATCGGCCGCGGAAGCGCCCTCGCACTCTGCGATGGTATCGCTGCCAAAGCCACCCAGACAGAAGTCAGCTGCGGGACCACCAAAGAGTTGATCATTGCCCAAGTTGCCGTAGAGGCTGTCGTCGTCCTCACCACCGTAGAGCGCATCATCGTCGACACCGCCGAGCAGAACATCCTTGCCCCCCTCGCCGTGGAGCGTGTCGTTGCCGGCGTTGCCGAAGAGATCATCCGCCCCTTCACCGCCGTAGATCGTGTCGTTATCCAGCCCGCCGACGATCCAGTCAGGTTGATCGTCGCCGTAGATCGTGTCGTTACCTTTGCCGCCGAGGATGATATCGACACCGGCACCGCCACAGATCACGTCATCGCCGTTGTTGCCCCAAATGTCGTCACCGCCTTGCAGACCAAGCATCAGATCGGGACCGTCGGTGCCGATCAGCCAGTCGTAGCCGTCACTACCAACGATCAGGCTGCCGGCAAAGCTGGGTGCGGCGTAGACGCCAGGGGCGGTCTCAAAGACATCGTAGCCGCCACAAGTGGCAAAGGGCGCAGTGGTGGCCTCGATGACGATGAAGATCTCAATTACGTCGGAGTCGGCCAACCCATCATTGACTTTGAAGGTGAATGAATCAAAGCCGCTGAAGCCTGGATTCGGTGTATAGACCAGCGCCGGCGCAATGCCGCTGAGGGTTCCATTGCTGGGCTGGCTTTCGACGCTATAGGTCAGCGCATCGCCGTCGGGATCAAACCCACGCAGCCGGAAGGCGATGGCTGTATCTTGCGTGGTGATGACAGGTATCTCTACCGCGATTGGGGCGCGGTTGCCTTGTTCAACCGTAATGGTGACGGTGGCAATATTACCGTCGCCGGCGCCGTCATTGGCTTTGTAGGTAAAGGAATCGTCACCCACAAAACCGCTGTTGGGGGTGTAGGTGAAAGAACCATCCGGGTTCAACGTCAAGGCGCCATTGTTTGGCCCGCTATCCAAAACCGCGGTCAGCGCATCGCCATCGGCATCGCTATCGTTGCCCAGCACGCCGGGGGCAGCAATCGTCAGGGGTGTATCTGCCTCGGTGCTGTAACTCTCATCAGATGCCACAGGTGCCGCATTGGCGCAGGCAGGATCGTTGCAGTGGATTACCCTCAGATCTTCATTGCTAGCGGCCCAGTAGCTAATGACGGGATAGCCGTCGCTATCCAGCGCCAGCGAGGTAAATTCACCGGGGCCGCCGCGGGTGTCCGGGCTTGTGATGCTTTCGGTCCCGTTGACGTTGGGGTCGCAGTTGGGGTCGTTGCAATGCAGCACCTTCAGGTCTGCATTGTCCCCGTCATAGTAACTGATCACGGGATAGCCGTTGCTGTCCAGCACCAGCGAGCTGTACTTGCCGACACCCTCATCGCTATCGGGTGAGGTGATGCTTTCGGCCCCGTTGACATTGGGATCACAGTTGGGGTCATTGCAGTGCAGCACCTTCGGGTTGCGATTGATGATGTTGTTGTCATAGTAGCTGACGACCGGATAGCCGTTGCCATCCAGGATCAACGAGGTATCCTGGCCGGCGTCAGCGGTGGCGTCCGGGCTGGTGATGCTCTCCGCGCCGTTGACGTTGGGGTCGCAGTTGGCGTCGTTACAGTGCAGCACCTTCAGGTTGCGATTGGTGCGGTCATAGTAGCTGATGACGGGGTAGCCGTTGCCGTCCAGCACCAGCGAGGTGTACTCGCCGACGTTACCATCGGCGTCGGGGCTGGTGATGCTCTCCGCCCCGTTGCCATTGGGATCGCAATTGGCGTCGTTGCAGTGCAGCACCTTCAGGTTGTCATTGGTGATGTCCCAGTAGCTGACCACCGGATAGCCATTACCATCTAGCACCAATGAGATGTACCAGCCGACGTCACCGGCAGTGTCGGGGCTGGTGATGCTTTCGGCCCCATTGACGTTCGGGTCACAGTTGGCGTCGTTGCAGCGCATCACTTTCAGGTCCAAATTGGTGAAGTCAGCGTAGCTGACCACGGGGTAGCCGTTGCTGTCCAGCGCCAGCGAAGTGTATCCGCCGACCTCACCGACAGTGTCGGGGCTGGTGATGCTTTCGGCCCCGTTGACATTGGAGTCGCAGTTGGCGTCGTTGCAGTGCATCACCTTCAGGTCGAAGTTGGTTTCGTCCGCGTAGCTAACGACGGGGTAGCCATTGCCGTCCAGTGCCAGTGAGGTGGCTGAGCCAACAAAGCCGACACTATCGGGGATGGTGATGCTGTCGCCGCCTTGGGCGTGGGCGGGCAATGTGAGCGCTAGCGCGGTGATCAGCGCCAGCAGCAGCCCAAGCAAACGGGGTGGGGCGTGTAAGAGCGAGAGTCTTGGGGGTTGGTTACAAGGTTGGTTGAACATTTTTATCTCCTGATTTGTCAAAAGTAGTGCTTGATTTCGTCTAGTCTTACATATCTGCCTATGGCTGTTCGGTCGCCATGTCGAGCAGAGGATAATCAGCATTGCTCGGTTGGGCATAGGCTTGCAGGCCGGCATCATTAAAGGCCAGCGCCAGATCGCCCAGGAGCAGCCAGGAAAGACCGACCGCTACCCCAATCCAGTCGCCGAGAAGCAGTTTCTTGCCAACGAATTCAAGGCGTAGCGGCGCTTTGATCAGCGTACCGGTGATAAAGGGGCGCTCATTGATGAAGCGCCCCAAGTCGGGCGAGCAGCCGACCACGAAATCAACCAATCGGCAATACCCATGTAGGCTCCAACGCGCCACACGCCAATGGATCGAGATGGTCATAGGCAGCGGCAACATGTTCCACTGCTGTTCGGCAACCCAGCCATTGAGCACGCCCAGCCCGCCGCGCGCCGTTTCCAGCGATGCCAATACGACCGATAATCCGGTCCATAAATAGCCGGCTGCCGAGAGGAATGCGCCGCCGACCGCCAATGCCAGCCCTCCATAGAAAAGCAGGTGGGGCCGCACCTTGGGGTCAAAGCGCCAGATCAGCGCCGAACCAAGCAGCAGGGAGAGCGCCGCCAGCGTTTCCGCATTGAGGCCGTAGCCCGGTTCGTTGGCAAGCCAAAGCTGCTGGGCGACCAATACCAGATTGGCGACCTCGTAACCGAAAAACTGAATCTTGTTATGATGTTTGGCAAAGTGCTGAATCATTGTGAATGCTCCTTCCGGGTTCATCTTGTGATCGCTCGATGTCTTTATGATAGCGACCAATCGCATCCGGATCGTCGCGGGTAGGGGTGGCTATCGTATCGAATTCCGGTTGAAAACGTATCGAGATGGGGTAAATCTGTGCGTTGTATTGATAGCGAAAGGCAATACGCTTTGCGGCGCATTGGAAGCACGATATAATCAAGGGTAACGGCATTTCAGTCTACGTTTGATGCGCTGTCCGTTTGGGTATATATCACATATGAATAGATTCACACTCGCATTTCTCGGCCACTTTCAGGTCACTGTTGATGGCGTATCGGTCACCGATTTCCATTCGGATAAGGCGCGCGCCCTGCTCGCCTACCTGGCATTGGAACCACACGAACATGATCGCACGCTGTTGGCCACATTGCTCTGGCCGGAGATCGGTGACCAATATGCGCGCACGAACCTGCGCAACACGCTTTATCGTCTGCGGCAAACGCTGACGAACGCTCTACCGGAGGCCGGTGATCGCTTGCTGACCGTTACGCGTCAGACGGTACACTTTAACCCCACCGAGAGCGTAGTGGATGTTCTGCGCTTCCAGGAGTTGCTGAGTCGGCAATTGACGGCAACTGCTCCTGAACTTACCCAATGGGAAGAAATCATTGCGCTCTATCAGGGTGAATTGCTCATGGGCTTCAACGTTGCCGATGCCGCGCCCTTTGAAGAGTGGCTGCTGCTGCGCCGCGAACTCCTGCACCAACAAGCATTGTTGCTCTTTCACAAGGTGGCAACGGCCCATGAAACCGCCGGTCGCTACGAGCAGGCATACACCGTCGTCGGTCGTCTGCTCCTGCTCGATCCCTACCGTGAGGAGACCTACCAGCAGGCGATGCGTCTGCTGGCGCGGATGGGGCAACCGCACCTGGCGCTACAACAAGTAGAGCAGTTACGCAAAGTCCTGCATGAGGCGATGGGGGTGGCACCGGCGGAGGAGACCCTGGCTCTCGCGCGGCAGATTGCAAACGGCGAGTTTGACAACGTTGCAGCGTTGCAAGTAAACATGGCGCGTTCGCAATCGCCGCCGCTTGTCACTCCCTCAGTTCCTCCCCAGGTCACCCCGTCGCCGGCGCTTGACCTGGACGATGTGCCCGATCTCGGCCCCTTCTTTGGCAGAACTAATGAGTACCAGCAGCTTACCCAATGGCTGCTGCATGACCGCTGCAAAGTGGTGGCCATTCTGGGCATTGGCGGCTTGGGTAAAACCACATTGGCTGCGCAAGCGGTCCGCCGGATGGTCATGCATGAGAAGGGTGCGTCGTTTGACGCCGTTTTTTGGCGCTCGCTGGTGAATGCACCAGCGGTCACCGAGCTGCTCTCTCCGCTACTCCAATCCCTCTCCGCGCAACAACTGACACAGATGCCGGAGAGCGTCGATGAGCAGCTACGCCTGCTCTTCCGCTATCTGCGCGATCGGCGCGTGTTGCTGATCCTCGACAACGTCGAGAGCATTTTGGCACCGGGCGACGCCGGCGCTTACCGCCCCGGCTTCGAGCACTATGGTCAGCTCATCCTTCAAATGGCAACGTTGGAGCACCAGAGCCACCTCTTGTTGACCAGCCGCGAGCGACCACGCGAATATGAGCGGTTGGAGCGTGATCGGTATTCGGTCCAAACGTTGCAACTTGGCGGGTTGGATGACCAGACGGGGCGTCAACTGCTACTGCAGCGGGGGCTCCTTGGGGAGAGTGGGCAAGAGAGCCGGCTTATCCAGCGCTATTCGGGCAATCCGCTGGCGCTCAAATTAGTCGCTGATACCGTCGCTGATCTCTTTGAAGGCGATATTGATGAGTTTCTACAAGAAGATACGGTCGTCTTTGACGACATCCGCACCATCCTCGACCAGCAGTTTGCGCGTCTCTCAGCGCTGGAGCAGGATCTCCTTTTCTGGCTGGCGGTGGAGCGCGTGCCAACGGCGCTTGCCCAGTTGCGCCAAAACCTTCTGCCAGGATCTGCCCAGCGCTTGGTGGTAGAGGCGTTGCGTGGGCTGCAACGCCGCAGCCTGATTGAACATTCCGCGGCCGGATTTGGGCTACAGAATGTGATTGTGGAATATCTGAGCGAGCGCTTGATTGAGATCATCAGCAACGAACTCGAAAGGGGTGAGCTTGTGCTGTGCCATCGGGTTGCGCTGCTCAAAGCCCACGCCAAAACGTATGTGCGTCAGAGTCAGGCCCGTATGCTGCTAGTGCCCTTGGGCAACCGTCTACTGAACAGCTTGGGTGGCGGCTTCAACGCCCATATCCAGCAGCGCTTGGCCGATCTACGCCGAGCAGAGTCAGGGACACCGAGCTATGCCGCCGGCACCATCCTCAATCTGTTGTTACAGCTAGGCATTGATGTCACCGGCTTTGATTTTTCCCGCCTCTCGCTCCGGCAACTCTTCTTACAGGGTCTGCGCTTGCCCACCGTTGACCTAACCGCAGCCGATCTCACCGGCGCCCGTTTTTCCGACATCTTTGACAACGTTTGCACGGTTTCCTATAGCCCGAATGGTGAATTCATTGCGATTGGCACACTCAGCGGCGAAATCCGCGTCTGGGCAACCACCGATCAGACGCTGGTTGCCCTTTGGCAAGGTCATGAGGATGCCATTTGGTCCGTGGCCTTTAGCCCCGACAGCGAAATGCTGGCCAGCGGCAGTGGCGACCAAAGCGTGCGCCTTTGGGCCGTGCGCACCGGCCAACTGCGCCACACCCTGCGCGACCATACCAAAGGCGTGGGCGCGGTGGCCTTTAGCCCCGATGGGAAGGTGGTCGCCAGTGGCAGTACCGATCGCACCATCTGCTTGTGGGATGTGCAGCAGGGCAGCTTGTGGCACCGCTTGGACCGAACCGGCTGGGTGACCACGCTGGCATTCAGCCCGGAAAGCTGGAACGGTCGCTATCTGCTGGCCAGTGCCGGCGAAGATCGAGTTGTGCAGTTGTGGGCGCTCGCTACCGCCGCCGCGAGCAATGGCGTCCCTGATACAACGCCAGGGACAAGCACAGCGCAACTCGCCGACAAAGCCGATCTCATTCGCACGTTAGAGGGGCATGCCGGCTGGATCCGGTCGGTCGCCTTTAGCTCGGATGGCACCATGCTGGCCAGTGGCAGCTACGATCAAACGGTGCGCGTGTGGGAGGTGGCGACAGGGGAACAGCGCCAGCTTTTAGCCGGCCATACAAATGCTGTCTTAACTGTGGCCTTTGCCCCGGATGGCCAGTTGGTCGCCGGCGCCGGTCGCGATCAGACTGTCCGGCTGTGGCAGGTACAGACCGGCCAACTCTTTCGGACATTCCTTGGACACACGGACTGGGTGCGCGGGGTGGCATTTCATCCGGACGGTTCAACGCTGACCAGTGGCGCCTTTGACCAGAAGCTCTGTTTTTGGTCCATCACTACAGGACAACTCGAACAGACGACGCAGGGCTATAGCAATCCGATCATGTCTATCGACTACAGCCCGGATGGCAATACCCTGGTCAACAGCGGCGCAGAGCATGTACACCTGTGGCATGGCGCAACCGGCCGGCTCCAACAAACACTCCGTGGACATACCAACCGGATCCGCTGTGTCGTCTTTGGGCCACCGCGCGCCGATGGCGGTCAGCTACTGGCCAGCGGCGGCTATGACAACACGATTCGCTTGTGGGCGTTGCCGACAGATGTACCTGGTGCGCCGATTGGCAACTCGGCGACCGCTGCAGCGCCATGCCGCGTCTTGACTGGTCACACCGATGCCGTCCACTCCCTTGCGTTTAGTCCCGACGGTCAACTCTTAGCCAGCGGCAGTGACGACGGCACCGTCTGGCTCTGGGAGCTGTCGGCCAGCCTTGGCGTCGGTAGCGCCGGTACCGTACTCCATCGTGGACGACAGGAGCGTGCCGCCCCGGTTTCGTCAGTGGCGTTTGCGCCCGGTGTACCAGGGCACGCATTGGTGTTGGCCAGCGCCAGCACCGATCAATCAATTTATCTGTGGGAGGTGACGCCGCCGCAGAGTAAGACTGAGACTACGTCTGCACCCGCAACCGGAGGCGGGACTACCATACACCATGCCTCCGCCGTTGCACACAAGCACACTGGGCGCTTGCTTGCGATTCTCCATGAACTGGTGGCCGGTAATCGCGTGATTGCCTTTCGGCCCTACCAAGAAGGTGTCATGCCCCTGCTTGCCAGCGGCGGGTACGATGGCGCGATCCGCTTGTGGGATCTCACGCCACTTTTCAGTGCAAAGCAAACGTCCGCAGGTACCCCCGATCAGCCTGGCCACGCTGGCGCAGCGCCAAGTGAACTAACGGACCAGATTCAAGTGTGGCAAACGCTCCAGATCGGTAGCGGACGGGTCCGTTGTTTGGCCTTTAGCCCCGACGGACGGACGTTAGTCAGCGGCTCCACCGATCGCAACCTCTACGTGTGGGATGTTGCCGGCGGCGAGGTGCGTCAAACATTGGTTGGCCACAGGGATTGGGTCTTTTCGGTAGTCTTCCAGCCGGCTTCAGAGCCGGCCGGCCGGCTTCTCGCCAGCAGCAGTGCGGACGAAACGATCAAGATTTGGGATCTTCAGAGCGGCGTCTGTCTTAAAACGTTACGTCCGCCTGGCCCTTATGCCGGGATGAATATCACCGGCGTCACTGGGATTAGCGAGGCGCAGCGGGCTGCGCTCAAGGCGTTGGGCGCGGTGGAAGGAGCAGAAGAGACAGGGGCAGCGGAAGCTGGTTTGCACTGAGCAAGTTTCATTGTGATGGATATCGAAGAATTAGATACAACCTAATGGATTCGTGATACGAAACGACATTGTCCGCTCACTCGACAAATTGTACCCAAGACAAAACCTCACACTGAGAGCATCCCCACAATTGGGGGTGAATTCGGCTACTCCGTACCTGCTGGAAACCGTTGCCCCCACGATGGCACAGGTACGCCAGATGGCCATGTGATGATCTTGCCACTGCTTCGACACCACTTCGACACCACTTCTTAATGTAACTGCGTTGCTGTCGGCAGCGTGGTGGGAAGGTGAACCCTGGTGAAGCAAGGAGACATCTGACAAGGCAGCAACACACGCAACTACGCGATCTGTCCCATAAATGTCAGGAAGCTGCCCATCCTTGGTGCTATGCTAAACTCCATGCCGCGCAGTCAAGCAGAGACCACTCGGAGGCGTCTGCCGTAATCCCTGTCGGCAAAAGGTAATAGCGATGATTGGTTCTATAATCCTTCAAATTTTGTTATTAATTGGGGCGCTCTGTCTCCTGGGGCTGCTCTTCCTGTGGGTGCGCTATATCCCCAACACACGAGTGGGCATTGTCGAGAAACGCTATAGCAGCAAAGGCTCGATCAAAAGCGGCTTTATTGCGCTCAATGGGGAGGCGGGCTTTCAGCCCAATCTGCTGCGTGGCGGCGTTCATTTTCTGACGCCCTTTCAATATGCCGTGCACATGGCACCACTGGTGACTATCCCGCAAGGGCGCATTGGCTATATCTTTGCGCGCGATGGCCAACCGTTGAGCCCCACCCAGGTGCTCGCTTCCAATGAAACGGCACACGATTTTCAGGATGTGGTCAGCTTTATGCAGGCCGGTGGCCAGCGCGGCCCCCAACGGATGATCCTGCGTGAAGGCACCTACGCCATCAATCTAGCGCAGTTTGTCGTCATCACCGCCGAGAAGGTCTATACATTGGCCCTAAACCGTGACGACGATGCCGTGATTCACCAGATGGCGGATTTGATTACGCAGCGCAATGGCTTTACGCCAGTCGTGCTCAAGGATGCCGATGACTCGGTCGGCGTGGTGACGGTGCACGATGGGCCGTCGCTGCCCCAAGGCGAGATTATTGCGCCGCCGGTGGGCGATGATCCAGCCGTTGAGAGCACCTATCACAACAAATTCCAGGATCCCGACCGCTTCTTGAAGGCGAATGGCATGCGCGGCCGACAGCTGCAGATGTTGGTCGAAGGCACCTATTACATCAACCGTCTCTTTGCCACCATCGAGATGATCCCGAAAACGGTAATCGATGTCGGCATGGTCGGGGTTGTCGTCTCGTACACCGGCAACATTGGTGCCGATCTGTCGGGCATCGACTACAAACATGGCGAGTTGGTCAACCGTGGCAACCGCGGTGTCTGGAACGAGCCGCTGCTGCCGGGCAAATATGCCTTTAATACCTATGCCGGCCAGGTGGTGCTGGTGCCGACGACCAATATCATTCTGAAGTGGAATCGGCGCGAGATTGGCTCCCATCGCTTTGATGAGAATCTGGCCGAAGTGTCGCTGATCACCAAAGATGCCTTTGAGCCGCTGTTGCCGCTCTCGGTGGTGGTGCACATTGATTACCGCAAAGCACCGTTGGTAATTCAGCGTTTTGGCGATGTCAAGCGGCTGGTTGAGCAGACCCTGGACCCGCTGGTGGCCGCCTATTTCAAGAACATCGGCCAAACCCGCACGTTGATCCAGTTGATCCACGAACGTAGCGAGATCCAGGATCTCTCCAGCCGCGATATGCATGAGAAATTTGCACGCTACAATCTGGAGTTGGAAGAGGTGCTAATTGGTACGCCGACCTCTTCGCAAGGTGATACGCACATCGAAAATATTCTGACGCAATTACGTTCGCGCCAGATTGCGATGGAGCAGATCGAGACCTATGCGCGCCAGCAGGATGCCGCGGTCAAGGAGCGCGAGTTGCGCGAAGCCCAATCGCGTGCGCTGCAACAGACCAAGATCACCGAGTCCGAATTGAGCATTACGGTGCAGGGCAACGAGGGCAAGGCAGAGTACCAACGGGCGCTACAGCAGGCCGCACAGATCCGGGCGCTGGCCGAAGCCGAAGCCGAGAAAGCCGCCCGCATCGGTATCGGTCAGGCGATTGCCGTCGAGGAACAGGTCCGTGCCTATGGTGGCCCGCAATACCAAGTGACCCAGCAGGTGATGAACCGCTTTGCCGAAGCGATCCAACAGGCCAAGGTCGATGTGGTGCCACGTGTGGTCATCGGTGGCAATGGCAGCGGCGATGGTGGGCAGTACAATTTGATGGAGGGGCTGATGGCGATTCTGCTCTCCGAACGGATGGGGGTTGCCGTCAATGATAGTACCGGCAGTGCGCCGGCCAAACCCGAGGTGGTAGCGCTGCGGGAACAGATCTACCAAGGATTAAGCGCAAAAGCGAAAGAACAGGAATAGCCGCTGCTGGTGCCAACGCTCCGGCGTAGGCACCTCTCTCTGGCGCTCCAGCGGATTAACAAAATACCGAAGTACGGAGGCTGAGCTTGTCGAAGCCGTAGCGGCTACGGCTTCGACAAGCTCAGCCTCCGCTCATTGTCCTGTTTAATGCTTAACTTGTTCCAGCATCTAGTCGCCGTGGGCAGGGTGGGCTGTGCTCGGTACTGCAAATTTCTTGATGTTAGGGCCAATTGGCCTACAAGCGCCCCGTGTGTATATAATACGACCGTTTTCTTAATGGTCAGTGCCCTGCCGCCAGTTGTGGACTGGCTAGTGACAAATAGAGTTGTTGCTAATTAAATGCTGAGGCTGAAGTGACTGTCACCTAGATCCGTTAAAAAGCAACAACTCTATTGATTGCACGCTAGACCGCGGTTGTGACGAGAAGATGCGTTTTTCGACCATTTACCAGACAAGCAAAACGCATCTTCTCGTACAGAGCTTAGTTTAGACGGGCCAGGGCTTTGCGACAAAGGGCAACTATGCTAGGACAATTTGGTTCACGCATTAATCGCGTTACTTGTTACCGCTCAGCGCTGCTCTGGACAGCGCTCGGCTTCATGCTGATTAACTCGGTAGTGGGCGCTGCATCGACCAGAGCAACGGCAGCGCCATTGCAGCCTTCTCGGCAATGGTACCTAGGCAACGCGCTTGTGCAGCCAGCAGGCACAGCCGGTGCGCAAGCCTTTATCGAAGTCACCCCTTACGGCAACATCAACGCCAGCACCTACAATGACAATGCCTTTCGCATTACCAACAACGCCACCGCCGGCCAGAGCATCACCTCCCTCACCGTCGACCTGCGCACCACGATCTTGCCCGACATTGTCTTCGACCCCGATGGCAAAGCCGGTGATCTCGTCGCCAAAGCTTTTACCCCCAACGACGGCAGCGCGGCAACCGGCTACGTCAGCCACCAGTTAAGTGACTTCCACAATGGCATTGACGACAGCGAAGGCTTTGACCGGCTACAGGTGAGCTTCAATGATTTTAACCCCGGCGAGAATTTTGGTTTTTCGATTGATATCGACCCGACGACGATCAAGGGGACAAATTCGCCTGGCCCTGGCGAATCTGGCAGCGTCTCCGGCTTGGAATTGATCGGTGCCACCATCACCGTCAGCTTTAGCGATGGCAACACCATCAGCGCGCACTTGTTCCATCGCGAAAACAGTGACAGCGGCTCCGAAGCAATAGTGCACGCCAGCGCGCCGGCAGCACCAACCATTGCGATCCCTGGCGTCACCACACCGACGACCCTCTTTAGCGCCGCGCAAAACATCCAGGTCAACGCCCCTGCCGGCAGCACCGTGCGGCTCTTGCGCGTGGAAGGGGCGCTCTTTGAACAGACGGGCGGTGGCTATGATGTGGATCCCTTTGAGGCCAACAGCGCGGTAACCTGGCAGGAGCAGAGCGCCACCGTTGATAACAGCGGGCTGGTCACCGTTCCCGTCACGTTGACCAAGAGCAATACCGACGGTGGACTCAATTATCTGGTGGCCGTGGTCGAAGCGAGTGACGACACAACCGGCGCGACCTCCAACCTGCTTGTGATCGACTATGCGCCCGAAGGCAACGCCGCACCGACGATTGCGCCAATTGCCAACCAAAGCAGCACCGAAGGGGCAACGGTCGCCGTAACGGTGACGGCAACCGATCCAGACAACCGACCGCAGCCCCTTACCTTTAGCGCCACCAACCTACCTCCAGGGCTGACCATCAACGCCACGACCGGACAGATTGGTGGCACCATTGCTGCCGGCTGCGCTGCCGGCAGTCCCTATGCCGTCAGCATTAATGTCAGCGACGGTGCGGATAGCGCCGACACAACCTTTCAATGGAGCGTAAGCCCACCGCCAACCGGCACCCCACCCACCAGGACACCGACCCCCATTGTAACCCCTTCGGCAACAGCCACAGCAACCAGTCCGGCCTCATCCACGGCGACGGCTACTGCGACCGCAACGGCCACCCCCACGGCGACACTAGAACGCACCGCCACCCCCACTCCCACGCCGACCGCCACCATTGATCCCCAAACGGGAGGGGAACAGAGGATTTTGCTGCCACTGATCCGTCGGTAGAAGGGGGAGATTGAAGGGGAAGAAGTGACTGGCTGTACGTGCCATGTGCCTATCCTCCTGCGTGACGTTCTAACCAATCATCAAACCGTTTGGATCAGATCGTATAGGTCCATCATGATCATTAACAGAGAGATGCCCTCGTCCCGTAGGGACGCTTGATCTTAGGGAATTTTACACCTCCAGCCGTGCGCAGTTGGCTACGTGGTTCACTTGTCCATTGCCCTGCCGATCTGCTTGACGGTAAGTAAGAAACGCCCGGAACAAGGCAAAGAAGCGAGCTAAAGCAGCGGCCTCATCATCGGTCTGCGCCAAAATCAACCGAGACCAGCTTTCCGTTGTCTGGATCTTCAATTGCTGCTGCAGCCACGGCTGAAAAGCCCGAAATTCCTGCTCTTGTGCGGATAGGGGTAGCTCCATCTGGCGGCGGGCAAATTGGTAACCGTTAAGGAACATGTAGAGGTTGCTCAGCGAAGGCGCGCCAATATAAAGACCGGGCTTAGCTTGGATCTGGTGGAGCAGGTCGTATAGGTCGATCATCGTATATTCCCTCGCAATCAAAATGGCCTCTCAGCCACATCAAAGCCATCCATACTTTCAAAATCATCAAGCCATGCCGCTTTGGTAATACCAGTCTGCGGAAGGTTATCAAATACTTGGCCGTCTACTTCAACGCCGTGGTGACATCCGTTTTGGGTGATACTCCTATGGCCACCCACCCTTGCGCTAATCATAAAATCACTACCCCGCGTCCGCAGTAGCAAACGTGATCCACGAATACCCTGGCGCTTTAACCAACGCTCCATCTCGTCTGCACAAGCTTCACACTGAAAAACATCATACTTTGCTGCAATTGCAACCAGCGTACTATAGATATCATTAACGGTCATGGAGAGCTTTTACCTGGGGTTAGGTTGTCGGTTTACTTATTGATATTATAGCACAACAGCGATCGTTCAGCACACCGTCAAAAGGTCGATGGTCGATGTATAAGGATCGTAAACTCGTTTGGCATCAATCGATTGGGCATCTAATCATAATACGCCACCACCACAGCCACGCCATCCGTTCAATCTGCTCCCCAAATCCGTAGACAGCCCCCATACCACTGGCAGGCTTTACGCCTGCCCATCAGAGTCAGAGTACCAGAGTGCAGTCTTCAGAGTAACAGAGCGCCGAGCTAAAGAACAGGGACGGAAAAAAGACCAACCACCACCCGAATCCCACCGTTGGCGTAACGAGAAGGATACCAATTGAAGCGGCGGAGCGCGGACGCATTGTACGAATCGAGGCTCCACGAACCGCCCCGCACGACGCGGCGGGCGTCCCCCTCCTCTTGGATCTTATCGGGGCTGTCGTACTCATTCAGACGCCACTCACACACGTTGCCGCTCAGATCTTCGATGCCAAAGGGCGAGAGATTGAACGGGTACATACCCACGGCACCTGTCTTTTGTAGGTAATGCGGACCTTCTGTTTGCCATGTTTCATCAATGTTGGCATATCCTGATGTATAGTCCGCGCCCCACGGATAGCGCCGCCCGGTTCCTGAGCCTGTCGAAGGACCACGCTCCGCCTTTTCCCACTGCCATTCGGTCGGCAGGGTGATCCGCCAATCGGTGCGCCCTTGTAATTCCGACGGCAGCAACGATGGAGTTGCTTGTGCCTTGGCCGTTAACCAGCGACAGAAAGCAACTGCATCGTACCAACTGACCCGCTCGCGCGGATGGTTATAGAATTTAAACGCCTGATCACCTGGTCTGGCTTTGTCTGCTTCCGGTGCCGCCAATCCCTTCCACCACGCCGAATTGCGAAAGCCATCCCCATCATCGAGAAAGGGCTGAAACTGCCCATAGGTCACCGGATAGCGAGCCATCCAGAAGGTTGGCTCGGTGCGGCGTTCGTCTTCTTGATAGATGAATTCGCGGCGGCCCTGTTCGTCAGTTTCAGAGATCGGCACCCAATCAATATCCGGCAGACCACTAGGACGGCAGCCAACGCCCTTACGGGTATCGTGCTCCAGGCGGCGGCCCAACAATTCACCGGCCAGGTTGCGCTCTGCCGGCGTAAAGTGGGTATCATCGGTCAGAACACGATGGGTGACGTTGATGAGTTCGTCATAGGCGTACCGGATGGAACGATTGCGGCGGTCGAAACGGTCCAGCGCAAAGAGATCGTGGCGCTGCGCCATCGTCAACGCCACCAACACCGCGGCCGTGTGCGCATCTTCTTCCATATAGGGGCGGCAGAGTTCGTCGAGCAGCGCCCACACCTCACCAGCTTCGCCCTGGCGGATTAACTCGTCCGATGCAAGCAGTGCCACATTGCGCCAGAGCGCCGGCTGTTCGAGCACACGATGGAGCAAGCCGTCGGGGAATTGGCGATCCGCGGCAACCGGCGGGATGCGCTTGGGGTCGCGACAGGTCAGTTCACAGGCGGCCAGGTGCTCTTGAAAGGAGCGGTGGCTGAAGTAGAAGTGGCCGCGTTGGGGCGAGATGAATAAGCCGGCACGGCGCTCCAGGTATTCGGCCACATCCTGTGCATTCAACTGCAGATTGGCATCCTCGATCTCATCCAACAGTCGGCTGGTGCGAAAGCGGGTCGTGTCTTCGCCTGGTTGGCGCTGTTCATGGACTGTACAGGCCAGCCGCTCCAAAATCGGGCGTAAGTGCGCCGGCGGGATCTGTAATTTTTCCGCCACAGAGAGATCCGGAGCCCGTTTGCGTGTCCACTTGTCAAGCAACAGATTGACGGCGCGGCGGTAGAGGTCGGCTTGGGTGGCGGGGAGTTGGAAGCGAGATGCGCCTTCCCGGAAGAGGGCGACGTGCTCTTCGCCTACGAGTGTGCTTGTGCCCTCTTCCTGGAAGGGCGGTTCCCCAAAGCAGGGCGCTGGGGGACTTGGTCTTCCAAGAAGGGGCGTTGACTTTTTTGGGATGAGAAACATCGGTTGCCCCTTCCGGGAAGGGTGGTAGCTGGCCTCACGCGGCGTATTTGCGCACGGCATCATGGTTGAGTCGCACACCCAGGCCAGGCTTGTCGGCAAGGAGAATATCCCCTTGTTCCAGGCGGATCGGTTCGTCGAGCAGATCGTCGATCCAGTCGACGTCGCCCAGTTGATATTCGAGGATCATGAAATTAGCAGTCGCCGCGCAGACATGGGCCGAGGCGATGGTGCAGACAGGGCCGACCATGTTGTGCGGTGCGATCGGCACGCGATAGGTCTCGGCCGCGGCGGCGATGCGCTTCAATTCCATGATACCACCGGTGCGCGCCAGGTCGGGCATGATGATATCGGCGGCCTGGCTTTCGAGCAGTTCGCGGAAGGCAAAGCGGGTTTCGAGCAGCTCGCCGGTGCAGATCGGCGTGGCCGATTCAAGGGCGACACGCGCCATTGTTTTGAGATTGTTCATGTTGACCGGGTCTTCGATCCAAAGCAGATCGTAGTCGCGCAAGACCTGATCGAGCCGGATCGCCGAAGGCAGGTCAAAGGCCCCATGCCCATCGATGCAGAGATCGACATCGACGCCAACCGCCTCACGCACCGAGCGCACCATCGCTTCGGTCAGCCGCAGATCGGCACTCGTCAGCACGCCGTTGATCGAGTGGCCGGAGGCGATCGGCTCATCGACATCCATCTTGAGCGCGGTCAGGCCGGACGCAACCGCTTCGACCGCTTTGGCCGCATACTCTTCCTCGACGTAATCGGCACCGCGGAAGAAGCCATCGGCATAGACGCGTACCCGTTCGTGGCAGAGGCCGCCGAGCAATTGGTAGATGGGGGTGCCCAGGCTTTGACCGAGGATGTCCCAAAGCGCACTTTCGATGCCGCTAATCGCGGCCATGTTGACCCCTTTGCGCACGAGATCCTGCCAGATCGCCTCGATGCGCCGTGGGTCACTGCCAATGAGCGTTGCGCCCGCCTCGGCAATCGATTGGGCGACGCCACTCGACTTGTAGCCGAGCGCCTCGCCCAAGCCGGTGAGTCCTTCATCGGTCTCGACTTCGACAAAGAACATGGGGAAGCGCGGCCAGTGGCGGCCTTTGACGGGGTAGACGTTGACAGCGGTGATCTTCATAGGAAGAGTCCTTTCTGAGTGGTGATTGGTGAATGATGGATTAAATTTCTGCCACAGAGGACACAGAGGACACAGAGAGCACAGAGATTTTTCTAAACCACTGTTGCGGGTTGCGTAAATTGTTCTGGGAAGGGAGAGAGAGAGATTTTCCTTGTACCGTTCTCGCAGCTGACACAATTCGCGCAGAGCACCGCATCGCCGGAAAACGCTTTTCTCTGTGTCCTCTGTGCTCTCTGTGGTTTTGATTGCAGTGATTGTTTCACCCAAAAGCGCAACTCCTGCCACGAACCTTAACCGAGCATTTGCCGCAACGCCGCGATCAACCCAGGCTGTGGCGGATCGGCCAGGGAATAGCTGCGATGGTTGAGCGCGCTCATATAGGTTTTGAGGACAATATTGAAGTCCTGCAATGCGGCGTCGAGATTGAGCGGATGGACCGCGGCCTCATCTTCGAGCCAATCAAACATGGCCTCGGTCATCGCGGCTTGGCCCAAGATATCTTCGGCAACGTAGTCATGATCACCCCGTTCCACCACACCATCTATGTTGGTCTCCCAGCCCCACATGCTCCACGCCACATGGCCACGGCTGCCATAGACGGCAACGCGCTTGTGGACATGGCTCCGTTCATCGCCGGGCAGGACAAAGGGTGCATTGGGGCCGCAGCGGAGCAGTGCACTCGCACCGTTGTCAAAGGTGATGGTGGTAAGCGTGGCATCGGGGGCAAAGTGCTGTTTGGGCGTTACAGCCAAGCCAGCCGCGCCGGCCACCTGCCCCAGGATCTGCATTGGCTTGGCGTGGGGCATAAAAGCGGCAATGGCTTGCAGGGTGTGCGTGCCCTGATAGGCCATATTCATGCGGGCGCTGGCATCGATGAAACGGATTTCGCCAATCGCACCCGCTTGCACCAGTCGTTGCAACTGGGCGCGCCGGGGCTGAAAGTGCAGTTGGTGATTAATCGCGATTTTGATTTTGGCGGTGCGGGCAAAGTCGCGGATCGCTAGATAATCCTCAGCCTCAATCGCCAGTGGCTTTTCGACAATCAGCGCAGGGATACCCGCTTCCTCGGCAGCCTGAAAAATCTCCAGCCGCACATTGGGTGGCGTATTAACGTGGACGAGATCGAGCTTTTCGCGGGCAAAGAGTTCGCGATAATCGGTGTAGCGGGTGACGACGCCAAATTGATTGCCAAAGGTGTCGAGCTTCTCCTGTTGCCGGGCAGCAATGGCAACTAACGCACCACGTTGCATCTGTTGATAGGCTTCGGCGTGGCCGCGTGCCCGTCCGCCGCTCACGCCGATAATGGCACAACGAATCATGGGATTTTGCTCCTAGGTTGCATTTGGATGGGATGCTTGGCATTATAGCACAGAGGCAGGATGGGGTGTAGTTGAAAAATCATCAACCAAATTCACACTTGACAACTCCTTGCAACCATGATATCTTTTGCACGTTGCAATTAATAGTTTTTCCAATCACACTATTTTTTGATATATACAACTTTACTGATGAACACAAACAGTCAACAGCAATTGCAATCTCATCTGCGTTTATCAACCGCCCGTTCTCAGGCTGGTTCAATGCTGTTTGTGCAAAGCCCACGCGATCCACTGCGTGGGTTTTTCTATGCGAGCTACTTTTATTTTTATTTTACGAACTCCATGCCATTCCAAGCGGCGGGGTCGGTGATGCCTGGGTAGCTCCAGAATGCAGACTGAAACCACAAGAGCGGGGATGGCGCAAGCCCCCCGCTCTTTTTTTGTGCCAAATTTTGGGCGAGAGCTAACTGTCGGCGCAGCTTGTCAAAGCCGCAATTGGCCCTTGTCAACAACTGCTGGAGGGAGCAACTGATGACGATATGCCGAGGAGTACGGGGCGCAACTACAGTGGAGCGGGATGACCGTGAACTGGTTTTGCGGGCAACGCGTGAATTGCTGGGATTTATGATTCGCCTGAATGGAATTCGGACAGAGGATGTGGCAAGCGCTATCTTTACGACGACGCCCGATATCGTCTCCGTCTTTCCCGCAACCGCGGCACGGCAGTTGGGCTGGCTCGATGTGCCATTGATGTGTGCACACGAGATGCAAGTCCCCGGCAGTCTGGGCTGCTGTGTCCGTATTTTGTTGCATTGGAATACCGACAAACCGCAACACGAAATTCAGCATGTCTACTTGCATGATGCCCGCGCGTTGCGCCCGGATAAGACGATTGTGCTGTCGGAGCAAGATATGCAGGAGTTGGCGGCATGGATCGAGGAGCAGTTGGAGAAGCATAATTAGGACAAGATGACAGGGTGAGCAGAAGGAGAATTCTATGACGATAGTCGCGTTCCAAGGCGAACATGGTGCCTATTCAGAGGAAGCAGTGCGGCAGCATTTCGGTGCCAATGTCGAGACGATGCCCTGCCATGCGTTTGAAAATATCTTTGATGCCGTGGAGCATGGCGAGGCCGATTTTGGGGCAGTCCCAGTTGAAAATTCAACGGCGGGCAGCATCAATAAAGCCTTTGATCTGCTGCTAGAACATGATCTGCGAGTCCATGGCGAAATTCTGCTGCGCGTGCGCCACTGCTTGTTAACCACCGCGGGCAACATAGGTAACATCAAAGAGGTGCGTAGCCATCCCCAAGCATTGGCGCAATGTGAGAGTTACATGAACCGCAACGGCTACACCGCTGTGCCCTGGTATGACACGGCTGGCAGTGCTAAGGATTTGGCAGCCAAACCCGAGGAAGGAATTGCGGTGATTGCCAGCCGCCTTTCGGCAGAGACGTATGGCCTGGAGATTGTCGAAGCGGGCATCGAAGATATGCAGCAAAATTACACCCGCTTTTTTGTAGTAGGCAAGGGGGAGGCCGAAAAAGCTTCCCGATGCAAAACATCACTAGTCTTTGCGGTACCCAACACACCAGGTTCGCTCTATGGTGCGTTGGAAGAGTTTGCACGTCGGCGCATCAATCTCACCAAGATCGAGAGCCGCCCTCGGCGCAACCGGCCGTGGCAATATGTCTTCTATGTCGATTTTGATGGCCATTGGCAGGACAAAGAAGCCGGCGATGCGCTTGTCTATCTGCTCAACCGAGCTGCCTTTGTCAAGCTACTCGGCAGCTACCCGGCTGCGCCGCCAATGGAAAATGGCACGGCACAAGCGCAGGGTACGTTGTTGCAAATTTGATGCGGTCCGTGACGTAGTGCGTTTTTCGTGTACTGTCACTGCGCCAGAAACAGATAACCGAATGCTTTTGTAGGAGTAGCGCACATAGAACTTGATCCATAAAAAGGCGCGGATTTGGCCACAGTTCACGCAACACGCATCACGCATCAAATGTTTCATTTATCAAAACAGATTACTCACTATCATACTATATCAAGGAGAAACTCATGATCGTCGTAATGAAGCCGGGAACAACCCGTTTGGAAGTGGAAGCGGTGATGAAACGGGCGGAGCAGATGGGGGTCTCAACCCATCCGATCTATGGTGAAAGCCGCACAGTGGTGGCGCTGGTGGGCGACTTGACCCGTGTCTCGCGCGAAGTTTTTGACGAGATGAAGGGGGTGGCCCACACCATGCGCATTCAAGAGCCGAACAAGTTGACCAACCGCACCACCCAACCAGAAGATTTGGTCATCGAGATTGCTGATGGCGTGCGTATTGGTGGCAATGAAGTGATTGTCATGGCCGGCCCTTGTAGTGTAGAAGATCGGGATAGCATTGTCGAGGTGGCGATTGCGGTCAAGCAAGCCGGCGCCAAAGTGTTACGGGGCGGGGCCTTCAAGCCGCGCACCAGCCCCTACGACTTCCAGGGGTTGGGCGAAGAAGGGTTGAAATACCTCGCCGAGGCGCGCGAGATCACCGGCCTGCCGATTATCACCGAAGTGATGACCGTCGAAACTGTGCCGCTGGTAGCCGAGTACTCAGACATTCTGCAGATTGGGGCACGCAACATGCAGAACTACGGTCTGCTCAATGCCGTCGGCAAGGTTGACAAGCCGGTTATGCTCAAGCGCGGCATCAGTGGCCTGATCAAGGAGTTGATCATGTGCGCCGAGTACATTGCCAGCAACGGCAACCATAAGATTATGCTCTGTGAGCGGGGCATTCGCACCTATGAGACGACGACCCGCAACACCTTCGACCTTAACGCGATTCCCGTGCTCAAGCAGTCGAGCAATCTACCAGTGGTCGCCGATCCCTCCCACGGCACGGGCTACCGTGAATTCGTCCCTGCCATGGCCAAGGCTGCCGTTGCCGCGGGGGCGGATGCACTGATTCTCGAAGTCCACCCCGATCCGGAGAATGCACTCAGCGATGGTCGGCAGACGATCTCCACCGAAACCTTCGCTAAGTTGATGATGGATCTGCGGCGGATTGCCGAAGCAGTCGACCGCTTCATTGATGAGCCAGATGTACAAGATCTCGCCGATTTCGCCGAGTTGGAAGCAGTGGCGTAGGGGAGAAGTAGACAGGTAAATAGGTAGACACGTACTTGTTTCCCTGTTTCCCTATCTACCCGCCTACCAATGTTATTACACAAGGAGCAACCGAATGATTATTGTCATGAAACAAGGGGCTGTACAGTCCCAAATTGAAGATGTCGTGAACCGTGTCGAAGAGTTGGGCAAAAAGGTTCACCTGAGCCGCGGAGAGGCGCGCACGATCATCGGCGTGATCGGGGCGGATGAGCATATGATTAGCGATGCCAACTTTGAGGTGATGGATGGGGTGGAGCGCACGATGCGCGTGATGCAGCCCTATAAGCTGGCCAGCCGCGACTTCAGCCACGAAAATACGGTGATTGATGTCAACGGCGTCAAAATTGCCGGTCAAAAAGTGGTCGTCATTGCCGGCCCATGTAGCGTCGAGAGCCGGGAGATGATCATTGAAACGGCACATATGGTGAAAGCAGGCGGCGCAGATATTCTACGCGGCGGGGCCTTCAAACCGCGCAGCAGCCCCTATAGCTTCCAGGGCTTGGGCGAAGAAGGACTGAAATACCTGGCCGAAGCGCGCGAAGCGACCGGTTTGCCGATCATCACCGAAATTATGAGCGTCGATGAGATTGAACTGGTCGGGGAGTACACCGACATCTTCCAGGTTGGCGCGCGCAACAATCAGAACTACTCGTTGCTCAAAGCACTGGGCAAGACGAACAAACCAGTCTTCCTCAAGCGGGGAACCAGCGGCACGATTCAAGAATTGCTCATGGGTGCGGAGTACATCATGAGCGGCGGCAACATGCAGGTGATCGTCTGCGAGCGCGGGATTCGCACCTACGAGACGGCGACGCGCAACACCTTTGATATCAATGCGCTGCCGCTGCTCAAGGAACTGACCCACCTGCCCGTCTGCGCCGATCCAGCGCACGGCACGGGGATGGCCAATCTCGTCCCCGCCATTGCCAAAGCATCGGTCGCGGCTGGGGCCGATATGCTGATGCTCGAAGTCCACCCCGATCCTAAGCGCGCTTGGAGCGACGGTGCGCAGAGTTTGAACCCGGATGGGTTTGCGAAATTGGTGAAAGACCTGAAGCCCTTGGCCGCAGCAGTGGGCAGGGAGATTTGACAAGATGAAGGGATGACCGGATGACAAGATGATACTGTTGGCCTTGCTTACGGAACACCTTACGCCCCACTGGGATACTGTCATTCCTGCGCAGGCAGGAATCCATTGTACAGGAGTGACATAGCCAGATTGTAAGGCAGTGCAACAGTATCACCAGATGACTGGATGATCGGTTTATCGATGCTCTCGGTGACACCCGATACTTATAATCGTTTTAGGCGACCAAGTATTGGCAATCACGCGGTCACCCCTTCATCTTGTGACACTGTTGGCCTACCTTACGGAGTGGGATTAAAATCCCCTCCTAATACTGAGAAGTCGCCTCAGCGACTAGACTAGCGCCTGCAGGTGCTTCTCGTTGTTAGGGCAGGGTTTCAATCCTGTCTTAAGGTAGGCCAACTGTATCATCTTGTCATCTTGTCCTTCAGTCATCGTGTCATCTTATCCTCCCTTCATTCTCTTAAACTCAGCACGAAACGAAAACGAGTATGACCAAACGTCTACGGGATTGCAGCGTTACCGTGATTGGCCTCGGCCTCATGGGGGCAAGCCTTTGCCTTGATTTAAAAAAGGGAGCGCTCTGTCGCGAGGTGCGAGGGGTAGCACGGCGTACGGCGACTGTGCTGGAAGCGTTCTTTGCCGAGGCCGTTGATCTCGCCACCAACGATCCACACACCGGTGTTCTGGGCGCGGATATGGTGATTCTGGCGACGCCCGTGCGCACGATTGTCAGTATGCTTGAGGAGATCGCACCCTATTTGCAACCCGGTACCGTTGTGATGGATATGGGCAGCACCAAGGCTGAAATTTGCGCGGCGATGGAGCACCTGCCACCCGGCATCCAGCCGATTGGGGGCCACCCGATGTGTGGCAAAGAGACCGCCGGTTTTGAATCCGCCGAGACGGGGCTCTACCAGCGGGCGCCGTGGGTCTTGACGCCGCTGCCGCGCACCGGTGGGAGTGCCATTGCATTGGCAACTGAGTTAGCCGAAGCGGTCGGTGCACGGCCTTATGTCTTGGAAGCGGCGCGCCACGACCGGTTGGTGGCCAGCATTAGTCATTTACCTTTTCTACTCGCCAGTGCCCTTGTCCACGCCGTTGCTACAGTGGGCCAAGAGGATGAAGTCGTTTGGCAATTGGCGGCTGGCGGCTTTCGCGATACAAGTCGGGTCGCGGCCAGTGACACGCGTATGTTTATGGATATTCTCATGACCAATCGCAGCGCGGTGCTGGAACAGTTGGAGAGCTTTGCCGGGCAGGTTGATGAGTTGCGCAAGCTATTATACAACGGCGATGAGGAACAGCTGCGGGCAAAGTTGATGGTTTCGCAGGAGCAGCGGGCACGATGGAAGCAGCATAAATAATCAATAATCAATTGCTAATAATCAATTTTTAATGAATGCACAGGAGGCCCCCCGAATGGCTAAAGGTGATGACATTTTAGAACGATTGATCGATTTTGCTGTGCGGATTATCAATGTTTGCAATCATTTACTAGCATCACCGGGAGGTAAACATATTGCAAACCAATGGATGCGTAGCGGAACATCACCGGCACCTAATTATGCGGAAGCACGCAGTGCGGAGAGCAAGCGCGATTTTGTTCATAAACTCAAAATCTGTCTCAAGGCACTTAACGAAGCTGAAGTATGGCTACAGATCACCCAACGTAGCAATTTACTTGATAAAACGCAACTTACCGCAATTGTTGATGAGTGTAATCAACTCTGCCGCATCATCAACGCCAGCATTAAAACTTCGCTGGCTACACCAAGTGCCGGTGAACACGGTTAACAATTAAATATTAACAATTGATTATTGATTATTCCAAAGGCTCTGATCCATGACAACAATTAACCTAACTAGTGGCTCCCCCCTCACCGGCCAGTGTTCCGTCCCCGGTGACAAATCGATCAGCCACCGCGCGGTGATCTTTGGCAGCATTGCCGAGGGACAGACGACGGTGCGCAATTTTCTCGATGGCCACGACTGTCGGGCGACCGTTGCCGTCATGCGCGCGCTGGGCGTGGAGATCGAGGTGCCCACGCCCACGGAACTGGTGGTCCATGGACGGGGCATTGATGGACTACAAGAGCCCGCCGATGTCCTCAACTGCGCCAATTCTGGGACGACGATTCGCCTGCTGACCGGTCTGCTGGCCGGGCAACAGTTTCCTAGCTTCCTCAGTGGCACGGCGCAGCTGCGCCGTCGCCCGATGAATCGCGTTATCAATCCCCTGCGCGGCATGGGGGCCGATATCATGGGTCGTCAGAATGGCAACTATGCGCCACTTGGGATTCGCCCGGCGCGGCTGCGCAGTGTTGAATATGAGATGCCAATGGCCAGTGCGCAGGTCAAGAGCTGTGTTCTGCTGGCCGGCATGTATGCCAAGGGCTTAACGATTATTCGTGAGCCGGGACCAACGCGTGACCATACCGAACGTCTGTTGCGAGCGATGGGCGCGCCGATTGACGTAATCGGTCACACCGTACACACCGAGCGTCCGACTAGCCCACTGCGGGGGATCGAGGTCACCGTGCCCGGTGATATTTCATCGGCTGCCTTTTTGCTGGTTGCCGGCGCGATTGTGCCCGATAGCCGGATCACGATTGCCGGCGTCGGTGTTAACCCGACACGCACCGGGATTGTCGATGCCTTGCTGCAGATGGGGGCACAGATTACCTTTCACAATCAGCGCGAGCAGGCGGGCGAACCAGTGGCCGATCTGGAAGTACGTTACAGCGAACTACGGGCGGCAACCTTTGGCGGCCCTGGCATTGTGACAATGATCGACGAGTTAATGGTGTTGGCCGTGGCCGCAACCCAAGCCAAAGGGCGAACTATTGTGAGAGATGCCGCCGAGTTACGCGTCAAGGAGACCGACCGCATTGCGTCGACGGTGGGCGAACTGCGCAAGATGGGGGCTAAGATCGAGCCGACGAGCGATGGCTTTATCATTGATGGACCGACCGAACTCAAGGGCGCGCCGGTCGAGAGTCAGGGCGATCATCGGCTGGCGATGGCGCTGGCCGTGGCGGGGTTGGTGGGCCAAGGCGAAACGACGATTTACGCCAGCGAAGTCACAGCGGACAGCTTCCCTGGGTTTGAAGTCACGTTACAGGCGTTGGGCGCAACGCTAAAGGTAGAGGAATAACCGATGGAGCTTACAGGAAAAACACAAATTGTTGGGGTGATTGGCTGGCCGGTGAGCCACAGCATCAGCCCGCCGATGCATAACGCAGCATTTCAAAAAATGGGGTTGGACTGGTGTTATATTCCCCTGCCCGTCTCGGCCACGAAACCAGAAACCGTCGGTGACGCCGTGTGCGGTCTGCCCGCGTTGGGCTTACGCGGGGCCAATGTCACCGTACCTCACAAGCAAACGGTGATTGAGCATTTGGATTGGTTAACCCCGGCCGCCCAAGCGATCGGCGCAGTCAACACGATTCGCGTCGAAGCCGATGGCACGCTCTCCGGCGACAACACGGATGCCCGTGGCTTTATCGCCGATCTGCGCGAACATGAGGTTGTATTGGCAGGAACGCGGGTTGTCGTCTTGGGGGCGGGCGGTTCAGCACGGGCGATTGTCTTTGGGCTGGCCGAGGCGGGGTGTGCATCGGTGGCGATCCTCAATCGTACCGTGCAAAAGGCGCATGATCTGGCAATGGACATACGCGCCTTCTTTCCCTTCTGCCGCATCTCCGGCCACGCGCCCAAGGATCTAGCGTTCATGGCGAGCGAGGCAACCTTGATCGTCAACTGTACTTCGTTGGGGATGACGCCCCATGTGGAGACGACGCCGTGGGAGGAAGCGGTGGCGTTTCGTCCGGAACAGGTGGTCTATGATCTGGTCTACAATCCGCCACAGACGCGGCTGTTGCAAAAGGCGGCAGCGGATGGCGCGACGGCGATCAACGGGCTGGGCATGTTGATCTGGCAGGGCGCGATTGCCTTTGAGCGCTGGACGGGACAGTTGCCGCCCGTTGATATAATGCGCACTGCGGTGGAAGCGATCTTTGCGCAGAGAAAGTAGCGTATAGGGAGGTAACGCATGGCAAAGGTACGTGAAGCAACAGTTGCTGATGCGGCGCTCATCTCAATGTTGAATGCCGATGTGCAAAAGCGCCACGCTGATGCATTGCCACATATTTTTAAACAGCCGTCGGCTGATACATTTCCACCAGCGACCATTGTCGAGCTGATAGCAGATCCCCGCCATCGCTTCTTCCTGGCCATGATTGATGAGGAAGCAGTCGGCTATGTTTGGGCCGAAATCCGTCATCGACCAGAAGATGGTGCGCTATTTGCGCGCAACACCATCATGGTTCACCATATTTCCGTTAAACCGATGCATCAGCACAATGGGCATGGTGAACGATTGTTGGCGGCGGTGAAAGGATTGGCACAAGAAGCGGGGATTGCGACGATTCAGCTTGATACTTGGTCTTTCAACGCCGAAGCACAGCGATTTTTTAAACGCCAGGGATTTTCAATTTTCAACTATCGTCTATGGACGGAGGTGGCATGATCTACCAGCAGGAATGCAATCCCAGATCCTTTGCCTGTGGTATCATACACTTGCCACCAAATATGGCGAACCCAACCGTCTCCGTGCCTATGCCGTAATCGCCAGCGGCTTTGACCGGCTCCTTTGGCGGGAGGCATTGGTGAGTTGAACATTTATCGCTCTGCGGGCTTCACCCAGAGGGTATCCGCTTTGCGAGAACTACCCTTAACCAAACTGAGGACTTTTCATGACTGAACCCACAACCAAACCCAAAACCAACTACAACGCCATGCCCGATGAGAGCGGCCACTTTGGCCCCTATGGCGGCAAATTTGTGCCAGAAACTTTGATGCCAGCGCTCGATGAACTGGAAGAAGCCTATCTCCAAGCGCGCAATGACAAATCATTTATGGAGGAGCTCGCTTACCTCCAACGCACCTTTATCGGTCGTCCCACACCGGTGACCTATGCGAAACGGCTCAGCGAACATCTGGGCGGCGCGCAGATCTATCTCAAGCGCGAGGATCTCGCCCACACCGGTGCGCACAAGATCAACAATGCACTCGGCCAGGCGCTGCTGATGAAGCGCAAGATGGGCAAAACGCGCATTGTTGCCGAGACGGGGGCCGGCCAACATGGCGTGGCGACGGCAACGGTCGCGGCGTGGCTGGGCATGGAGTGTGTCGTTTACATGGGCACCGTGGACATGGCGCGCCAACAGCCAAATGTCTTCCGTATGCGCCTGCTCGGCACCGAAGTGCGCGGCGTTGAGAGTGGCAGCAAGACGCTCAAAGACGCCATCAACGAGGCGATTCGCGATTGGGTCACCAACGTGCACGACACCCACTATCTACTTGGCAGTGTCCTCGGCCCACACCCCTACCCGGCGATGGTACGCGATTTCCAGAGCATCATCGGCTGCGAAGCGGTCTACCAGATGCGTGATCACGAAGATGGCCCCGGTCGGCTACCGGATGCGATCGTTGCCTGTGTCGGCGGTGGCAGCAATGCGATTGGCATCTTTCACTCCTTCCTCGAATTTGAGCAGGTACGCCTAATCGGCGTTGAGGCCGGTGGCCACGGCATCGAAGGGGGCGAACATGCGGCCCGTTTCGCCGATCCCAAGATAGGGCGAATTGGCGTCTTGCAGGGCACCAAGAGTTATGTGCTGCAAGATGAAGATGGCCAAATTGCCCTCACCCACAGCATCAGCGCCGGTCTCGATTATGCCAGCGTCGGTCCCGAACATGCCTGGCTACGCGACCTGGAGCGAACCGAATATACCTACGCCACCGATGACGAGGCGATGGCAGGCTTTCAGTTGCTCTGTCGATTAGAGGGGATCATCCCGGCGTTGGAGAGCTCGCACGCGATTGCCCATGCCATGAAGCTGGCACCAACGATGGGGAAGGATCAGATTTTGCTGGTCAATTTGAGCGGGCGCGGCGATAAGGATCTGAATACGGTGATGGATGTGCTTGGGAATAATCAATTGTAAATTGACAATGGTTAATGCCTGCCATTCCCAATGCACAAAGCGCGGTTGAAACTTGAAAATTAGCAATTGATTATTGATTATTGGAGCTGACAATGACCGGACTGGAGCGCATCAGCGCCGTCTTTACGAAAGCAAAACAGGAAAAACGGGCCGCCTTTATGCCCTATCATGCGATGGGCTATCCCAACCGCGCCATGACATTGGAGATGATCAAGGCCTTAGCCGACTCAGGCGCGGATCTCTTTGAGATCGGTCTGCCGCACAGCGATCCACTGGCGGATGGGCCGACGGTCCAAACGGCAACCTATACGGCCATCACCAATGGCACCACGGTCAAGGATTGCCTCGCCATGATGCGGGAGTTGCGCGCTGCTGGTGTGGATACCCCCTTCTGCGCCATGACCTATTACAACCCGCTCTTTGCCTATGGGATTACAAAGTTTGTTGAAGATGCGGTGATTGCGGGGGTTGATGGATTGATCGTGCCCGATCTGCCGCCGGAAGAGGCCGAGGAGATCCTTGCGACCTGCCAAGAGGCCGGATTGGCGACCATTTTCATGTTGGCACCAACCAGCACAGAAGAACGAATCAAGTTGATCGCCCGGCACGCCACTGGCTTTATCTACCTTGTTAGCGTCACAGGCGTGACGGGTGCTCGTACCGAATTACCATCTGATCTAAAGCACTTCGTCCAACGCGTGCGCAAGCAGACCAATCTGCCGCTGGCGATTGGCTTTGGTATCGGCACCGCTGCACAGGCCGCCGAAGTGAGCGAAATTGCCGATGGAGTGATTGTCGGGTCGGCGTTGGTGAAGGCGGCAGGGAGCGCCGAGGGCGTGGCCGCTGTGCGGGCGTTGGGGGCCGAGTTAGCGGCAGGGGCGCATCGGGCGAGTTAGGACAAGATGAGGGGATGGCAAGATGACAAAATATAATACACTCATCTTGTCTTCCTGTCATCCTGTCGAGCCCTACCCAGCGCGCACCACCGGACGCAGCTTCAGCGCAAATTGCAACGAAAAGCGCGCATCGGGATCGTCGAGATCCAACTGCGTGATCGTCGAGATCTGCTCTAGCCGGTAGGTAAGGGTGTTGCGGTGGATGTGAAGTTTGCTGGCGGTTTGGCTCAAGTTGCCGTGGCATTCAAAGAAGGCTTCGAGCGTCTGCACCAACTCGGCATTTTTGCTGTCATCATAGTTGAGGAGCCGGCCAAGCGTCTTGCGATAGAAGCGCGCAGCCTCGTTGCTGTTGCCCAGCGTCGTCAGCAGTTGATAGAGGCCTAGATCGCCAAAATAGGTGACGGGTGCGCCCTTCCATTCCTTGCCCAGTCGCCAGCTTTCGCGTGCCTGTTGCTGGCTTTGCAGCCAGGTATTGGGCGAGACCCCCGGACGTCCAATGCCGATGATCACTTGCGCTTTTGGATATTGCGCCTGAATCTTGTCGGCGAGTGTGTTGGCAAGCCCTTTGAGATCACGTCCACTTTTGGGGTTATCGGTCGGCCAGAAGAGCAAAATGCCTTCGTCGCGTCGGCTCATGGGGACATTGACGGCTTGCTCCTTGACAAATCGAGTCAAAACCGCCGGCCATTCGGAAACATTTTTCGCTTCCACCATCCACGCCACGTGGGGTTTGGTCAGATCATAGCTGAGCGATGCCCCACGCTGAATCCAGGCCTGTTCATCGGCAATTTCTGAGGCCAACAACTCATCCACAAAGGCCGCCCGCATCCGCTCTTCAGCCATGCCAACGGCATTTAACTTAGCCCATTCCAAGGCCGCCGATGCAGCTCCCTGGCTAACGGCGATCTCTTCAACAGCGCTAACTCCCTGGTTGACCGCGGCTTGTGGCCGTAGCAGCAAGCAGTAGCCGCGGATCGACTCCATGGCCATAATGGGTGTCACCACCGCTTGTGCAAAGCCTGCTGGGGCGCTGCCCCCATTGAGCAAAAGCGTCCCCACCATTTTGTTGAGCATTGTAACCGGCTGTGATGCCGCCCAACTACGCAACGTGGTCACATTGGGGAGACCATTAAGCAAGGCTTGGCGACGACTTTCCGGCAACTGTTCCAGCCCACTGTGGGTCGCAATTTGGCCATCTTCGCGCAAGAGAATCAACGGCTGCTGCACAAAATCGGCAATGTGTTCCGCAATCCGAAAAATACCACCCCCATCGAGCGCAATCTGGTTGAGTTCATGCTGTAGTTCCGCCGAACGTTGCGTAATGTAGCCGGCGCGATCGACAATCAGCCGAATGATCGCGCGCTCAGTCTGGACAAGCGGCGATGCGCTTGTTAGTTGAAAGAGGGCAATACGACTAGATTGGGCAACCTTAATGGTTTCATCTTCTACCTGACCCAAGACAGCAATTGCCGCAATACGGGCACTTTCCAAGCTGCGCACGACACGCGACAACGGCATTTTGGGATCCAGCCGTCGTAACTCATCCATATCAATCAGGGCGATCTCGTTGCCATCTAATTTGGGGAAGGCGGGTGGGCTAGGGCGCAGACTACAAGCCCAACTAACAGTGCGGTCAAGCAAATTCTCACCAACCAGCAATTTACTATCAGCCGGCAACGCTAAACGGTATATATCATCAAGTGTAACAGAGCTTTTGTACATATTGCCTAACTTACTAAACTTATTGTACAAATGTGTCAAAAGGGATTACGAATTTGCAGCAAGATGACACAGTGTAATCGCCAATTTGTGAATGTTCGTTAATTCTGCCACCGCGAATCGTCTGAAAGCTGTATAAATAGGAGAAACAATGTACAGTCGATCCAACTATCAAGTCAATAGTATACACAATCTTTCCAAACTTGCGCAATTTCTCACAAGCGTGTTGTGCAACTTACACAAAAAGAGCAGTCCGCACCTTGGTTGAAATTATCTGCAGAGGTTTCGGAAAAGATAGATCAGCGGGCCATCCGCGCCCAATTAAAAAAGCGCGTGAGTTGACTCACGCGCTTTTCTAAGAGACGGTAACCGTCATATCATGGCATATGGTGTTGCTACGACGGATAATAGAAGTGGTTACAGCCTAATTAAACATGGGCAATTTCAAGGAAGAACAGTCGCTCAGTACTTTGCCCACGAGGTCATAATCGCAGCACAAGCACCCGCCCAAACCGCAAACAAGAGAATAAACCCAGCGGTAAACCAACTCGGATCCTGTCCCATGGTTGATGCCATTGCAAAAAAGACGGCGAAGCCAATAATCAGCGCAATGATGTTGCCAAGGAAGAGCTTGCCAATCGATTGGCTGCGGGTCAGTGCACCGACGAGTACCGGCCACAAGATGATGCCAATCACAGGGATCGCCCCAATAATCCCGCCGATCATACCGCCGATGCTACCGCCAATGCGCCCCGTGGCAAAGGCATAGCCCAACACTGGGCCGGCACCCGTCAAGAGCAGGGCCACAACAAAGGGCACCAACTGATCCGATTGGAGGAAGAAACTTGCCGCATAGGCGATCACCGCGGTTAAGATGCCTGCATACACCGACGCTAGCCAAGGGTTACCCGACCGCGTTGCACTCATGGTTGTCAAGGGAATCATTATTCTCTCCTATTGCGCTAATTTGTGTCCCCGATTACTGTGAAATCAATCGACCGTAACCGCTTTAGACTCTTCAATAAAACGGCAGCTAGACAGTAACAGGCTCATTGATACACACAGTTGGCAGATGGGGTTAAATCACATGAAGGTTTCTAAATAAGATATACCATAAGAAGATAGAAACTGCAACCGAGGAATTGGGAGATAGGGAGATAGGGTGACTAGGTGACTAGGTGATAGACACGAACTTGTCTCCCTTTCACCCTGTGATGCTGTTGGCCTACCTTACAACAGGGTTAAAACCCTGCTCTATACTCAAATCAGAATGAAACCCCTAGTTTCGGCCAGCGTGCGTCGCACTGACGGAAGCATCTAGCGGACTGGAAGCCGTTGGCGGTCAGTGCCACGCACGCGATCCCGTTGGTCCGCAAAACTCCGGTTCTCATTCTGAACGCAGTATAACAACGACAAGCGCGCCCAAAGGGCACCCGCGGCGCTTCCCAGCCGCTGAGGCGGCTTCTCGCTGTCAGGAGGGGATTTAAATCCCACTCCGTAAGGTAGGCCAACAGTATCACCCTGTCACCTACCCACCCGGCAACTCGTCCCACTCGGCAAAGCTCCAGCCTTCGATCATCAGGTACATTTGTGGTTGGTGCTGTCGACTGAGCACAAAGACAAGCGCATCTTCTTCATCGACCGCAACTTCATCGAGCCACAGCTCTTGTTTAACGAGTTTGGTCAGCTGCTGTTGGATTGTCTGAAATCCGACCAACGGCTCTTGCGTTGGATCGGAAAAGCAGAGTACGCCATAAAGCTCAAAGTAAATGCCCCCATCTAAATAGAGATCCATGTCGACAGCACTCTGTGTTGTCGGGTCGGTGGGAGTGCCTTCAAGGGTGTCCTGCAACACCTCTTCCCATATCTCCAGATGAACAATTTTCTGCCCCGCTAAATCGGCGAGTTCATCATACATTTCATCATCGACGATAGTGAAAAAATCAAAATCCTGATCGCGCGTCATCTTACTCCGATTCCTCTATTCGTTCTGGTTTCGCTTCGGGTGGCCCCATCACAATCATGCGCGTGGGGATAGTTGTCGGGAGCTCAAAGAATTGGCCACCGGCGTGAAAATGGCTGAACTTTACCGGCAACCCCTGATCAATAAAGGGATTTGGCCCTTCCATTAGATGGAAGTGGAGATGGGGCCCTGGCGAATTGCCACTGTTGCCCACCCGCCCAATCAGGGTACCGCGCCGGATCATCTCGCCTTCGTTGACGGCAATACTCAGCTGTTGCAGCGTGCCATAGTAGCTGAATTCCCCATTGGCATGGCTAATGGCAACGGCATTGCCCAAGAGACGCCGCGGATCCTCACGAAACATGCGCTCATCCGGTGGGATCCCTGGCTGAATATCCGGCATATCATAGGTAACGTAGGCGACTTTACCGCCAGCCGTCGCATAAACGGGTTGATCCCAACTATAGTGATCCTCGACGGTCAACCCACCGTTGTGAAAAAATTGATTATCCGGCCCCAGCTTGACGAAATCCATGGCATAGGTCTGGCTAAAGACCTCCTGCTTGTGTAGGTCACTCCAATCCGAACCATTAATCGCCCACCAGGACCCGCGCAGAGGGAAGTACAGATCCGTTTTATTATCATAGACCGTTACCGGCATCTGCAAAACGGTCTGGGTGGTCTGCCCGCGCTCGTCGTCGGCACTTTCCCCCCTACCAACGACCGTCACTTCAACCATCGTCAAGGGTTCATAGCCGTGGATTATAAAGTGTAGCGCGCGTACCGCTAGCCCTGTCCCCACGGGAATCCGCAGATCGGCCTCGCCCGTCCGTTGGCGAATAATGCGGGCGGGCCAACGCTGCTCAAAGAGCAACTGATGCTCATTGTAGCCTTTGACGACCAGGCCAGAAAGCTCCACGGGCCCATTCATCGCTGTGATCCCCACGTCAAAGACAACTTCTTGGATTGGCCCCAGATTGGGGAAAGGCAATCGGCTGTAGCGGGCCGCGATCAGACGCTGTGGTCGGCTTTCCGCGCGCAGATAGGGTTGGGTTGTTTGCGAGGTAGACTCTTCATTGGTCGGTTCTTCATTGGTGGCTACAGTCACTGCTTCATCCTGTCTAATGTATGCTATCGTCCTTGGCGAATTTGGTGGCTCAAGGGGAGACGATCCGCCATAAAGTCCAAAAAAATCTGCCGCTCGGCAGTACGTTCGTGCCGGCGATTGGGATGTTCACCACCAGTGAGGCCGTGCATCAGCGTTAGCAAAGCGAACGCCTCCGCTGGTGCCACTCGGTAATAACTCTCTTCCGTCTCCAGGCTATCGAGCCGCTCCCAGCGATCAACCCAGTTGTTGAGATAGAGCGAGTAACAGTTACGGCAGCGCCAGATGCTAAAGGTCTGTTTATCGTCTTCAACGGTAGCAACGGTCAATGCCCCAAGATTGGCAATCCGCCCCTGGCAGGCAAAGCAGCTCTCCGTGCCAGCCCCCATGCCGCTGCGCTCGACCAAAAGCGCTGCCCAGTCAATCATCGCATGTGCACTTTGTGTCTCGCCACCCTTGCGGTCACGGCGCACTTGCTGCCGCCGCAGAAAACGCCGCCAGAGCCGCCGCGCAAGCGAAAATCTGATCTCCGCCTCTTCGGCGGCGCGACGCATCGGTGCTGCCGCTAGTGCTGTCGTTACACTCGTCTTTGCCGACGAGTTCACCGCCCTTGTCGGCACTTGCCAATGGCGACATGGAAGCGCCAACTGGGATTGGCTCGACAGTAAAGGTGGCAGTTCTTCTGTGTCAGGCGCCTCTATGCCAGGATTCGCCGCACGCCACCCGCAGCGCCCTGTCGATAATTGATCGGGATTGATCCCACCCAGCGGTTGCCAGAAGTGACAACTCCCACAAGCGCGGAGCCGATAGTCTTTTTCCTGCAACTGAGTCTGTAGTTGCCGTTGAAAGATCGCTGGTTCTGGATCAACGGCCAGATCAAAGAGTGGCTCCGTCGTCGCTAGCTCATCACCGCTACTCAATAAATAGCCTACACAGCGGTGGGAACCTTCTGGCCACAACAGCTGTATCCACGTCCGTAGGGCCCCAATTTCGGCGGATCTGTCAACCAGTGATTGCACTTGAATCCGTTGGAAGATTTGCGTGCGCGTTCCGGGAAAGATCCCCGACATCGTCGCCAGATTAAAGGGCTGTCGTGCCTCTTGCGCTTTCGGTTCCCCGCGTTTCGGTTCACTGCTTTTCGGTTCACCGCGTTGTGGCGTCGTTCGCTTATTGGCCATTCGCCTCATTGAGCAGGATTGTTGTCTCTGTCACCGCCTGCGCTGGATTCTCGTCGGCATCAAGCACTTTGATCAACAGGTCGCCGGCATAGCCCCACACCGTGTCCATTTGGGGCAAAGTGGGGAAAGATTGGGCGTTGCTCCCTTGTGCTACAAAGCCTTGCAACAGTGGATTGGTCAGCGTTACCGTGCGATTGGCCGGCAAGCGGTTGGCATATTGTGCTAGTGCCATGCCACTCTCGGCACTGGTAAAATGACGAGCCAACAGCAGCGCCAGCCACTGTTGTTCTGGCTCGAGATTGGGATTTAAAAAGATGCCATCGGCACTAAGCCACGGTTGCGCATTGGCCACGGGGCCAGCCGGCAGTTGCGTTACGGCCAGATCATCGCCGAGCGCGCCTTGCAACTCGCCAATGCTCCACGGACCATCGACCAGAAAGGCAAATTCACCCTTTTTAAAGCGGTCGAGCAACATGCCATAGTCGCTGTCAACATAGGTGCCATCGACTTGATTTAAGGCCGCCAGCCAGCTTAAATAGTCGGCGGCCCCACTGCCCTGATCGAGAATGGCACGACCGTTGGCGTCTAATAATTGTGCGCCATAGGCCGGGAAGCCCCAATAGAGATGATAAAGCGTCGTGTAGAGTCCAATGCCAGTTTGGCGATTGGCTTGGGCAAGGCGCAGCAGATCGGCAGTCGTCGCCGGCAGTGCGGTCTCGCCAATCAACGATCGGTTGTAGAAAAGCGCAACCAGCTCGAAATTGGTTGGCAGCCCGTACAATTTGCCGTTCCAGCGCAAATTATCGAGCGTAGCCGGCCAAAAGTCATCCAACAGCGCTGGATCCAACAGACCATTCGCGATCAGTTCATCAAAAGATTGGACCACACCGGCATCCACCATCTCGCCCAGCCACCAGTTCGGTGCCAGAATCAGATCCGGCCCGGCGTTACTCTGAACGGCATCGGCATAACTTTGTGGCAGATCGTTATAGGCAACATAAAGCGTATCGACCTTGAGTTGCGGATATTGCTCGGCAAAGGTTAGCAAAATGGTGGCTAGCGCGTCACCATCGCCTTCGGCCCAACTGTGCCAGAGCGTGAGCGTGCCAACCGGGTCGGGCGTTGGCGTGGCCGTGGGAGCCGCCGGTTGGTTGGCGGCTGGTTGGTTAGCCGCAGACTCGCCTACCGGAGCGGCGTTGGCCACCGCAGGGGCAGGAACGACAGTCGCCGTGGGCGTTGGCGTATCGCGATTGCAGCCGGCCACCAACAAGAGAGAACTTAGCCCCAGCAGAAGGAAGACGCATCTAAGCAGAGAGACTTGCTCTCGACAAATGGGTGATTGCAGCATTGATTTCATAGCAGGTCCTAATTACTCGGCAAGGCGGTCGAGCAGCGCTTGCAGCCCCAATAGATAGCTGCGCCAGCCAAAGCCACAGATCTGCCCCACACAGACGGGGGCCAATACCGAAGTGTGGCGGAATTCCTCGCGCTGGTGGATATTACTCAGGTGCACTTCGACCGTCGGCAGCTTGACAGCGCTGATCGCATCACGAATCGCGTATGAATAGTGGGTGTAGGCACCGGGGTTGATCAGAATGCCATCCGCCCAATCGCGCGCTTCGTGCATAAAATCGATCAGCGCGCCTTCATAGTTGCTCTGTAAGAAACGCAACTCATGGTCGCCGGCCGCGGCCAACAACGCTTCCTCGATTTTGGCCAAGGTCATGCTGCCGTAAATATGGGTTTCACGAGTGCCCAATAGGTTGAGATTGGGTCCGTGGAGAACTGCGATTACACTCACAAAAGTTCCTCCGTCATAGTAAAAATGCCTGCGTCTCGCCATAGGTGAGAGCGTTGCCTTCCAGCGTGTTAGAATGATAGTTCCAGTCAAGTCGGAACTTCTGCAGAATCCGCAACTCCTGCTCGCGGTCAATGGGGCGGAGGGCACTGATGGCGACTTTTGGGTTGTCAATGCACTGTAGAATTGCTACAATATCCACAGTTTACTTTCCAGCGAACGTACAAGCCGATGTCAATAGGAAGACAAGAGCTGCGCCAACGTGCAATGGATGAATTCGCATCTTACACCAATATTTTTCCCAACGCCGCCTCGACATAGCCCCACCCTGGATTATCGATGATCACGACGTCGCCCACCGCTTGCGGGACAATAAAACGAATCGTCTTGCCGACGCGCTTCTTGTCATGGCCCATCGCCGCGATGATCGCCTCAGCATCGTAGCCGGTCAATTGTACCGGCAGACCGACCCGTTCCAGCACATTGCGCACTCGCCCGATCAACGCCGGATCACACTGTTCGAGCGCCGCCGCCATCTCGGTTGCGGCAACCATGCCCAGCGCGACCCCTTCGCCGTGGCGCACGGCAAAGTTGCTCACCAACTCGATGGCGTGGCCAAAGGTGTGGCCCAAATTGAGGGTGGCGCGACGTCCCTCTTCAAAGGGATCTTCTTCGACTACCTCCACTTTAACACGCACCGCCTCAGCGACCAGGTGGACCAGATTAGTCGGCCCCTCTTCTTCAAATTGGCGGAAAAGCTCGGGCGCGCCGATGATGCCATGTTTGATCACCTCGGCTAGACCGGAGCGAAATTCGGCGGCGGGCAGCGTACTGAGTACGGCCGTATCAATAATCACCAGACTCGGCTGCTTGAAAGCCCCCACTAAATTCTTACCTTGCGGCAGATCGACGCCCGTCTTGCCCCCCACCGAGGCGTCGACCATGGAGAGCAACGTTGTGGGGATCTGCACAAAGGGTACACCGCGTAGATAGGACGCAGCGGCAAAGCCAGCCATGTCGCCAATCACGCCACCACCCAGCGAAATGACGGGGCTTTTGCGGTCGAGCCCGGCGGCCAGGAATTGATCATAAAGGCTGGCGATGCTGGCAAGTGTCTTGTGTTGCTCCCCTTCCGGTACGGTGCAGACCGTCGGCGTAAAACCGGCAGCCCGTAGACTGGTGGCGAGCATCTCGGCATGGTCAGGAGGGATCTGTGGATTGGTGACAATCACCGCCGGCCCTTGACGTAGCCCGCGATTGGCCAGCAAGCGCCCCGCCTCTTGCAGCAACCCTTCGCCGATGCAAATGTGATAGCTGCCCTCCGGCCCGCGTACGGGAATGCGCGTCATGTTGGCAACTTCAGCATCGCCGGCCAATGTCTCCAAAATGCGTTCAACGACCTCTTCCGTCAAGAGGCCGGTGGTGTCGATCTGGTGGGCAATAGCCCCATAGGCTGGCCGGCGTTCGCGCAACAAGGTGCGCACCCGTTGCTCCTGTTCAGTCTTCGCGGTGTTGAGCAAGGGTCGTTCGCCGGTATCGGCCACGCGCCGCAGGATCTCATCGGGCGTAGCGGTCAGGCAGAGAATCGCCCCCGTCTTGGCAAAGGTTCCGCGGTTCTGCGCGCTGACAAGCGCGCCACCGCCCGTGCTGATGACACAGCCTTGGCGTTCCGCCAGTTGGGCACAAAGGGCAGCTTCCGTCGTGCGGAAGATCGCTTCGCCCTCTTGGGTGAAGACCTCACGGATCGGTTTGCCAAAATGCGCGACCAACTCGTCATCCATATCGATAAAGGGGCGGTTGAGTCGTTCAGCCAACAGACGGCCCGTACTCGTCTTGCCGGTCGCCATGAAGCCGGTGAGGATAATATTTTTTTCGGCGGGGATTGCTAAGGAACTATTGGTCTGGCATGCTTGCATAAAATCTTCTACTCACTTTAAACATTTGATAATTTACGCTGTACAATTTGTACGAGGAGTTCCAATGGCTCTTCAGTATTCACCAGCAGATGCTGTTCCGGCTCAATTGGGTAACGCCAACACCCATTATACTTGTTCAAGTGTGCCTGCATTGCATCCCACCCACGAATTTTGTGGGTCGATTCTGCAGGTGAGCGCTCTTCCAGCCGTTGCCGCCAAATCGTTTCAGCGAGTTGCGTTTCCACCACCAACAACCGTGCGCCATGTTCGGCAACCAACGCCTGTGCTTTGGCGTACAGCGTCGGGTAGGCAAAAGGGGAATCGACCATCACGCTAACACCCAGCCGCAATTGGGTCGCCACCATCTGCCACAAAATCGCATAGGCGAGATCATTCTCATGGGGCAGACCAAGTGTATGATCTTTTATATCATCTTTGTCCAGCAAAGGCCACTTTAGCGACCGCGCAAGGGCGGTTGCCAGCGTGCTCTTGCCTGTGGCAGGGTGACCTTTCATGGCGATGAGGTAGGTGGATGTTGGGTCGGACATGCAATCTTCTCAAGGTGTAAAGGACAAGATGACAAGATGATGCTGTTGGCCTACCTTACAACAGGGTTAAAACCCTGCTCTAACAACGACAAGCGCGCCCAAAGGGCACCCGAGGCGCTTCCCAGCCGCTGAGGCGGCTTCTCGCTGTCAGGAGGGGATTTAAATCCCACTCCGTAAGGTAGGCCAACAGTATCACAAGATGACAAGATGACACTGTTGGCGAAATCAAGGAGGCGGCGGCTGCGCTCCCTTGTCGAAGTAACTAACAGGATCATCTTGTCACCTTGCCATCATGCCATCTATTCCCCGCCAAACAGCCGAAACTGTGCGCCATCAACCCGTCCCGCCTGGTGCATCAGCACGGCATTCATCAATTCAATGGCAAGGCGTGATTCCAATGTCACACCGGCGCGCACACCGACACAAGGATCGTGCCGCCCTTTCTCGAGCATAAACTCGATCTCTTCTAAATTTTTGCGCACCGACTGCTGTGGTCGTACAATCGTCGAAGTCGGCTTAAAGCCGACGCGACAGACGAGAGGCATGCCCGTGGTGATACCGCCGAGCAGGCCACCGTGGCTGTTGCTGAGATAGCCGGAGCTGCGGATCGGATCATTATTTTCGCTGCCACGCCGCGTAACCACCGCATAGCCGGCCCCCACTTCGCACGATTGCACCGCATTGAGGCCGCCCAGACTGCCCATCAAGCGCGCCTTCAAACTCTGGTAGAGTGGCTCTCCAGCCAACGCCGGCACATTGACCGCTACCACTTCGACCATTGCGCCCAAGGAGTCGCCTTGGATGCGTGTCTGCTTGATCAAGTCGGCCGCTTCCTCGGCAAATTCAGCATCAAGGGAGTGGATCTCAGCTTCGGCCAGTTTGGCTTCGACAATGGCAACTTCCTCTGCGGTGACGCGCAGCGTGTCACGTTCGGTCACCAAATGGTTAAAATGTTCGGCCAGGCTGTGGGTTGTCTTCAGCGGCCCCACCTGGCAGATCGAGGAGAGGATGACGGTGCCAAAGCGCTCGGCAAGAAAGAGGCGGGCAACTGAACCACCAATGACATCCGAAATGGTTGAACGGTAACTTGAACGCCCACCGCCTCGTATATCTACAAAGCCTTGTGATTTGTGATACTTGACGAGATCGGTGTGACCGGGGCGCACTTCGCCGGTGAGGCCGCTAAATTGCTGATAATCACCCGACTTCTGCGCAGTGGAGAGCACGATCGCTGCAATCGGTTCCCCGGTGGTAAAGCCAACTTCGTAGCTGTACGATTCAGAGAGAACGCCATCTACGGTCGTTTGCAAGGCCGGGCCAGCGGTCAGATGAGCATGATCTTCACTGTAGAGACCGGCAACCAATAGCACTTTGTCTTTTTCATTGCGGGGGGTGCCATGTTTGTTACTGCCCGGTCGTCGCTGATCCAAATAGTGCTGAATTTCACTACGCGCAAGTTTTAGACCCGGTGGGCAGCCAAAGACAATCGTTGAAATTCCTGGCCCGTGCGATTCACCAGCCCCAGCCACGGCAAAGAGTGGTCCACCTAATAGTTCCATTGATCTTCATCGCTATCTTGTGTATATCATTGAGCGCCAGAAAGAACACTTTTTACAGGAGTCATGAGTTACTATCTGCGCTGCTCGTGAGTGTAACTTTGTTAGGAATTACGCAGAGCATCGGTTGCGTAGCAGGCTTTTCTGCGTATCGAACCCAGAGAGCCACATAAATCCTATTTGTGTTGAAAGCTATTGCCAAAGCCGCTTGTGGCCCAGCAGGCACAGAACAGTTTCGGATAAATATGCTACCAGTATAAACGAGGTTGGAATGGATAGAAAAACGGTTTGAATAAGACTCACATAATTTACCGGTTACGCCAGTTGCGTTCTACCGAACGATGCCAGAGGGGTAGATAATCCAAGGGAAGTGCGGTCTCCTATCAGGTTGCCAGATTGCCTGTCAATTCAGAATAACGTAAACTTAGCCACGGAACACATTGTGTAAACGTATCGAACAAAAGGAAATTTCACCATGATTGATCAAGCACCAATTGGTATCGAACCCCGTGGGCGCACTCCCATCCCACGCAAAAGAGTGGGGCTACTGCTCTTTTGTGCGACAACGCTGCTGGCATTGCTTGTTCTCGTAATGGCTGGCTGGTCCGCTGTCGCGGCGCATAATCAACAGCAAGGGGTGCCAACCCAGCCCCCGTTGAGCATTCTGCCCAACGGGGTAGCGGCGGGTGATGTCGACCAGGATTCGGCCGTGCTTTGGGCCCGTGCGATTCTGCCTGGAGTCATCACCTTTACCTATCAGCTTACCCCAGGTGGCACGTCGTTAGCAGTGACACAGATTATCAGTAATGCTATGGTACCGGCGAAAGCCCTTATTACCGGGCTGGTTGCCAATACGCAGTATGTTTATACTGCCACCACCGACAGCGGTCAAGTGGGCAGCGGCACCTTCCGAACGCCAGCCGACGTTGGCACGAGCACTGGATTGCGCGTTGGCGTCAGCGGTGATTGGCGTGGTGAATTACGCCCTTACCCGGCGATTGCCAATGTGTCAGGCAAGGAGCTGGATCTCTTTATCAAGCTTGGCGACACGATCTACGCTGACTACGCCTCACCGGCAGTCCCTCTTACCCAAACGACGACGATCACCGATTTTCGTAAAAAACACAACGAGGTCTATGGGTTGCGTTACGCACGCAACATCTGGGCAGAGGTGCAGGCAAAGAGCAGCGTCCTGGCGATGCTCGATGACCATGAAGTGACCAATAACTTTGCCGGCGGTGCCACGGCCGACACCGATTCCCGCTTTCCCGAAACGACCGGCCTGATCAACGATACAGCGCTCTTTGCGCATGGCATCCAGGCTTTCGGCGAATACAATCCAATCAACACGACAGTTTACAGCAGCACTGGCGACGCCCGTACCGATGGTGAGGTCGAATTTTATCGCTATCGCACCTATGGCAGCGATGCCGCCTTCTTTGTGATCGACGCGCGTTCGTTCCGTGATGCACCTATCGCGCCCTTGAATACAGATCCCAACCAAGTGGTCATTGATAGCCTACGCTTTCTCAACGAAAGTTTCCAGGCTGGGCGCACGCTGCTGGGCACACGACAACTGGCAGCCCTCAAGGCCGATCTGCTGAAGGCCCAGGCCCAGGCCATTACGTGGAAGTTTATTGCCCTTCCCGAGCCGATCCAGAATCTGGGCCCGGCCGGCGGCGAAGATCGCTTTGAGGGCTATGCAGCCGAGCGCACCGAGCTACTCAAATTTATTGATGAAAACAAGATTACCAATGTTGTCTTTATCACAGCCGATGTGCATGGCACGATTGTCAACAATTTGACCTATCAGAATGGCGCGTTCCAGGCGCAAAATCCTACGAGTGCTTTTGAGATTAGTACCGGTTCTGTGGCCTTTGATGCTCCCTTTGGACCCACAACCGCCGGGCTTGCCGCCACCTTAGGCTTGATCACCCCGATCTCCTATACCCAATATCTCTCCTTGCCCGTGAGCAGCGATCTCGACAGCGTCCCCAATGATCGGGATGATTTTATCAAAGCCGTGCTCAATCAGCAGTTGACCAATAGTGCGCTCAACTATGACCCCGTCGGCCTCGATGGTTCGCCGATCAACGCCACATTGCTCCAAGGCGACTATTTGGCGGTCCACACCTATGGTTGGACCGAATTTGATATTGCGCCAGAGACGCAGGTGTTGACGGTTACCACCTATGGCATCCCTTCCTATACGGCGGTCGATATGACCACGATGCCCAGCAAATTGCTAACCCAAACACAACAGATCGTCAGCCAATTTCGTGTGATACCCCAAAGTGGCACCCCGCAGACGACGACCTACGAGATCTTCCTGCCGATCATTGAAAACCCACCAGCAGCTAGCAGTGCCGAGACAACCTATGGGGCCTTGGTGAGCAATGGCAATTTCAGCACTTTGGTCAAGGCGCTGGATCAAGCTGGGCTGACCAGTCTGCTAAACGCACCGAATACTCTTACGCTCTTTGCGCCCACCGATGCTGCCTTTGATGCATTGCGTAATAACTTTAATTTAACGGAAGAACAGTTACTGGGCTTGCCTGAGTTGCCAGATGTCTTACGTTATCACATTTTGGATAAAGTTCTCCGCTCCAGCACAATTGTCAATAACTTGACGGAAGTGACATTGCAAGGCAAAGCGGTGCGCTTTGAAGTGGCTGGTAGCAGCGTGAAGATTAATGGTGCCAACCTCATCGCGACGGATGTTGAAACCACTAGTGGGTTGATCCACGTGATCGATGCGGTGATGATTCCGCCGGCTGGGTTAACAACGTAATAAACACTCGGGTAGGAGTAACGAAGTTCTGCTAGATTAGCATATCCCTCCCAGCCTCCTCCAGTTTGGGGGAGGAGCCGTTGATGTCGCTGATGGCGTCACAGTTTCCTCCCCCGGCTGGAGAGACAACCTATCATTACTTGTGTGACACTGTACTATACGCAAGTCAACTTCAAAACCGGCGTTTCTGACAGGAGTGTCTGACAGGCGTTTCTGACAGGAGTGTCTGACAGGAGTGAAGGTGTACCCTGTCATTCCTGCGTAGGCAGGAATCCCAGCTGACAACCGATGGATTCCTGCCTACGCAGGAATGACCGTCGGCGCTTACGCTGTGATCCTGCAAAAATCAGGGCTCCGCTAAAACTCCGCTTCTCATTCTGCTTTGAGTATAGCAGTAAGATCCGCTGTAATCCGCTAAATAAATTCACGGCTGATAAGCAAAAACGTGTTTCGGAAGCCCTTTGGGCGCGTTTGGCATCTCAGGTGCTGAATGAATTCAGCACATTTTTGTAAGATGCGCTCCCTGGCGATTCACGCTATAATAGATGGTACCCAACCTGCGTTCCCCACTTCCATTCGCCAACCCAAAGGAGCATTCCATGACATTTGCGATTGCGCGTGTTGAAAAAGCCTTTCTCAGCCCCGGCCCCCAGCCAAATGGGTTACAAGCGACGGCCGATGGCCTCTGGTGCATCGATCAGGTCGACAACAAGGTCTATTGCCAAGATTACGCCACGGGTGCCGTCACCTTTACTGCCGACACCGACACCGTCCACTCCAGTGGTATCACCTTTGGGGGCGGCTACCTCTGGATCGCCTCCACCTATGAATGTAAGATCGCCAAGCTCGACCCCCAAACCGGCAAGACAGTCGCCAAGTATGATTCACCCGGGTCCGGCGTGGTTGCCTGGCGTCATGGCGCGGCCGATGCGCAGACAACGGGTGCCCATGGCCTTGAGTGGAAAGATGGCAAACTCTATGTAGCCTCTCCCCCATCGCAATTTATCCACGTTATGGATCCCGACAGTTGGACCGAAACGCATCGCTTCCGCACACCGGGGCTGCGTGTCCACGGTCTCGCTTGGGGCAAGAATGGCTGGCTTTGGGTGGCGGATACCTCCAATGGCACCGTCAGCCTCTGCGATCCTAGCGACGGACGCATCTTCGAGGTAATCCGTGTCGAAGCACCAGATGAAGTCCATGGTCTCACCATCCATGATGGCGTGCTCTGGTATTGCGATGCCCACTCGTGTCAGATCGGGCGTTTACTGGTTGATGGTTAACCTATGCGCCAGGTGCTTTGATCCTAAAGCGGGCCGGCTTGTGTTGCCCTTGCCAAGGCTGCCGGCCCGCAATATAATGAATACTCCGACCCGATCGATACGATGCTTATTTTTGAATCGCCTTTATGAAGCTAATGACCGTTCGTATCTCGCCCCTGCTACACAATCTACTCCTAATGGCCAGCGTCATTGTGATCGTTGCCGGTATGCGCGCGGCATCACCGCTATTGAGCCCACTGTTATTGGCGCTCTTTCTAGCCTTGCTGCTCTATCCTGCCTACCAATGGTTGCTCAATCGGGGCATCCCCACCTGGCTGACAGTTTCGCTGATGGTGGGGGGCATCCTTTTGGCGGGGGTCTGCATTCTCGGGTTGCTTTGGCTCTCGATTGAACAGCTGCGCACCAATATCTTTCTCTACGCTAGCCGCCTTACCGTGCAATCGATGCGCTTACAGATATGGCTAGAGACGCTGGGCGTCGATGTACCACGGATTCTTACCCAAGAGTTGCTCAACCGTCAGTTATTAATCGGCACTACAGCTAGTTTGTTGACAACGGTAGGCTCCTTACTCTCAACCAGCTTTTTTGTCCTGGTCGCCACAATCTTTCTCCTGCTACAAGGTACCCATCTCTCGGCACGCTTTGCCGACGAGGTGGGGCCGAACAACGTGCTCTCTGCACAAGCCTTTCAAGTGGCGCAGCGGGTAGCCCATTTTTTTTCGATTCGCGTGCGGGTCAATTTGATTGTGGCAACCGGCATTACGCTTTGGCTGCTGATCTTGGGTGTCGACCTCGCCATTCTATGGGGGATCTTGGCCTTTTTTCTTGGCTTTGTCATGTATGTCGGGCTGGCAATTGCTGCACTCTTTCCCGCCTTTTTAGCACTGGCAGAGTCAGGACCGGTTTGGGCATTGCTCGTGATCGTTGGCTTCTTTGTGATCAACGTTGGCGTCGAAAATGTGCTGGCACCCGCAATGATGGCCCAAGGGCTGAATCTTGCTCCGGTGGTTGCGCTGGCGTCTCTCCTCTTTTGGGTTTGGGTCTTGGGCCCACTGGGCTTTGTGCTGGCAATCCCCCTCACGGTCATCGTCGTGATGATCCTGGCCAGCTATCACGAAACCGAATGGTTGTTGCCCTTATTGACCATGGAACGACCGCCAGGCGTTACACCGCTACCAATACCCGAACCAATATCCGAACCAACCCTGGCCACCGCTGGCCCTGAACTGGAGTAACAGATCCAATGAAAAAAGTAATCATTACCGGCCCCCAGCAAAGCGCGCTCGTCGATGTGGTGGATCCCACACCAATCGCCAATTGGGTGGTTGTCAAGGTTGAGATTGCCCCCATGTGTACCGAGTACAAGGCCTATGTCGCCGGCAACCCGGTTGACCAACTGGGCCACGAAGCCGCGGGGGAAGTGGTTGCGGTGGCGCAGCCAGGGCGCGTCAGCGTTGGGGACCGCGTCGTTGTCATGCCGACCAACGCCTGTGGCCAATGTGCGCTCTGTTTGGCTGGTGAGTATATCCACTGCGAACAGAACCTCAACTTTGCGGCGATCCACGGCACGCGTGATGGCAGCGCCACCTATGCGCAATACCTGCTTAAACCTGACCATCTACTCGTGCCCATTCCCAATGGGATGAGCTTTGCGCACGCGGCCATGGCCTGCTGTGGTCTCGGCCCCACCTTTGGTGCGATGCAGACAATGGCTGTCAATGCCTTTGATACACTCTTGATCAGTGGTTTGGGTCCTGTCGGCCTCGGCGGCGTGATCAACGGCGTCTACCGGGGCGCGCGGGTGATCGGTGTGGAGAGCAACCCTTATCGAGCACAACTAGCACTTGCATTGGGGGCAACGACGATCATTGATCCCACAAAGCCCGATGCCCTCGCGCAAATCCGCGATTTGACGGCCGGACGTGGCGTCGACAAAGCGATCGACTGCTCCGGCACCGTCGCCGCCCATCGACTTTGCATTGACGCCGCCCGACGCAAAGGGAAAGTGGCCTTTGTCGGCGAGTGCAGCGACGCCACACCGCTGTATATCAGCCCGGATATGATCCGCAAAGGGCTAACCTTGATTGGCTCCTGGCATTACCGAATGCAGGAGACGCCAACCCTTATGACGCTAATTGACCACGTTGGGGCACAGATCGATCAGCTGATCAGCCACCGGTTTTCCCTGGCCGCCGTGCAAGACGCGTGGCAGTTGCAGTTGACCGGGCAGACAGCCAAGGTGCTGTTGCAGCCGTGGCAGCTGTAGTCCGCGCTGTGAGATTTTTCTCATTCAGACAGTTTTGACGCCCATTTACAACAATTCTCCAAAAATTTGAGGACCACCGTACTATCGACAGAGCCGCCGCTTCGGATTACCCTAAATACATGTACACAAATGATTACATACATTGGCCAAATGTTTACGTATGTGTGCATGTATGCGGAGCCGCAGCAGACCCCTTCCCACCACCTTCCGTAAACAAGTAGCAACATCTCTAAACCACCAGAAGACGTTGTAGGACTATTGCTTATGTAATAAAAATTGTAGCCCCGTACCAGGGGCAGTTAGGAAAAGGAGTAGACAAATGCATTTCCCCCCAACCAATACTACCGTGGCTCACCGTCGCTGTAGTCCAATGATGAGCTTGCTGCCTGCCATATTGCTCAGCCTCCTCTTTGCACTTTGGCTCACGACACCACAACCAGCCTTAGCACAAGCCGACCCCACCTGCGTAGATATTGCCTGTATTTCGACCGGACCCCAACTGGCTGCGATTGACTCGACGCAAAGTGAGCTCCTCAATGCGCTTTTCGGTAACCTCTTGGGCACCGATCTGAATCTGACCGCAGCCGATTGGCAAGGCGTCGCTCAAGGCAGCGTGCGCCTTGATGAATTCATTGATCAGCTACAGCTAGATCTCGGTGCCGCGACGCCAGCCGAAGCGCTCACGACCGCGGTCACGTTAAACGACATTACCAATGCTTTGGTTAATGTCGCCCAGGCCAATGGTGAGCTCGTTAGCGTTGGCTCCCTCAATCTACTTAACACCGAATTCGCCAACCTGACCGATACGATTCAACTCGGCGATCTGCTGGATGTCGATCTGACCAATGGGAGCCTTTCCGCCGCCAAACTCAATTTACTTGATCTGCTGAGCGGTTCAGTCCAGCTTTTCAACTACGACAATCTCCTGACCACACCAGATCCCATTGTGATCTCTGGCAGCGCGTTGGGATTGGATGGCATCCTCAACACGATTTCGTTGCAAGCCCAAGTCGTTGAAGCACCAACGTACGTCTGTGGTGGTCTGAATACAACGTTCTATTCGGCAGCCACAAGAATGAAGTTGAGCCTCGATCTCGTCGATAGCACACTCAATGTTAGTGAACTACAGAACACCCTAAATGGATTGCTGACAGTCTTGGGTGATGTTACAGTGAACGCAACCATTGGCCAACTCGATCTCTATGCCACCGTCGCGCGCGGCCAAGGCGCGATTACCATGCTCAATGGCATCACAGGGGCGGTAACCGCGACCGCGACGCCTGGCGTGGTTGATCTCTACGTGGGTACCATCAACGATGTCGACTTCTTCAATCGAGATCATCTGATCAGCCCAGCCACCGATCTGCAATTCGGTACTATCGGCACCCTCTCGATCACAGTCACCAATGGGTTACAGACCTTTGTCGATGTTGATGTGAGCCTGCAAGCGCGCACCTTTGCCAACGGAGAGAACCCCACCGCACAGACACTAACCTTTGCACCCCCCTACCCAAAAACAGCAACCGTAGAAACCAGTGCCCAATTTGTCGATCAGCTACTCAGTGGGCTGGTCAATAATCTAGAGATTCAACTCTCTGGCAGCCTGGGCAATGAGCTCGACCCGCTGCTCAATAGCACGATTCTACCGGCGTTGCGCGAGCTAACGGGTGACCAGCTCTCACAGCTTTTGGCACCAATTCTAACGGACTTTGTCGATCCGCTCTTGGATAGCCTGGGTACTGGACTGGGCAAAATGACAGTAACGGTAAACGGCGTCAACCGCAGCTGTAACAGCACAGGCGACAACGACGGTGACGGTGCTGGAAACGGCGATGAAGACACCAACAACAACGGCAATCTCAATGATGATGATACCGACGGTGACGGCACGCCAAACTATCAAGACCCCGACGACGACGGCGATTCGATCCCGACCATTGACGAAGATGTCAACAATAACGGCAACCCCAACGATGATGATACCGACGGTGATGGCACGCCAAATTATCAAGACCCCGACGACGACGGCGATTCGATCCCGACCATTGAC
>DAOUCA010000172.1:0-53812 GCA_034432375.1 Caldilineaceae bacterium
GCCAATTTCAGAAATTAGAGCCGTCATTCCTGCGCAGGCAGGAATCCATCTTCATGTTACACGAGTAGATTCCTGCCTGCGCAGGAATGACATCTGGAAATTTCCGCCAAAACAAGGTTTGGCGAAGGTATTAATAAAAGTACGCTAGAGATAGGGACACCCGTGTCTAATTTCATCCAATCAAAAAAGGTCACAGGCGGAATAACCCATGACCTTGCTGGTGACGCGTACCCAACGTTCATACAGAAACGCGGTTGTATACCTCGTTTTATCTTCACCAATCAAAAAGGTCACAGGTGGATTGCACCCGTGACCTCGCATTGCTATCTTGAACGATACTGTGCTCTGCATCAGAAGCGGCGTATCGCCAATGGCTTAGAAGAGGATCGACAGGTGCATGTGCACAGCTGTATTTGTCATAGCTACATTCAAGTGTGACAACATGCCACTGACTCCTTTCTGTTTTATGAAGAAGCAAACCGACGAACCAATCATCAAACACCAGCAAAAATACCACATTTCCCGTCGTATGTCAATCAAGTGATCAACACATCAACAGACGCTAGCGAGCCATCTCCACCTTGCTGATGGCCATACGTTCCTGCGGTCGCCGGCGCAACCACCACTCCACGATCAACACATTCGGCACCCAACAGAGCCAGGCGATCGTTCGGTAGGCCAACGTGAAATCGATCCCTAGCACCCCTGATAGCGGCAACCAAAGGCGCAGCGTCACCGCGGCAAAGGTGGCAGCGTAGTTGCGCATCATCCAGCGCTTGTGCGTTTCAACATCGCCGCGGCGAATGGCGCGGTACGCCTGGTAGCCGCTGTAGAGCCAGAAGAGCGCCAAGCCGGTAAAGCCGAGATGGGTGATCAGGCCACCATAGGCCAGCTGCGCGACATAGAGGCCAAAGAGACCGCCGACCGTAATCCCCAGCAGATAGACGCGCCCACTCCAGCGATGGATGCCCAACCATCGTTGACGACGCAAGCGGGGCAGGAATTGAAAGGGCCCCAATGCCAACGCCAGCAACCCACCAATCACATGGCCGATAATCGCGACGGTATTGGCCATATAAATGGCTCGTTGTTGCGGGAAATAGACCGCAGGATTGAGCGTGAGATAGCGGCTTGAAGCCAGGACAATGCCAAGTGCCAAAAAGAGCATCAGCCCCCAACCAATTTTAGCAGAAATACGTTGCATGGAAATCTTCCTTTAATTGCAAAAATGTGATGGATCATCTGCGTTCGCATACCGACCAATGCGCACAACGAACACAACAATGGTATGAACAATCTACACTACGTCGGTAAATCCATTTGGTTGTTGGCCAACTTCCCATTATACTTTGCCCAGTATAAGACACTGCACTATCTCATTGACGGAATGTTTCGACAAGCCCCATGGGACACCTAGCGGGAAGCCATCTTTTTGAGAAAGAAGACCGGTCTATGAAAACCAATCAACCACTCACTGCACTCAATGTCGTTGGGGTGCGCTACCGTGGCAGCCGGATCGCCGAGCGCGATTTGCGCAGCCTTGATGCCTACACAGCGGCCAATGTCTACAGCACCGCCAATGTTCCCGTCACGGTGGTTGAGCCCCGTTTCCCCGAGTTACGCCGGTCAGACGATGAGCCCAAAAATCTTGGTATCCTCGGCGGGGAGATTGCCGAAGCGATTGCAGCGGGTCGGCGCGCGGGTCATGGCGTATTGATGACCGGCGGCGATTGTAGCCACATTACCGGCGTTATCGGTGGTTTGCAAGACGCTCACGGTTCAAACGCCAAAATTGGCCTGGTCTGGTTCGATGCCCACGGCGATTTCAACACCCCAAAGACAACGATCTCTGGCATGTTGGGTGGGATGCCGGTGGCGGTTGCCGCGGGCCTTGGCTATGCCAACTGGCGTATTGGATCACACATTATCGCCCCCCTGCCCACCGAGCGCATTCTCATGGTCGATGTGCGCAATCTTGACCCGCTGGAAGAGCAATTGATCCGCGCCACCGCTGTAACCATTGCGGCGCCGGCCACGGGCTTCCCTGGCAATGATCTGACAACCGCGCTCAAGGCCTTGAGCGCTCGATGCGACTATCTCTATCTACACATCGATTCGGATATTTTGGATGAAGCCTATGTGCCCAATCACCGCACCAAGGAGCCAAATGGCCCCAATATGGATCAGGTGCTTGCTGCCATTGAGACGGTTATGGCGACCGGTAAGGTCGTGGCGCTGGCGGTGGTTTCCGTCTATAGTGAGGGAGAGGGGAGTGAGCGCGCCGTGGCTTCGGGGATCGAGTTGATTCGCGGGGGGCTGGAATCGTGGCAGCGCCACGGGCTGCCGGTCGAAAGCATTAGCCCCACGAATCAGACGAAGCGTTAATCATTGGGTGCATACCGTTCTTTCCCTTCTGTGAATGCTGCATTCTCTGTGGGCGAGCTCGAATCTGTGTAGCAGTCAGCCACATGAACAAAGATCCATATGCCATAATTTGATGCGTTTGGTAATTGGTAAAAATTTCGCTATACTGCTCGAAGGCTCAACTTCGATCACAAGTCGCACGTCGCAACGCTAAGTTCTACAAGCTTGATTGCTTGTATCCTCTTCACTGTCGTATTCACTGTCGTATTCACTGGCGTATTCACTGGCGTATTCACTGTCGTATTCACTGGCGTAGATGAGAATGGAAACGCACGACTTACACCCGTGCGCCATTCTTATCTACGCGTGGGTGGAGTATATTCCGAGTCGAGGGCGCTATGACTCTTTTACAAGTTCGCCTGTTTGGTGGATTCCAGCTACAGTATGGTGCGGAGCCACTGGAGACGCACTTTCAGACACGGCAACAGTCACTCCTTGCATATCTAATTCTTCATCGCCACCGGCCACAAGCCCGCCAACATGTTGCGTTTCTCTTTTGGCCGGATGTGCGCGAAACACAAGCACGCGCCTATCTACGGCGCGAACTCTCTTTGCTCCGCAAGCGGTTGCCGGATGCGCAGAGCTTTCTGACCCTGGACAACCAGTCAATTCAATGGCGTGTGGATGCACCGTTTCAGCTTGATGTAGCAGAAGTAGAAGCGCTTCTGCTTAGAGCGAAAATCAACCTTGACGCCGGTCAATTGGTAGTTGGGCAAGCACACATTACCCAACTGCTACAGGTATGTCAACAGGGAGAACTACTGCCTGGCTTTTATGATGAGTGGATTGCGCCGCTACGTACCCAACTACAGCAACAGATCTGTGCCGGCTTGGAGAAATTTATCTTGGCATTGGAAGCAGCGCGGCAGTATGGCGAGGCAATTCAACTGGCGCAGCAATTGCTTCTTCGCAATCCATTGCATGAACCAAGCTATCGCCACCTCATGCGTCTCCACGCGCTCAACCACAACAAGGCCAATGCGTTGCAACTCTTTCAAGATTGCTGCCAAATGTTGGCGGCCGAGTTTGACGCGACACCAAGCGCAGAGACCAAAGCGCTCTATGAACAGTTGTTGCACGGGCAGCGCAACATTACGCAAGCGCCACCTAAACCACTTCCCAAGAATACAATCCAACTTGTTGGGCGCCACACCGAGTGGCAACGCTTGTTGCATTGCTGGCAAACCCTTGCGCCCGGGCAGGCACATTTGCTCATCCTCAGTGGTGAGGCCGGTATTGGGAAAACGCGTTTGGCAGAAGAGTTAGGCAATTGGGCAGATGCACAAAACATTCTCACAGCCACGGCTCATGCCTATGCAGCGGAAGGTTCACTCCCCTACGGTGCGGTCATCGACCTGCTACGGACCGACCAACTAGCGGCCCACCTGGCACAATTGTCAACGCCTTGGCAAACCCAGCTCGCTCGGCTGCTCCCCGATCTACAACCCAGCAAACCGCTAGCACCATCTCCCGATATTAGCCTTGAACAGTGGCAGCGTCGTCAACTGTTTGAGGCACTCGTGCGTGCCCTCTTGATCAGTCAACAGCCGTTGCTCATTCGTCTTGATGATCTCCATTGGGTTGATCCCGAAACGTTGGAATGGTTGCACTTTTTGCTGCGCTTTGTCAACCAACAGCGTACAAGTCACGACTATCAAGGGAAGATCCTCATTGTGGCCACTGTGCGCGCGGAAGAAGTGACAGCTGCGCACCCACTCACGACGTTGCTATTGGCGCTCCGCCATACGGACGATCTCACCGAATTGACATTGCCTCCCCTTAGCGCAGAGGAGTCCATGGCGCTTGGGCAGCAGTTTGCCGATGAGCAGTTGACCCAGGAAACAGGGCGCAACCTCTTTCAATACACAGAGGGCAATCCCCTCTTTATTGTTGAGCACATGCGCAGTGGGCTTGTCGGCTACCCGCTGCAAGGCGACCCGCAACTTCCGCCTAAGGTCAAAGCGGTCATTGAGATGCGTCTGGCACAACTTTCGCCACAGGCACGGCAACTGGCCGGATTGGCAGCGGTCATTGGGCGAGAGTTCCGCTATCGACTCCTGGTGATTGCCACAGATGAGCAAGAGGCTTGGGTAATCAGGGCCTTGGATGAACTCTGTCAACGCCGGATTGTCCAGGCGAATGCATCCGACCAGTATGACTTCACCCATGATCGGCTGCGCGAAGTGGCGTATCAACAGCTCAATCCGGCGTTGTCCCGCCTCTTCCATCGCCGCGTGGCAGCAGGTCTGGAAGCGCTACATCACGCTGATCTCACGCCTGTGAGCGGTCAACTCGCGTTTCATTTTGCTAGGGGCGGAGAGCATCGGCGTGCCTTGGCGCACTACATCATGGCAGGCAACGCCGCCCGTGCGGTCTATGCGATCCATCAGGTCATTCACTACCTGGAACGGGGATTGGCAGAGCTACAGCAAGTAACAGCAACGACGCCAGCGGAAGCAACACAATTTGCCGCCAAAGAACTCGAGATGCAAGTCGCTTTGGGCGCGGCCCATCTGAATGTCGAAGGGTATGCATCACGGGCGTCCGAACAAGCGTATCGACGCGCGCTGCTCCTGGGTGAAGAATTGAATGCGCAAAAGCAGTTATTTGATAGCTATTGGGGTCTCCACGAGATCTATCTCTTTCGCGCCAAACATGACCAAGCGCTTGCGATGTCCAATGCGTGTATGCGGGTTGCCCAAGCGCTGGCCGATCCGGCCTTGCAATTGCAGGCGCATCATGCCCTCTTTGGTACCTATATGATGGGGGACACTTGTGACTTAGCGCGCACGTTACACCATGCGACCGCGGCCATCGACATCTATGATCCGATTGCACATCACGATCACACCTTTCAATATGGGGGCCACGATCCGCGGGTCTGTGCCCGCCAACTTGGGGCCAAAGCACTCTGGCTTTTGGGCTATCCGGACCAAGCGCTGCGCTTTTGTGAAATCGGGTTGGCACACGTTGATGCGGCCTTTTCGGAAGATCACTACCCGCTGAATGTTGTCTTTGCCCGCCGCAATTTTGCCGAAGTGTATATGGTTTGTGGCGAGCTCGCACGGATGGCAGAACTGATGGAGCAACGGTACGCCATTGCAAAAAAGTTCGATTTCGTCATGTATGTTGCCCAGGGTAATGTTTTTCAGGGCTGGGTGTTAACCCATCAACAGCAGGTGGCGCGTGGCATCCCCCAAATTGAGCTTGGCGTGCAACAGTGGGCGGATCTGGGCATCGTCATGGAGCAGCCCAATTTCCAGCGCATGTTGGCAGAATGCTATACCATTGCGGGCCGCTGCCCAGAGGCGTTGGCGGCGCTCGATGTCGCAGAGGATGCGTTGCACAGGGGTGGCGGTCGCTTCTATGAACCGGAGATTTACCGCTTGCGCGGCAAGCTTTTGGCGGCCCAGGGGGCGGACGAAGACCAAGTCGAAGCTTGTTACCAACAAGCCATAACCACGGCCCAACAATTACAAGCACAATCACTTGAATTGCGTGCCACGCTGGATCTGAGTCAACTTTGGTTTGCACAGGGCAAACAACCACAAGCCTACGCAACGCTCAATCGCTGCTACAACTGGTTCACCGAAGGATTTCAGACGCCGGATCTCCGCAAAGCGCAAGCACTGCTGCGCAGATTGGCCCAATAGATAAACCCTTTAATATGGCACAATTTCTCGTGTAAAACCATTCCGCCAAGTGCCACTTTTAAATGGGTTGTCTATAAGGCCCCTCCGATCAAGTAAATCCCACGTTACGTCACCCGAACCCGGCGGAAATCAGTCACGCGTTTTCCACCGACCACCAGAGGGCGTCGACGCAATCACCGCCGTGGTATCTACGCCCAGCCGTACCAGTGAACCGCTCCTCACTACCGCAGTTTGAGCCACAATCGTAAAACGAACTCTCCAGAAACAGGCCAAGTGATCGCGCCAAAGATCGCTTAGCGATCGCTTGGCCGGCTACAATGGACAAAATCCCCCTATATAACCTTACATCTCAATCCACGACTGATAGGAGAAACCCAATGGTAACAGTTCGGTCAGAACAGGTCGACATCAATGGCGCGCAATTTAGCGTGCGTGAACGAGGTAGCGGGGAACCGGTGCTCTTTGTCCACGGTGCAATGGGCGATGAATGCGCGGCAGTAGTATCCGAACCAGCGCTCGTTAATCACTACCATGTGATCGACTATCATCGTCGCGGTTGGGGCGAGAGTGAAAAGCTGGAGGCATCCATCTCTATCGCCCAACAAGCTGCGGACGCGGTGGCGGTTTTGCGCCATTTTGGGATCACGCGCGCCCACCTTGTCGGTCTTTCCTATGGGGGTGTGATCCTGCTCCAAAGCGCGCTCGACAGCCCGGAAGTCGTCCATTCGCTGGCCCTGCTTGAACCCGCCTTACCTTCTGTATTGCTCAGCGCGCCGGACTTTGGTGCAGTCGTAACAGAAGCGGGAACACTCTATGGCAAAGGTGATAAGGCTGGGGCGATCGAAGTTTTTGGGCAAGCAGTGATTGGCAAAGATTTCCACACGGTTTGTGACAGGACATTGCCGGCAGGTTATTTTGAGCGTTGGGTTGCCGATGCGGACACGAACTTTCAATTTGACATGCCGGCGCTCCAAGAGTGGTCCTTTACGGAAAAGGACGCGGCCAAGATTCCGCAGCCCGTCTTGAACATGACGGGAGAAAACACCTTCAGTGATTTTCGCACAGTCTATACCACGGTGCAGCAGTGGTTCCCCCAGGCTAAGAATGTGGTTCTTTCTGACGCAACCCACGCCATGTTTCAGACGAACCCAGATGGATCAGCGGAACAGTTGGTCGCCTTCTTTAAAAGTCATTCATTGAGCAAGTAAACGAACTTTCACCTGAGATACATTCAGCTGCTAATACAAGTCACCTGAAGCTGCCTGCATAGCGACGGGCCAATCTAATCATCAGGAGAACAAATGCTCACCGAAGCAACGTTTGACACAGGTTCGGTCAGGATCAATTATGCCGCAGGGCCATCCGGCGGCAAGCCCTTGGTCTTGCTTCACGGCGTCACAACTTGGTGGCAGGCATTTTTGCCCGTTATGCCTAGCTTCATGATTCGCCACCATACCTATACGCTGGATCTGCGAGGGCATGGCCGCTCCGGGTGGACGCCTGGCTCTTATGCAGTTCATTATGATGTAGCAGATGTTATTACATTTCTCCGCCATCAGGTAAAAGCGCCGGCAGCGCTCCTGGGGTGGTCATTGGGTGGTGTGGTTGCTACTCTTGTGGCGGCCGAAGCGCCCGAGCTAGTGAGCGCACTGATCTTGGAAGATCCCCCTTTAGCCGTAATGACCGATGACGATTCTAGCCAAGCGCCTTTTTATGAGCACTTCACGGCACTGCGCGATCTACTGATTCAGAATGGTTCACAAGAAGAGCGGCGCGTGGCACTGACCGCTCATTATCCAGATGATGACGATGCGCTGCGACGCCGTCGTCTCAAAATGTACGCCGGGTTCGACCCGGAAAATCTGACGTTCATCATTGAAAAGAGAAAATTCGCGGGAAATCGCCTGGAAGCGGTGTTACCACGGATCTCTTGCCCCGTGCTCTTGATGCAATCTGACCCCTCTATGGGGGGGGCGTTGGACGACAAAACTGCGCAAGCAACAGTGTCGTTGCTGGCGGACTGTGCACATGTGCGACTGCAAAACGTCGGCCACGGCATTCACAATGAGCAGACAGAGATGTTTTCCCGAATTGTTAGCAATTTCCTCGAGTCGTTGTAGCGAATTGCCGATGCAAACACGAACTTTCGCCTGTAACCATTCAGCTACCTAAAGGAGAAACTAATGACAAAAAGCCTACGCGTCGGGATTCTAGGCGCGGGTACGGCTGCGGCCGGCCATGCCCACGCCTACACACAATTGCCCGGAGTGTCGATCAAGGCGCTGTGGAATCGTACCAAAACGAAAGCCGAAGCCTTCGCCGGCAAACTCAATCAGCCCAATTTGCAGATCTATGATCACTGGGAAACGTTGATTGAAGAGGCAGAGATTGACGTGCTGAGTATCACCACGGGCGAATTTCTGCGCCGTGAGCCGGTGGTGGCCGCGCTGGAAAAAGGGCTGCATCTGCTGGTTGAGAAACCGTATAGCATTACGCTAGCCGATGCCCAAGCCATGACCGCCGCGGCGCAAACCCGTGACACAATTTCGGCCATCTCGTTGAACTGGCGCTATGCCCCCGGCATGCAACTCGCCTGGCGTGGTCTGCGCGAGGGATGGATTGGGCGCATGCTCGATCTACAGCTAAGCTGGCGCTTCAAAGGCTCACCCCGTTCGATGCGGGAGTGGCTGCCTTGGGCAACCGACGAGTTCACGCTGCTGGCCGGTGGTGGTAGCCATGAATTTGACCGTGCTCGCTTTTTGACCGGCTGCGAATTTGTACGGGTGGTTGGCTCGGTACGGACTGTCACGCACAGCAAAGAACCCGCATATATCATGCCTGGGGCTTATTCACTTGTCGCAGCGATGACAGAAAATGTATGGGGTGATTTTCGCCTGACGATCACGACCGGTCAACCGGCGTGGACGCTTACCGTCAATGGCGAAGAAGGGACTTTACAGGTCGCACATGATCGCGTGTTGCTGCGTCAGGTGGGAGAGACCGAAGAGCGAACCATTGAAGTTGCTGCTGCGGACCAAAAGCCGGCGGGGATCACGATGATGCAACATACGTGGGATCGGCTGATTGCCGACTTTGTTCAGGCGATTCGCCGGGGTGATCGCAGCGAGACGCCCCATTTACCGACATTGATCGATGGCCTGCGTGGTCAAGAGATTATCGCTGCCGCCCAGCTTGCCGAAACGGAACAACGGTGGGTTGCGTTGGCAGAAATGCGCTCATAACCTATCGTTCAATGAAAGAACATGCGCTCATTCAATATCAATACAGCAAACAAAAAGGGACGCTCCACATGGAGCGTCCCTTTTTGTTTGCTTAACAACCAATCTACCGATTGGCGATGGTTTCTTCCACCGGGATGGGTAGCTCAACCGCAAAAGGTGCTTGCTCGACAATCGTAAAGGTCAGTTTGTTCTCCCCTTCGGCGTCGGCGTTGTAGTCAATGACCACATGATCGCCAGTCTTGTATTCACCTTGGAGCAACCGTTTGCTCAGTTCGTTCTCAACACGGCGCTGCAAGAGGCGGCGCAACGGACGGGCTCCATAGTTTGGATCATACCCAATCTCAGCCACATGGGCGGCCGCCGCGTCACTCAATTCCACGGTAAAGCCCAACTCTTCCATACGCTTGCTGATCTCGGTCATCAGCAGCTTGACGATCTGTTGGATCTGCTCCTTGGTCAACACGTCAAAGACAATGGTCTCGTCGATGCGATTCAAGAACTCAGGCCGGAAAAGCCGCTTGAGTTGATTGACATACTCGCCCTGCGAATATTTGCTCTCATCAAACTCGGGTGTCGAGAAGCCCATTGGGCCACGCTTCACCGCCTCGGCACCGACATTGCTGGTCATGATCACCACGGTGTTGCGGAAGTCAACCGTGCGCCCCTGACCATCGGTCAACCGACCATCATCCATGATCTGGAGCAGCGAATTCCACACTTCGGGATGCGCCTTCTCCACCTCGTCAAAGAGAATCACCTGATAGGGACGGCGGCGCACCTGCTCGGTCAGTTGCCCCCCTTGATCGTAGCCAACATAGCCGGGAGGTGCCCCAAAGAGACGGCTGACGGTGTGCGGCTCGCGATACTCACTCATATCAATGCGCAGCAAGGCCTCGTCATCATCAAACATAAAGCCGGCCAATGCACGGGCCAACTCCGTCTTGCCAATGCCGGTTGGCCCCAGGAAGAGGAAGACGCCAATCGGGCGCTTGGGATCCTTCAGCCCGCTGCGAGCACGACGGATCGCATCACTGACAGCGATCACCGCCTGCTCTTGGCCGATAATGCGCTTTTTCAGGTGCTCTTCCATGTTGAGCAGCTTTTCACTCTCGGTCTGCAAGACGCTGGTTACCGGAATGCCGGTCCAGGTGCTGACAACATGGGCAACATCGGTCGCTTCCACCAACTCATCAAGCCCCGCATCAACACGCCACTTACCCACGGCTTCGGTATATTCTTCTTCCAAGCGCACGCGGTCGGTCTTGTATTTGGCGGCGTTCTCATAATCACGCGAGGCCCACGCCGACTCTTCATCGGCCACAAGCTGATCGAGCTCTTCTTTCATCGTTTTGAGCATCGGCGGCATGGAGTAGATGGCAACCCGCAGCTTGGCCGCGGCTTCATCAATCACATCGATCGCCTTGTCGGGCAGCCGTCGGTCATTAATATAACGGTGACTCAACTTGACCGCCTGCACCAGCGCTTCATCCTCATAGGTGACGTGGTGATGCTCTTCGTAGCGTGCCCGCAGGCCACGTAAAATCTCAATGCTATCTTCGACATTTGGTTCGTCGACATAGACCGGCGCAAAGCGTCGTTCGAGCGCCGAATCCTTCTCAATATGTTGACGATACTCATCGAGGGTCGTCGCGCCGACACATTGCATTTCGCCACGCGCCAATGCTGGTTTTAGCATATTGCTGGCATCGAGTGCGCCGGCAGCATTGCCCGCGCCGACGACGGTATGCAATTCATCGATAAAGAGAATAATCTCCCCTTCGCTGCGCTTCACTTCGTCCATACAGGCTTTGAAACGCTCTTCAAACTCGCCACGGAAGCGCGTACCGGCCAGCATCGCACCCATATCAAGCGAGATCACTCGTTTGCCCATGAGTGGTTCAGGCACGTCGTTGGTAATGATGCGCTGTGCCAACCCTTCGACAATCGCCGTCTTGCCCACACCGGCCTCGCCAATTAGCACCGGGTTGTTCTTGGTGCGCCGGCAAAGCACTTGCATCATGCGCAACACTTCCATATCACGCCCGATGACCGGATCGAGCTTGCCTTCTCTGGCAGCTTCGGTCAGATCGTTGCCATATTTCTCGAGCACTCGGTATTTACTCTCAGCGTTTGGCTCGGTAATGCGCTGACCCTTGCGCAGCTCTTGGATCGCTTCGGCGATGCGCTCCTTGGTCACGCCGGCCTCACGCAGTATATTGGCGCTCGGCGTGTTGCGTTCACTGGCAATCGCCAGGAAAATATGTTCCGTACCGACATATTCGTCTTTGAGCTTGGTCGCCTCTTCCATTGCGACATCCATCACCCGCTTGAGCCGTGGCGTAATAAAGACTTGGGCAGTGGGGGCGTTGCCATAAGGCGTATTGCTCGACTTGGGCGCGCTCTCCAACGCCGTCTCTAATTTCCGAGTGATTACATCGGTGTTCGCTTCGGCCTGCTGCAAAATCGTCGGAATGGTACCATCCTCTTGCTGGATCAGCGCCAAAAACATATGTTCCGTATCAACTTGCGTATGTTTGTAATGTTGCAGGATCTCATAGGCCCGCATTGCGGCTTCCTGCGCCTTTTCGGTAAATCGATCAAATCGCATCATAGTTAAGTGTTCCTCACCTATTGCTACCGGACTTGTAGGTCCGTGTCGTTGTATATCTAGTTATATCATGTTAGACGAATAATAGGGTAGGTATGATTCCTAATTTGCCTCTCTCTAACACAAGACAAACAGCAAGATAATACAACGTTAATGGATACGTGTTGCGTGTTGCGTGAAGGTGAACGAGTGAGATTCCGTAGCGCACAATTGTGCGCGGCATAATCGGTAACCTGCCGCCGATCAAGGAATGGGTAGACAGATGACGTTGTGATCTGGGGCGTTTCAACGGTTACAACCGCGCACTGATCTTCCAACCACAGTCCACGCAATACGCAATACGCATCCATCTCAATAACGGGTCATCGCCCCAATCTGTCCGGCAGCTACCAGCGCGGCGTGCTCCTCCAAAATCGTAACACCGACCCCCTGTGCCATGGCGCGCCGGATGACGCTATCCACCGCGTCGGGCAAGCTTTGTACACGGCCACTTGCCAATTCACTTGCTTCGGATAGCTCCAAAAGAATATAGCCAGAATCGACAAAGCGATAGGCTGGTTGGGCAAAATTGGCCATGACCACCACCTGTTGGGCACGGCCATCCTGGACAGCCGTTAGTGTCTCGGCAAGCCCAAGGACAGCATTGCCCTCTTTGCGGGCAGTGGTGATCACGGCATCCGCCAGGGAGGCGGCCTCCAGCTTTTCGGCTTGCTGTGCCAACACAAGGGCTCTGTCACGAATTTCGGTGGTGGTGGCATTCGTATCCGCTGTAAAATGGCCGACCACCATCGCCCGCAACCGGTGGCTCATCAACTCCTTCAGCCGTGCCACATTCTTCTCGGTGCCGGCCAAAATCAGGCGGCGCGTTGCAGTTTGGCGATAGAAGGTCTCTGCCAATTCCGCTGCATCCTGCAGATTCTGGCGCGCCTGCTCCAACTCACGTCGTTGAAAACGGGGAGCAGACCAGCCACCGGCACGATGGAGCTTCACCTCTTCACCAAGATAGCCCTCGGCCGCTTCGAGCACCCCCATGTGAAAAAGGTAAAGGCGTGCCCCCGATTGATCAACATGGATCACACCACAGCGTTCGTAGGTATCAAGCAACAGCGAAAGCGGACGGATATAGGGGCGAAAGGAGCAAAAACATTTATCCATCACCGGTGGTTGCACACTCTGCGCCCACCAGAAATCATCGGCGGCACAGCTAAAGAGGATTAACCCACAGCCCTGACGGTTATACCCCATCTCAACAAAATTCTGCACCTTTTGAATATCTGCACTATCTACATTGACCGCATTGCTCAGCATGTTGCGTAAGGCCAGACGATACTCTTCAACCGTTCGTTGGCGAGGGTCCACATTGAGATAAATACTCAACACCGAGTGTTGATGGTTTTCATACTCCACGGCTTGTTGGATATCAGCGTTTGTCAGCATAGAACCTCCAAGGTCAATAGAAAGGGATTCGTGTTGAATCGTTTGCGCCATTTCAATCATTACAGATGAACACGCATCAACATAAGATTTTGAATAGGTACGCTATGGTCTACAGCACGCTAGCTGATGCTGTAATTGCCCCCGTATTGCTCCCGTATTGCTCCCATAGCGAATGCCCAATCCATATAAAAGTCGCAGATGGCAAGCGATTCATCGATGAAGACTGTTATACGACTTTTAGGGAGTTTGTCGATCAGGATCTTTGTGGGCAGTTGATGGTTACTCTGGTATGGCAACCTTACACGCAAACGGTATCATGTTCTGCCTGCAATGTCAATCAGTATCTCCTTGTAGGGTGCGTCCCATTTTGGGGGATTACACAGAAGGACAAAATTGATCGTCCGGCGTAATCCACAAATGTGGTACGCACCCCTCCTTGTAAAGAACGGCTGCCACCGGTACTTACCCCAAACAAGCAAAACGCACAGTCAATTGAGCCAGAAAAACGACATACCAGTAACAATTTATATAAAATCATAGGGAAATTCAAAAGAATATCCAATAAATGCACACATTAGAAAGGCAAGCAGAGAAATTTGTTCACAAAGCAACCGTCTAATGGCAATTTTGCCTTATAGGTACCCCATTGAATTGTGCAAAGTGACCATTGAATCGTTCCATCCACTCCTATACACTATACTCATTGTTGGTTGAGAATATCTTAACCCACAAGCAAAGTTGATTGGGGAGCCAACTTTGCGTATCTTCCGCACAATGGTTTATCTCCTTTGGTTCCTCCCTTCCTCCATCCTCGACCCCATTGCCGCCCGGCACAGCGGCGATGGGGTCAAACTCTTCTTTTGCACGAATTATCAGTTTCTCAACCAAGCACCGCTCTGATTGACTGACAGCCCTGATTTTTTGCCACAGAGAGCACAGAGAACACAGCGAAAAAGCATTTTGCCCCTCTGTGTTCTCTGTAGTTTAGAATAGCTCTGTCAGCCAACCAGATATCGCAGCCGCTAATGCGTGGGCGTGTATGCGCTTTGCGCTGTTGATAAAACACGAAAACCTCGTATGAAAGATTGACTTTGCGTGCGTTGTTTGTCTTCTTTGCAACAAGTCTTTACGCCCATCCCAAACATGACTCCAGTCACTATACTTATCCCTTGTGCACCGCTATGCCAGCCATTGCGTTACTGAAATTTCGGCATAGAGGGCCAATCGCAATCGATAGTGCACAACAAATCTGCAAAAAAGGGGGGGCTTATGGATGTTCAGGTGGAAGATCGGCATGAAACCATTGTGCCAGCAATTATGGCGCGTCAGCGGTTGATCGCCTCTGTAACCGTTATCATCGCATTTCTCACAGCTATTATTACAATCTCATGGTTAGATGCTATCCCACTCCACGCGCAGAGTGGTCAAACAGTCACAGCCCAAGGCACAGAGCCGATCTTTATCGAGAAACAGGTGGATGCTGACCAGGCCACCTTGGGGCAGGTTATCGGCTATACCATTACAGTCGGCAACAATACCAATACGACGATTGATGGCCTGCACCTAGAAGACACATTGCCCCCCGGCTTGGAATATTTACCAGCAAATAGCACGGCTACATTGGGAACCATTAGTTTCGCTGCCGAATTCAACCGGCTCGACTGGAACGGGGCGCTGCCGGCCAACGCCAGAGCGACAATCTTTTTCCAAGCGCGAATTCAACGCGCAAACGCGGCCAATAGTTGTGGTCGCGATCTGCTGAACAAAGCGGTGGTCATTATCGACAATGTGCGCGAGGTCTTTACCCCGCAGGTCGCAACCAAAATCGTCTGCCCCGACCCCAACAGCGAACCCCATTTGGCGATCAGCAAACAAGCCAATGTCACCAATACTCTTCCGGGTGGCACAGTTGAATACGCCATTACCCTTAGCAACAGCGGTACGGCGACGGCCACACAGATCCTTATGATCGACCCGATCCCAGCCGGCACAACCTTTGTTGCCGGCTCACTTGGATCAACAATGGCGACAGCCCTCGTTGAAAACAACAATAGTCAAGTAAAGTGGAGCGGTGATCTGCCTGCCGGCGCATCTGTTGTTGTCACCTTCAAAGTGCGGGTGAATGAGAATATTGAGTGTGTCAAACCGATTAACAATCGCGCGGCTCTGCTCGATCTAAACGCTTCGCCTTTCCTCTTTGCAGAGAATAGCCTACAGGTTAACTGTCCTGGGGAAGCACAATTGGAAATTCGCAAGGAAGCCGACGTTACCACGACGTTGCCCGGTGGGGCGGTTCGGTACGTCGTGCATATTCACAACAGCGGCGGTGTGGCAGCGACAGGGATTACCATGGTTGACATGATTCCTGCTGGCACCACTTATCTTTCTGGCACGCTCAACAGCAACACATCAACGGCGATCTATGACCAGCCAAACAACAAAGTAAAATGGAGCGGTGATCTTGCCGCCGGTGCCACCGCAGAGATAACCTTTAAAGTCAAGGTCATGGAAAACGCCCTCTGTGAGAAGCCGATCCGCAATCGGGCAGCACTCCTACTGGCAGGCGGCAGCGAAGGGCCTTTCGCCGAAGTCGATGTGCGTGTGCAGTGTCAGGAGACGCCAGCGCTATCATTGCAGAAAGAGGTCGATCGCGAAACCGTCCCCCCAGGCGGCACATTGACCTACAAGTTGCACGTTGTGAACAACGGTGCCGGCACCGCAACCGGGCTGACTGTTGCCGATCCAATTCCCACCGGCACCAGCTATGTTGCCACTTCTCTCAACGCAACGCTGCCGACTGCCCTCTATGATGCGGCCAACAATAAAATTCTCTGGACCGGTAATCTACCCGCCGGGGCTTCTGTCACGATCAGTTTTCAAGTACAGGTAGAGCAAACGGTCGAGTGCAATAGCCGAATCCACAATCGCGCCGTGTTAGACGATGCGAACGGCAGCGAATTGGTTGCGGAGGCAGATGCCAAAGTACTCTGCACAGAGCCGGAAGCTGCCATGGACTTTGGTGACGCACCAGATGGCCTCTCCAACCACCACGCCAAGCCCAATAGCGCCTATCCAGGTGTACCGGCACGCTTTCCAACCGTGTGGGGTAACACGCCCGTCGGGGAAGGCAGCGGTCCTGCCCATGCATCGATCAGCCAAGCATGGCTCGGCAAGGAGATCAGCGCTGAAAAGGATGCCGATCTGCTGCCAGATAGCGATGGCAAGAGCAACATTCTCGATAGCGGTTCCGCCGATGTTGCGGATATGGACAAGGGTGACGATGGTTGGCTCAACCCCACCGTCCCCATGGAGAATTGTCGCGAGACGATGTTGCACGTCCGTGTTGCACGCACTGCAGCGCTACTGCAACGTGACCATCTCTACGTAAATGTCTGGTTTGATGGCAATCGCGACGGTGATTGGGGAGACGTGGGCGAATGCCCAAGCAGTGATAATACCAACCAAGGCCGCTCTTTTGAGTGGATTGTCCAAAATTATACGGTCAATCTGGCATCGATCCCCGCCGGCGGCTATCTAGATCTGCGGATCCCTTCGCTCTTGATCCATAACAGCAAGCCCGAAGCCCAGGCATGGATGCGCTTTACGTTGAGTGAAGAGCCAGCCGTGCGCCCAGCGGCTACCTCGACAAGCAGTGCGGGCCTGCCCGACGGTCGCGGCCCCGCCTTCCCCAATAGCTTCCGCCTCGGCGAAACCGAAGATTATCTGCGCCCCGGCGTTGACGTTGCCGGCAAGCCGGGCCAGATCGGGATCGAGAAGACAGTCACAACGACCGGTGATGTCGTTCATGTTGGCGACATTTTCACCTACACTGTATCATTGACCCACAACGACGGTAGCGCACCAGCGTCAACGACAATGACCGACAGCTTGCCCGCCGAGGTGGTCTTGGCCGGACGTATCCAAGTGCTCGAAAGCAATCCGAGTGCAACGCCGCTCTTCGCCAGCTTTAACCCAAGTGTCGGCCCGCGCGGAACGGTCAACTGGCGTGGTCAATTGAGTCCAGGTGCCGCCCTCAAATTGATCTTTCCCGTCAAGGTGAAAGAGTGTCCACGCCAGGATGAGAACGATCGTGCGATCATTCACAACGTGGCAACGGCGCGGCAGACCGATGGCAGCACGATCAGCAGCGATAGAAATGTAACGATTGCCTGTGCCCCCGATACCGAACCGCAACTACAGCTCACCAAAGCGCTGCTAATCCAGCGTGCACAGGGCAATAATGATCCAAACAGCACAGATGACCGTGCCGAGTTGGAAGAGATCAACGATGGCAGCTTCCTCGCCGGTGATCTGCCAATTTACCTGTTGCGTCTCGCCAGCAATGATGCCATGACGCGTACAGTCGTCGTCAGCGACACATTGCCGCCTGGCCTTATCGCTGTCCGTACTAGCAGTTCATTTGGCTTGGCACGTCTGGTCGATGGCGGCAGGGCGGTCCTCTGGAAGGGAGATGTTGGGCCGGATAATCAGCCGGCGGTGATCAAGATCGAAGTACGCCCCACGCCCAGCATTATCTGTGGGGCGCGCATGGTCAACGTCGCCCAGTGGATGACAAGCCAACAGCATGGTGAAAGCAATGGGGTCAGTCTCTTCCTTGTCTGTCGCGACCTTGGCGATGCCCCCGATAGTATCAATCATGCCGGGGCGAAGATGGAGGCTTATCGGGGGGTTCAAGCCAATTTCCCAACGGTCTTTGATCGTGCGACCCCAGAGCATGGCCCCATGCACCAACATGCACAGCCCTTCCATTTGGGTCAAGGGGTCAGTAGCGAATTTGAAGCAGATAGCGGCTTTGATGCCGATAGTCTGCACAACATAGAGCCCGCACTCAACCGCGCCAATCTCGATCAGCGTGACGATGGGTTACGGCTTGACAGCGTCACGCTACGCCACTGTGAATTTAACACCCTCAAAGTTGCAGTCAGCATTGACAGCACAGCGCTCAACGTCCTGGCGGCAAATGACGGACGCGGCTATCTCAATGTCTGGGTCGATTCCAACCGAGACGGAGACTGGGCCGATCACTTTGCGTGTCCGCGCAGCGATAACAACACGGTTGCGCTGGAGCATATCGTCATCGATTTACCGATCAATGCGGCGATTCTAGGGGTCGGTCAACATCTGCTGCTGGTCGATACCACGGTGCCGGTCTTCTTCCCGGCTGAGGGGGATCTAGCTAAGCTGCCAGCCTGGCTACGCATCACCCTTAGCGAAAAACCGAGCAACAAGAGCTTGACCGCAGGCTCGATCAGCTATGGCGATGGCCGCGGTTATGACGAACCATTCCGCCTGGGCGAGACCGAAGATTATCTACTCCGCGCACCAAGCCAAAGCGCCGAAGCCGATGTGATGATTGAGAAACGGGGACATCTACAGCCTGAATTCGACGCCACCACCCAAACGCGCTTCTGGCAAGTGAATTGGGTAGTCAGCTATGGCAACATTGGTGGTGCCGCCGCCACCGGTGTACAACTTGCCGATACGCTAGGCAGTGGACAGACGCTACAGAGCGTGCGCGCCTTGCCCCCCATCTCGCCGACGATTAGTGGCAGCACAGTCGAAGCCAATCTCAGTACACTGGCGGCCGGTGCGCACGGCACCCTGATCTTGCAGACGGTCCTCCCCTATAACACGGCACCAGGTACTGTCTTTGAGAACCGGGCGACAATCGCCGCCGGCAACGACAGTGTGACGATCAATAATAGCGCCGTTGCCACAGTGACGGTCCCCCTCTTGCCGCCACTGATCACCAACCCTGTTCCTGGCACAACCTGTAGCGGTGCCATGACGGTCACCGGCCAGGCGCAGACCGGCGTTATCGTTGATCTATATGTTGATGGGTTGCTTGCAACCAGCGCCACCACCGACAGCAATGGTGATTGGTCCGCTGCGCTCACCATAAGCGATGGGTCGCATGACCTCTATGCTATTGCCCGCCAAGGAGCGTTGACCAGTGCAGCCACCCCAGTGATCACCGTTATTGTGGATAGTACGCTCTTCTGGAATCCAATGAGCCTGCGCTTTACCGATGAGACGGGCCGTGTGATCCGCCCCAGCGGTCGCCTGGACGAAAGTGGCTGGTCAGTCTTCTTGCGTGCCGAGCACACCTACACGATCTCGTTACAGCTCTGCTGCCAAGATCCCAATGCACAGGTCGAATTGGAGCTCAACGGCACTGCAATCCCGCTGCGCGATGACGATGGCGACCGCATCTACACAGCGACCTTTACCAGCAGTGGTCGCCAAGTCGGTAGCATTCGCATCTGCGTGATCTGTGAGCTGATCAAGCGCTGTAGCGATGGAGAACTGACCATCGACCCCGAAGGGACGGTCTTTGACCTGCTCAGTGGACAGCCGCTGCGTAGCGCCGATGTAGCCTGTTTCCAAGCCGCCGTGGGCGCAGCTAGCACGGAACAGAGCTACGCGCTCTGGCCAGCCGCTGATTATGGACAAGTGAACCCTCAATCGGTGGCGGCGGATGGCTACTTCAGCTTCTTCACACCGCCGGGCACCTTCCAGATCAATGTGACCAAAGCCGGCTACCAACCGTACCGCAGTTGGGATCTGGTGGTGGTCGACACGCCAGTCCATATCGATGTGCCGCTGACACCGATCATTGGCCAGGCAGCCGATCAACGAATCGATGTTACCGATGATGGCTTTGAGCCAGCTGTGTTGACCGTAGCGCCAGGAGCTGTCATCGAGTGGACAAACGTAGGGGATGGGCTGCACAGCAGCACATCGATTACGCCAACCGTAAGCGTTGGCAATAGCCAAGCCGCCGACATCAATGAACGGGGGGCGAGTGCCAATGGCGCTTGGGACAGTGGGCTGTTGACGCCGGGTAGCTCTTACAAACGCCAACTGACAACCGAGGGCATTTACACCTATCGCGATAGTGAGAATCCCGCGTCGACGGCAACGATTGTGGTCGCTAAGGCTGAGGAGGTCATCCAGCCGCCGACAACTAGTGTGATCTTCTTACCGGTAGTCTCACGCTAAATTATGGACTCGACAAGGTCTCAGGGGCAAGGCGCATTGGTTTTGTTACGCTGTGCTACGCAACCGGCGCTACCCGTTTTCCAACGCCCGAGACCTTGAAGAAGCTTATGCTCCAGAGGCAACTCAATCTTCCTGGAAGTGAGCACTTCCAGGAAGATTGAGCAACTGCGACATGATTTGCACCCTTACCTACCAACCGGGAACATTTCACTTTGGGGGCAATAGTCTGCTAGCTCGCAGGTGTGTCGCACTGGTCAGGCGTTATTTCGTCGACCAGATCGCGTCCGACCAATCCGACGCGCACGACCTGCCCCCAAACTGAATCCCACCCCTGCCAACCAGGGTGCGTACCACATTTGGGGGATTACGCCGGACGATCTATTTTGCCCTTCTGTGTAATCCCCCAAAATGGGACGCATCTGCCAACCAGCACCATTTGACTTTGTTTACCACAAAATGGTACATTATTACATCAACGATTGATCAATCGTCGATCAACGGGCGTATCTTATGCTGATGGAACAGAGAGAAAACAACTGATTTATTCAGCATAAAGGAGAAGACCGATGTACCCCATGTCTCATGCCTACCACCAGGAACAAATCGAACGTTTACGCGCGGCGTTTGCACCGTTTTTTCCCGCAACGACTCCTCTTGTCCCCAAGATGTATGTCGCGGCTGGTCAACCTATCTTTTCCGGCCACGAAATCGAAGCGCAGACCTACCTTGTAACCAGCGGTGAAATTGTCATCTTGCGCAACGGCCAACCGGTTGATCTGCTGGAAGAAGATGAATTGTTAGATCTGCGCCTTTGGCCTGGCACAACAGCGAAGGCCTTGAGCAGTTGCACATTGGTTCCCTTATCAAAAATTGCGCAGCTCCATTAATTCCCATAGTTTTGATAAGCAGTATGACAGTATGACAGTATGACAGTGGCTGCTAAACTGAACTTCTAATGAAAGCGTAAATGAGGCGGTTTCGCTGCAACCCAGTAGCATCAATTTTCCGTACGCGAGTGCTTGGCACCTATCCGACAAAGCCGTCGGGATATCGTGCCTGCCACTCGCTACGCAAGATGCCATAGCTCATCCCATCGAAATATTTACCCTTGACGATGCGAGCTTGGCGCAGGCGCATCTCTTCCTGGTAACCAAGTTTTTCGGCTAGGTGCATTGTCGCCTGGTTACCAGACCATGTACGTAGCCCCAAACGAACAAGTTTTGGTAATTTCTCAAAAAGATATTGTGTCCATAAGCCAAGTGCGGCGTAGCCAATGCCGTGCCCCCAGTGGTCGGGCTCGAAGATACAGAGGCCGAGATTGAGGGAAAGCGAGGCTTGCTGTTCCCAGTACGCACTAACCGTGCCAATCATTGGTGCATCGGTTGCGCGCTCACCCACCAATGCGATCACCAAACGCCGACGTGGTGTTGGCGGCTCACCGCTTTCAATAACGGTGCTGATGCTGGCGATCTGTTCCTCGATCTCAATGGGGGTCATCGGCGGCTCATAAGGAGTATCAGTCTCCTGCCAGCGGTGACCCGGTTGTAACCAATCCGTGTACGGCTCCAGGTCCTCATATTGCCAGTCGCGCAATAGGATTGGTCCGGCTTGTAGAGGCAGCGTCATTCGGTTATCTCCCGTTCCACAGCTTGCCAGCCAGCTCCAGCACGCGCAATATCAATCACCTGCTGATGGATCCAACCATCGCGAAAGGTCGGATAGTCATCAACGGCTTTGCCCTGAATATCGGCCACAAAGTCACGAGCGAGCTGATCCCAATTGCGCTGAGAGTGATCGGACTCCGGCGGCAAGGCGGTATGGATGCGCTCAGGGATGGTCAACTCTGTCCAATCATCACCGCCTGTCCGCAGAAACATCGCCCCCTGGGTGTAGGCCCCCTCAATATGCAACACCCCTTTTTCGCCATAGATCGCCACATAATCGCCCTGCTTGGCAAAGTTAAGCGCCGAATGGCGAAAGGTCGCCGAGACAGCCTCGGCCAGCGGCGCATGGGGATCGCCAAGGCGGACCAACACCGTATAGGACCAGTCGCTGTCAACGTCCGCCCATTCGCCGGCGGCAGCCGCTTCTGGGGTCAGCGCCTCCTTAAAATAGTTGCGAAAATCGTGCACCTGTTGCCCAACCGGCACCCGACGCAGATCATTGCGCGTCTCGCCCATCGCAGCTAAGACTTCGCTGTGGCCCGTCCCGTTCACAATGTTCTGCACAATCGCGAACTTGTGGGTGAAGTTGTTGTTGAGCCGACCACCCCCCTGATCGAGTTGGTGGGGCCAGCCAAAGGGCATCAGCCGCGGCCAGTTGTAGTGCGAAACACACTCGACTTCCCAAAGTTTACCGAGCACCCCCTGTTGCACCAACTCTTTGGCATAGAGCGTCTGCGGTTGGTAGCGATAGCTGGCGGCATAGGCGGTTTTGACTCCTTTGGCCTCTGCCAGCGCATATAGTTGGCGCGCCTCGTCACCGGTTAGCGCCAGCGGCTTATCACAGTAGACGTGGCAACCAGCCTCTATCGCGGCGGCGGCCATCTCCAGGTGTGTACCACCAGGGGTAGCAACGGCGACAATATCGGGTTGAAGTTCGGCCAACATGGCGCGCCAGTCAGTGCCGGCATGGAGAATATTGAGCCGCTCGGCGGTCGCTTGGCAGCTTGATAAGGTGCGGCTGGCCATCGCAACGACATCAACCCCGGCGCGTTGCAGAGCAAGGGTGTGGCCCTCACCGGCATAGCCGGCACCGAGGATCAGGGCACGAAGGGGTTGGGGCATGAGATTGGTTCCTTACTTTCGCGCTCACAAGCATTTTTACGTATGGGTAATGATGGGCCAATCATCCCACCGATTTAAGTAGAGACTCAGATCCTGGCCGCCACAGTATACACCTTCATTGGTATAGGAAAAGTAGAGCGATAGTACGCCACGTTGATTTAATGAACCGATTGAGTGTAGTTCATAGAGATCATAAAGGTCTTGGCGTTTGATAATAACAAAAGATTGCCAGCCTGTAACAAGTCGATTGGCAAAGACGTACCAAGTCTCTGGGATAGTACGTCCTTTCAATTGTGCAAATTTCAGCGCATAGCGAGCACTATATCCAGGAATTGTCTTAGTTGCCAATGCGGTCTTCACCTGAATCCTGGCATATTCACCATTGCTGTCTTTGACAACAAAGATATCATCACCGACATCAACTTCAGGGATAGCAACATTATAGCCTGGGAACAAAAATTCAGCCATAACTGCCATTTGTCCCGATCGACCAACGTAAAGTGAGCGCCTAGACATAAGCAAAAGCCGGGTTCAATAATTCTTCGTCAGTTACTGGATTAACAAGCCGAAAACCGCCGACACTATTAAGTTCTTCCAAGGATAGGCCCGTGATCATATTCAATACTCCTTCAACCACCCCGCCAGCGCCGCCAGAGCAAGCGGCGCAGTCATATCGCGAATCAGCGGTGTCAGCGAGACCACATGATCAAGCACCACGGCGCGTACATCGGAATCGGCTTCGAGTTTAAAGGCATCGGCTCGGTGTTCAAAGCCGAGCGGGGCGACGTCGTTGAGATGGTTGCGCGGCTTGGCGACGGGATAGAAGTAGCGGTCGCGGCTGAGACGGGTCCAGCGGATGGTGGTATCCACGGTCGCGCCGGCGGGCACATCGAGCTTGAGCAGATCAGCACCGGGGGGCAACCCATTAGCCAAGAGCGCCCGTACGACGATTTCCACAAAGTGCGCCGCAACCGTAAAATCAAGGGCCGCATCGTGGTTAAAGTAATGTTGCGGGTCGGTCTGTAGCGAGACTGCTAGGGCAGGCACATCAAAGGAGGCGGCCTCCAACGCCGCGCCGACCGTGCCCGACGTGGTGATGCCTTCGCCGATATTTTCGCCAAAGTTGATGCCGGAGACGACGAGGTCGATTGGCCGTAGGGCCAATTCAACCATGGTGTGTTCAACCGTTTGGGCTGGGGTGCCTTCAATGGCATAACCGGTGACGCGCTGAGTTTTGCCAGCAACCGTCAACGTCAACAGTTCTTCAAAGATGCGCCCGCTACTCGCTGGTGGCTTGGCGCGGCCAACCGCCGACTGTTGTTGCGCCGGGGCGGCAATCAGCAGATCGCCGAGGAGCGCGCAAGCACTCGCCGCCGCCAGCAACCCACTGGAACGGATGCCATCGTCGTTGGTAATGAGGATGAGGGGTTTGGTCATGTGGTCATCGGTCCTTTTTCGTTGTGGGATTAGCAGGTGGAGAGTGGGCGGGCACAAGATGCAGCGGAGGGCAGAAGAGTACAAACCAGAGCAGCGGCAACGGATCTATTTTCGCTGCTCTGGTTTGTACTGAAGAGTTAGGCTGCCGGCACAGACATTGCAGCATAACTCTTCAGCACACGAAGTCCATTGTGGAGCCGCGCCAGGGTCTCCGTTTTGCCGATGGCAACCATGCTTTCAAAGAGCGGCGGAGCCACGGTTTTGCCGGTGATGGCCACGCGGAAGGGGGTGAGGAAGGGACCAACCTTCACCTGCAGCGCTTCGGATTTGGCGCGGAAGGCATTCTCCAACTTTTCCACGGTAAAGGCATCGAGCCCTTCGACCAGCGCAATCCCTGCCTCTAGGACCGCGACCGTGCTGGCGGCATCCATCTTGCGCCCGATAAAGGCCGCTGGATCGGGATAGACAATCTGATCGGCCGTCTGAAAGGCCCAATCGATAAAGGCGGCGGCATCGGGCAGCACCTTCAACCGCTCTTGAATGTGCGGGATCAGTTCGGAGAGCGTTTCGCTGTGCGCTAACTCAGCTTCGTCAAGGTCGAGTTGTTGCGCCAGGAAGGGGACGAGTTGACGATGTAGCTCGTCCGGAGCCATGGCGCGGATATAGAGCCCGTTGAGCCAATCAAGCTTCTCATAGGGCAGCGCCGCCGGCTTCGGGTTGATCGTAGAGATATCGCTAAAACGTTCGATCACCTCATCCCGCGTAAAAACCTCGCGCTCTGGATCAAAATTCCAGCCGACATTGGTCAGAAAGTTAAACATGGCGTCGGGCAAGTAACCGGCCTCGATAAACTCGTGCACCAGCGCCAGATACTCCTTGCCATCGATGATCTTCTTGCGCTTGCTCATCTTGCCCTTGCCACTGGGATCGAGGATCACCGGCAGATGGGCCAAGATAGGCATCGTCCAGCCAAAGGCATCGTAAAGTTGTTTATGCAGCGCGGCGGAGGAGATCCACTCATCGGCGCGCAGAATGTGCGTGATCTGCATGTGGTGATCGTCGATCACATTGGCCAGGTGATAGGTCGGCATGCCATCGCTCTTGAGCAAGATCGGGTCGAGAATGCTCGCGCTCTCGATCTCAATATCCCCGCGAATCAGATCATGCACACGGGTGACCCCCGCCAACGGTGCGGCAAAGCGCACGACCGAGGATTGGCCGGACGCCGCAAATTCAGCGCGCTGTGCATCGGTCAGCCAACGATGACGACGGTCATAACCCATTGGTTGCCCCTTGGCCCGCTGCTCCTCGCGCATGGCGTCGAGCTCTTCGCTGGAGACATAGCAACGGTAGGCGTGGCCGCCAGCGATCAATTTCTCGACATGCTCCAGGTAGAGCGCCTGCCGCTCACTCTGCACGTAGGGACCATAGGGGCCGCCAATATCCGGCCCCTCATCCCAATCGAGCCCAAGCCAACGCAGGCCGCGAAAAAAGTCTTCCAAGCTTGCGGGATCAAAGCGGCTCTGGTCGGTATCTTCAATGCGCAGGATAAATTGACCGCCGGTGTGGCGAGCATAGAGCCAGTTAAAGAGCGCCGTGCGCAGCCCGCCCAGGTGCAGAAAGCCGGTGGGGCTGGGGGCAAAGCGGACACGGGCGGGTGTTGGATTGGTCATTTGGAATTGCTTTCGATTCTTTCGTCGTGCGTGTTGCGTGAACTGGGTTGCCACAGGTGATTGATCGTCTCATCATTTGGATTATAGCACAAAATTTCACGGTTTGAGCAAGAAGCCCATGATGCGGAAATGCTGGTCGCCGGTAAATGCCTCAGTTAAGCGCAAAGCGCGCATCACTGCAAACGAGGTACAATCCGTAAAGGAGAAGGTTTGGTCAGCATAACGTGCGAAGATCTGCCAAGCTGCGGCTTCGTGCTCAGCATCGATACGAATATAGGTCACTAGACCACTCTCAATCAACTCTTGCAGCAGTTCCCAAAAGCGAACCGCTGTGGCATGGTCAAGATGATAGCGGATCAACGTTAGTGTCTCATCAACGACAAAGTTGGTGGTGATGAAGGTGTAGTGGGCGTCCACCAACTCTTCATTCGCTAGTTGTGCAACGAGGTGATCGGTTTCTGCTGTGTCAATCAGTGCGTACCATGCCCAAGTATCAACAAAAATAGCATTCATGGAATAGCGTTCGGGGGGTAAAGGTATTGATCATGGCGTTGGGCTTTGTCATGAGGGGCACGGCTGGTGCCCAAGCCTTGCCCCAGTAGGCGCAGCTTTTGGCGGGCAAGATGCTGTTGCCACTGTTGCTCCAGCCACTCTGTTACGGCCAGTTGCAGCGTTTCAGGCACAGCAGCCTGACGGACCTGCGCCATCTGGTTGAGTTGTTCGATCTGCTCCGTAGATAGCTGGAGATCAATCGTTAGTGTTGTCATCAGCACTTCCTTACCAAGTAACGCGCCAGATTCGGCTAAGTAGAGATGTTCTTGTGTGGATTATAGCACAGACTCCGACTAGAAAAAACTATTTGACCATTTGGTCAGAAGTTTGCTTTGGGAAACGTACCCTATTGAGCAGGCGCAACCAACCCCAGCGCCCGGCTCATCATGACGGCGGCGGCCGCGCGGCGGAGGGGTGCCGTGGGGCAGAAGTATGGATCACCATTGTTATCGGGGCAGTCGATCTTGTCGTTGGCGAGAAAGCCTTGTTGCCACATAAAGTCAGCAATCCGCGCTTCGAGCGAGCCGATTGGCAGCTCGGCATAGTGGGTTCCCGGTACGTTGGTCAGATCCCAGCGCTGCAATTCATAGAGTGCCCGCGCGAAATCGATGCGGCGTAGGGGATCGTTGGGGCAGAAGCGGCGATGTTCGCCGCGCGGTGGGCAGGCGTCGCTAGTCCTTGTTGATGATATTGCCCTGGACAATTTCTTTGAACCGTTGATTTATACCCTACCCCTAAAGTAGTCCTTCATCTTGCAAGATCTGTTGCGCTTCGGCGAGAAAGTGAGGCAACGTGACGACCCGGCTCCCTTCTGTTGAGAAGTCATGCGAATCGGGTGCGTGGCGGGGATGGCGATGCCAGACGCCCCCATCACAGTCGCGGCCATAGATACGGGTTCGGTTCATGATCAGGGTGTAGCTGATCAATCCATTTTGTACGTTGTGGTAAACTTGGATGAAACAATCCACATCGATATGCAAACGCAGTTTGACGGCATAATCGGTGCGGTCTACGGTTACAAGCCATTGGATGAAGGCCCATTGGATGGCTAACTGGCGTACACCATACTCAAAATCGGCGATGGTTAATGGCCGGCTCACATGCTGCCTCGCAACGCGGCCAATTGACGCTCAATACTACGCATCCCGTCGAGCGCCAAATCCCAATCCTGATGGTCGCTTTCCACTTCAAAGGAATAGTCGTGTTGTTTGACCATTGCGCGCTCCTCAAACACCGCCAGTGACATGCCATATTTTTCCTGAAAAAGCCGGTCACGTAACTGGTAGCGCGCCAGCCGGCGCTGCAATTCCCCCTCTGCCAGATGCGCGATCTGCGTTTCGACAGTCGTATTAGGTTCCAACGCGTCTAAAATATCAAGTACGCGCTCGGAAATTGTGATCTGTTCCACTACGAGCCTCCGTTCAATCACACAATCTCACTCAACAGCTACCCGATTCGGTTCGCAGCATTTCATCGATTATAGCATAGACTCCCGCCACGATAAAATAATCTGGCGGTTTCAGGGTGCGTCCAATTTTTGTGTTTTGGTACGTAGTGTCGGTAGTCACCGGACAGGCGCCACCAGCCCCAGCGCCCGGCTCATCATGACCGCGGCCGCGGCACGGCGCAGCGGTGCGTTGGGGCAGAAGCGGGGGTAGCCGGCGTTGTCCGGGCAGTCGATCTCATCAGCGACGAGAAAGCCTTGTTCCCACATAAACTCAGCGATGCTCGCTGCCAGGGAACCGGCTTGGAGATCGGCATAATGCGTCCCCGCCACGTTGGTTAGATCCCAGCGTTGCAGTTCATAGAGCGCCCGCGCAAAGTCGATGCGGCGCAACGGGTCGTTGGGACAGAAGCGCTGATGTTCGCCGCGGGGTGGGCAGGCGTCGCTGTGCATGTCGACGCGCGTGGTGACCAATGCTTCAATCCAACGCGCGCCATTGTGGCTATCAAACTCTTCCGGCAGATCCTCAAAGAGCCCCTGGTAGGCCGCTGTGGGCTGATAATCCTTGCCTTCCAAGCGGCGCAACAGAAAGAAGACCATCATCCAGCGTTGCACCAGTGCATCCGGACAGAAGGGGCGATTGAGAAAAGGTTCGGTGTTGCTGCGACAGCCCTGGCTGATACCGGCATCATACCAGGCTTGGATCTCGGCCGCGGCCCAATGGTCGGTGGGGACATCACAGTAGAGGGTGCCTTGTGAACAGGGCGTGACGGTAAAGGGCTGTGAAGCACGGTCAAAGCCGCGGCGCAAATCAGCCGGGTCATCTGTGCCGGCAACATCGACAACGACAAAATAGGGTTGTTCCGTGGGCTGATCAGGCGGCAAATTGATTGGCAGGTAGAGATCGAGATGGGGAAGCGTGATCGATTCGCCCGCGGCCAAGGGTGGAACGGCCAATATCCGATTGGCACCGGGATCAAGTGGTTCATCATCGGCTGTTTCCGCAATCGAGTAGCGCAGAAAGCTTTCTTGCCGCAGATCGGTCGGGCTCCCATTTTGCACGATGGCCGCTACGCCCACGGTGGCCCCCGCATAGATCAGCCCCGAGGGCTGGAGCACTTGCAGATCAGCAATTGTCAAGGTGGGGGCTGGACAGAGGCTTGCTGAGCCTTGACCGAGCGTGGCGCTGTCCACGTAATAGTCAAGACCATCGGGCGAATCGAGGTAAAGTTCCAAGCGCAATTGATCATGCCCTGCTTCCTTGATTGTGAGCGCGGTTTCCACACAAGTCCATGCCCGATTGGCAACCGCAAAAGGTTGTTCGGCCTTTTCCTTCTGACCGCTAAAAGCCCACAACGTTAGCCGACCACGGCGCGTAGCACCAGTGGGCGAACGCAACCAGATCGCCGCACGGACGGTTGTGCTCACGGCTGGGGTAGCAACGATGTCCTGATAGACAGAGTAGCAGCGGGGTTGTTGCTTGCGAATTGCTAGATAGCTTGCTCCCTGGTGAGCAACGGCAACGTCTTCTTGAACGGCGTAGCCACACTCCTCATACAGAGCCCACCCGTCAAAGCCGGTGCCCTCTTCAAAGCTACCGTTGTGTAGTGTGAGCGGTTGATCGGGTATAACCTTGCCAAGTGGCACAGCCACCGTGCTGCTGATGAGCACAGCGGCGGATACGCTATTGGTGACCGTAATCGCCGGCGCTATCATGCCGCTTGCTGCCACCGTTTGGGTAACAACGTTGCCCGCTGCCGCACTTGCTTCCACGACGGCGATAGCATCGGGAGCGGCTTCGTCCTGCACACGCCATAGGTACTGTGCACCAAATCCAGCCAGCACCAGCAGCATGATGCCGACCACCAGCCACCGGCGGTCTGCCAGGAGCATGGAGAGTTGATGGCGCCAATCGACTGCCCGCACAGCCGCTTCACCACCCATGGGTACATTCTCGTCGGCAGATGGGACTGCCGGCGTAGAAGATGGCGTTTCCGGCGCGACTGCCGCGTGTTGCACCGCAGCCGCCACGACAGCTTCATCAGCATCCGGTGCGGCAACCAGCCCTTCGGTCATTGCTTCCGCTGCCACCGCGGTTGGCACGACCGGGACAAGCAGTTGTGCCCGTTCCTCGGCAGAGAGTGGATCCCAAGCCCACTCTTCGACCAGGATGGACCAGAGTTTTTCAAAGGCGGCCGGCTCTTGATAGAGTTGCAGATCGTGCCAAAGATAGTTGATAAAAGGAATGCGGCGGTTGGCACGTGGGATTGATGTGCCGGCTTCCCAGTTGCTAACCGCCTTGCGGCTTTGGCTACCATGTAGCGCACAACGCTCAGCCATATCCGCAAGGGTCAGGCCAGTTTGCTCACGTAACTCAGTCAAATGACGTAGACGGATTGGGTTAGGCATAAGTCAAATGGTGGATGGTTGGTTTGGTTGGTTCTGGTCTAATTGGTGGGTTTGGTGGGTATGAAGTGGCAGCTTTGGCCAGTGACAGAAAGAGCTTACATTATTATAATCTTATCAACTCTTTCATTAACTCCATCCATGAATCGCTTTACGGAACAGGCATATCCCTCTCTTCTGTTCTGATTGCAGCAACAGACCATCGCATCCACGCTTGACACAACGCCGCCGCCTCGTTTGATTCATGTAATGCCCTGAGTATACCTTATACCGGTCATTAAACAGAAACGATTCTGTTTGATAATTCGATTATTTTGTAAGGAGAGATGGCGATGGCGACCTATCAGCAGTGCCTCAATTGAAAAGACGAATCCTCATTACTATCAATTTTTATCCTTGAGCAATTTCTTCTCTTATGATAATGCCATTTACCTACCACTTGTGAGGCTGTATGCGGAAGTTTGCAAACCGATTTATCTTTGTCACCATCTGTCTGATAACAATACTTGGTAGCCAAAGCTCAGTACAAGCTACGGCAACCACAAGGCGGTGCAGGGAAACTTGGGCATAGAGTTCTTTGGACAACTGTTGATGTGTTGTTAGAGGCTGATCCAAACCTAATTTACCTGCCAGTGGTTGTTCGATAATGTCGAAGCGATCCAGCCTCTCAACAAACTAAAGCAACCATTTGGCCAGCCGCAAGCCAAGTTTGATTGATTTCAATAAGGTTAAAGATAGCATGAAATTTCGAATTTATCTGATTATTTTTACAGTTACCGTGCTTTTCGGCTTGGAAGTAACTTTCATTTCACCACGACAAGTATTAGTTGCCCGTCCGCTTGGCACTGATATCAGTGGGGTGATTACAGTTAATACTATATGGACTGTTTCAGGTAGCCCATATAATCTTACCGGAAATCTGCAAATTGCAATCGGGGCAACTTTAAAAATTCAGCCGGGTGTTGTTGTGATTTCCAACGGCGCTCGCTATATTGTTGTCGATGGAGGAGTGTTGGAAGCGGTAGGGACAGCGGAACAGCCGATCACCTTGAGTTCCTACCATGCTTATATCGAGAACAATCCGAGTGCCAACAAGTGGGGCGGGATTGACATTCGCAATGGCGGCACTGCCATCCTGGAACATGTGGACATCCGTTCCGTGGCTAGTACAGCCATCGACCTTTACACTGCCAATGCCTCTGATGTGAATAGCAAAGTTTCACTTAAACACTCCACCATCCGTGACTCTGGCAGTATTGCGCTCACAAGCATCAACAACGTTAGTAATCTTACCTTAGCTGAGAACACGTTCTCCAACAATACGAATAGCTGGATCCAGGTATCCGGAGGGATTCTGGTCTCAAACACGCTCCTGTTTGCCAACCAAGGTGGGATGCAAGGATATGAGCTTGTGAATCAAAGTGTTACGATTCCAGTCAATACCAAGCTATCATTACAACCTGGCTCCGTTTTATTTTCCAACGGCGCTCGCTATATTGTTGTCGATGGAGGAGTGTTGGAGGCAGTAGGGACAGCGGAACAGCCGATCACCTTGAGTTCCTACCATGCTTATATCGAGAACAATCCGAGTGCCAACAAGTGGGGCGGGATTGACATTCGCAATGGCGGCACTGCCATCCTGGAACATGTGGACATCCGCTCAGTGGGTAGTACAGCCATCGACCTGTACACCGCCAATGCCTCTGATGTGAATAGCAAAGTTTCACTTAAACATTCCACCATCCGCGACTCAGGTAGGGCCATATCTGGCAGAGGCACACAAGCGCTTATATTATCTAGCAATTCGATTATATCTAATTCATTTGGGATCCAGAACTCTGATCCGGCGACGTCGATTGACGCGCGCAACAATTGGTGGGGTGATCCATCCGGCCCTCGTCATCCATCCCGCAACCCGAATGGACTGGGCAACGCAGTTAGTGATGGCGTACTTTTTGATCCCTGGTTGACAGAACCACCAGCAGACAATACACAACCACCCTTACCGTCAGGTGATCAACTACTCAAGAATCCATCCTTTAACGAAGCCGCAGATCCGCGTGCCAATAATTACTGGCAAGACAATCAGGCTGGAAGCTGTTTTCTGTGGACCTACCCAACTGGCGATCCTGCCGGCGACCCAAGTGAGGGTTCACGGTTCTTAGTCGCTCATCGCAATGGTGGAACGGCTTGCACTTCCTTCTATCAAGATGTTTCTCGTGATCCTTTGCAAGGCGAAACTTACACTTTTGCCCTCGACGCGCGTGCCTCTGTCAATGGTGTAGCACGAGAATTTGATCTGGTAATCTGGGCAATCGGCGGAGGTTGCCCAGAACAACATGCGCAAAAGCGTGTTGTAGTCACCAACAACACTTGGGCCATGCATATGGTCCAGCTAACTATCGACAATAGCTGCCATCAAAGCTTGCGCGCGGAAGTGTACCTGGCTTCGAATGATGGTACACAAACAGTCAACTATAACTTTGACAATGTGCGATTGATTGGCCCTAAATCAACCTGCACAACTCTCACCGTCAATGTCAACCCAACTGATGGAGGGACAGCGAACCTCAGTCCTGCACCTGATTGTCCTAATGATAACTCAAAATACAAGTCCGACACTCTTATTACACTTACGGCTTCAGCCAATCAGGGCTATAATTTTGCTAGTTGGAGTGGTGATGTTACTGCAACTGAAAATCCTACCACTATCACTTTAGGAGACCAGGGTAGATTTGTTACGGCTAACTTTAATCACAAGGAGAGCGAAGGTCCGCAATTATTAGCGAATCATTCCTTCGAATCAAATGTGGATGTCAACGCTCAAGGTGCTGGCGTTTGGCGATGGTTGGGACAAAACTGTTTTGCTCAGACCTACGGCCCAAATGATCCGGCAGGTCCTGCGTCAGAAGGTCAAAAGTTCTTAGTGACTCATGGACAGGGGACAACTGAATGTATTTCTTTCTACCAAGATATTGTCAGTTATCCTCGAAATGGTGATCGCTACACTTTCCTGATTGATGCGCGTGCGCCAGGAAATGGTGTAAGCCGTGAGTTTTCGATGGTGCTTCGGGCATTGAGCTATGATGGTCGGTCAGTTGGAAGTGAATCCAAGAAAGTCATTGTAACACAAAACACTTGGAGTACTTATCAAGTTGACCTTTTGGTAGATGGAGAGTACGATTTCGTACGGGCAGAGGTTTACCTTGAAAGTCCAGAAAATGGTCAGCATATTAATTACAATTTTGACAATGCCCGGTTGCACGGTCCTGCTAGGATGAAAATTTCCGGCAAGATTAACTTTCCAAACACTGAACCAATTTCTGGAGTTACACTAAAACTTCTGTCTACGAATGGGAGTCAATTGAATGCGACGACCACAAATGAAACAGGTACCTATAGTTTCGGCTTTATAGATTATGGCGAATACAGAATTCAGCCGGAACTTGGGAAGTACACCTTCAAATCCGGAATAAACTGTCCTTCTGAACCCATCTTTGGGACTTGCCAATTTGGTTATAGGCAAAAAGGTACTGGCTCACTTGATTTTAGTTCTTTGCAGAATGCTCTCAATAAACCTGCTAGGGTTGACCTCGAAACAAGATATTTAAATGAAGATCAGTCAGTGGGTATCCGTGCGAATGGAATCGATCAGGCGATAGTGTGGGCTTACGTTTATAATGATCTTGGTGAGCCTATCCCCGGTGTTAAGCTGGATATGGTCTTCCCTGGGTCAGATATTAGTAAAATTAACACAGATGGTAGCGGCTATACCACCGACAGGGATGGAATCGCATTCTTTAATGTATCTACCACACTGGATACTACAAGACTTGAGTTTGAAATCCTATGGAATGGTCAGAAACTGAATGGTTATCGGATCTTAGTTGAACCAGTAACGGTAGAACCGGAAAAATTGGGGGGGTATCTTGAAAAATGTGTCAACTCAATGAAAGATGTCCACCTACTTTTCGATCTGCAAACAATCAACGAGATAACCAAGAGCTACCGAACTAAGCTGCTTCCTGAGAATATTTTGGCTTCTCAGTTGGGCTTTGCGCTTGGCACAACGAATTTAATCTTCGAAGCTTCAAGTTCTTCTCAGGAATTGCTAACATCGTCGAGAATGATTTTCCCAGGTGCGTCATATATTGAAGAGAAAACCTTACGAAACTGGCAGTATCCTGTGAATGAAGACATGATACAGTATCGCGTGGCATATGGAGGACTTTTATCCGCATTGGATCTTGTACCATCTCTGCTTGAATCCGGTTCGGTTTACCAGGATTCCTTGGAAGATGCACTTACAAGAAGTATTGAGTCCGGAACATATTTCAACAATCATAGTCTGAAGTCATTTGAGTTTGTGGTGATTGGAGATGTAGAGCTTGGTCTTAAAGATTACTTTACTGGCAATAACTCACAAGATATCAGAGAGGGATCGTTTGATCATATAGTACAGAACAATCTTGCCGCTCAGAGGTTCAGCAATGAATATGCTGAAGATCTTACTGCGAGAATTCTTGCAATCCAATTCCTCGGGAATCAGTATACTCCCATTCAGATTACACTAAGAAATGTGAAGTTGATCGACGAAGCTAACGAAGAGGATCCGGATCTTCTAATTAACCGATTTTTGGTTTCAACCATTATGCTAGCGGGATTCGACGGTCCCGGGTATGTTATGAACGCATATAACGGTTATCACGGAACGCTGAATGACCTGCGAAGTTTCACAAAAGGAGCAAAGATGGTAGCACTAGGTAGTCAGGCAAAAGTAGGTCTAAATGATAGACTTATCATGTTTGGCGCCAACTGCAACTCCGGTATCTCCCAGATTTTGCATCAGGTGAAACCCAAAACCGTAAAAGCGGATATAACATCAATTGAACCAATAATGCAGGGGCACTACATCGGTAAGGGGAACAAGAAAAGTTTTATTGTAGATGAGGCACGTCTGAAGGTTCACGTTAAAACCAATATGCCTGCAAATGTAATGGCGTATGCTGATTATTATCCAAGCTTTATGAATGGATTATTTTTGGCTGAAGGCGGTGCTTTTACCGATGGTGATGGTATTATTGAAATTGATGTTCAGACTGGTTCTAACTATACAAACGGTTCAGCGCCAAGATCAGGGGAAGATGTCATAGTTACTCTGATTGGCTCAAACGAAACAGGCAGCTTCTTTCTTGGACGGACTTCTGTAAAGTGGCCGGTGCCTCCCGCGGAAATCCGTGCTTCAGGCTCAACTATTGGCAATGAAGACATTAAGATCATAGAGAAACCGCTTCAGTACTATGCGGTAGACAGCCGCAGCGGGATCAGTATCAGCTTCACTTTGATGAATCCATTCCCTTATGATGTGATTGCTGAGCTAAGGCTTCCTGCAGCTTTAAAGAACATAATTAAAGACTCGCCGGAAGTGGCTGGAGAAGTAGTAAAGTGGTTAATTCCAATGAAACCTAATGAGACAGTAGGAATGGTGATCGAACTTACAGATTACATTAAAGAGATCCCGGCTGCCAGCCTCCAAATGTTGACCTATCAGGGCGAGAGTATGCTCGAATGGAGTACTGTGCCCGAGATGTTCGAAAAGTACTTCCCTGTCAAGCTAAAGACGATTGCTCCATTCGTCGCATCTGCAAACAGTAGACCGGATCATAAAGTTGAACTTGAAAACATTAGTAACAATACCGTTCAATCAACTGTTTATGTTGAACTTTATCATGCTAATGCTTTAATCTACTCGGACTCAAAGATGACGATTCTTCAACCCGGAGAGTCAACAGAAGAGTTATTCTCATTACCTGCAGACCTTGCAAATGGCCAGTACCTCATAGTGACAAAGATCGAAGCTGAAGGACGCGAGTTCAGATGGCCGGATCAGATGACTGTTGGTATATACGGAATAGAAGCGGACTTTGGAACACTTAACTCAGCAGGAGTAGCTGTGGGTGAAAATATTACCTACTCTATTCACATCACGAATATATCACAAGCACAGTTGAGTAATGTAACTGTTCGGTCAACTGTTTCGGATACAACAGATTTGATCCAAGATGGTGGTGCCATTGCTAATGCACAATCCCTTGTTTGGAATGTTGGGAATTTGGGGGCCGGCCAGAATAGAGATTTTCAATTTGTTGTGAGATTGTCAGAACGATCGCAGGATAATCTGGTGGTGAGTTCATTACAGATAACTTCAGATCAGACAGTTCCATTGAGCAAAACAATCACCAACTTCATTAAAGCAGATAATGCAAGCCCGAATTTTGTCTATCTTCCCCTTATAACTAGGTAAGTTGCCACTATAGGATGACTGGCTGGTGTCTAAGAATTTTTATGAATTTGAACTTCATTCACAGTTACAGCCAGTCATCTTGAAAACTTCGCTCATGTGGCTATCTCACTGAAATCATGTGTGTTCTCTCTGAGCATCTAGCCGGTTTCAGTCTATTAACCATATAAGTGCCTATTTTTAACTAACTTGCCCTAAATGGTCTCTATGCATTAGCGCAAGGCAACGTCGCCCAAGCTTGGCAGCAATGGACAAGCATCAGAGAGGGCGTCAACGAACATCTGATGGCAGCTCGGCAGCGTTATGAATACAACATTGACGAAATCTACCACCTCTCCCTCTTCCTCATGCTGACCAGTCATCTCATGGACGCCGATGTCACGGCGGCCCAACGCCACGAACTGGTGCAACATTGGGTATCACTGCGCTCGAATCTGCTCTCCCTCCAGGAGCGACAGAACGGCAAACGCTTTTCGTGGGTCACCCATGCAGACCGCGACTGTGGCCGTTACATGAGCACCGAGGTCACAGCCACCACGGTATTGGCGCTGGGGGCGGGCGCGGTCCACACCTTTGAAGCAGGCAGCGCACCGTTGCAGATGGCGGCGCACAACTACTATCTGCGCGTAGCGGAGAAGCATGGCAATCCTAGCGATCAATATGTGCTATCCGCGGTGAAAGGGGAATCCCAACCCGGCTTCATGACCTATGGCCCCCATTGGCCCTACCCGCCAGGCAGCTACACCGTCGACTTTTTCTTGCGTGCCCCTGGGCCGGTGGGCAGCATGGCAACGGTCGAGGTCTACGATGCCAATGCCACTCAATTTCTAGCCCAGCAAACAGTCACGGCACCAATGCTGGCCGGCGCCAATGCGTGGACGCGCATCAGCCTGCCCGTGGCGGTAAACAATCGCGAGAACCGGCTGGAATTCCGCGTCTACTGGCACGGGACAGCCAACCTGGATGTGGCGGCGCTTCGGGTGCGGTGAGGAACGTTCGCTTACAGCACATCCGCGAAATCGCGTAAGATAGCAACAGTTTGTGACAACCCCTGTTGCGCCATTACCGCCAGATACTCCTCAACCGTCTTTGGTGGATAGCGGAGACTTGCGCGATGGCGCTTGACAGCAGCACACACGGATTCCGTGTCGCGCTCGATCAGGTCAGTAACAAATCGATCCGGGTGGCGCGTTTCAATGTGGTATGGTTCGAGCAATAAGCGCGGAAAATCTTTGAGGTTAAAGGTGAGGATTACGTTGGCATTGCCGGCAATGGCAGCAGCGAGCACATGACAGTCATTCGGATCAGGCAACACAACAGTTTCGACGAGATGTTCATATCCTGTCACCTTCCCATCCCGAACGTGCGCATCCATTAACGCCCGTACCCGCTCCAGTTGTTCGCGTTTCAGATCCGAGCGGTTCTTCAGTACATTACGGATCCATTCCTCATGAATGCGGTCACTCCATTTTGCTTGGAAAAGACCGGTCAAGGCTAGATACATCAACAGATCGCGTAATGGAGCAGGATAAAGGACACAGGCGTCATATAAAACAACAAGTGCAGCCACATCAATAGCCCATGTTCAGCCGTTGTGACTGCTCGACAAGTTCATCGAGTACTTTCAGGCGCGCGGTATCACTCGCTTGTTTATAGCTGAGCAGATCACGCAGTTGAACCCGGCGGTGGGCACCGACTTTATGAAACGGGATGTCGCCTTTTTCCAATAAGCCAATCAGATAAGGCCGCGAAACGTTGAGCAGTTCAGCCGCTTGTTGGGTGGATAACTCGGTATGGAGCGGTAAGAGGGTTACGGCATGGCCATCGGCGATCTCAGCAAGGGCCGCGACCAACAAACGCATTGCCGCGGCGGGGATCCGGAATGCTTCACTGGCCTGACCGTTATCGACCAACTGGAGCTGATATTCAGGTCGCTCACCGAGCAGGGCAGCAAGACGCGCACTAGTCTCTTTTGCTAATAGTGCCTCGCGCTTGCTTGGGGTGACCGGAAAATGCTCTAATTGTGTAGTGGTCATGGTGGTCTACTCCTCATCATATATTCGGCTTGCGATGCAGAATACCATACAAACGCAATAAGCGCAACAAGTGGACTCATTTCCAACCAACCGATCAGTGTCACTAATCCCAACAACCGCCTCCAACCCCGCGTCTACTGGCATGGCACAGCCACCTTGCATATCGCAGCGATTCGGATTACGTGAGAAGAAACGATGGTGGAGCTTTCCAACGATTCGCAATAATCGACGTAGATTGACCACCCCATTGCGATTCAACTGTAGCGCATCAATGGTGGCGCGCCCAATGGGTGTCAGGCCGATTAACAAGGTGGATACCGAGCTGTGCCATCAACGCATCTAGCGAGAGGTTACGCAACTGCGCTAGCTCAATTAAGTTTTGCAAACGTTCCCCATCTGCTTGTTCGATCTGGTCGACCAAGCACCCAAATTCCTGCTCTTCTTCTGGGGTTAACGTTTTGCCCAAGAGTTTTTCATTGAGCAGATTATAACGCTGGCGCACGGCCATGGGCACACCACGATTGATCTGTTGCAAGAGTTCCACTTCGCGTTTTGGCAAATGGCGCGTTTTACGTTGTGCGACCAAATTATTAATCTGAAATGCTAGATGCTCCAATGTCGCAGTGTCAAATTGGGCCACCTGTTTCAATAATTGATCAGAATCGATAGGTTCGCTGACATTTGTGGACATAGCAGACATTTATCGGTCACTTTCTCCCATACAACGGCACGATTAAACCAAGGTTACTACACTCTTCGCCCCTACCCAATCGCCCCTCTCACTTCCATCGTCAACCGCCCAAACGCCTCCCCACCCATCACATCGAGTTCCCGCGGCCGCTCCAAATCAATCGCCACATCCGCGACCACGCGCCCAGGTCGCTCACTCAACACGACCACCCGATCGGCCAGAAAGACCGCTTCGGGGATGCTGTGGGTGACCATGAGGACGGTCATGCGGTGTGCTTCGTAGATGCGCAGCAGTTCGAGGTTGAGCCGTTCGCGGGTGAGGGCGTCGAGCGCGCCAAAGGGTTCGTCCATGAGCAGAAGTTTGGGGCGTTGGAGCAGGGTGCGCGCCAGCACGACGCGCTGCTTCATGCCGCCGGAGAGTTGCTTGGGCAGCGCGTCGGCAAAATCGTGGAGACCGACGAGGGTCAGTAGGTCGAGCGCGCGCGTTCGATCGGCGGCAGCAACACGCCCCGCCTGCACCTCGACCGGCAGCAGCACATTGTCAAGCACCGTGCGCCAGGGCATGAGGTTGGCCCCTTGAAAGACAAAGCCGATCTCCGGATGCGGCTCGTGGAGCGGCACCCCTTGCAGCGCAACGGTGCCGCTATCCGCCGGCAGCAAGCCGCCGATGATGCGCAGCAGGGTGCTTTTACCGCTGCCGCTCGGTCCCAACAGGCAGACAAACTCACCGGCAGCGACTTGGAGCGAGACAGCGGCAAGGGCGTTGATGCGGCCACGGTTGGCGGCAAACTCTTTGGTGACACGGTCGATAGTGAGAAAGGGAGTGGCCATAACTAAGAAAAAACTTTGCTTTTGCTTTTTTCTTCGTGGGTCTTCGTGTGCCTTCGTGGATCAGTTAAGGCAAAAAGTCATTGGTAAAGAGTTCCTCGGCCGGCACGAGGGTGTCGACCAGACCAATACGCTGCATAAATTCGGCGGACGATTGCCAGGCGGCCAGATCGGTGGCACCGGGCGTTTGTCCCGCAGCCGGGGTCCACTCCGCGAGGACAGCATCAAAGACGGCACGGTTGACCGCTTCATTCTCGCCGCCGGCTTCCGGCACAGTCGCTAAGGCAATCGCAAAGGCTTCATCGGGGTTGTCCAGTGTATATTGAATCGCCTTGAGGGTGGCGCGGATCATCTTTTGCACCAACTCAGGATTTTCTGTCAGCGTGGTCTCGTTGGTCACCAAGCCGTTGGCGGGCATCTGCAAATGGTCATCGAGTGCGATTTGCGTCGTCGCAATGCCTTCCTGTGCCAAGACGACCGGACCATTGACGCTGTAATCGACAGCGGCATCAACAGTATCCGCGCTCACTGCCGCCGCTTGGGTAAAGCCAATGCTCTCAACCGTCACATCGGCCTCGGTCAGATTGGCCGCTTCCAGAATGCCACGGAAGGCGACATAATTTGCGCCAAAGGGGCCGGGAAGGCCAATCGTTTTACCGGCAAGATCGGCAGGCACGGTGATGCCAGCGCTCTCTTTGGCAAAGACAACCACCGGATATTGGGTGTACCAATTCATCACATAGCGCACGGGCAAGCCCTGTGCTCGCCCGAGCACCACCTGGTCACCGCTGCCAATCATGAACTGAAATTCGTTGACGCCGACCAGCTTTAGGTAATCATTTTCAAAGCCATAGTCGAGCGCAACATCCAACCCTTCTTCGGTATAAAAGCCCTTCTCAATGCCCACATAAAAGGGCGTAAACTGCACATTGGGAATATAGCCAACGCCAAGTTTGACCGGCCTCAGCACGGCGGCGGTTGGTTGGTCATTCGTCGTGCCTTGCGGGGCAACGGGCACACAGGCACTCAAAAACATGGCGAAGAAGGTCACAACTAACAATCTCAAACCGTTTTGCAGACTCATTTTTACGACAACACTTTCTTTTGGATGGAGAAACAGCAATCGATTTAACCTAAATTCATCTGTCCCGATGGGAGCAAAACGACAGGAGCGCTCAAGTACACGGCGGCTCAAATGGGCCAAGAGTTCAAAGTAGGGCAGTGGGACAGTGACTGACCAACTGTCTCACTGTCTCACTGCCTCACTGCCTCACTGCCTCACTGTCTCACTGTCTCACTGATCAACGATGGGTTCATTTGCGCCGTCATTGATACCTTACCCCTCCTGCCACTGTAAATAACGCCGTTCCAAGAGCGCCACGAGCAGATAGAGCGCTTGCGCGATCAGCACGAGGCAGAAGATCGCCACAAACATCATGGGGGTATCGAGCACCCCGCGCGCCAGGTTGATCAAGAAGCCCAGCCCGACATCGGCACCGACAAATTCGCCAACGACTGCGCCAACAACCGCCAGAATCACACTCAGTTTGAGGCCGCTGAGCAAAACGGGCAGCGCGGCGGGCACTTCGAGCAAGGTAAAGAGCTGCCAACGGCTGGCACGCAGACTGCGCATCAGGTCATAGAGATCGCTGTCCACGTTGCGGATGCCGACAATCGTGTTGATCAACATCGGGAAAAAGGTAATCAGCGCGCAGACGAGGATCTTGCTGGTGAGGCCGCTCCCCAGCCAGATCACCAGTAGCGGCGCAATCGCCACGACAGGGACACTTTGGCTCGCCACAATATAGGGTGCCACGAGTTGCTCGACCAGCCGGTGTTTGCCCAAAAGGTAGCCCAACGTGCAAGCCGTGCCAACCCCTAGCAACAAGCCACCGGCAATTTCGATCAATGTAACAATAGTGTGGCGCGTCAGGGTGCCATCGGCGGCGAGGATCACGAATTTATGCCAGACCACCAACGGACCCGGCAAGATAAAGGCGGGATAGTTTTGCCAGCGCACCAACCCCGCCCAGGCCAACAAGCCTAGTGCGATCACAAACGGTGCCAAGAGCAACGCGCCATACGCGCGTAACCACGCACCGCCAACAGGGGCTGCCCATTGAAGCGCAGGCAACCGCCACGACCCTGCTTTTGTCTCTTGGATTTGCATACCCTCTCCCAATACAAAACTCCCGCAGTCATTTATTTTGACCGCGGGAGTAAGGAACTGCCAGGCAAGCCAGCTACACGAATCAAACAATCCATCGGAAGGATTTTCGTCCGTTCGCTATCAGCCCGCCACAGTTTTGTTCGCACATGGAAAACCATAACCGCCATTACATTTATCGTAGGGGCACGATATATCGTGCCCCTACGATAAATGTAAAAAACCCTGAACGCTTTTCTATCAGCAATTCAGGGCTTTGTGGCAATCACGTAGGCACCACCAATCAGCGATCCGCCAACCACGCCTCTCATCACCTTGTATTAATCACATGACAAAATAAAGGCAGGCCACGACCACTTGATCATCGCTGCTCACATGTGCAACCTTCTTCTATCCGGACTATACCGTCGGCGACGGAATTGCTGCTATGCAACGCACCGTTCTCATGCCGCTTTGTCCTCGCTAGTTGCCTAGCATTCAAACAGATTGGCTCGCGGGCTGACGAACATCCATAAATCGATGTTCGATCACCGCCGATCGGGAATTGGGTACAAGAAAACTTCTCGTCCCTCACCCTGCCCCGAAGGTCATCAATATTTAGTTATATCGTTGAGTATAACGCAAACCAGCACGCTGTCAAGTGAGCATCTATACGGTTCCAGCCTTGATTGGCCTAGTGACGCGTGCAGAGCGCACGACCCTTGCGCCAAAGCTGACTCCGTTCATAGGTCAGATAGGGCAATAATAGGGCAACGTCAGGGGCTCGACGACCGTGGCTAGCGGGTGAATGATATGGTTGCCATTGGTGGGGTAATAGCCAAAGAATCAGTTGCCGTACGAAACGCGCTTTGGGCGAGGAAAGGCGCAATTGGCTGCCAATGTCGGCAGGGAGCGCACACCCCACTGTCATCGCTGTTACGAGTAGTGCAGTATAGAGGATCGTCGTCGACCGGTAACGGATCGCTTTGTCGGCAAGGCGCGCCCAATCGAGCGTGGGGTAGTGGGCTAGGATTGTCGCAATCGCCAGCAAGGCTTTCAGGTGAAAATAGCGTTTGCGACAGGCGTTGATCGCCGCCGCCAAAAGCAGATCTTCCGCCCCCATTGCCCAGAATTGCTGCCCGTCTACGGTCAACGGCTGTGCGTCGCGCCACACTTCGTCAAAGTCGATGGCCAGCAGCCCATTCATCGTCAGATCATGATGGGTATTGAATTCGTACTCAAAACCGGGCAAGGGCCAAAAGAAGCGGTCGATCTCTGTGCACGCGCTTGGCGATGAAGAGCGAAGCCGCAATAGCAAGTCAACATCATGCAGGGTTGACCACGGCTGAGCATAGACAAGTTGATCGAGCGCAGTCCCCTTAAGCAACATGACATCAACCGCCCGTGCTGCACAAAAGGCTGCAATCTCCACCAGCTTTGCCCGTACCCCCGCTTTGACGGCAATGTTTCGATAGGTCAGCGACTGCACAGCAGCACAAATTTCAGCAGGAACGTTCAATGCTTGAAGACCGACTTGCTGCAAATTGGCAAAAAAGAGGGGGGCAACACCATGACTTTCTACAATGTAAAAAATAAAGGTCCAATCGAGTGGGTGGGCAGCCAGCGCCAGCAGCTCTTTTTGATGTGAGGGGCCAAATGCCTGGCGCGTGCCGAGAAAGAGCAGTGCCACTTCTGGACGCAACGGCTGTGACATGAGCGCGCTTTTACCCTTTCAGCACTCGGCGTAGATAGCGCGCACAGATGCGCAAGAGCAACTGTTGCATGGGGCGATAAACCATAGAAGAGGCGCAGCAACCAATCAATGGGTTCACCCAACGCCACCACCAACTATCGACCTTATGGACGATTGAGCCGCGCCGTATGGCGATTACCTTTCCCAGCATCTGCATCGCTGGCACGGGTCGGTCGGGTGCACAACAGTTATCACCCTGGGTGATCCAGGTTGACGCGCCTGTCGGTCCGCTGCCCACCACCCGGTGGACGATCAGTTGCTCACGCTGCAAAAACAGAACCAGATCGCCGATGACAAAGTGCCGACGGCGGGCCACCAATACTTGATCGCCTTCGCGCAGCAGAGGCAACATGCTGTTGCCAACAATGGGCAACCAATGACTATTGTTCTGCATCATACCTTGGGCTTGCCAGAGCGCAAGCGCCTGCTGTCGGAGACTCTCGCTCGATGCAACACCGTTCGATGGATCGGTATCAGCCATAGATTGGCTCGCCCTCAACCCCCAGCAGCGTCTGTGCCACTAACGCTTCGACCAACGTCAATAGACTGGTAGCAGCCTGTTCGGCACTAACCTCATAGCTGGCAACTAGTTCGTCGCGAATCATCGTAAGGCTCAACCCTTGCCCCAACAGCTCCCATATTTTTGTGCCTGTTACATTGAGCGTGAAATAGCTAGCAGTTCCCATATGCATCAGCACCGTCTCGCCATTCTCCAGCGCAGTGCCGATAACATCGGGGTTGAGAGTGGTGACAGATAAAAGTGAAAGCATGAATTTGTTCCTTGTTCAATATGTGCCTTGCAACAACGCTGCCACGCGCGGCGGCTGGGCAAAGAGATCGCGCCCCAACAAGAGCTGATAACTTGATGCCTGCCGGCAGAGTTGCGCCAGCAGATCGAGCTGTGCTTGCCCGATCGCGCGGTCGGTCATGATGCCGGCACTCTGGTGTGCCAAAGCAACCAAAGTCGATGACTGTTCGAGCGGTACAAGCGTACTCTCCTCCCGGTCAACAATAGCAGCAAAGAGCAGGTAGGTCGGTCGAAAGTCCGATTGGAGTGCTGCCCTCACTCGGGTGGACGCGGCAACGATCTGTTTGGCATCACTTGGACACAACGCCGCTGTTGGCGCGATAATTTGGGGAGAGCAGTAGGCCAAGGTTTTGGCGGAGAGGGCAAAGTCGCGCCGCAACGCCAGCGCCCGCACTAATTCTCGCTCAATTTCGCCGGCAGCCAACGGTTCGGCGGCACGCAACAAGATCAGATCATCGCCACCGCAGCGCCACCCTTGGGCCAACAGTTGTACGGCTAAGGTGCTCTTGCCACTGCCCGATGGGCCGATGATTAGATAATCCCGCTGACCGTCAGAGAGTGCGTTGGCGTGCAAGCCGTAATAGCCCTGTTGATGACCGAAGATCAAGAACGGCAACAAAAAGAAGTCACGCTGATCTTGTGGCCGACCGGTCCAGAAGGTAGAATCAAGCTTACCGTGGGCACGCCCCTCCGCCAAATGCAACGCTAGCCAACTCTTCCCACTCACCAGCAGAAAGCCGGTTGCACTCTTCCAGACCGCTAAATTAACTGCCCGATAGATTGGGTCAGCCGCTGGGATTGGTGGCCCAGGCGTAGCCCTTTGGAACTCAATCTGGATGGTTGTTGGGCCGCTGCCCGTGACCCCATCCATTGGCAGCACAAAGAAGCTATCGGACCAGAAGGCACTTAGCGCTTTGAGCAATGCAACGGGAGCGGCGCGGAGTTCAATCTGCAATTGGTCAAGCTGAAAGCGTTGGCAAGCGGAAACGCCCCTGGTCAGCACGGCGCCTCCGGCTGGTTGCTGGACACTGCGCTCAAGGTGAGAAGGAGCCAAAGAAACCACCACTTTGAGCCGCGGCCGACAATGTACCTTGCTGGCGCAGGGTCGGTTCGATCCAGGTTAATTTAGGCTCGACAAAGGGCTGCTTCGACAGTCTGTCGGTGTCGCGTGTTTCCCGTGGTGGGCAAGCAATGGGCATCTGTTCCTCGTTGTGCATAGCACTTTACTCCTATAAAGAATGAATATTTTAGGACTTATGCAGATCTCTGGTTTCGATATGCAAAGGCTGCTACTCAACCGGCGATCTGCGTAAGTCCTATATTTGTTGTTGTTCTATCCTAGAACCAATCCAACCGTTGTCAAGCAATTGATTGTTAAAATCTGCTGACAGAATAACCGAGTAATTCCTATGGGTTCTACAGCTGATAGGCGCGCCCGCTGGAGACGAGATCAGCAGGCGCACCCGGTAATGCTTCAGCCTAAGAGTTGCTTACCGCACCGCTACCGCGCAATGAATGGCAGATAAAGCGCATTGCTCAAGCCATCCAATGACTGGTGATCGAAATTGGTAATATTGTAGCTAAACCCGGTAGCGAGTGTCGCCGTCGCCGCATCGACCCCATTCACCGTCAGCCCAAAGGCATCGACAAAGAAAGTAAAGGGCCGACGTTCCTGCAAGCCAATTGCATAGTCGACCGTAAAGGATGCACCCGGGCCAATCTCACCCGGCACCACAACAACGCCCCCTTCGCCAACCGGACCACCCTGTGCGTTGAGCAAAAGGTTCTTCTCCGTAAGGGTGGTCAGACGATAATAGAGATCGTGCAGAGGGCTGGCAGAGCGATTAGTAAAGGTGGCCGACAGCGTATAAAGGCCGGCCGGCGCGTACGACACCGGTGTGGGATTATAGGCCGTCGTATAGCCAGTCATCGCCAGGGCACTGTTGAGCGACACTGCTCCAGCCACGCGACAGGGCGAGAATTCGGATGTGTTGTTGCTGCCCGTCGCAATCGCCGTTATGGATGCCCCGTTGGCGGTCTCACCGGGGAAGGTCAGTTGAAAATGGCTTTGGCCATTGGCATCCGTGGTCACCGTGGCCGTACCCATGATCTGTTCGCCTTCGCCAAAGCCGGAGGGATCACAGAGGCTGTTGCGATAGAATTCGAGAGAGTAATTTGTGCTTGGTCGGCTATCGAGGATCCCTTCGACCACCGTTGCGCCATTGGCATTGTAGACGCGGTTAACAATCGGGAAATTCTGTTTGCCGCCGCGCCCGCTGCTATTCAGATCGCCCGGATCGTTGAGTGAGACGCCATCATTGCCAACATCAATGCCCAGGCCACCATTGGCAAAGATGCGGTTGCCGATGAGCCGACCACTGTTGCCGATGATGATCGGCGTGCCACCGGTGTAAGCAATCAGATTGTTGCTGGCCGTAAAGCCGGCCCCAAAGCCAGAGGAGATGCTACCACCGTTGCCCAGCGGTTGGGTTCCCGTCACATCGACACCGATATAGTTGCCGGAGATATTGGCGGAGGCTTCAAAGAGGGATACACCGGTGAGCAGATTGTTGGCAATGGTAAGGAACGCATTCATCCCAACCACATTGCCACCACCAAGCCGCCGCGTACCGCTGATGTCGGTCCCCATGAGATTGTCAGTGACGGTTGCGCTGCCATAGGTGCCGGCATAAACCTGCCCAACAATCAAGTTGCGCTGAGCCGGTTCGCCGCCACCCACATTGAGGCTGCCACCACCGGAAATCAGGGTAATACTACTACTCGCGGCGGTCGTGCCGCTGACATCCGTACCGATAAAATTGCCATGAAAGATCGCGTTGGTCTGATGGACATCGATCCCACCGCTAAGCGCCAACCCTTTGAAGGTGACAGCGGAACGAATATCGATCCCGCCATTGATTGCAATCTTCAACACGGTATTGAGCCCTTGACCGACGGGGTTGGTATTCGGTTGCGCGCCCGGTTGGGTATACCCATCAATTGTTACGCCGGTCGCGATTTCAAGCGGCGATGCAAGGTTAATTGTGTGAGGCCCCGCGCCAGGAATCGCAAAGGCGATCGTCTCGGTACCGGGATTGGCCGCGGCTTCGGTGAGCACTTCACGCAAGGTACACTCATCAAAGGTACAGGTGCCGTCGCCAGGGTCAACAGTTGAATTGACGATAAAGGTGGGGAAGTCATGTTGATAGGAACGGGCAAAGACGCCGTCACCGCTGCCATCCTGACCGGCAGAGCTCCAGGCAACAGTCCATTTCCCTACATCGGCCATATCGACCGCGGGCTCTGTCTGCGCGCCGGTTGTATAGTCGTTGACCTGAAATTCCCCACCAACTGGTCTGCCATAGCCGTCGAAGAGTTGTCCATAGATCCCCCAACTGCTGCCATCCTGGCCATCACTCTGCCAAACGGCAACAACGTTACCCCGTTGGTCCATGGCCACATCGACGGCGCGTTGTAAACCCGCCGTGTAGGTGTTTACAAGAAAAACCGGCCCAGCCGGTATGCCGTTGGCATAGTAGCGCCGAGCGTAGATATCAGCATCACCGGTAAGTTTGGTCCAGGCCACAACAAAATTGCCCGCTGGGTCCATTGCCACCGCCGGTCCATGAAAGGGCACCGCCACGTCACCGGTATCGCCAAAATTGACAATCTCCATCTCTTCACCGATGCGGTTGAAGTCTCGATTATAGCGTTGGGCATAGATCCCTTCGTGACCAGGGCCATCAGCACTTAACCACACAACGACAAAGTTGCCGCGGTAGTCCATAGCGACATCGGGGAAGAGTTCCGTACCTGCTGTGAAACTGTTGATCTGAAATTCAGCGCCGAGCGGTTCCGCCGCACTAGAGAGGCGACGACCATAAATACCGCCATAGTAGCCATCCTGCCCCACACTGTGCCAGACGACAACCCAGTGGCTACTCCGCCAATCGCCAGCGACCGCTGGGTTTCCTTTACGAAAGATCAGATCCTGGCTAATGCGTACTTCCGGTGTGAGAATACCATCGGAAGCCATTCGGCCATAGATGCTCACAGGTGTATTGCCATCTGGCCCTGCCCAGGCAATGATCGATTCGGTAAAATCCCAAGCGGAGCCAACTGCCGGCCAATTCAATTGCGTTGCCGGCGTAGTATTGAAATGAATTACCCCGCCATTCGGTAAATAGCGCCCATAGATCCCATACAACGCACCATTCTGTTCTGTACTCTGCCAGACCGCAAAAGGGGCACCTTGCCTTCCAACAGCCACAGAAACCCGCCACTGATTGTTTGGCGTATATTGATTAACCTGATACTCGCCCTCCACTGGCTCAACGGCCACCACCGAAGTGCTTGCCAGGGGCAACAGTGTCAACAGCAAAACCACAACGAAGAGCATGCGGCGGTAGGCAGGCAAATGGTCTTTCATCGTTCTCTATCCCTGTGTTTTTATTTAAGGCCAATCCAAAATTTAAACTATCCACAAGTTTCACGAAGAGTACGAAGCTTTGTCTTTTCTTCGTGTCTCTTCGTGCGCTTCGTGGCTAATTATTTCTGCGGTGTGGCCTAAATTCGGTTCTTTAATTCACTTATGTCGCATCTTCCCATAAAGGCGCCACGCTACTCGGGTACGCCGCATCCCCAGATGCGGGTCAATCCGCATCTGGGGATGCGGCGTACCCGAGACCGCCATCTTTACTGCGTAACATGAGTTAAGTAAATAAACAAGGTTCTTGGCGAATGAGTGTGGTGTAAAGCGAAGAGGGTTAGCAAACGCCGCGCCTTGGGGGCACCCGGTAGGCGGTCGTTTGCCGGTTGCCTTCTAGGCGCGAAACCAAGTCAGCAGGTCGCCCCGTTTGGTTTCGATACGCGTGCAATGTGCCGCACGCTACGCAACCGGCACTTCCCACACTAAATCGCGAAGAGCCATTCATTTTTCGTCGCCCAATGGCCGCTTCTGTGGCGTCCATTAGCGATTAACGAGCGGCAGATAGAGCGTTTCGGTGGCCGGTACGGCAAAAACAGGCTCTATCACTGTTAAGTCAAACGCCGATTGGACACCATCTTGCGAGGTCGCAGCCGATAAGCCATCTGCCGATAAGCCATAGGCGTCGACAAAGAAGTTGAATGCGCGCCGCGCTTGCAGACCAACCACAAAGTCCACGATTACCCATGCGCCAGGCGCAAGCCCTTCGGGCTGGGACAACAGCGCGCCCACCCCGCCGGGCACGCCTTCAGCATTGAGCAGCACATTGTTGTTGGTCAACGTTACCACCTTAAAAAAGAGGCCACGGAGCACACCGCTGCTTTGGTTGACAAAGGTTGCCCGCAGCGTAAAGACACCGCCCGGCGCGTTTGGCAGTGGCGTGGGATTATAGCTTGTCGTCATCGCCGCTGCAGCAAGGGAATTGTTAACGGGTGTCGCCACCGGCTGACAGCGGCTAAACTCAGAGGTAGCCGCTTCGCCCTGACCAGTGAGATTCACGAAATCGGTTGCCGTAGCGGTCAGCGCTTGACCAGCAGGCAGGGCAACCCGTAAGTTCACCGTAAAAGGAGTGTTGCCATTGGCATCCGTGGTGACCGCTTGGGTTGTCAGATAAGCTTCGCCTTCGCCATAACCACTGACATCACATTGGTGGTTAGCGAAAAACTCCAGGGTGAGGGTTCGTAGCGGCGTGCTATTGATTGCACCGTGGATCACCGTGTCCGTGCCATTGCTGCCGGCAAGACGTAGCTCCGGGTAATTTTGGCGCAAATTTGGCCCGCTGTCGCTGTCGGCAGCGTCGTTGAGGGTCACGCCATCGTCGCCCAGATCAATGCCAAGCGTACCATTGTCATCGATTAGATTTTCGGTGATGCGAGTAAAGGCGCGATTACCAGTCACCGTGATCCCGGCGGCACCGTTGGCAAAGAGACGGTTCTGTAGAATGGTGAGCGTATTGGGGCCGCTGGCCTCCCGCACACGGATGCCACTGCCGCCATTGTAGGCAAAGAGATTGTTGCTGATGGCCAGATCATAAGGCGCAACGATCAACCCATCTCCAAGGTTAGGCAGCGGCAAAAGGCCAGTGCGATCCACACCAAAGAGATTGTTGCTGACCGTACAGCAGACATTGGTGAGGTTGGCACCGACCCCGTTGCCCGAGATCAAATTCCCACGCAGGGTGAGTTGGCCACCGGCATCCAGAACGATAAAGGAGGAAACGCCAATCTGATTGGCCAACGGCTGGGTCCCTGTGGCATCGGTGCCGATGAAGTTCCCCGCCACGCTGCTGTAGCTAAGGCTGCCGACACGAACACCTACATTGTTGCCGGCGATCAGATTGCGGGCGGCGGGGTTGGCGCCGCCAATCGTGGTGTGAGCACCACCGACACCACCGGCCGTGTCAATGCCGACAGCGTTGCCCAACGCTTGGCTACCCGAGGGATCAGTGCCGATGAAATTGCCCTCGATCGTGGTACTTCGGGCATCGCCGATAGCCTGCCCAAAGCGGTTGAGCGCCACCCCCCGAATATGACTATCCGAACTAGCGCCTGTAAAATAGAAGCCGCTTGGGGCGCGACTGCCATCGATCTCAATCAGGATCGTGGCGTTGATCGGTTCGCTCATTGGGTTGGTGTTGGGCTGTGCACCGGGTTGGGTATACCCATCAATGCTCAGCCGGTCAACAATATTGGGCAGGTTGCCGATGGGTCGGATCGTGTGCGGACCTGGGCCGGGAATGTTAAAGGCAATCGTATTTTCGCCGAGCAGCCAGTCGTTGGCCAACGTCAGCGCCTCGCGCAGTGTACATTCGGTGGCACTACAGACGCTGTCACCCGGATCGGCAGCAGTGTTGACGGTAATTGGCTGGGTAGTCGGCGCAAAGTGGGCGACAAAGAGTTGCGTACCGGGGCCACTCAACGCAAGTGGATAGATGGTTGCCGCGTTCATAAAGGAGCCCGTTACAGCGCTGTTGCCCGCCCGATCCACAGCAATGCCATAAGCAGTATCATAGAGCGAACCACCCATCGCCCGCCCCCACATTTGGGTGCCCGCTGCGTTATAGGTCGCAAGAAAGCCATCACTGGTACCGCTATTCTTCAACCCAAATTGGACGAAGTAAGAGCTCCCCCGGACAAAGCTGAAAGACGTACCTCCCGTAAAGCCGCCAACCACATAGCTATTGCCGGCGGCATCAACCGCAACCGCATTGCCCCAAGCGCTGCTCGAACCACCACCAGCCGCACCGACCCACAGACGAGAGCCATCAACCGCATAGCGCGCCACGTAGAGTTGTGAACCTTGGGCACCGGTGACCGTGCTGTTGCCCACATCGTCGACAGCAATCGCCTGTGCGTAATCGTTGTCGCTAGTGCCGGCTTTCGTGACCCACAGCAGGTCCCCATTGGCTGCGTAGCGCGCAACGAAGAGATCGGCACCGCCACTGCTAGTCAACGTGATCGCCTGTGGCGTAGCGGCACCAAAGGTCGCCGCGCCGGCAAAGGTACCAGTTACATAGCTGTAGCCGCCCTCATCAAGCGCAATTCCGCGACCGCTATCAGCCGCGCTGCCACCAGCTTGGTTGACCCATAACAGTTCCCCGTTGGCGTCAAAGCGGGCGACAAAGAGATCGGTGTCGCCGTTACTGTGGAGCGTTGCGGCAGTTGCTGTGCCAATCGCAAAGGTGGCCGTGCCGGCAAAGCTGCCAGTTACATAACTGCCGCCGTCGGCCGCAACGGCAATGGCGGGCAGTGCACCGATGCTGCCGCTCGCCTGTTCGACCCAAAGGAAATTGCCCGCTGAGTCGAGCTTGGCAAGAAAGAGATCGCCGCTGCCGCTGCTCGTTAAGGTGCGTGCGGCTGGACCCTCGCCAAAGGTGGCCACGCCGACAAAGTGGCCGATAACGTAACTATTGCCCTGGGGCTCGAGGGCCACAGCGTTGCCTCGATCATAGCCAGCGGCCCCAACTGCTTTTGCCCAGAGCAGATCACCGTTGGCAGCATAGCGAGCAATAAAAATGTCCGCATTGCCAACGCTCGTCAAGCTGGTGGCACTCGGTTCATTACGACCAAAGATCACTGTCCCTTGAAACGTGCCGGTGACCACGGTAGCGCCACTCTCGGCGACGGCGACGCCATAGCCCTCTGCGTTTCCCAATCCCCACGACGATTTAGCCCAGTCCACTTGTTGCGCATGGATTGATGATAGTTGGCTAAGACAGAACAGCAGCCCTGCAAGTGCTGCAAGTGGATACCGCAGCCATCGCAGGCAAAGAGCACCCTTCTTGTGGCTGGCACAGGGCAAGGGTAGTCGGCTCATGGTATAGACCTTTCTCTTTTGCATCACTCCGAAATAGGTCCCTATCCTTGAATTTTGCAACGACAGCAAGCGTAATTGCCAACCCAATAGACGCTGCATCAATTGTAGGGGCCGCCCCATGTGGATCTATACTGCGTTCAGAATGAGAACCGGAGTTTTGCGGACCAACGGGATCGCGTGCGTCGCACTGACCGCCAACTGCTTCCAGTCCGCTAGATGCTTCCGTCAGTGCGACGCACGCTGGCCGAAACTAGGGGTTTCAT
>DAOUCA010000173.1:0-115427 GCA_034432375.1 Caldilineaceae bacterium
ATGAAACCCCTAGTTTCGGCCAGCGTGCGTCGCACTGACGGAAGCATCTAGCGGACTGGAAGCAGTTGGCGGTCAGTGCGACGCACGCGATCCCGTTGGTCCGCAAAACTCCGGTTCTCATTCTGAACGCAGTATAGTCGGCCAATTGATTGGTCGTTATCGCAAATGTCAACAGACCCTAGTACAATCTAGACGTTTCGCGTTGTTTACAAGCCAACTTTTTCTTAGTTCCTGATTCCGACAAACCCCTTACAAAAGATTTGGCCTAGCCTGTAAACAGATATATCGTACCATAGAGCCATTAAATTACTAAAATTGTATCTCGGCAAGGAGAGAATTTTACAAGACTCATCTGTGAAAAGTGCACGTTGCCCAAAGCCATGATACACCACTTTGGTATTCAACTTACACTTTCGGCTGATGAGCAATTTTACATTTATTCCTTGCGCAACACAAAGGGATTGGAACGACGTCGAATCTTGGTCAGATAGAAGCGCCGCACCCATGCTCGCCAAAAGATTGGCTCCAATGTTTGCCAAGCGCGCCCCAATTGATCCCCTTCGCTGACCACTGCCGGCTCGCCGTTACCATACTTATGCGGTGAAAAGCGATGCAGTACATACTGATGGGCAATCTGTTGAATCATGGGTTTCCCTGTGGGTAAAGCACGCCCCATGCGGCCACTCTGCTCATAAGGCGTATCGGTCTCGCTTGTACGAATACCCAGGCGCTGCGCCCACCGTTGCAGCCGTTCATAAAGTAGCGGTGGCAGATCCGCACTATATTTGGGCAGAATAAACCCAGGCACAAAGCGTAGGCCGATAAGGCCAAGGATCAGAAGCAGTGGTGTCAAAATGCCCCATACGCGCCAAGACCAATTGCTAATGCCACTATTGCCACCGCCACTGTCACCAAAGTTAGCAAATGGATCCTCATCAAAAGGCTGATTATTTAAATCCTCAGGTAGATCTTCTGGCCCCGTTGGCGAATTAACGCCATTCGTGTCGCCCGGGAAATCTTCGGCACGCAGATCTTCTTCTTGACCGGTCGGCCGGATCAATGAATTTTCGCCGGCAGTCGGTTCAAACTCGATCCAACCATAGGTCGGGAAGTAGACCTCTACCCAAGTGTGGGCATCCACTTCTCTAATGGTATAAAAGTGATCTTCCTCGCTGTACAGCCCTTCGGCGTAGCCACTTGCTGTACGCGCTGGGATGCCTAGCGAACGTAGCATCGTTGCCATTGCAGTGGCGTAGTAATCACAATAGCCTTGTTTAATGTCAAACAGAAAATATTCAATCGGATCACGGTCCGGCGGTGGCGCGGGAATTGCATCGTTATACTCGATCGTCCGCAGATATTGCTCGATGGTCTTCGCCTGATCATAGACGGTCGGCGGATCACTCGCTGCATTGGGGAAACGATCCGCGATCATCTCTTGGGCTAGCGCTACTACGTTAGTGGAAAAGGTCTCCGGCAGTTGTAAATATTTGTCGAGGATCGCTTGTGGATAATCGGTACCCGCCTCACGGAGTGCCTTCTCTGTCACTACAGTCTGGCGGCTGACGACAGAGTAGCTCATTCCTGGATCAAGTGTACGCCGCGATTTGACGAAGGTAAATTCAAAAGGTGGCGCGGCCGCACCATCTGCATCAGTTGTGGCCCCACTTACACCGCCAATCGTATTCCCTGGCACCGATTGTAGCTGCACATCAATTGGTAAGTCCGTTAGAAAGATGTCGGGAGAACCAAAAACGACATTGCCGGTTGGTGCCAGCAGGTTAATTGTTTGTGTAATCGATTCCCGCATCGCCCAATCGGCAACAGGCAAGAGGGTATCTGCCTCAAACTGACCCTCCTGTGTCGTTGTATTATGCCACTGCCGGCCATCAAAGGTATCAAAGACGACGGCACGCCAATAGCGTCCCCGTGAAGTATAGGCGGTAAAGATCGTGTTTTCGCCGACGTTGCGCTCACCACCAAGGCTCAATGTGTCGCCAAAGGCAGCTGCGGTGGGCCTGACCTGGCGGTTGATCCCCTGATAGAGTTCATTCATATTGGTACTTAGTTTTTCATACTGCTCATTGAGGGGTGCAATAAAATCGCGCACGGCGGGGCTACGACCGAGGCCGGGTGCCAACCAAGCTAGTAACAACACAAGGAGCGCATAGGTAAAACCAGTCCGCATAAAATCCAGCCCAATATCCTGGCTGAAATAGGTTCGTTGTGCACGCCAGCGGACCTGTTGCTCGGCCAAGTTTGTGCGGACCAGCAGGATCATGGCGACAAAGGTAAAGAAGATAAGAAAGAAGAGCGTTGACTCTGGCGCATAATAGGTGTTAATCAACAATACAATCCCGGCGGGAATGATCGCGCGCCAGGTGTAGCCATGCCGGAAGATCGACCAAATTCCCAAATAGGTGAGCCACCAGACAAGAAAACTGATCTCAAAGATAAACATGTAGTTGTCGGCGTTGGGTTCCCCGCCAAAAGCCGCCTCTGTCCAGTTGAGCAGACGATAGAGCACAAAGTAGACATTGGCCTGGAGCGTAGGAAAGCCGAATTCAAGAAACGAGTGATTCTCCTCTGCTGTAACCAGCCCAGCCATTAGATAGAGGATCCACGCCAAGCCAGTGAACATGCCATGCGAAAAGGCAAAGAAGCTATCAAAGCGACTATAAGCCATCAACAGGCTCATGGTAATCGCCCCAAAGGTCACAGGTAGCAAGAGCCCCATATTGGGGACATAGCCAGCGGCATCTAGGGAGGCTGCGACAATTAAAAACAGCAGGGCAGAGAAGATCCCTGTCAGCCACAAGCCATCTTCAAAATAAATATTCTTGGTATAGCGAAACCCCTGGGTAGATCCCTGGGTAGATCCCGGGACAACCCCACTGCGATTGCCCTGCATTTTCGTTGCTGAGGACGATGTTGACGAAGTAGCTGTTGCTGCCATAATGCCTTCTCTTACTCTCAAGCCAATGAACCGCGGATGGTTCTAATAGATAAACCCCTTAAAAGTGGCGCAATTACTCTCGTGTAAAACCAGTCGTCTGAGTGCCACTTTTAAATGGGTTGTCTATAAGAGATACAGTCTACTATAATAACCACCAAAGCAATCCACTGAATAACAACAAAAGGGTCATACTAAGGATAAGCACACCTATAAAGGAAACAAAGGTACTCGGCGTGCTCTGCAACTCCGCTACCTGCGCAGGTGAATCGACGGCAATAAGCCAGGTACGCACTGGATCTTGTAACCCGGCAGGAATCGTTAATTGCAGCAGCACCCAACTATCCTGACCAACTTTGCGCCATTCTTGCGCTGCGCTGCGATAGTTAGCAGCCTGGATTCTCGATCGCAGCGCAGCCTCAGCTTCGGCAACATCACGCGCATTGCGCCCGGCAGCTTCAGCATCCAATTGAGCGGCCTGCTCTTCCAAATTTTTCGCAATCTGCTCCCACTCCGTGGCGACAGTACGCAGGTCTACAGCTAAACGAACCGTGGTCGCCTGGCTAACCAATGTACGTTGCGTCTCGATTACAGGCTGTAGCTGGCGGAGAAAGGTATAGAAGAGCAGCCATTTTGGTACTGTAGGCATCGCAAGCGTAAGCGAAGCAAATGAGGTGCTGCTGGGTGATCGAATGATCAAGTGCCCAACTTTTGTAAGTACCGGATGCGTATCATCCGGATCAGTTGCCGCCAGAGTGCCTGCATTCGTATTGGAAAGATCCGTCACGCTAATGGGCTGCCAATCAAAGGTGATGGCCGGGTCGGCAGCAATGCGCAGTTGGTTGATCAACTGCTCAAATTCAGCTAGCGCGGCGTGTTGATGCGTCGGCGTGCTCATGGGTTGCACAGACACTTCCATCGTTTCTGGCGTAATCGTCGTCGAAAATTCCCAGCGGCTAAAGAGTGCTTGCTCTGCCGGCGGGGGTAGCAGTTGCGCATCCAGCAGATCATCACCCGCCAATGCCAACGCGGCAGAGCGGTTATTCTCCTCCAACAACTGCAACGCCTGGCGTACGGTAATCGAACGTTTCGTGCGCTCGAGTATATCTTGGTTTACAATTTCAGGCGGTAAGGTTGCCAACTGTTCGATAATGGCCAGCGCTGTGGACCAGGCGTTGTGATTCTGTGCATCGACGAGCATCGATTGAAGTCCATCAGCAATCCACTGCGATAGCTCGGCGCGTCGCTCATCCGTTGTGGGCAATTGGGCTAAGGCCTGTTGAGCCGCGTCAACCATGGCCGCCGCATACGCAGGATCAGTGCTACCATCGGCACGTGCCACCTGCCCGCGATAAAGAGCGGCTAGGGCACGATAGAGCGTTCCAATTTCGCTTTCGCTACGACCAGCGGCTTTCAGTTGGTCAATCCCAGCGGTGTAGGCAGCCAATGCCTGACCATAGAACCGTGTACGTACATCGGTATAGGCCGGGGCTGTGGGAAGTATATTGAGCAGAATCTGATATTGTTCACCGAGGGTCATATAGAGGGTCGGATCAGCTTCTGCATCTCTGGCCAACTGTTGCAATCGCAGCCAACGATTGGGATGAATAAACTCAAAGACGAAAGGCGTCTCCGGGATCTGTGCATCATAAAGCCATTTGATCCCTGGCAACGTGCTATCGGCGATCTGGGTATAACGCCACTCTGCCGGCGCGACATGCAACCAACTTTCGGGTACAATCTCGGAAGCCAACGCAATGCTGACACGAATACTTGGATTGCCGCGCCAAGCCGAAAGCGTCGTTGCTTGGTATGATAGCAATGGCAAAGGAAGATCGGCGGCAGTAACTACATAGCGCAATGCAACAGTTGTGCGCGTGTCCGCATTAATCTCTAGTTGTGCCGTGTATCCTACGCCTTCCGTTTTAAAGAGGGTCAGGGGAATACCATCGGCTGTCAACCCTATCTCATCGACAGCACCGACAAAATTTGATTCAGTAATCTTTAAGGTTAGGGTAGTAGGTTCTGCTGACCCATTCTCTAAGCGATAGGTCGCATCCAACTGCAACGTTAAAGCGCCCTCTCCGGTTGACGAATCAGCGGTGGAGAGCGTAAAATCAGCAATATGCGTTAGCAACTCAACGCCTGTCGATTCCAAAGGAATAACGAGTGGCACCCCTAGCACGGCGTCGGCACTCTGTTGGGGTAGCGGTGATAGGGGAAGTGAAGCAATCACGATGTCATTGGGCATAACAACCGTGACAGCCGGTAAATGAACGGTGCTATAGCTTGAGGCCGCAAAGAGTGCGGATGGGGAATCGATCATACAGAGCAAGGTAAAGAGTAGAGCCAATCCGCCAATCTGCCCGCCACATTGCAAAAGCGAACAGATCGGCCAAGATGCCACGCCGAGAAGAGGTCGATTTGATTGACGAAATATTGCATTTCCAAGGTGCTTTTGGTATTGTGACATAGTCATAGGAAGTTGATTGTAGACGATTCAGGTCACTCCGCACAACCTGCGACGCACACGTAGTTAAAATTATGCCTATATGTAACACGCAGATTGGGTCCACAGCAAAGCGCAGCCCGCGGCGTGAAAGGAAACCATCAACCGCATGTTGAAACTCTTAATGCAGTGGGATATCAGAATGGGTCGCGAACAAGATTTCTCCGAATTTGTTGTGCGGGAATTCGCACCGCGGTTGATGCAATTGGGGATTGAGCCCAGCGAGGTTTTATATACCATGTATGGTGAAGGTCCCCAAATGTTGACAATGGGTGTTGTTGAAAGCCAAGAAAAACTCAATGAGATTATGCGCAGCAACGGTTGGAAAAAGTTGCGTGAAAAATTAATGACCTATGTGACTAACTACAGCCAAAAAGTTGTCGTGGACAATGGCAGTGATTTTCAATTATAGAGACCTAGAGAAAAATGACCGGTGCAACATCAACACCAATCGTTTTCTTTCAGGCAGCCCCGGTTTCGGCCCCAAAGACCAACGACTTGTAGCCAGCTTTATGCCAAGAGTTATTAGGTTCTGTGGACATTTCATTGTTTGCAGGGTGGTAACCCGCTGCTGACGGCGAAGAGCGCCCGCAGGTGCTACCTTCTTTTAGCTGCCGTAGCAAGGAAGGTAATCGGGGGCATAGCGGCCCCGTTTCCCCTTCGACAAGCGTAGGGTCCGCTACCTCCGAAGTACCGTTTTCTCCTGCCGCAACACTTACATGTCCATAGCAAAAAGATGCGACGTTCTACTCCTCCAATTCCTTCATTTTCAATCAACCACTCTGAATCTACAAGCATGAGATTGATGTATCGCACAGGATTCGATCCGGTGAAGAGCGCCATAGCCAGTCGGTACTTCACGGAAGTTCTCACTTCCACTGGTATCAAGGTAAGCACCGTGAGGGCTCGTTCCACGCTCCTGCGTGGAATGGTACCCACGACGCTCTAGCGTCAGTACCCCGTTTACACAGTATGTCACTCAACGTTGGAGCGCCAAATACCGTGCCGACGCTCCGGCGTTGGCACGAGCATTCCTTACCTTGATACACATGACCACGCAAATTCTAACGCCCTAATAGACAACCCATTTAAAAGTGGCACTTACCGGAGTGGTTTTACATGAGAGTCATTGTGCCACTTTTAAGGGGTTGATCTATAAGGAATAAATCCGTGCACAAAACTCAATTGGGAAGCCCGCACAAAGGTAAGTAAAATGTAAGTAAAACGCATTGAAATTAAGAAGAAATTGGCTATAATGTTTATCAGGTAGCAATAGCCCAGCCCCTGTTGTAGGGCACAATTGATACTACATAATTGCTGCTACACAATTGCTGCTACACAATTGCTACCAATAACTTGTAGCATTATTTCATATCCCTCTTACTTACCGTTTCTGTATAAGGTTTGAAAGAAGAGAATTGACCATGAACCGCCGCTGCTTTGCCCATTCCAATGATCAATGGGTTCGTATTATAGTTGCTGATGGACCATTCCATAGACAGTATCGACATCAGCAAAACTTGCACCGCAACTTACGCGATCGGGATGTAGTTAGCGATAGCGGGATAAAGCCTACGACCTCTCAAGTAGATGCGGTTAGGCCACAAAACCAGCGAGCGCAGTATTCATCGTCACGACTTCCTCATCAAACGGAGCGCTCCCATCGACACAGGAAGAGCCAATCGGCAAATGATCCACAGGGCACAAATGACAATGATCCCAAATGGCAAAGCACGTCCCCCTCAAACTTTTCGGCTTTACACTCTTCTATCAATAGTGTTCATCAAAACAGCAATGTGACAACAAAACAGATCCTTTGGTTACGCACCAATACCGATCAACGACCCAAAGTAATTACTTTGCTTGATCGATTCGATAATGCTGGTATGGCTGTGCACGTTTGTCAAGATATGGAAGAGTTCGTTATCCCTGCCGAGGTGCTGCGCGATACGTTAATCATGGTGGAATGTGTCGATACGATAGAGCAGGAAATGCTTCTGCGATTGGGCAGTGTACGTTCCCAAAGCAAAGCACCACTGATTGTGCTCACTGATAATACAACCCTTGACTGGTCGCTTTTGGCATTACGCGAAGGAGCTGATGCGATCTTTACGCTGAATACACCGGACGATATTATTCTAGCTCGTTCTAACGCTCTTTTACGTCGGTGGAGCACGGAATAATACAAACTTACGCAATTTTACTGAACATAAACCTTCTTGTATCGGAACGTCTATGCGCATGTGCTGATAAAGATGGCGACCGTTTTCACGATTGTTGTACAAATAAAACCATAGTCATCCCCATGTGGTTGTCAAGCACGCTAGGTGCTGTGCTGTTAACATTTTGTGTTTTGCAATATGACTGGCCGCTTCACCAGAGGTCAACAGAATCCAGATAACTGAGTCAAAAGTAGAAGTACTCGCCAAAATAGACTATCGTCATCAATTCCCATTTGCGAAAACTGAAGGACCGCAAATACGGCAATCGAACCGTAGTAGATCGACGCAAAATGCCATTTTCCGAACAGTGTACAGCAGTTTACAGGGAACATTACGGATCAGAGTAAAAGTACTAAAAAGGTTAAATATACATCGAATGTACTAGTTCCTAGTTAATTCTACGTCAAGTCACACATATTGAAATTTGTCAGAAAACATTAATCTAAATTAAGATATAATACAAAAGTATTACATGTAATACAACATTGTATCGATGTCCACAAAGTCCTTACTGATTATACTGAATATCTAGATTTGGGCATTGTGTTACCATCGTCATCCTCCCAAATAGTGTTGTTTATCCACCTCTGCTATCACAATGGCAACTAGCAAGAAATAGGAGAAATGAGGCATGGCTCTCTACGTGCAGAATCTATCAGAGCAAGAAGTTAAGCAAATTGAATCACTCATTTGTGAACCTGAAGATGACTTACCTGTCAACCGGTTGCTCATCATCCTGCTTTCTGCGGAAGGCAAAAGCGTTCCAGAGATCAGTCAAACGGTCAGCCTGCACCCGATCAACGTCCGTAAGTGGATTCACCGCTATACGGCAAATGGCGTTAGTGGTCTGCGCAGCGGGAAATCACCGGGACGCCCGCCGCTCTTCACCTCCAAGCAACGTCGACAGATTTCAAAGATTGCGGGGACAAGCCCCCGAAGTCTAGGGTTAAATTTTTCCCGTTGGTCATTACAACGTCTTCGACGCTACCTGATCGAACAAGGCGTCGTTGATCGCATTAGCATCGAAACTATTCGTCAAATCATTCAATCGAATGACCTGATCGCGGAACTGAATTGATCTGTTTTGGTCTGATGATTACCTTTAGCAGATGGGCATTTGCGGAAAGAAACCGCCATTGCGAATCATGCGATTAGTACCATTCGGGAATTCGCCTATTTTGTATAGAAGCCAATTGTATTTGCCCCACTTTACCTATCCCAATCAATGTTTTCAGTCTGTGCAACAGTCAGTGGTCAACAAGCCAGGTACTGCTTGCTCTGCTTGAAAGCATTAGCATTTCCAGTATAGTTGCAATCCATAGGCTGTATTTTCAACAGCCCAATGGAAGGAAGATCAATTCAGAGAAGCCCCAACAGAGAGGTGTGCTTCTCTGGTAAGATCTACTGTTCATTGCCCTCGCCATCCTTGACTATCCCACATCTCAAGATGATGAGCAAACTTGCAATTCCACCATTCTTTCCACAACCCATTGCTTGTGCTATACTTTTAAAATTCCTAGCTTATTATATTTTCATTTGGTATCAATCTAATACTAAACTTGATTTGATTTGATACTTTTGCCTTTGCAATTATGCTTTCCTGCATTACACCTTACGACAATGTCGCATATTTACAGGCTACCTGCCATTGTGCTAAAAACGCCGATCTAAAGGTTGCTTTTACACAAGTCAGTCGTAATTTCACCTGAAGTGTTGAACAACCTTAAGTTTAGATTTTCGATAACGCGCTCATTGGAAAGAATAACTCAATCTCCCGCAGCAATGTTAGCTTGAAAATGGTAAAGAAAAAAGGGCATCTCCTATGAAAGTATTACGCTTGCACAATTTGTCAGGCAAAATTACCACGCTACTCTTTTCGGTCATGGTCATGCTTTTAACCATGCTACTTCTCCTCAGTTGCACGGCACCGATCCAACCGACAGTCAGCAACAGCAGCATCCCAGAAGTGACAGCGACCACCACAGAGACCAATGCCACAGAGACCAATGCCATAGAGGCTACTGGTGAATCTACAGTAACAGTTGAGACATCGGCAACGACAACTGATACAGCAGAAGCAACGAGCGACAGCGTAGTGGCAGAGCCACGGGTCAATGATCCGGAAGGCACGTTTAAAGGCATACCGGTTGGCTTTACCCATGAAGGCTTTCCTTATCGTGGGTCACCTGATGCGCCGATTGTTATGTATGAGTATAGTGATTTTCAGTGCCCTTTCTGCAGCCGCTACTTTGTTCAGACCGAGCCGGCGATTGATGAAAGTTATGTACGCAATGGTCAGGTACGTGTCGTCTTTCGTGATTTCCCCCTTCCACAGCTTCACCCCAATGCGCCAGCCGCCCATGTTGCGGCGCTCTGTGTAGCAGATCAAGGGGCTGAGCTATACTGGCAAATGAATAGTCGACTCTTTCAAACGCAATCGGAATGGAATCAAAGTACCGATGCCCCAGCTTACTTTACAGCGTTAGCACAGGAGATTGGCGCTGAAATGGAGCAGTATCAGACTTGCGTCGACAGTGGACAAAAAGAAGCAATCATTGCACTCGGTGTAAAAGAAGCAGAAGCGTTGGGCTTTAGCGGCACGCCCAGCTTTCACTTTGTCCGAGAAGCAACCAACGATGCATATCCATTGGTCGGCGCACAGCCCTTTGACCAATTCGCCGGCATTCTGGATGCGTTGATTGCAGGTGATACACCACAAGTTGCACAACAAGATAACGGCGACAGTGGCAGCGCTGGTGATAATGAAATTCCCTTTTGGGCCACCAGCGAAGGGCTAACCCCCGATCCGGACAACGCCGGCTATACGATGGCTGGTGACGAATACCGCGGTAATCCTGATGCCAAGGTTGTTGTGGTCGAATTTTCAGATTTTCAATGCCCCTTCTGCCGCAAACATGTTGAAGAGACGCAACCAACGCTCGATGAAAAATTTGTCGATACGGATCAGATTTTCTGGGTCTTTAAGCACTTTCCCTTAAGTATTCATCCTCAGGCACCAGCAGCTGGCCTGGCCGCAGAATGTGCCGCCAATCAGGGGAAATTCTGGGAAATGCACGCGTTGCTCTTTGACCGAAGTGCCGAATGGTCCATTAGTGATCCCATACCAGTCTTTGTTACATTGGCCACGGAACTCGGGCTAGACATCGATACGTTTAGTGCTTGCATGAATGACGCAACTGTTGCACAACGCATTCAAGAGGATATGAATGCAGGAGGTTCTTTTGTGCGTGGCACGCCAACCTTCATCGTGCTCTACAATGGCCAAGGAAGCATTATCCCCGGTGCGCTACCAGTTGAACGCTTTACAGAGATCCTGCAACAAGTCCTAGATGAATCTGCGAGTTAATCTCGCAGTACCTACCAAGATACTGGGCGCTCAGTAGAGTTTAGCCAATTGAATTACCCAAGAGAAAAGGCCAAGCTTTCTGTCGAAAGCTTGGCCTTTTCTCTTGCCATCATCTCTATATTTGTAGTAGGACCTACGAAGTTTGCTGACTGACTAGGTGGCTTTTGACCGTATCGAAGTCAAGAACTGCATAAGTCCTATCTATATTTGTATTTGATACTTCGCTATATAAGCCTTCGGTGTGCGATATCACATGGCCATTTCGGCATTAATCCAGTCCCCAAAGTCGGCAAGGCGGGTGTAGAGGCCATAATAGCCGGGCTCGGCACAACCAGCACCAGCACTGACAATGCCCGTCTGAATCCAACGCAGCGCCTCTGCATCCCAGACCAAAAGCGGGCCACCACTATCACCGGAACAGGCATCTACGCCGCCATTTTGGTAGCCAGCACAGAGCATGGAATCGATCACCACGTAGCCCTGCTTAGCGTAACGATTGGCACAGGTTGCTTGGTCTACGACCGGCAGTTCAGCTTGCTTCAACGTCGTGGCCCCATAACCATCTTCCGTAACTCCCCACCCCATTACGACAGCCATGTCAGCCGTGATGGCGGACATATCAACCAGATCAGCCAGTGCAACCATGGGTGCATCTGCTGCCGTAGACAGATGAAGGAGCGCAATATCATTGTAATAGGTCGCAAAATCAAAATCTTGGTGGCGAACAATTCGGTCTACAGTCAAGCGTTCACCCAGCCCATTGTCTAGCTTCAAGCTACCCACAACGACTTCGAGGTCGGAGGCCGTAAAAGGGCTAAATTCTAAGTCAAAGGTGCAATGAGCAGCGGTGAGTACCCATTCAGGGGCAATTAAGGTGCCGCCACAAAATTGAGCGCTGTACAGGTCATCCACGTCTGCCAATAAGATACCAACTACAGCGGGCTCTTCTTCTGTCGCCACATCAACACCGTTGATCACACTCAACGGCGCAGCACTTACACGCTGTACATCGACAACCAAAAGTGTTGTTAAAATAGTTAACGTTACTATTGAGATGGCAAGAAGACGAACCCACATGTTATCACTTATTCTCAGCACTATAGTCTTGTTTGGTGACACTCAATTGTGTCTGCTATAGGTGTGAGTATAGTGGGAATTATGCTAGATTATCGTTACATTTGGTTATCACCTTTGTGACAAAAGACTGACAGACACAACCGAATTAATTACAAAAATCTGACAGGGATCACCAAAATAATTACAGAATACTGACAGGTCAACAGCAAGCTTGGCATAATCAAACAAAAAAAGTGCACTGCCCCTTGTTATAAACGCAAAGGGCAGTGCACTTTTTTACCAAACTGGTTGACGAAGGGATCTGTTGTCCGGATTTACGGGGTCAGACAGACTCCATTTTGACACTGGATTACTGGGACGAATTCACCGCGTAGTTGGCGCAGCTTAATCAATAGGCGGCTAACAACTGGCAGATAAATTCGATTGACCTGCGGTTCATTCCCCTGCTCGATCGCCGTTGGGGGTCGATAGAAGCCGCTGTCCCAAGTCGGATCATCGTCACCAGAAAGCAAGGGTATGATTGGCGTACGTCCTGTACTTGGATCAGCATTGCTATCTGTATTGTCGCTCAGATTGGAACCTACTGGGCTGATAGCATAGCCATAAGGCGTCACAAACTCAACATAGTAATCACCTGGGATTAGGCTTGGGAAGTGATAATTTCCCGTGCTATCCGTTACGTCAATGGCGATGAGTTCACCAAGACCGTTGTAGAGAATGACAGTAATACCCGCAGCAGGGAATTCGCTGCTATCTTGAATACCATCGTTGTTGGTATCATACCAAACATAATCACCAACGCCGGCCGGGACTCCCGGTGAATCGACACCAGCCACTTGATACCAAACACCATAGTCCCAGCTTAAGTCACTCTCACCCCCATCAAGCGTCGTTACTGGCGTGCGCCCGGTGTTCACATCCACGTCACTATCCAAGGCATCATCGCTCCCCAGATCCGCATCCGTAGGAACATAGCCCATCGGCGTTTCAAAGACGAGGTAATAATCCCCAGGGGCCAGATTGCTGAAAAGATAAGCCCCATCCGCATTGGTCACAGTCGTCGCCACCAAAGTACCGTTGGCTCGGTAGATCATCACGGTTACACCAGGCACACCAAGCTCACTTGGATCTTGCATCCCATTGTTATTGGCGTCGAACCAGACGAAGTTACCAATCGCCGCCGGTTGTCCATCGAGATAGAGACCCAAGTCCCAGCTCGAATCGTGCTCGCCTGGGCTCAGATTTATGCTCTCCGTACGCCCATTGGCTGGATTCACATCACTGTCATGGCTGTCATCACTCCCGGCGTTCTGCGGGCTGATCTGATAGCCCGCTGGAGGGGTAAAGGTCAGATAGTAATCCCCTGGTGGCAAGCTGTTGAACTCATAGAAGCCGGTAGCATCGGTCTGCGTTGTCGCCACTAAGGCATCATTGGCTCGATGAAGTGTAACTGCGACACCAGGAACACCCGTCTCACCTGCATCCAGAATGCCATTGTGATTGGCATCATACCAGACGAAGTCGCCAATCGCAGCCGGCTCCAGATTACCAGAAAGGTACAAGCCCATATCTAAGGTTGGATCGTGCTCACCAGAGAGGAGCACTGTCACAGGTGTACGCAGTGTACCCGCAGCAACATCGCTATCAAAGATATCGGTCGCCGCAGCAACATCTGCAACCGTAAGCTCATAGCCATTCGGAATGACGAATTGGACATAGTATTCACCAGGAAGCAAATCCGCAAAGTGATAATAGCCACTTGTATCCGTAGTTGTCGTGTTCACCAAGACGCCATCCGTAGTGAAGAGTAAGACAGGAACACCGGGCACCCCCTTTTTATGTGGCGTATCTGGCCAACCCGTCTCCTCGGCATCCTGGACTCCATCCCGATTCACGTCAAGCCAGACCAGGTCACCGAGCGAGGCTGGCGCAAAGAAACCAAAGTCAAAGGTGAGATCGCCACTTGCACCATCGCCATCACTGGTCGATTCACCCCCAACGCTTAATTCCACGACAGGACTATGCACAGACGTACCAATACCATTGTTCTGTTCACCATTGTCATCGTTATCTTCTCGATTGTCAGCCGTATCAGTATTGGTATCACTCCATGGGTAAGCTGGATTTGGCGTTGGAATATAGATAAAGTAGCGTCCAGGTGCCAGACCGCCAAAATTATAGTTACCATTGCTATCAGTGACGGTCGTCGCTAGCGGCGTCGCCGTCAGCGGATCGTCGCCCTCCTGGAAGAGTTGTAAGGGTACATTCGCAATCCCTTCTTCGCCCGCATCAACCTGCCCATTGTTATTGCGGTCGTGCCAGACCAGATTGCCTACGTTCACTGCTTGCCACAGACCAAAATCAACTGTCAAATTGCCGTTGAGATCAGTCGTATTGATTGCATTAGGCTCCACTTCATTGGTCGGCTCGCTGGCAACGGCCAAAGTCACTGTGCCACTCTGGATTGGACCACCAACGGTTGTGCCATTGTCATCAAGATCCGTTGGATCGCTATCCGCATTGGGTGCCGGTTCTCGATTGCCACCAGTGCTACTGGTATAACCGGTCGGCGGTAGAATTTCCACGATATAGCTGTCAGCTTCTAATCCCTCAAAGACATAGAGCCCATCGTTCGCCGTTGTTGTCGTAGCAATTGCCGCGCCATCCGGTATGCCATTGGTATCGCTGTCACGATACAAGTTAACCGTCACACCATTAAGCCCCACCTCTCCGGTCCCAGGGTCGTAGAAGCCGTTGTTGTTGGCATCGATCCAAACCTGGTTACCTAGTGCCAAGCCGGTAAAGAGACCAAAGTCAACGGTTAGATTGGTATTGGCATCACTATCACCATCGGTCACTGGCTCACTATTGGGTGCCAATGTCACGGCTTGGCTTAGGATGACTCGGCTTCCATTGCTGGATGATTCATAACCATTATCGTCGTTATCAAGATCATTGCTATCCGGATCGACGCGTGGATCGGTGCCGCCAAAGATACTGGCCAAGCTACTGACCATCGGCTCTAGCACACCTCCCGGCTGGAAGTTCACAGCCGCCAATTCGACAATATAATTACCAGCAGGTAGATTATCGAAGCGATAAAAGCCGCCACCGCTGGTTTGTACGGATGCAATCGCTGTGCCGTCACCGCTACTTAGATCACCGCTGCCATCGACATCACGGTAGAGATTGACGATCACAGTATCAATCCCACTGTCAATGCCCGCATCAAAGAGGCCGTTATTGGCGCGATCCGTAAAGACCAGATTCCCAAGACTCAACAATACTGCTGTTGCGGTCGCTGTTGGTGTTGGTGTCATCGTCGGCGTGTCAGTTGTAGTTGGCGTCGCGGTTGCTGTATTCGTCGGTGTCATCGTCGGCGTATCTGTTGCGGTTGCCGTCGCTGTTGGTGTATCTGTTGCAGTCGCTGTTGCAGTCGCCGTCGGCGTCGCTGTCGGTGTATCCGTTGCAGTCGCCGTTGCGGTTGCCGTCGGCGTCGCGGTTGGTGTATCTGTCGGCGTATCTGTTGCAGTTGCCGTCGCGGTGGGCGTTGCCGTCGGTGGTATCGGTGGATAGCTGAAGTCCTGCGCCAGATTATCCGGCTGTGCCGGCGTTAGCGTAACTACACTGATGCTATCGCTGCCACCATCAGCATCGTACGTTGGCACCCCTTGTAAGGTAGGTGGCAACGTCGCCGTATTAACTGTAACCGTATAGAGGCCCAGCGGTAAGTTGGCAAAGTTATAGGTACCGCTGACGTTGGTTGTCGTTGTGATGATGGCTCCCAAACTGTTGCTCAACTGCACTTCGACCCCAGCTAAGCCCGGTTCACTGCCTTGGGTACTCTGGTCGCCACCGCTGCTGTCCAGATCAGCCCAGATTGTGTCACCAACGCTGCCCAGGATCGGCCGGAAGCCAAAGTCGACTGTGCCGTTGGCATGGGCATCATTCCCGCCATAGCTCAGATTGTCCCCCACCGGCTCACTCGATTCGGTCAGGGTCAAAGGCAATGAAGTCGCCACCAAACCGGCTGCAATCCCGTTGGAATCACTGTTCGATGGGTCATCGTCGACATCCGCACCGCCAACTGTCACCGTGTACCCGGTCGGGATCTCGACCTCCACCCGATAGAGTCCCTCCAGCAAGTTCGTAAAGCTGTAATACCCATCCGCCGTCGTCGTTATCGTCCCCGTGACCACCTCATTGTGGTCGTAGAGCGTCACCAACAGCCCCGCCGCAGCCGAGTCGGTTGGGTCATCCTGGATGCCATTGCCATTGATGTCAATCCAGACATAGTCGCCCAACCCCACCCGCTTGATGTGCGTCGGGATGATCCCCACATCGATGGTGAAGTCATCGCTTACACCGAGATCGACAAAGACAATCCCGCTGGTTGGTGGGTTGCTATCGAGCGCCCCATCCCCGCCTTGCAGCAAGGTCGTGAAGCTGTAGCCCGGCGGCAACCGGAAGGTCGCGGTATAGCGGCTATTCGGTGCCAGATTCGTAAAGGTGTAGTAACCGCCGTTGGCCGTCACCGCCGTTTCGGTAATCCCCGACGGATAGGTCAGCGTCACCGTAATGCCATCGCGACCAAAGCTCGTATCTTCATTCTGCGTTCCGCTATCATCCTCATCAAGCCAGACATAGTTGCCCAGGCTCAACCGCAGCGGTGGGTAACTGAAATCCTGGTCGACATTGTCCGGGCTACTGGCATCAATCGTCACGACACTCAGACTGTCGCTACTGCCATCGGCATCAAAGGTTGGCACAGTTACCACCGTCACCGGCAAGGTCGCCGTTACCACCGTCACGGTATAGGTGCCCAGCGGCAGATTGGTGAAGAGATAGTTGCCGTTGCTGTCGGTCGTCGTCGTCGAGATGACGCTACCACTGCTGTCGGTCAACGCTACATCGACACCACCCAAGCCCGATTCACTACCCTGATTGCCCTGGTCATCGCTGCTACTGTCCATGTCATACCAGACGGTGTCACCAATGCTGCCTAAGATTGGCGCAATCGTTGCCGCATAATCTTCGACTTCACCATCAGTAGCCAAGCCACTAGTTGTCAACCCCGCCATCGAGCTGATGCGGAAGCGACCGTAAGTCGTACCCGGCATTGCCGTCAATGGAATCGTTACACTCACATCAACGGTGCCACTGCCAAAGGGAACCGCTTCATCGGTAAGAATCTGTTCCAACACACCATCACCGTTGAGATCAAACCAACCGTTGATGTAGACATTGCTACCGGTCGGGTTGCTATACGCAATCGTTACCGTGACCCTTTCCCCTGCCTTCAGCGCCGGGATGGTCACCCCATCTTCGTCGGCACTACCGGCCAGATCATCACCGTCAGCCGCGACACTCAGCACGCCATCCGTTTCACCATCGACAGTCAAGCCCAGGATTGGGTTGACAGCCGGCAGCAGATGACGAGCACCATCTTCGCTGTAAAGTGTTGGATAGCCACTGGGCAAGTCGCCATAGTCAAGCGGTAGAATGGTGGCCACATAATCTTCAACTTCGCCATCAGGCGCTTGGCTGCCCAAGCCCAATGTCGCTTCGCTGCTGATACGGAAGCGGGCATAGGCATTGCCGCCCTGCACATTGTAGGGCACCGCCACCGGAATCGTCAGCGTACCACTGCCCGGCGCAGCCACCGTATCCGTCATAATCCGCTCAAGCGTACCGTCACCGTCAAAGTCAAGCCATCCCTGAATATAGACAGGGACGCGTTGCGGGTTGCTATAGGTCACCGTTACAGTAATGGTTGTATCAGGGACCAGTGTTGGGATCGTGACCCCATCTTCATCGTCACTGTCGGCCAGATCATCACCGTCTGCTGTGGTTGAGGGAAGACCATCAGCCTCGTCATCAACGGTAATACCAAGAACGGGATTGTTTAGCACGTCGACGCGATGGCGAGCCCCATCTTCGCCAACCAATAAGGTTGGATAGCCACTGGGCAAGTCACCAAAGTCATACTTCGGCGGCACGGCAATGCTTACCGCGTAATCTTCTACCTCGCCGTCACTAACGGTACCATCATTGTAGATCACAGCCGGATCCGTGCTAAGCCGGAAGCGGGCATAGGTGCTCGCCACACTGTTGGTCGGCACGATCCCGAAATCGAGCACAAACAATCCATCCATTGTGCCACCGGGCACAGAGACCGTTATCCGCTCACTGTCGTTCAGATCGCCATCACCGTTGAAATCGATCCAACCGGCAATCAATGCATCAGCCGTGCCGGTGTTGGTCGCAGTGACTGTCACCAAAGCGCTGCTGTTTACAGCTAACGTCGAGAAGAGAACACCATCTTCATCAACGGTGAGATTTAGATCATCACCATTCGCCAACAAAGTGGGTTGTCCATCCAATTCCTGGTCAACCGTTGCACCCATGTAGAGACCGGCAACAATGGCATGGCTAGGGCCACCATTGCTAACGAGCGTTTTGTAGTCACCACTGCCAATGCCTTCTCCCGTATCGGGCAAATCACCGCGATCATAAGGCGTGCCAACAATGAGGACACGATAATCTTCGACTTCACCGTCAAACGCCTGACCGGCCAAATTCAGTAACGCTTCGGTGCTGATGCGGAAGCGGGCATAGCTTGTGCCGGGCAAGGCATTGGCGGGCACGCTGATCGGCACGTCAAACGTGCCAGCGGTACCAGTCAACACCAATGTGCTGGTCAAGATGCGGTCCAATGTACCGTCGCCATTGAGGTCGAGCCAGCCATTGATATACGCAGAACGCTTCACTGGATTGTTATAATCAATCGTTATTGTGACAACCGTACCCGGCACCAGCGGCGGGATGGTGATGCCATCTTCGTCGTCGCTGTCGGCGAGATCGTCACCGTCGGCCGCCGCGCTTGGCGCACCTTCCGCTTCGCCATCCACAATCGCACCGAAGATCGGGTTGGCGACCGGGTTGATTGTATGGCGAGCGCCATCGTCGCCAAGCAAGGTAGCAAAAGGCAGGTCACCAAAGTCCCGTTGGATCACCGGCGGATAGCTGAAATCTTGCTCCAGGTTATCCGGCGTTGCGGTATCAATGGTCACGACGCTCAGGCTGTCGCTGCCGCCATCGGCATCGAAGCTTGGCGTTGCCACCACCGTCACCGGCAAGGTCGCGGTCACCACGGTTACCGTGTAGATGCCAAGCGGCAAGTTGGTAAAGGTATAGGTGCCTCTGCTGTCGGTCGTCGTTGTCAGGACGCCACCCAAGCTGTCAGTCAACTGCACTTCCACACCCGGCAAGCCGGCTTCGCTGCCCTGTGTGCTCTGGTCACCACCGCTGCTGTTGATGTCATACCAGATGGTATCACCGATGCTGCCCAAGAGCGGCGGATAGCTAAAGTCTTGATTTAGATTGTCCGGTGTAGCCGGCGTCAGTGTAACAACGCTCGTGCTGTCACTGCCGCCATCTGGGTCATAGGTTGCGCTTGTCGTGACGGTCACCGGCAAGCTCGCCGTGTTGACCGTCACGGTATATTCGCCCAGCAGCAAGTTATCAAAGAGATAGTTGCCGCTGCCGTCGGTGGTCGTCGTCAGGACGCCACCAGCACTGTCGGTCAGCTGCACTTCGACACCGGGTAAGCCGGCTTCGCTGCCCTGTGTGCTCTGGTCACCGCCACTGCTGTCGATATCATACCAGACAGTGTCCCCAATACTACCCAGCACCGGCGGATAGCTGAAGTCTTGGTCCAGATCACTCGGCGTAACAGCCGTGAGCGTTGTGACACTCAGGCTGTCGCTGCCGCCATCGGCGTCGTAGGTCGGCGTATTTACCACGGTCACCGGCAGCGTTGCCGTTACCACCGTCACCGTATAGGTGCCGAGGGGTAAGCCCGTGAATAAGTAGTTGCCGCTGCTGTCGGTGGTCGTCGTCAGGATGCCACCCAGGCTGTCGGTCAGTTGTACTTCGACGCCAGGCAACCCAACTTCGCTGCCCTGCGTACTCTGGTCACCACCGCTGCTGTCGAGGTCATACCAGATGGTATCACCAATGAGGCCAAGGAGCGGCGGATAACTGAAGTCTTGATCCAGATCGTCCGGCGTTGCGGGGGTGAGTGTTGTGACAATCACGCTGTCTGCTCCCCCATCGGTGTCAAAGGTCGGTGTGATTTCAACTGAAGCCGGCAGGGTTGCCGTGTTGACAGTCACTGTGTAGACGCCCAACGGTAAATCAGTGAAGAGATAGGTACCGGTCAGATCGGTTGTCGTCGTAATCGTCGCGCCTGCGCCATCGGTCAGTTGTACTTCGACGCCGGGCAAGCCCGGTTCGCTGCCCTGCGTGCCCTGGTCGCCACCGCTGCGATCTTCATCACGCCAGATCGTGTCACCGATGGTGCCCAGAAGCGGCGGATAGCTAAAGTCTTGATTCAGATCGTCCGGTGTGGCTGGCGTCAGCGTGACAACACTTGCGCTATCGCTGCCGCCATCTGGATCGTAGGTTACGTCAGTCGTGACGGTCAGCGGCAAGCTCGCGGTATTGACCGTTACGGTGTATCCGCCAAGCAGCAAGTTATCGAAGAGATAGGTGCCGTTGCTGTCGGTGGTCGTTGTCAAGACGCCACCAGCACTGTCGGTCAGCTGCACTTCGACACCGGATAAACCGGTTTCGCTGCCCTGCGTGCTCTGGTCACCGCCACTGCTGTCCATGTCATACCAGACGGTGTCACCAATGCTGCCGAACAGCGGTGGATAGCTGAAGTCTTGGTCCAGATTATCCGGTGTGCCAGCGTCGATGGTGACTACACTCACACTATCGTTGCCACCGTCGGCGTCGAAGGTCGCCACCGTGGTCACTGTGTTCGGCAACGTTGCCGTCAATACGGTCACGGTATAGGTGCCCAACGGCAGGTTGTCAAAGAGATAGTTGCCACTGCTGTCAGTGGTTGTCGTCAGGACGCCGCCCAGACTGTCGGTGAGGTGCACTTCCACGCCGGGCAAGCCAGGCTCACTGCCCTGGTTGCTCTGGTCATCGCTGCTGCTGTCTGCGTCGTACCAGACGGTGTCACCGATGCTCCCCAGTTGGGTGAAGGCAAAGTCGACGCTGCGGTTCGAGTTGTTGTCGGTGTCGCCATCATTGGTCGGTTCGAGGCCAATGCTGAGATTGACCGGTTGACTACTCACGACGCCACCGCTTACGCCAGGACCATCGTCATCATCATTTGTGTCATCATTGATCGCCGCGGCCGAGGCAGGATCGGTGCTGCTCTGGAGATTCTCCAGCGGCGCGCCAAAGGCAAAGTTGGCAGCCGGAATTGTCACCACGTAGTCACCCGGCAGCAGACCTGTGAAGAGATAGCTACCGTCGACCGCGGTCGTGGTGGTCAGCAGCGGGGAGGCCGTGCCACTGAGGGCAACCGTCACCGTGACGCCCTGAATCCCAGCTTCGCCCAGGCCGCTCTCGAAGAAGCCATTGTTATTGTTGTCATACCAGACTAGGTCACCCAGGCTCATTAGCACCGGTGGGTAGCTGAAGTCTTGGTCCAGATTGTCCGGTGTACCGGCGTCGATGGTCACGACGCTCAGGCTGTCTGTGCCACCATCGGCGTCGAAGGTCGGGCTGGTGGTAACAGTAACCGGTAGCGTTGCCGTGTTGATAGTCACCGTGTAGGTGCCCAGCATCAGATTGTCGAAGAGATACCAGCCGGTAATGGTGGTTGTCGTCGTAACCGTCGCGCCATTGCTGTCGGTCAGTTGGATCTCCACGCCGGATAAGCCAGGCTCCGCGCCTTGCGTGCCCTGGTTGCCACCGCTGCTGTCCATGTCGTACCAGACGGTGTCACCGATGCTGCCGAGAACAGGCGGATAGCTAAAGTCCTGATCCAGCTTATCCGGCGTCGTGCCGTTAATGGTCACGACGCTTGTGCTGTCATTGCCACCGTCGGCGTCAAAGGTCGCGCTCGTGGTGACGGTCGTCGGTAAGGTTGCGGTCACCACAGTCACCGTGTAGGTGCCAAGTGGCAGATCCGCGAAGAGATAGTTGCCGCTGCCATCGGTTGTTGTGGTCAAAACAGCAGCCAAGCTGTCAGTGAGTTGTACTTCAATCCCAGGTAAGCCAACTTCGCTACCTTGTGTGCTCTGGTCACCGCCGCTGCTGTCGAGATCATACCAGACCGTATCGCCGATGCTACCCAACTGGGTAAAGGCAAAGTCAACGCTCAGGTTCGAGTTATTGTCGGCATCGCCGTCAGTTGTTGGTTCGTTGCCAATTGCCAGATTAACCGGTTGACTGCTCACCGCACCGTTGACCACGCCGGGGCCATCGTCATCGTCGTTGTTGTCAGCATTGACCGACGAAGCCGAGACGGGATCGGTACTGCTTTGCAGATTTTCCAGCGGGCCACCCGGCGCAAAGTTCGCGGCGGGGATTGTCACAACATAGTCGTTGGGCATCAACCCGGTGAAGAGATAGCGGCCACTGACATCGGTCGTCGTTGTCAGGATTGGGGAAGCGGTACCACTCAGCGCCAACGTCACCGTAACGCCTGGGATACCCGCTTCGCCCAGGCCGCTGTCAAAGAGACCATCATTGTTATTGTCATACCAGACCAGGTTGCCAAGGCTCATCAGCACCGGCGGATAGCTGAAGTCGCGGTCGAGATCGACCGGATCAGCCGGGGTCAAGGTCACGACGCTCAGGCTGTTGCCATCGGCTTCGGGATCGAAGGTCGGGCTAGTCGTCACCGTGTAGGGCAAGGTCGCCGTGTTCACGGTCACTGTGTAAGTGCCGAGCAGCAGGTTGCCGAAATTGTACCAACCGGTGATGCTCGTGGTTGCCGTAATCGTTGCGCCGTTGCTGTCGGTCAGTTGGACTTCCACACCGGGCAGGCCGGGTTCAGAACCGGCGGTGCTGTAGTCGCCGCCGCTGCTGTCGGCGTCATACCAGACAATGTCACCGATGCTGCCATAGAGAATAAAGGCAAAGTCGGCAGTCAGGTTGACGTTGTTGTCGTCGAGCGCACCGCTGTAACCGGTGTCATCATCGCTGGTCGGTTCGCCGTCAGCGGTCAGGTTATAGATCTGCGTGCTGATCCCATTGGTAGCCGGATCGGCGTCATCGATACCGTTTTCGTCACCGGTTTGGTCGGTTGTTTCATCATTACCGACACCAATGCTCGAGAGATAATCGACGAGTACGCCACCAACTTGGAAGTTCTCCGCACCCACGTGGACAAAGTAGTCACCGGGGGATAGGTTATCGAAGATGTAGCGCCCCGCGCTGCCGGTCACCGTCGTGGCGACCGGGCTGTCGACACCGGGTACACTGCCCGAAAGGTAGAGGGTCACAGTGACCCCCTGGATCGGAGCATCGATGGCGCTGTCGAAGTCACCATCCTGATTCAGATCGTGCCAGACCAGGTTACCGATAGCCACGCTGTCACGGATGCTGATGACCGCAATATCGTGATCATCCTCATCGCCGTTGGCGTTGTTGAGTTCGTCGTCGGTAAGTGGCCCGTCGTTGTCGGGATCACTGTCGGGCGTTGAGTCAACTTCAATGAACGGTTTGTTATCAATGTGTGACACCGCTGAGATTTCCGCCGTGTTGGTAATGGTCGCGCCGGCTGCCGTCAATGGCACGCGTAGCACCAAGGTAACCGTTGCGATTTCACTTTCCCCCAACGGACCAGGAATGGTGATGGCTGCAGGCGTGAGTGCACTCCAACCGGGGTTATCGGCTTGTTGATAGGTCAGTTCGGTTGGCACACTATCGACAACAACGATATCAGTTGCGTCCATGTTACCCTGGTTCACGACATTGATCGTAAAGGTCACAATCCCACTGCCGGGGGTAAGGGGCGATTCAGAGACCGCGCCGACGCGCTTGATCAGGGCGAGATCATAGCGTTCCACCCCGATCAGATAATCCTCGACCTCACCGTTGCTGGCTACGCCATCGGCGGTTAACGTTGCATCGTGGCTCAAGCGGAAGCGTGCACCAAGCAACTGCTGGTAGTCGGCATCGGCGGGCACAGTAAAGGTGAGCAACACCTGTTGACTGCTGGCGGCGCTATTGACCGTTTGGGTAACTGTTTCACCGCTAGCGAAGCTGCCATCGCCATTGAAGTCGATAAAGCCATAGAGCACGGCATCGGTGCCGGTCGTATTGACGACGGTGGCGGTCACAACTGCGCTCTGGCCAGCGACAAAGGCCGGCAGATCGATGCCCTCTTCGTCATCACCATTGGCATTATCACCGTCAGCAAAGAAGGTCGGTTGGCCGTCGGTCTCGATATCCTCGATCGCGCCGATGCGCAGACCGGGAATCATCGTGTGGCTGGGGCCGCCGTTGCTTTGCAACGTTCGATAGTCCGGTGAGCCGGTGGCATTGCCGTCGGGCAAATCACCAAAGTCGAGGCCAACAAAGCTGAAATCGACGGTGAGATTGCTGTTGCGGCTGCTGTCGCCGTCGGTATTCGGTTCTGTCCCGGCGGCCAACAGAACGGGTTGGCTGCTGACGGCGGCGCTGACGGCACCAGGACCGTTGTCATCGTCATTGGCGTCATCATTGATCGCCGAGGCGCTGATCGGATCGACGGTGCTGAGCAACGTTTCGAGCGCGCCGCCGGGCGCAAAGTTGGCCGCCGGGATCGCAACGATGTACTCACTCGGCATCAAATCTGTAAAGCTGTAGTTACCATTGATGTCGGTCGTTGTCGTCAGGATCGGCGAGGCGCTGCCACTGATTGCCAACGTTACCGTAACGCCGGGAATGCCAACTTCGCCAATGCCACTTTCGTAGAGACCATTATTGTTCAGGTCACGCCAGACGAGGTTACCGATGCTGAGTGGGCGCCAGAAGCCGAAGTCAAGGGTCAGATTGGTGTTGTCGTTGGTGTCGCCATCGACATCGGGTGTGCCGTCCGGTTCGTTGTTATAGGCGAGAGTAATCTGCGCGCTTTCAATGTCACCGCTGCCGGTATCGCCAATACCATTGTCATCCGCGTTGTCATTGTCATCCAGCGCGGCAGTGCTCGCCACATCATCACTGCTGACATACCCATCCAGTGCGTTGCCGCTATCAAAGTTGCTTCCCAGCACGACAACGCGGTAGGTACCGGAGATTAAGTTGGTAAAGGTATAGTAACCGCTGGCATCGGTGGTTGCGGTCAGTTCTTGGCTATTCTGGAAGACAGGCTCATCATTCTTGTCGAGCAACGCCAATAGCACGCCGGCTAGCCCGGTTTCGCTATCATCGACACCGTTGTTCAGTTCACCGACACCGCTGCCTTCATCCTGCCAGACGCGATTGCCAAGGCTCATCGGCTGCCAGAGACCAAAGTCGAGATTCAGATTTTCAGTGGCACCGGTCGTCGTGGTGGCGCTCTCGTTTGTGCCACTGCCACCGCCGGGGGTCAGCGCAAAGGGTTGACTGACGATGACGTTGCCGGATGGCGCGCCGTGGTCAGTATCATTGCTGCTATCATCTGCGGTCTGGCCATCGCTGCTGACGTAGGCCGCGGAGGGTGGTGTCACCTGGATCTGATAGGTGCTGCTGTAGAGATCGGTAAAGGTGTAGTAGCCGCTGCCGTTGGTCGTTGTGCTGTCAATGAAGAAGGGGCTACCGCCATCCATATCGAACAAGGTAACGGTCAGACCAACCAGTGGTGGTTCACCGCTGTCGACTTGGCCATCGTTGTTATAATCTTCCCAGACGTAGTCACCGACGGTGAGCTTATAGAAGCCAAAGTCGACGGTCTGGTTGCCGTTGGCGTCGATGCCCGGCAGGTTACCGGCGTCGCTCGTTTCGTCGCCACCGAGCGTTGGCTCCGTACCAGGCACCAGCGTAATCGCTTTGCTCGCCACGTCACCACCACCTACACCATTGTCGTCTTGATCGGTTGGATCTGCGTCAGGATCGGGTGAATCGTCTGCATTGGCGTTGCTGTTGTGATAATCGACAAGCACACCGTTGCCGACAAAGTTGGTACTATCGACCACAACAATATAAGCGGTGTCGGCCCCCATGGTTGGGGTGAGTTCGGTAAAGGCATAGTAACCGTCGCCGTTTGTTGTGGTAGAGGTAATGAAGGTTTCGCCACCATCCCACGCGCCGCTGCCGTCCGTGTCATAGTACAGACTGATGGTCACGCCTGCCACACCGGTACTGCTACCAGGGGTATTGCCTGCGCCATCATTGTCGAGATTATCGTTATTTGTGTCATACCAGACGCGGTTGCCAACATTGACATAGGGCCAGAAGCCAAAGTCAAAGGTGTGGTCATTTTGACCGGCCAGGCCAGTCGTCAGATCAATCACGGCAAAGTCGCCATTGCGCATGCCGTCGGAGTCGACCGCGTCGGGCAGCGTTGTGCCGCCATCGATATTGGCGCTCGTGAGCTTATAATTTTCAAGCGTCACCTGTGTGGTGTCGATGCGGATCTGATAGTCCGTCTCCGGCAATAGACCGCCGACCACAGAGGCACTCGGTACCACACCGACATGGCCAGGCACCGTTACCGAGAAGATGGTGCTCAGGCGCGGGTCGGTTTCGTCGATGAAGTAGTATTCGCCATTGCTGTCGGTCACCGCAGAGGCGAGCAGCGTGCCGGTGATGTCATAGAGTGTGACAGTCACACCGGGGATCGGCGCTTCGGAGGGATCCTGGATCCCGTCTAGGTCGGTGTCTTCCCAGACGTAGTTGCCGATTTCCAGCGGCGCGACATCGCAGAGAATCTCGATATCGCCACTAGAGGCTGCCTTCCCAAAAGTGCCGGCCATATCTAGTGAAATATACTGGTAGGCGCGGTTGCGGCTGCCATCCGCGTGATCGAGAGCGATAATACCACCGGAACGATAGGATTGGGTGGCCGAACCACCAGTAGGCAGCGGTACAGAACCGCCAACCGGTGCAGGGTCAAAGACGGTAACTTGTACCTCACCGGTGCCCAGCCATTGGGCCAGACCACCAACGGTGATTTCGCTATGGGAAGCATTTGTGTAAGGGTCTCCCAACGTATAAAACTCTTGCCAGTAGTATTCCCCACAATTGCTACCATCACAAGGGCCTGAGTCTGTGTTCGGATGGGCGGTGGTAATGCCCCCACTGGTTGCATTGCTTTCTAGTTGCCAGTTACTACCCGCAATGGGCTGGAGCCGCAAGATATCCCCAAAGGCGACGCCTTCTGTAATACCGGCACCATTATTATTATTACCGACTTGGAAACCAAAGCGATCGCTCACACCCAAGACCATAAAGCCGGCCTCATCGAACTCAATATCCGACAGCCACGGTTGCGGATTGGAACCGCGGCTAACATTGCCACCGGTAAAGCTTTCATCAGGAACCCAGGGATTCCAGTTGCTAACACCCGGATCAAATTGACCACCGTCACGAGGATAGTTCAATGCCACATTAACAACCTGTGTAAACTGCTCGGTATCAAGATCCAGGGCAAAGACGAACCCCCGCAAATTGCTCGTAAGGGCGGTCGTCTCTGCCGTACAGGTCATACCCACATAAACTTTGTTGTCATACACTTTGAGCGCACCGATTTGCAGATCGGGATTGTCAAAGTTAGCCGTGGCGGCCTGGGCCACATAGCCTATACCGCTTGGCGGTGTGTAAGCAGCATTGTAAGGACAGCCTACACCTGGGGTTGTACCTGGATCGGGAAGCGCGTACTTGGTGATATTGGTGAAGGTTACTGGGTCGGCAGTATTGAGCTCGATCCGATAGAGTGCGCGCTCGTAGAGTGCACTCACCCAAAGGGTCTTGCCATCTTCACCCGCATCGAGATCGCCGAAGCCAGTCTTGCCCACAGCATCCCATACCGGATGGGCAATGGTGTCGGGGCCATCATTCAGAAAATCAGCGGTATCATGATAATCAGGCCCAGCGCTGCCCGGTTGTAGTGCGTTTAGATCCAGGAAGGATGTTGTTACTTGGGTATTGGGATCGATCATATAGATCCCACCAGGGCCCAATGGGCCAAACCCCACATGCCGGCGCATCGAAGCAGCAGCGAAAAGTTGGCGGGCTGCATTAGACCAGGCTAAGCCCCAAATGCCACCGGTCTCTGTATTGATTGCTACGTGTGCCGGTTCGGGGAACGCCACGGTGGCATTGCTGCTTTGCGATGTCGTACCTGAATTGTAAGGGAAGACGACAACGGTATCGAGACCGCTGGAGCCATCCCCAAAGGAGAAGCAGGTAGAGGCCATGTCAGGATTATTCTGGCAGTAGTGACTGGGATTGTTCACCCCCAGATCAGCGCTACAACTGGCAGCCGCATGGAATTGCACCGTTGTGCTCGAGGAAGTCCCGGCGGGGCCACTTTGCAGCCAATCGGGCAGATCACCAAATTCAAGGCGTACATCAGTAGCTGTACCAAAAATACCTGGCAATACATAGCTACCGTCATCCTGCACCAAGGTCTGACCGAGCAACGCACCTGCATCATCATAAGCGCTTACGATAACTGGGCCCGGCACTCCGACAAAACCAGGTTCGTTAGCATCCTGGCGGCCATTGGCATTGTAGTCGCGGAAGAGCGTGCCGCCTAGATCATCATTGCCGACACTACAGCCGACAAAGGTTTCAATCGTAAAGCCAAAGTCGATGGTCAGATTGGTGTTATCATCAACTTGGGTGCTGGCAGGCGTGCCGTTGGCACCCGCTTCACCCGTCGGCTCGGTGTGCGGGAAGAGCGTGATGGCCGTACTGCTTACCCCGCCGTTGACGAGCGTGTCCTGGCCATTTTCATCGAGATTGTCGTCGGTCGCCACATCGCCGTTACCGCCGGTCGAGGAGACATAGCCATCGAGCACGCCACTGAAGTTGCTGGCCGGAATATGGACGATATAGTCACCATCGAGCAGATTATCAAAGAGATAGAAGCCGCCATTGGTTGTAGTCATCGAGTCGATGGCGCTGCCCGATCCCGGTGGATTGGCGGCGTCATACAGTTCGACGAGCACACCGTTGATACCACTTTCGCCACCATCGCGGCGACTGTTGTTGGCAAAGCCCGCACCGGCGCCAAAGTCGAGCCAGACCTGGTTGCCAATCGCGTGCAGTTCGGGCGGATAGCCAAAGTCCTGGTCAGGACGTTGAAAGAGCGCGCGCGTCAAGGTGACCGACGAGATGCTATCGGCACCGCCGTCGGGATCCGCGGTGGGGGTATGGACAATTGTCAGCGGCAACGTGCTGGTGATCACCGTGACACCATACGTGCCAGGCGGCAGATCAGTAAAGACGTAGTACCCGGTGATGGTAGTCGTGGTTGTCACCACTTTGCCGTCACCGACCAACTGCACTTCGATGTTGGGAATGCCAAATTCACCGGCACCGCTGCCATCGTCATCGCCGCCAAGGTCGAGATCATACCAGATGCGGTCGCCGATGTAACCGAGCGGTTCGATGTAGGTTTCATAATCTTCTACTTCACCGAGCAGCGCCAGACCGTAAAAATCGGTGTTGGCGTCGGTGCTCAGGCGGAAGCGGGCATAGGTTGGAATATTCTGGGTTGCGGTCTCCGGCACAGTAAAGGTGAGCGTTTGCACGCCATCGTTGACTGCCACGCCGTCGAAGATCTGGTCGGCTCCCTGGGTAAAGGTGCCGTCGCCATCAAAGTCGAGCCAGCCGTTGAGATAAGCCTGGCTGCCACTCGTATTGTGGACCGTTACCACGGTCGAGATCACGCGGCGGGGCACAATGGGGTTGAGGAAGGTGATCCCATCCTCGTCATCGGGTGAACCGGCATTATCATCGCCATCCGCCGCGCTGGGCGCGGTGACGGGCTGGCCATCGATTTCATCATCGACTAGCGCACCCAGGTAAAGCGTACTCGTGATAAAATGGGCCGGACCGGCAAAGACAGTCGCGTTGCTGAGCGTGGTGGCGTAGCTATTTGGCGCGTCGCCCCAATCGCCGGTAACGGTAAAGCTGTCATTGACCGCTCGTTCATAATCGTTGAGCGCACCGCTCCCAAACAGTTGGTTGCCATCTGGATCACCGCCACCATCGCGCTCATTGGGGTCGTTGCCATCCAATGTGCTCCAAATGAGACCGGCTTTGTTGGTCACGATGTCGCCCGGCTCCACACTTGGCGCAAGCTGGGCATGATAAAGGATCGTCACGGTTGCGCCGATCGGAAGATCAAAGCTGCCGTCCACCGTAGCGGGGATGCGAATATGGTTGCCGATCACTTCACTGCTGGGCGTGGCAATGACTGGACTACCGTCGGGCGTAATGCTGACCACGACCGGATTGGTTAAACCGGCAGGCAACGTGTCGGTAAAGATCAGATCCATGGCATCGGAGCGGTTGATGCCGCTCTGATTAGTGATTGTCACCTGATAAGTGATTACGGTGCCCGGATTTAACGGTGCAGGCAATGGTGTCACCAGTTGCTTGTTCAAATTTACGACTGGCTCGACAATACTCACCTGGACGCTATCCGAGGTTTCGTCAACCGATTCGAAGGTGACATTGAACGAATTATCGCGATACTGGCCAGATTGATTGTTGTTCACATTGAGAACAACGGCATCAAATTCAACGATCAGAAACTCTTCATCTGAATCGTTGTCATTATTCGTCACAGTGCCAAAGTTAAAGACCGGATCGGTGCCATCGACAAAAGCCCCAGGTGTTACCGTCAAGCCACCGGAGATGATGCTGGTATCGGCGATCACCGCTACGGTGATCGTGTCGGAATATTGAAGGCCATTGGGCAACAGGTCGGTGATCTGGAAATTGCTCAATGTTCCTTCCGGCAACGCCGTCTGCAGACGATAGCGTACGACTTCGCCAATCGTTACCTCGGTGCCGGTGGTATGGGGTGCCGAGGTGGTATAAATTGTCTTGATCGGCGGGGTCAGGATCACCACTTTGTAATCTTCTACTTCGCCATCAATGGCAATGCCCGTCGGTGCCATGCCGCTTTCACTGCCGTAGCGGAAGCGAGCGTAGGTGGTTCCAAGGGTTGCGGTAGCGGGTATGGTGACGTTCAGGCTAATGGTGCCGTCGAGTGCGACATCGGTGGCGACTTGATCCCCAGCATCCCACGTCCCATTGCCGTTCCAGTCGATCCAGGCATTGAGATTGCCAGTGGGGGTCACTGGTTTAGTGCCGGTAATGGTCAGCGCTGCCGTGCGCCCAACAAAGAGTACACCCGTCGGCTGCGCCGCGGTGCTGATATAGTCTGGGAAGGTTACACCATCTTCGTCATCACCATTCAGATCGTCACCGAGGGCATCGGGATCGGCTTGACCATCGGTTTCGCTGTCAACGCCACTGCCTAGATAAAAGTTGGGGACGATGATGTGGCGACCGGCCAAGGCTTCCGGGCTAGAAAAGATCGCTGCGACCGGATAGAGACTGTCGGCATCGCCATAGTCAACCGGTGGCCAAAGGCCAAAGTCCCAAGCTGGTGTGAAGCGGTTGGCATCGGTCGTGCCGGCATCGACGGTGAACGTTTCAGTCTGATAATAATCACCATAGGTCGGATCGGTACCTTGCGTTACGCCATCGCTGTCATCGGTGTCGTGACCGCCGGCCCCTTGCTGCTGTGGGCTAACGGTATAACCAGCCGGTGGGAAGAAACGCAAGTAGTAATCACCGGCTCCGAGATAGGAGAATTGGTAGTACCCGGGATCGCCGTTTTGATCAGGGCCGGTGTAGCGATAGTCAATGAAATTGTTGACACTGTCGTAAAGTTCGATGCGCACGCCACTGAGTCCCCAATCAGGGATCTCTTCGGCCTGTTGAATACCGTCATCTTGCAGCCCGGCGACATCAAGCCAGACATAATCACCCAGCGAGTACTTATCATCGGGCGCGATACGCATACCAACACGAATTGGCTCGGTCGGCGGCAATTGCAGTGCATCGGGGTCGTTTACGTTGTTGGTGTCCACGTCCTTGGCTTCAAAGGCAGTAAAGCCAAAAGAGTTCCAAGCAATGGAACAGGCGGGGGTACCTTGCCAATCAAATGAATCATCGGCCGGCGTGAGACAGGAGGCATCGGCCGGGGCGACATTGGGTGCCACCATGTGCCAATCAAAGGCCAACGACACATTGCGCGGCAGGATCACACAATCGTCCGGGTTGCCGATATCACAAAATTCAATCTTGATCGCATGGACGCTAGTCGGATCGGCGGGAAAGGTCGTCGTCCAGTTGGCGGGGGAACAGCCACTTGGACCACCGGCTACCAATTCGGTGCGACAGGGATTGGTCTGTGTGCTGTAGTAGATAGTTAACGGAATGCCGCCGGGCGCGGTAACGGGTGTCTGCAAATTAGGACCCCAAACACTCTGCCGCGCTTGCGGATCGATCACGCCGGTATCGCCAATGTGTGGAAAGATATCAATCAGCGTGATTTTGGTGACCGAGACGTTGCTGGTATTGGTCATAATCAGCCGGTAGTCGACATCGCCACCAAGGACGGTCAGCCCCAATTTGTTATAATCTTCGTCTTCACAGGCGGTGGTGGCACCATAATCAGTGGTGTTTTCGCAATCCATAGTACCACGCACAAATTTTTCGGAATTCATGGAAAGCGCAACCGGCACTTTGACCGTTGAACCAGCCAAGCAGGATACCTCGTCGGTCTGACTGTCGCCATCGAGATCAAAGGTATCGGTGTAGACGATACCGGCATTGGCAGCACAGAGCAGCAGCTTTTCCGGCTCCGTACCTGGGTCATTGGGATCGCCGGGCGCGGCCCAGTCGATTAGCGCCGCTTCGTTTGTATACGCGCCTGGTGGTGTACCGTCAACTACTTGAGCCTGGAAGGTCGCGATCAACCGTTCGCCGGGAGCCAGACTGTAACGCGCATCGCTACCGCCGGAGCCGGATTGATCATCCCAGGCCCAACGCAGGAGAGTACGACCCGTGCCGTTGTAATTAGAAATAGCCGTAAAATTGGGTACTGGCGCACCAGGGGCGGCACTGTTGTCAAAGGCGACAGTGCCGGTTAGAAAAGTCAGTTCCGGCACAAGTAAGTCGGCAATGACGGGATCATCAAAGTTCAAATGGGCCACGTCAGCATTGGAGACATCCAAGGCAAAATCCACGGTCGCCAACGGCAAGAAGGGACCACTGCCATTGCTTTTTCCCATGCGCGGGATCGCGCGCTGAGCAATGATCTCGACGGTATCGCAGGCGGTAAGGGTGCCAGTGAGTTCGGTGATTTTGGCGTAGCCACAGTTATCAAATAGCGTGCCAAGGGCCAAGGAAGCGTTGGTCGTGCCGGAAACCCATGCGCTGTAAGCGGGCGTGTAGATCGGCAACACATCCATCGGGCTGAGATCCCATCGCAGATGGGTCACGACATCGCTGCCACCCAAGCCAAGCGAGGCAACGGAAATGAGGCTATCGGCGCTATAGGGGTTGCCGGGGAGAGGTAGCCAATTGCCATCACCGTTAATCTGGTAAAAACCACTCACTGGCTTGGTGATCGTGGCGCTGACCTGCCAGGCGGTAAGATCCAATTGTGAGGGCAACACATCGGTGATCACGGCATTGGTCAATGTCAAATAGCCAGTGTTGGCCAGACTCACCGTATAGGTGACCGCTTCGCCGGCCAAGACCTCGGTGTAGGGCTTGGCGGCCGCGCCACTAAATTTTGAAGGGCTGGTCGAAGATTTACCAAACTGACCATCGGCATAGGGCGCAATGACGCCGAAGTCATAGGTGTCGGTCAACAAGACTGGGATTGCTTCACCCTCGGGCGTTCCAGAGGCAGCCATTGCATTGGTTTGTAACACGCCAGGGTCGCTCTCATAACGTAGCGTGACTTTGCGGCTTAAACAGCCACCGACTTCGACTGTCGGCAAGTTTGTAAACACAACCTCGCCCCCCTGATCAGGAGCGATAGCCGGCGTATAGGTCCAATCTACGCCGTCAATGCCTTGTGCATCGACAAAAAAGGCTTCAGCAGGCAGGGTGTCAGTGATCACAGGATTGGTCAGGCGAATGCCACCACTGCTGTCTGGGCTGCAGATGCCGACGGAAAAGTCGGCTGGGAAGCCGATGACAGCGTCGCTGGGACCACTCTTATCGGCAAACATTTCAAAAGCGCCGATGGCGGTTACCACCGTGCTCTGGGCGACAACAGCCAAGGCAACATTGGAAGCAGTCATGTCCGCTTCATTTTGGGCTGATGTTCCCGGCAATGTACCAGGCTTAAATTGCGCCGAGAAACGCAGAACACCGGTGCTACCGGCCGGCAGTGGATTGACAAAGGTCCAGGTCAAAGTGCCAGTTGCATGATTGATACTTTGGATGTGCGATGTGGGTAACGCTGTCCCTGGAACATACTCCAGATCGGCGGGGAGTATATCCGTGATCGTTACATCGGCACAATTGGTGGTGATACTAGCACATTTATAGGTCAGCGTGTATTCAAAAGGCGTTCCTGACTCGATAGTCGTTGTTGATGTGCCTTTGGTCAACTCGAGCGTGGGGCTTTGAGCGTAAGCAATGGCTGGTACCGGCAGAAACCGTTGGACAGCCGGCACCACAAGGGCAAGCATTGGCGGCGGTATCACGGTTGCCAACAACGTTAAAACAAATGTGCCTAACAAAATGGCATGGCGCGAATCCAGAACCAATTTCGCTTTCGGAGGAAATAGGCGAGACATTGCTTGCTCCTGTACTATCTTTGTTTATTTTGAGGTGTGTTTAGCAATCTTGTATGCAACGCAAGGTTGCCTACATGCTGACCATCATTAATTATTAATTTATTCTGTATCGACGGTAGGATGACGGTTAATACATCCATTTGCTACGCCTATAGCCGTTTTTCTGCCAAAAATCAAGCAAATGATGGAATTGCTCGGTCAAAAGTTACAGATGTTAATACGTGCAATACAGGCATTATTTCAATATACACGGCTCTTCCATGAACGACATCCGCCAAACCGTGTAATCTAAATCGTAAACAAATGTGGCATTCAGTCAATAAATTGCAGTATATTTTTCAGTTGAGGCCATTCCAAAGAAATATTTATCCGTAGCAACTAAAGGGCTGAGCCCTTTAGTTGCTACATGGATAGTTTGAAATTTGGGAATGGGCTACTGTAGCTTCTACCGATGTCTGTGACAAAGGCAACTGAAAGCTCTTGGGAATTTGTCAGCCAGGCAAAGATTGATGGTAAAATGCCGTAACTATTCCACAGTCGCTTTCGGCAAGCTCAGGCTACGGCGGGGGAGTTACGAAATGTCAACTGAATCACACCCTAGAATTTGGGTGCGTCCCATTTTGGGGGATTACACAGAAGGACAAAATTGATCGTCCGGCGTAATCCCCCAAATGTGGTACGCACCCCTAGAATTTAGAGGAATACCTTTTTTTAGGGGTGTACGTTATAATAAAATGGTGAGCTTGTGCGCAAGAAAGTGGTGGGCTGTATCTGTGGCCGCTGAACAACCAATCGAAGTGAAACAACCATCAAGTGCACTGGCGCAACGTGTTGATTTGCTACTCTGTCAACTCCTGCGCCATTGGCTGTCGCTTTTCCTCACTCCGATGCTAATCTTCGTAACATTGCCCTTTCTCGCGCCGGTTGCGATGCACTGGGGCTGGGAAGGATTGGGGCAACTGCTCTACTTGATCTACTCTCCCTTTTGCCATCAACTACCACAACGCAGCTTCTTCTTCTTTGGGGAAAAACTCACCTATACACTCTCTGAAATCCTTAAGATCTATCCCTATGAGGATGCGTGGCGACTGCGCCACTTTATCGGCACAGAAACAATGGGCTACAAAGTGGCGTGGAGTGACCGCATGGTCAGCTTCTACTTTATGACCCCAATCTTTGCGTTGATCTATCCGCTCATGCAACGCTTTGGCCGCAAGCTCAAACCGCTCCCTTTCTGGCTTATGTTGCTTACACTTGTGCCCATCACCCTCGATGGTATGACTCATCTTTTTAGTGACGTGCTTTACGGCATTAGCACTGGCGGCTTTCGCGATACCAATCTCTGGCTGGCACAGCTCACCAACAACGCCTTCCCTGGTTTCTATGCGGGCGACCACTATGGCACCTTTAATTGGTGGATGCGCTTGATTACTGGAGTGTTGGCGGCATGGGGATTGGCATTTCACTACATCCCCTGGCTCGATCGAGTTGTGCAACAAGAATTGCGCCACACCTGCCAATCGTAGAGCCGTTACAGTTGCCCCACCACATTGAAGACTTATCTATGGCTCTGTGCCCTCTGTGCTCTCTGTGGCCCTATACCTCTTTACCATGCCGCGCTACTGCACCCTTGCGATTAACCAATCACGCCAGCGATCCGGCAGATGAGCAAGCAGATGAACAACCAGCTTGGCATCAAGTCCCACCGCGTAACGCGTCTGTGGGTGACGAACGGTTAATGCTGTCAGGATCACTGCCGCAACTTGCGCTGGGGGTATCCCTGCGGCAAGGTTGCGTTCAGCCCGTGCAATCCGCTGCTGCAACTGCTCGCCATACAATCCAAGAGCACTTTGCGGAAGCTGATCAACAATGCAGCGGGCGCGGCGCAACGATGTCTCCCAAATGGGTGTGGCGACAGCTCCCGGCTCAATACTCACCACATGGATGCCCCACGGTGCCAATTCCTGGCGCAGTGAATCGGTCAACGCCTCCAAAGCAAATTTGGATGCATGATAGGGCCCTGTCCACGGCCCCGCAATGCGGCCCCCCATAGAGCTGATGTTGATAATCCGCCCTTTGGCTTGGCGCAACAAGGGTAGCAACGCCTGCGTCACGCCCACTTGCCCAATCACGTTGACCTCTAGTTGCTGGCGCAATTCATCAAGGGGAATAAATTCCAGTGGTGCCGCCACTGCAACTCCCGCATTGTTCACCAAGCCAGCCAAGCCATCTTCTCCCACGCGTGCGCGCACCAACGCAGCGGCAGCGACAATCTGCGGCTGATCCGTCACATCCATCTGCAACGGGCTGATCGCAGGGCCACCTTGGGCGACAAGTGCTTTCCCATCCTCAACGCAACGGACACCAGCAAAGACATGAAAGCCCCGCTGCCCCAGTTGCAACGCCGTCGCGTGGCCAATGCCCTTTGATGCTCCCGTCACGACCACATATTTCTGTGCCATACCCGATCCTCTTTCAAGCTTTTGGTATTTCTGGCGTAACCCGGCTTCTGCCACTTGCGTGCAAAGGCAACCACACGCGGCCAGAGATGAGCCTACCAGCTCAACTATGCCTGGCTCTCCAATTTATGCACAATCGTGCGTTCTTCAGGATTGCAGAGAGTTGACAAAAGGATAGCGCCGGCTTTGCTGCTCAACCGGCGCTACCTGTCAGAATTTATTTACAAAACAGTACCGTTACACAGTCGGCAGTGCTGTGACCCACCGAGTTGGGCAACACTCTATTTACGCCATTTACGCCGTTGTGTCCTAGTCATCCCAATTCACGGCATTCCAATTCACCGCATTCCAGTTCACGGCGTTCCAATTGACTGCGTTCCAGTTTACCGCATTCCAATTCACGCCATTCCAATTGACGCTCTGCCACTGCACCGGCTCAAAACCGCTCCAGAGTAGTTGGCTGGCCGGGATCTCCATATTTGCCGATCCTGTCGTCTTCTGCGTGATCATAGCGTAAACATCCAGATATTTGCCTTTGCCTACTTTACCGGCACTTTGCAATAGACGATACTTCACCTGATCCGGGGTCAACTTTGGTTCGGCCTGTAGCAGCAGGGCCACGGCACCGGTGACCATTGGCGTTGCCATCGACGCGCCACTAAGTCGGAAATATTGACCATCCGCAGTTACACGGTCCGCATGTTGGGTACGCCAAAGCGAATTGATGGAGAGAACACTGACAATGTCCACGCCAGGGGCCATCAGATCAGGTTTAAGATAGCCATCTGCGCTTTCATCATAAGCCGTGAACGAGGCAATACTATCATTCTTGCGACTGCTGTCCCCCTTCTCGTTGCTCGCGCCAACGGTAATCACAAAGGGATCGTTAGCCGGCGCGGCTAAGATGGGGTTAAAGCCATTGGAGCTATCCTTGTTCCCAGTCGCGGTCACGACGATAATACCGTTGAACCAGAGAATCTCGGCGGCGGCGTCCAGGGGGCTGAGATGATAGGATTGTTGAACCGTCGAATTGACCGATAAATTCACCACGCGAATATTATACTTCGTCTTGTTTTCCAACACCCACTGCATGGCAGCCACAATATCAGATTCGTTTGCCAATCCCTGATCATCACCGATTTTGAGGTTAATCAAGTCGACCCCCGGTGCAACGCCACTATACACGCCGCCCGAATCGTTGCCGTTACCGGCGAGAATCCCGGCAACATGGGTGCCGTGACCAAACATATCGTTCGTCGTGGTAGCACCAGCGTTAAATTTTGCAGCCACTTTGAGCGAAGCAAAATCATTGTCCGGCGAAATTCCACTGTCAATGACAGCAACCCCAATGCCTTGACCACGAAGCCCCATGGCCCAAACCGGGCGAACATTGAGTGTATCTAAATATGTATTCGCCGATGGGATGCTCCCTGCACCCCCTTTTTTATCACCCTTTCCCATCAAGACCCCGGCGCTTTGCACTGGCCTATCGATGGAGAGGAGACGGACCAACGGGCTAGCTGTTAGCTGAGCCAAGGCAGATGCCGGTACTTGTGCACTAATCGCATTAATGATCGACAATTCTTTTGTTACACTGCCACCCAATCTTTGAATCAATCTCTTAACATCTTTACCCTGCTCACTCTTCTGTAAGATAACATTAATCAACTGTTCTTCTAACGGTTCATGGATTTGGGACCCAGGTATAAATTCCAACAGAATGGCGATCACAAAAATGATCGAAATCCATCGACGATTCGCTTTCATCTACAATTCCCCCTACGGCACTTTACTTTTATACTATATAATTACTCTCTCTGCATTACGACTATAGCATTTTGGTTACTCAACTTTTCTGACAGAAAGCTGTCAGCATAATCAAAATGGTCATTTTTGTAAGTAAAACCAAATAAATCGCGTTAGTCTGTTTACAGCACTCATAGAAACCCTCGACAAATGACTGACAGTTATTGCAATTTCCAACAAGAGAACTTTTAGCGCTAGAAGAGAACAAGCTATGAACAATCCACCTATCAACAATCCACCTATCAACCATCCCCGTGTATCCATTGCACTTCAAACCGACAAACCCCTTGCCGTCTATGGGCCATTGGCGGCTGCTGTCGAGCAGTACGGCTTTGACGGCATCACTGTTTATAATGATATGCTCTATCAACCGGCCTGGCTCCCCTTGCTAGAGATTGCTCGCGCAACCAACAGCGTCACCATTGGTGTGGCCGCAGTTAACCCCTTCACCTGCCACCCGATCAACATTGCCGGCAACATCGCTCTGATCGACGAAGTATCCTGTGGACGCGCCTATCTTGGCTTGGCACGCGGTGGCTGGCTTGACTTTATCGGCGTCGAGCCCAAACGCGTCGTGACTGGTTTACGCGAAGCATTGCGTTGTGTGCGCCATCTTTTGCGTCAATCGAAGGAGCCCCTTGCTGGGGAATTTTATCCATTGGCCGGCGGCGACACGTTACGCTGGTCGATATTACGCGCAGAGATCCCTTTTCTACTTGGCACCTGGGGCGCATCCACCATCCGTGCCTGCATCAATGAAATCAGCGAGATCAAAATCGGCGGCAGCGCCAACCCGGCAGTCATTCCCCATTTCCAAGGGATCATTGATGAATCTATCAATAGAGCAGGAAATTCTCCTGCTCAAATCCCACCCCCAACTCCCCCCGACCACAACGAGGGGGACGCCTACTCCTCCCCTGCGCGCGAGGGAGGTCGGGAGGGGGTGACCGCCACCAACGCCGCCGGTACGCCACGCGACGTTGGCATTTGCATAGGTGCCGTTTGCGTGGTCGACGAGGATGGCGACGCCGCCCGTGCCCATGTCAAACGCGAAGTTGCACTCTACCTGCCAGTCGTTGCCAAACTCGATCCCACCGTCGATCTCGATCCTGAGTTACTGAAGCGCCTGCAACAGGCGGCGGATCACTATGACTTTGCCGGTGCCGCCCGCCTCATCTCCGATGATCTCCTCCAACGCTTTGCCTTTGCCGGCACACCGGACGAAGTCGCAGCCCACGCTGCATCGCTCTTTGATGCTGGTGCCACGCGCGTAGAATTTGGCACCCCCCACGGCCTCACCGCCGAGAGTGGCCTTCATTTACTGGGCACCCGTGTGCTCCCGGCGTTAAAGAAGTAAGCCGGAACATTTTTTACAGAAGCCACGTTTAATGGTATTGTTCTATAGTTCAGCAATTATTGTATATGTGCCTTTTTCTATTCAATGAGATGTCGATTTTTACCCGGTTGTTCCTTTGAAAAGACGAAGCATTATCTGTTAGTAGCGAGAAGACCTTTGCGTTTTCAAACCGAACAAAGTAGCCGATTGACGATGCTTAGGCCAAGCCTTTTGCTCCTGGTATGGGTATTCTTGGGCTGGTCAATATTGAGTTTTTTGCAGGCAACGCCTCTTTATGCCGAACCCGCAGTTATAACGCTCGGTAGCCCCCAAGGCCAAAGCGACGAGATTGGCGATGTCACACAGCCAATCGATGTCATTGTGCTGCTTGATGACTCAGGCAGCATGGCCACCTGTTGGCCCTGGCAGCCCGATCGGCCGCCCATTACGCCCCCTTGTGGTTGGGGCAGCGACAACCCGCCAAGCGATCCCGATGCGTTGCGTTATAGCGCAGCGCGCCTATTGATGCAATTGGCTGACGAAGCCGATCGTATCGCCGTCCTGCGTTTTGACAATCAGGCGGAAGGGGTGGGTGCCGCGGGCACCCTCCAACCTGTCGGTGCCGGTGAAAATCGCCGCCGCCTCACCGAAGCGCTCCAACCGCCCGATGATTACTTCCGCCGCGGCTATACGCGTATTGACTTGGGGCTGCAAAGCGCCATCGACCTGCTACAAAATGCGCGCCAACCCGGTCGCAGCCAATATGTGCTGCTCCTAACTGATGGCGAGCCAAGTCAGCAATTGGGGGCCGGTGACCAACGCGAGCGCATCAATGGGGAAATCGAAACGTTGCGCAACGCCGGGGTCTTCGTCTTTCCCGTTGTCCTTTGCAACCCAACCGCCGGCTGTGCCGGTGAATTTCTACGCGATCGCTTTGCCGAAAGCGGCGTACGCGAGGCCAAAAATGCACAGGACCTCGTGCGTATCTTCAGCGAAATCTTCGCTTCAATGAAATCCGACCGCTCAATCCTGACCGGGCGCAGCGCCGATGGTGCGCTAGAATTCACGACACGCGCCCAACATGGCGTGCGCCGAATTACGATTGTTACCCCCAGTGGGGGTCTGCACAGCGTACAAAAAAGTGATAATGTCGTTACCGTCCAGCCCAGTCTGAACGAATCACACATTGATGTCAATATGATTGAAGGCGAAGCATTGGCCGAAGGGGGCGATTGGCGCATTGAGACAAGCGATTTCAGCGGCTTTGCGGTGATCCAGACCGATAGCTACCCTCAACTGATCAATCCGCCACCTAGTGTTGCCAGCAGCCCGGCCTCGGTCCGCTACTATCCCGCGGGCAAACCATTGCTCCTACTAGCCCGCAGCAGCGGTCCTGGTGCCGGCGAACCCCTACTCTACAATGGCAAAACACCGCTGCCCGCCTTTGGGGGCAGTGACCTCAAGATATTACTGCTCACCGACACCCCCGAGAGCATTCGCTTGCAAGTGGGCAATGACGAGACGCCGTTACAACTAATTCGTACCTTTGATCTGGAAGCCCGCAGCGATCTGCCGCAACTCCAAGTGCTATCCCCCAGCGAAAAAAGTAGCGGCCTGTTGGAGGATGGCCATGCGCGCTTACAAGTCACCTTTGGTGGCAATACGCCACTGCAAAATGTCACCGGCAACGTACTCATCACCGATGAATCGAAAGACGCGCAAGGTGGCGGCAAATTGGTCTACCAAGCGGCCATGAATTGCCTGGAGCGCATCTGTATCGATGAGGGCTTTACACCGGGTGATGGCCGATCCTACAAGGTTACCTATCTTCTGCAGGCACAGCAAGAGGGGTTGCGCTTCTCGGATTGGGCGCAGGTCAATTTGGGGCTGAAACCTGCGGTCTATGTGCGCGGGCTCGAACCAGCCTTTGACCTGGCGCAGATGCCGGCAGCCGGCTGGCCGCTGGAGTTGAGCGCCGGCACCACGGAAGCGATTGGCAACCTTGTCGCCACGTTGACCCTGCGACGGCTGGAGAGCGATGAGGAAGCAGTCGGCGCTAAGCTCACGTTTACAGCCGATGTTCCCGAAGAAGGCGCGCTGAATACTGCCATGTTGGTCGAAGGTCTGGATACCTTACGCCCCGGCACCTATGAAGGGGAAATCAGCTTGGCGGTCAATAGCCCGAATGGTCGCCCGATGGATGTCGATATTCGGCCATTTTCAACGCTGGCGGTCTCCTATTTTGTGCCGCGGCCGGCAGCGCGGCTTGATACGGATCAGCTCAACTTTGGCGAAGTGCTCTTTGACACCTCGCCTAATTTTCGTTTGGGCGAAGAGCAAATGTTGCCCCTGCTCTTTGAAGGGCGTCCTTTTGATTTTCAGATCACGCTGGCTGAAAGCAGTTGCCCCAATCTCAACATCGTGGCCGGCACATTGCAGTTGCAGGAGAATGCGCGTGCGCTATTGCCCCTCCAACTGGCAAGCCGTGACCCGGTGCAGCCGGGCCTCTGCTCCGGCACATTGCTTTTGCATGGGCCAACCGATGACTACGACATTTACCCCAGCCAAGTCGCCTGGCAAATGCGCGTCAACAATGTCGAATGGTCGGTCATCAGCACGGCGCTCAACTTGGGCACCTTCCAGGACGCCGGCACCCAGATCCAGGCTACGCTTCTCGTACGCTATGATGGCAAGACACCCTTCGTTTTGCAGATGGAAGATGTACACGCCGAGGGCAAAAACCAAGAGGAAGAGGTGCAGCTGAGCAAGACGCAGTTCGAGATGCCACCGGTAGAGGTGGTTGGACCAACCACCGACGCTGGCATCTTTGAAGTACCCGTTACCTTTATTGCCCGTCAACCCATCGTCTTTGACCCATTGCGCGGAACGTTTTACAATGGCGAGATACAAATTGGTGTCGTTGGGCTACAAGACGAGCCGCAAACGATCGGTCTCTCTTTTGTGAGCCCAGGGTTGGCGCAGCGCTATCTACTGCCCTATCTGATGCCGGTCTACAGCATGCCCTTGTTGATTTGTACCGGCCCACTCACCTTTTTCTTGCTCTTGATTGGGCTGGCGCGTTTCCGTGGGCGCGATATCGATGAAGATGATCTCGAAGATGCGGCCGTGGCCAGCACCTTCTCCTCGAACGCCGGTACGCTCACCGAAGCACCAGAGACGAGCGGTGGGTTGTCAAACGATTTTGGCGACCCAGCCACCGCCACCGGAAATTGGCGTGGTGGGGATTGGTCCAACAATGGCAGTGGCGCTTGGGGCGCCGGCGACAGCAGCGACCCCGCCTCCTATTCAGGCGGCTATGGCGACACAGCCTCGGCCTCATCTGGCTCACCCGCAGCCGGCGACGAAGACCCTTGGAAATCGAGTTGGTAAGCAAGAGCAGCAAACTGAGACTATATCGCAGTAAAACATTATTCGTTTTACTCGCTTGCGTATAAAGGCACCTAACCATTCATGGATCGACATAATGCACTAAATTTTGAAAAACCAACCATCTATCCCACCATGGTCGTGGGGGTTGGTGGCATGGGGACGAATACCGTCCGTGCGGTCAAACGGCGCTTTCGCCATGTCTGGAATGGCAACCAGCCCCCCGGCAGTGCGCGTGCGCAAGAAAATCTACCGGGCATGATCCAACTGCTGGCGCTCGATACTGAGCCGCTAGTCAACCGCCTGGATCAGGAGCCGCTCTTTGCCGACGAGTTTGCCTACATGGGTAAATTTGACGCCACGCGCTTAATCGCCAACCTCGATCAACATCCAGAGATCGCCCGCTGGTGGGATTACCCGACGATCCCGCTCGGCTATATTCACAATGGTGCGAAGCAGTTGCGTCCGATTGGGCGGCTCTGCTTCTTTCGTAATTATGTCACCTTTAAACAGTTACTGGAAACAAAGCTGGCCAATCTCGACAAGATCCGCGACATGGAAGTGGCCCAGAACCGCGGCTTCCCCGTCATCGGGAATTTACAGTTGATCTACGTCGTCAGCAGCCTCTGCGGTGGCACCGGCTCTGGTATGTTTATGGATGTGGCCCACCGCATCCGTGCCCAGGTTCGCAACAATGCGCGCGTCGTCGGCATCTTCTTCTTGCCCGATGTGCTCGAAGGCGAGTTAACGAGCGATCTACAACGCCGCCGCATTCGTGCTAATGCCTATGCCGCGCTCAAAGAGTTAAACTACTTCCAAGAGACGCAGAAATTCAGCGTGCTCTACCCCAGCGAACAGCGCGAATTGCCCGACACCCCCTATGCGCCCTTTGATTTTATCTTTCTGGTCGGGCGTACCAATCGCAATGGTCACAGCCTGGCGCGCAAGTCAGACGCCGAACAGATGGCTGCGCATCTGATCCAGACGACGGCGATCAGCCACCTCAGCAGCGAAATTTTGGGCTTGGAAGTGAACGTGGTGCGCGAACGCATGTTTGACATGGAAGCCGCCGCTGGCGAAGCCGTGGAAAAGCATCACCCACACAACGGTAACGGTGCCACCAATAGCGTGAATGGTCACAGCAGCAAGCCAGCCAAGCGGCGTAATTTTCTGGTCTATAGCAGCTTTGCCACCTCCGCCTTGGTGGCACCCCACGAATCTCTCGTCGATTTTTGGCAACGCGCCTTTGTCAGCGATCTGATCCGCCGCTTTGCCGCCGGCCCAACCCTGGCCGACCCGCGCTCTCCCTTACCCGAAGGCGATCAGCAGCGTATTATGAACCTCTGGCAAGGCTTGCAGCAACAGCTCATGCAGCGCTATGCCGCGCTTGAAAATGACAAGCTCGACAAACATCGCGATGAGATGGAAGAGCTACGTGGGATCTGGCCAGCTTTTTGGGAGCCGGTAATCCAGACCACACGCCAAGCGCTGCTCGACACGGGGATTCGAGGCGCACTGGCACTTTGCGATCTCATCGGCCCGCCCGGTGGCGGTATGGGTATGCCTGATTCGCTGCCCCGCCAGCGGCTCTTCCTGGTCGATGGCCACCCAGTTACCGAAGAGATGCGCCACCAGTGGCGACGCATCCTGGCGCAACAGGGTGATTTTGGTGAGCAGGCCCAGCAAGTGGCCAGCAGCGTCGGTGAACTGTTTCTACTGGCGCTCAACCCACGTCGCGCGCGTGAACGGGCTCGCGACATGGCCACGCGCAAAGCGCGCTCGCGCCTCAATCAAAAGCGCGATGCGGTGGAGCAAGCGCTGATCAACCAATTGGGTAAACAGGCTGGCCGTCTGCGCGAGGCGTTGCGCAGCCAACTCAACGCCTGTACGATTGCGCTCGCCAAGGCGAACCAGGAAGCGGGGCGGATGGCCGACCGCATCGACCCGCGCCTGCCCGATGGTTATCCGAGCACTAGCACCTATTACGAGTTGGAGACTGGCGCGGTTGGGCGCGATTATTTGCCCCATTTTGTGCGCAGCGCCGCCGGCTGCGTCACCGCCGCCGATTGGCGCAATAGCGTCGGCCCGCTCTGCAATCAACTCTTGCAGGGGCTCAATGCCATTTCGCCCGACCAGATCTATGGTCAACTCTACGCTGGCGTTGTCGATAACGCAGCGCTGATCAAACGGGTCCATGAGACGGTCGATATCAACCACATTATCACGGTGCAGCATACCGAAGAGAAGGCGCGCATTCGCCAGCGCCCCGACAACCGCATTCATCAGTGGCTGGAGCGGCTCAACCCCTATATTCGCTGGGACGCCGACCGCTACAGCTTTCACGAATCCAACCTGGAACACATCCGCCTGGCCGCAGTGCCCATTAGCCGGCAAGAAGATGCCAACCTACGCGCTGCTACCGTTGGGCAAGAGGATATCAAATGGGTGCCCACCGGTGACAGCACCCGCATGGACGCAGTTTGGATCGTGCATGGGCTGCCAGTCACCTTGTTAGAGCGCATTGAAGAGTATCGCGCCCAGTATGAAAATCGCTTTGATTTCAATGTGCGCGAGGAATTTCACCTCAACCCCGATTGGGTCAACTTACCGGAGATTACCCCAGAGGACGAACCGCCGGTGCGCCATCCGGTGACGATTCCACGAGTTGATCCGACGGAGCGGCGCGTTGTGTAAGAAGAGTAAGTGGCTATGATCCTCTCTTATCCCCATACGCGCGCCGCCATCCTCTGCTTTGGTGGCTGGGGCTTGCAGGTAATGTTTCATCTCTTACCCCGATTGCAGGCCGCCCAGGAGCAGCGGGCAGCACTGGGTGATAGCAATGCGAATCTGGGTAAATTGACTAGCTTTGGGGCCATTCTTGCCGACCCGCTCCTCACGGCCGGTGGACACGCGCAATTTACCATTCGCCAGCCCAAACTTGACCAGCCACTCTCCCCCTTTTATATCGAGAAGATCCTGAGCCGGCTCGACCGTGATCTGGAACGCGCAGCCGGCGCGGAAGAGGCAGGCTTGCTGACCGCAGCCGAACGGCGCGCCCAGGCACTTTTGCGCATCACTGAGCCGATGCTCACGCCACTCTCGGTGGCTGGCCGTGGCTTTTACGCCCCCGCCAATGGTATTGCGCCCACGGCCGGCAGCAGCACACGACGCGCCACGCGGGCCGATCTCTTTCGCACGGCTTTACTGCACGCCGAACCGATCGCACGCCTCATTGAAACTAATCTACTCGACCCGATCCGCCAGGACGATCTCGTCGACGATGATCCCTTTGTACAGACCACCCTCTATGTGATTGCGCCGCTCTACGAACCGTTGACTTCGGCGTTGATCTGGCCACTGTTGGCACAGTTAATGAGTCGCATTGGTCAGCGCCACGTTTCCCAGGTGGTAGCAATGTTCGCCACCGGCAGCTATGCCACTGACCTTACGCGTCCGGTTGAAGATGCCGCCGCGTTTAGTGCGCTGGCGGAGCTTGAATTTCTCAGCGATCTGCAATATCACAAGCAGGAGCCGGCCGCCTTTGGCACCTTGCAGCAGTTGATTGCCAACAGTGCACCAGAGATGCGCGATCTGGTAGGAAATCATCTCTTTGACACAATCTATCTGATCGACCGCGAGAAGAGCAACCAAGGATTGGCGCAGGACAGCCACGAGTTGGCAGTGACGACGGCCAATGCGCTGGAAGCGTTGATTGTAGCCGGGGGCAATCTCTACATGCAAGAACAGATGGGCGTTGGTATGTACGCCGGGCAAGGTCGCCCCTATAGTCTCTTTGGCGCGGCAGGGGACTATGTACCGTTGGCGCAGGTCCTACAAGCCGTCAATCGCCAAGAAGAGAGCCGACTTGTACGGGAGTGGGTGTTACGGAACAGCAATGACACCGATGCCGACGCCTTTGAAATGACACAACCAGGACGGGAGGACGGGAATGCCGAAGCGCAAGCGTTTGTAACCGAAGGGCTATCACAAGCGCTTGTCCTTACGCAACTGGCAAGCCATCTCACCGACCTGCTCGAAAATTCAACCCCAACCAAAATCGACGAATTGGCCGTTGCGTCCGCCTTTGTCTTGCCCGATCCGACAGCCCAACAGTTGCGCCGTGTACGCCCTGAACGCTGGAACGATGCACTACAGGGCCATCTCGCTGATCTAGAACAGTATTTAGAATTGGCGGTAGGTCGTGATTTTCTCGATGAAGCTTGGGGGATTCGCGCGATTGAAGCGGGACGTGCCTGGTTCTTATATGATGTCGATGATCGGCTGTTGCCGACAACAGTCTCACAAATGCAGAAGCAATTGCTAACGATTTTAGCAGCGTCTCCCACTGGATTGACCCAAGCACAGGCTCAAAGCCAACGTTGGCTGCATGATATCGACCGGTTGCGCCAGAAGGTGCATTCGGCAGCCACGCCGGGAGCGCGCCATCTAGCCAGTGTGCAACGGATGTTGGCCCAACGCAACTGGGAGTTGACCTATCTACAGGCTGTTGCAACAGCACCGACCTTCAGCGGGATCCTTTTACGCGCAGGGACAGCGCTTGCGCTTGTGGCAATTCTAGCACTGACCTATCTCTTCTTTGCCGGGCGCAATTGGGCAACGCAGGACACCTATTCGCTAGCCGGCTTTGCCATAGGCATTCTTCTGATGGGTCTTATCACTTATCGCATCAACCAAGATCGTATTCGCAAACTGCGCAGAGAACGGGTCGCATTGGCGCAACGTACCTTGACGGCTCAATTGCGCAACGCAGTGAGCGATGGCTTTGTACGCGCCTACGATCGCCTGGGCGAGTTACTGGCCCATTGGAATCGTATGTTGGCCGAAGCATCCAGTGAACTCGTTGGATTAAGTGCGCTGACGGCGCTTCCAACAGTACCACCCCCTGGCATTCCCTTGCAGGCAATCTATCAGCCGCATCTCAATGAAGAACTTTGGGAGCGCTGTCTTACTTACTTGCGCAGCCAGCAGGATACACAAGGCCAACGCAGCGAAGAGCGGCTAGGCCGAATTTGGGGGACCGCCAAGTGGCAGAATGAAATGCGCCGGATTTTGAGCAACAACAGCCCTATTGAGGGGCAATCGCAGGCGCGTACCATCGCACAGTTTATACGGATGACAGTTCGTCACTCGGTTGCGCCGGTGAACCTGGACGAAACTGACACCATCCGCCGTGCGCTGATTCGCAAACTAACCAGCGAATTTAGTATCGAGCACCTGCTCTGGCGCGGCGTCATGGAAGAGGACGAGTTCAACCGCCGTCTACGGATGTTAGAGTTGGGCATGTTACCGGTGACGCCACAAGAAAAACGGGAAGGCTCGCCGGTGCGCCGCTATATTGAGCACGTCTGGCATCGGGCCAAACCGACCGGCAACTATGATGTCTCCGACCGGCTGGCGATCTATGGCATGACAGTGGAGTTTGTTGCAGCGTCAGGCGATGCCACCAGCGAATTGACGCGTACGTTGCTCGACGAATTCAATCTGACGCTCCTACCGACAGGTGATCCCTTTACGATTCTTTTCCTGCGTTCGCTCCACGGGCTGGGGTTGGGTGATATTGATGCAATGCGCCGTTACCAGGAGGAGCTAACTTATCTTTCGCCGGCAGAGCGCCAATTGGTGCTACTCAGCGACGCGCTGTGGGAGAGCATCTATCAGATGCGGCTCGATCCAACACCGCGCCGCGATCCGCTGGAGATGCGCTATGCGAGTCCGGTGTGGCGGGGATAAGAAAAATGTTATGTAATTGACGAGCCTGTTTCCGTTAGCTATACTGGCACCTGTGTTCAATTTCGCCAAAAGCTTTGATCTTGGCCGCTAAAGAAAGATAAATAGAAAATGACCGTACAACCACTCACTAGAACAGTCCAAGTACCGGAAGGATTCTTTACACGGCTTCAGAATATTGCAAGACAAACTCATCGCTCAGTAGAGGATATCTTGGTCACATCTGTCAACGCCGTATTACCGCCTGAAATGGTATTACCTGCGGAGCTAGAATCGGAACTAGCGGCTGTGGCACTCTTCAAGGATGACCAGCTTTGGGCCTCAACCGAGTCATCGCTATCAGCGGCGCAACAAATTCGACTACAACAACTGACAGATATCTCTGATCAGCGTTCGTTGACTACGTCAGAAGAGGCTGAATTACAAGAGTTGCTTGACGAATATGATCGCGCACTTCTACGCCGTGCCCGTGCCATGGTCATCCTCGCCCAACGGGGCTACAATTTACCAGAAAAAACTGAAGCAGTGAACAATGGCGAAGATCACTAAACATATAGCCAGATCAGTACAGGAACGCGCCAATGGTTGTTGCGAATATTGTCGTTCATCAGAATGGTTAACAGGTCAGCGCTTTCATATCGATCACATAGTTCCGCAATCCAAAGGCGGCAGTGATGAACTGGATAACCTTTGCCTGGCTTGTCCAGGATGTAACGGTTCAAAGTTAAATCGTCTCCTAGCGTTTGATTCAGAAAGTGGTGAAAATGTACCACTATTTCATCCACGGCTACAACAGTGGCTAGCACATTTTATTTGGGATGCGCACGGAACGCATATTCTCAGGATAACTGCAACGGGACGGGCGACGGTTGTTGCGCTGAAGATGAATCGCTCGTTGTCAGTTGCAGTACGGTCGGAGTGGGTACGAATCAATCGCCATCCGCCAGAAGAGTGATCCTAATGTTCGAATAGCCGTTTCCGCCTCAACTTGCCACACACCCTTCATATCTCGTATAATACCCGCACAAACGTTCTGTTATTCCCAAGGAAGCATCATGGCCAAACCAAAGATCCAATACGTCTGCTCCGAGTGCGGCGGCAGCCAATCCAAGTGGATGGGCAAATGTCCCGACTGTGGCGAGTGGAATACACTCCAAGAATTTGTTGTGCGCGCGCCGGAAAAGACACGGGGAACGACAGCTTTAGGTGGGGGTACGCCCGTTCATCCTGTTTCGTTGCCGGATATTCCCAAAGAGAATATGCTGCGCTTTCCGCTGAAGATTGAGGAACTCAACCGTGTCCTTGGTGGCGGCATTGTACCAGGCAGCTGTGTCTTGGTGGGTGGCGAACCGGGTATTGGCAAGAGCACGATATTGATCCAAATGGCCGCGGAGATTGCGAGCACGGTTGGCCCGGTGCTCTATGTCAGTGCCGAAGAGAGTGCACATCAGGTGGGTCGGCGCGCGGCGCGCTTGGGTATCCATGAGAAAAAACTCTTTGTGTTGGCCGAGATTGAGGTTGAAGGCATCGTCGAGCAGATCGAACAGATGAAACCGGCGCTCGTGATTGTCGATTCGGTGCAGGCGATCTACAGTGGCACCAGCACTAGCGCGGCGGGGACGGTGAGCCAGGTGCGTGACTCTGCCGCTACCTTACTGCGCATTGGCAAGCAACATAATATTCCGATCTTCCTGGTTGGCCATGTGACCAAAGAAGGCTCGATCGCCGGGCCAAAGGTACTGGAGCACATGGTCGATGTGGTGCTACAGTTGGAGGGAGAGCGCTTTCACGCCTACCGTTTGATTCGCTCGATCAAAAATCGCTTTGGCAGCACCAATGAAGTTGGCATCTTTGAGATGGGTGAAGGCGGCATGGTGGAGGTACGCAACCCATCGGAGATGTTCTTGGCCGAGCGCTTACCCAACGCCTCCGGCAGCGCAATTGCCGTCTCGCTCGAAGGGACACGTCCCTTGCTGGTGGAAGTCCAGGCATTGAGCAGCCACACCTCCTTTAGCCAGCCACGACGCACGGCAAATGGGGTCGATATGACGCGACTCTTGCTTCTGAGCGCGGTGTTGACCAAGCGCGTTGGTCTAAACTTGAGCGATCAGGATATTTTTGTGAATATTGTCGGTGGTATGCATATTGACGAGCCGGCCGTCGATTTGGCGGTTGCGGCGGCGATTGCCAGCAGCTATCGCAACAAACCGGTTGCCGCCGATTTGGCGATCATTGGGGAAGTTGGGCTGAGTGGTGAGTTACGCAGCGTCAGCCAGTTGCCAAGGCGTTTGAACGAAGCGGCGAAATTAGGCTTCACGCGCGCGCTTGTCCCGCGCAGCGCATTGAAAGGGAAACCGGACGATGCCATACCAAAGGGCATCGAAGTCATCGGTGCCCGAACGCTGTGGGATGCACTTGAGATTGCGGTTGCACCCTAGCGTACATTGATATAGTGGTCGATCTTTTCTAGCAACATAACTGCCACTTGTATCCTTAGGAGTTATGCAGAACGCTGATTGAGTAGCATATTTTTCTGCCAATCAAAGTCAAGATCTGCGTAACTCTTGCCATAGTGCGCAAACTGTAAATATTTTGTAATCTCGTAAGGTTGCTTTTGATGCAAATCTGTCGTAAGGTTAGAGATAACGAGACGACAAGCGTTCTGTCAGTTCAATACTTCGCAGTCGCACATACTGAAATTCTTGCTCAAATAAAGAATAATCGTTTGTGGCGCTGCTCGGTAGAGCGTATTCATCAACTAACCAAAGGCAGCCTGTTGTGTACAGATCGACCCCCAAACCTTTCCTCCAATCAAGCGTACACACGTTTCTCATTAGTTTGATCAGCAGCTTACTCTTGCTGAATCTCTCTATCAATTTTCAGCTAGCTGAGCGCTTTTTTCATTGGGCATCCCGCTACGAACAGTGGCAAGTGGATGAGCTTATCATCATCCCTGTGGCGTTGGCGATAAGCTTTGGCCTCTTCTACTGGAAACGCTCTAGTGCGCTAAAGCGCGAAATTGCACGCCGTATCGTCTTAGAAAAGCGACTTACGTTTCAAACAAATCACGATACCTTAACCGATCTACCAAATCGCAAGTTCTTCCTCGAGAGACTTGATCTCCTGCTCAAACAACCACAGGCGGAGAAAAAAGATATTGTTGTACTCTTTTTGGATCTTGATGGCTTTAAGGTGATCAATGAGAGTAGTGGTCATGAAGCCGGTGACCGGATGTTACTGGCGGTGACGCTCCGCTTACAGCAGTCGATCAATGGGGCGGCATTACTTGCGCGGCTTGGAGGCGATGAATTTGCGGTTCTGATCGAACAGGTGACCAACATCAGTGAGGTTGTTCAATTGATCCATATGATCCAAGCTGCATTAAAAGAGCCGATGATGGTCGACGATTGCGAGGTAGTTGCCACCACCAGTATTGGCGTCGCGTTTGCCAGTGATACCAACAGGACAGCAAGCGAGTTGTTGCGCAATGCGGATGCCGCCATGTATGCAGCTAAATGTCGTGGGAAGGCTTGTTATGAGTTCTTTGACAATGACATGAATGTTAAAGCCCGTACCTATCTTTCTCTAGAATCTGAACTGCGCCAAGCAGTGCGCCAACAACAATTTCGCGTCTACTATCAGCCAATCTTTCACCTGTTAAGCAAGCGCATTGTTGGGCTAGAGGCGCTGGTACGCTGGCAACACCCGGAAAAGGGGCTCCTTACCCCTGACCATTTTCTTGGGGTGGCCGAAACGAGTGGTCTCATGGCGGATATTGGGGATTTTGTCTTCTTGGAGGCCTGTCGACAGGTAAGCCAGTGGCAACTTACGCTAGCTTGCCAACAGACACTCTATCTCAGTATCAACCTATCACCACGTCAATTTCAACATCCAGCCTTTGTAACACAAGCCACCGAGATCATCCACCAAACCGCTTTTCCTGCGGAACAGTTGCATCTCGAAATCATTGAGACCATGGCAATGCAAAATACCGATCTTGCCGCCGCCGTCATGCGCCAATTGCAATCATTAGGAGCGAGCGTTGCACTTGACGACTTCGGAACGGGCTATTCCTCTCTCGCCTACTTGCGACGCTTCCCCCTCAATGGCCTGAAGATCGACCGATCCTTTGTGATGGAGCTAGAACATCGCTCGGAGAATCTCACGATTGTGCGTGCCATCATCGCACTCACGCAAGCACTGGGGCTTGCCGTCACAGCGGAAGGAATTGAAACTGCATCACAACTTTCAACGCTCAACGCGTTGGGCTGTACCTATGGTCAGGGTTTTTATTTTGCCAAGCCCATGCCGACAGAAGACATGGGCTCGTTTTTAGAGCGGCAATATACCAGGGGATCGCATGATCTACACGCCAAACAAGTCGTGTTACTCTCCTGACGAAAAGAGCAGAACAGATGCACATGCTACAATAGCACAACGAGCGATTAAATTTTTGCCACAGATGAACATAAATGGTTTGCTTTTCCCCCATGTTTATCTGCGTTTATCTGTTGCTATGTTCCAGTCAGTTTGTTGATCTAATTGCGGCTAAACATACCGCGCAGCAAAATGCTCAACCCTCCCAAAATCAAGAAGATTGGCCAGATCGCCCCCCAATCCAAATTCAATAGAAAGACCAGCGCAACACAGAGCAGCACCAGACCTCCAATCAATGAGCCAATCACTTCGCCACCTAAACGTCCTTGTGCCTGGTAGCTGCGCCAGGCATTGCCCAGGCTAGCAATCGCTGGGATCAGAATAAAGAGAGCCCACCAATTATCAAAAAGCGGCCAATCAAAGAGCCCAAAGTTACGCAATAAAAAAGCTGCGCCCACCAGAATGAGAATAACGCCACCAATCCAACCACCCCGTTCTCGCATCGCTTCCTATCCTTTCATGCGCTGCATTGCTGAGTCCCACAGCGGTTCTTCGTTGACGATAGCCGGCCAACGTTTCCCCAAATACTCAACCTCTAGTGCTGTGCCCACGTTTGTACATTCGACTGGCAGATAGCCATACACAATAAACTTGCCGATACTGTACCCATAGTTTGCACTCGTGACATGCCCGACACAACGGCCCTTGGCAAAGATCGGTTCATACCCAAAGGCCATCGCGTCTGGCGCATCGGAGACGAGACAGACAAGCTTCTTCTTCAACGGTTTTTCTTTGAGCTTGAGGCAGGCATCGCGGCCGACAAAGTCACCCTTCTTGAGGCGCACCGTCCAACTCAGCCCCGCCTGATAAGGGTTATACTCTGTGTAGATGTCAGTACCCCACAGCCGGTAGCCCTTTTCCAGCCGCAGCGAATCAAAAGCCCCCTGTCCTGCCGCCACCAATCCCAATTCCTGTCCAGCATGCCACAGCGTATCCCACATCGGCAACGCAGCATCGTTGGGAATATGGAACTCCCAGCCCAGTTCACCGGCATAGGAGAGGCGCAGCGCCAACACCCGGGCATACCCCACATCGATCCATTGGCAGCTGAAATAGGGAAAAGCAGTGTCGCCAACGTCGCTGTAGGTTGCGTTTTCCAGCACCTTGCGCGCATTGGGCCCCCACAAGCCGAGTGCGGTGTAGCTATCCGAAAGGTCATTGACCGCCACGGCAGCCTGGCCGCCCTGATAGTCCTCGGCGATCTGCCGCACCCACGCCAGATCCATCATGCGCGTCCCTTCACCGACAAACATCCAGAATTGATCGGCGGCCAAGCGTGCCACCGCCAGATCGCGGCGGATGCCGCCACTGTGGCTGAGCCAACAGGTATAGACGACACTGCCAACCGGCTTGTCCATCTGATTGCTGCAAAGGTAGTTGACAAAGCCCACGGCATCGCGGCCTTTGACTTCAATGATCGACAAACCCGTCAGATCGAAGAGCGCCACGTTTTCACGCGTCGCCAAATGTTCGGCCCCTTGAATGCGTGACCAGTAGGCCGCGGCAAAGCCTTCGCGTGCGGGGATCTGCCCATCGTACTGCTCCAGCAGATGGGCATTGGCTTCGCTCCAGTTGGCCAATTCCAGGCCGGCAAAGGTTGTGTAAACCGTATCCAGTGCGTCAAGCCGAGGGGCAAAGGGCGACATACGCACGTTGCGCGGCTCCGAAAGAGGCTGCCGCGGGTGCCCGGGATCCCAGACTTCGCGGTAATTTTTATCGCTGACTTGCAGCAGATAGGTCGGTGTGCTTTGGAAATCGTGAAAGCGGTGTAAGTTCACCTGACGCAGATCCCACTCGCTTTCGCCGTGCGTCATCAATTCGGCAATCGCCTTACCAACGCCACCGGCGTGGGTTAACCACGAGCCGAGCGCGGTCCACAACCCCTTGATCTCCTGCGCTTCACCCAAGAGCGGATAGCCATCAACCGGAAAGGCAAAGATACCATTGAAAGCCCGGGTGATCTGCTTGCCCTGAAAGGCTGGAAAGATCTCCTGTGCACGTTCCCAACATTGGGCGAGATCGGCTGGTGTGTAGGGACTGACGGCTGTCTTGCCAAGTTTGTGTGGCGATACCAAGCGCGACTTGTGCCAGTAGTTGCCGATGCCAAAGGTATTCCAGTGCTGACGGAAATAGGCGACGATGTCTTGAATGCGGGCCGTGGGCCAGATCACTTCATCGGTGCGCTTGGCTGGGTCAAATTGCGCCAGTTCAGGTAGGGGCTCGGTAAAGGCATACTGGTGTTCACAGGGCATAATCGGCACAGGAATCCCCAGCTTCTCCCCCAAGAGCGGTCCCCAAATGTTGGTGCAGAGTAGCACCGCTTCACACTCAATGCGTGGCAGTTCCGGATTCGCCGTCCGCACAGCGACGACGCGCCCATCCTTCACTTCGATATCAGTAACGGCCGTATGGCCAATCGCACGCACGGCCCCATCCTTGGCGCCATCGCGCAAAAGGGCATTTGCCAGATAGGCACCACTGGCCAGCGCGCTGCTGGGTACGTAGATACTTCCGCGGATCGTCTTCGTATCGAGGAGGGGCAACTTCTCCTGCGTCTCCGCTGGCGAAAGCAGATACGCCTCCACGCCAAACGCTTTGGCTTTGCCCTCCAACCGCACGAGATCGAGCCACTTCTCTTCGCCGATGGCTACGTCGAGACCGCCAACCACATTATAGGTGTTACGGTTGGGGCCGTAGGGAAACATGGTCTGGCCAAGCTGCGGTTCAAAGGGATCGAGACTGCTGTAAAGCTTGGCCCCATGCTGGGCAAATTGGGTCATCAATTTGGAGTGGCTCAGCGCAACGACCCCACCGGGAGCATGCGAGGTCGAGCCGTCGTTGTTGAGCAGATCGCCTTTATCGAGCACCAGCACGTCGCGCCAGCCAAGTTGTGCCAGATGGTAGGCAGCCGCCGCGCCGACGATGCCGGCACCGATGATGATTAGACGGGTTTTATTGGTCATGTGGTTTTCTCTTTGGTTTTATCCGAAAAATCTCTGTTCCGGCTGGGCCACAACCGATTTTGGGGGCGGATTCTTCGCTCGTTTTTAAAGCATCTGTAGTTTCGATAAACTAGATCAAAACTGCGTATATCTCATCAAAGTCAATGCGCGACAACTGAAATTCGCCAAGCGGCACACGTAGCGGGGCGTTAATAAATGCGGGATCGTTGACATAGATCATTTCTGAATCCATGCCAACAACCACAACAGCATGGCCCACTTCCTCGACATCACCGGGGCGGTTATACCAGTGCGGTAATTCTGCTGTATTCACTGCAACCGCCGGTGGTTGGTTTTGTTGAAGACACTTGTATAAATGATCCAGATCGCCATGTACTATCGAAACGGTGGCGTCCTTAACTTTGAGGTTACGCATATGGGAGAACACGGTGCCAAAATCCTGTGTATTCAACTGCCGCGCCACTCGATGATAGTCAAATGATTTTCTGTGGTAACTGAGAAGCATTCCGGCACAGGCAACTAGACAGTCACCAATGCGCCGTTGTGTCAGATGTGCAACTGGAAGAATGAGCCGAGGGAATTGCTGATCCATCACTTACCCTTGAGCCACATTCAGCTGGGGGGCTGGAGAAATATCCGTTGTAATTGATTCAGCAGGAACGAGTGCATAAGGCTGGAAATCGGCAAGACCACTTGCCAGTGCGTTTGCGCATGTTTCAATCTGTACACGTTGAGCTACCAATTGCAGCAATTCACCTGACTGTACTGTCACATCAATTGTACCCACGGTGCCAACTTGTCCGTGTCCTGGTGCATTGAAAATTACAGGAATACGCCAAACAACCTGCTCATCGATAATCAAAGAAGGTGTTCCCACCCCTAGTAACATACTTATTTCTGACCATAGCCAGCGCTTTACTTTGATTCGAGCTTCTTCACTACTGATAAGGATCTCAAAAGAGCGGTGTATACCAAATTCGACGTGCCCTTTTTCTGGCAAGTTTATTCGTTCCAGTATCACCTGCATCGTGCTAGCTCCTTATAAAAACGTAGTAACGTGCCATAATTATACACGATTCGCCGTGAAACTACACACCAACATGGTTGCTAAACTGTCCGCTACTCCTTTGCCAATCCAACAATCGCCGCTTGTATCAGCGGCCAGACTGCGCTCCCAGGCGTCACAATTTCAAAGTGGCCGACATCCGGCAGCACGCTCAATTGCACCTCGTCCCCTTGCCGCCGCGCCGCTTCTACATAAAGTTCGTTGTGCACAAGCGACACCGCCTGATCAAGGGTGCCGATGATCAGATGTTGTGGCACCCCCAACGGTAGAAACGCACTCGGCGAGCCATCGCGATAGCGTTCAGGGAAATCCACCGGCGAGCCGCCCAGTAGTTGCGGCACCGCGCCGCGACAGATATCCCTGGCATCGGCGTCAACCAGATCAGGGATGCCGGCCAAAGAAACAACGCCAGCCAGCGGCAGCGGATCGGGTGTATAGATTGGCGACTCTGGCTCCAGTTTGTGGCGCGCAGCCAGCCAGAGCGCGAGGTGGCCTCCGGCAGAATGGCCCACGGCGACCACTCGGTCGAGATTTAGTAAATGCTCCTTGGCAATTGTTCGCAGAAGATCAGCCCCGGCCGCAACATCCAGGAAGGTCTCCGGCCAGCCACCGCCATTCCCAATGCGCCGATATTCTAGGCTCCAGACAGCGATGCCCAACTCGGCAAAGCGCTGACTGAATAAGCCCAGTTGCGCCAACCCATATTGAGCACCCCAGCAGCCGCCGTGGATCAGGATGAGGACGGGGTAGCCGGCAGAGTCAGTTGGTGGCGCAGTGGGCAAGTAAAGATCGGCGAACTGTTCGGTGTCGTCGCCATAGAGATAGCGCGTGGTGGCTGGAACGGCGGGGAGTTTGACGTAATCGCTGACGGTGAGCATCGTTAGTGTGGACATTGGGTTCGCTTTCAGTTGATGCGATGGGTTAGTCGTTACGGGCCGCGGCCCAGGCGTCGACAAAGGCGGCAACGGTGGCAAAGCGCAACCGACGATCAGCAGCACAGGCACGAGCCACAACAGCATGAAGCGTCGCCGGGCCGCGAAATGATTCTGGGGCCAAGGTGCCATCGCCCAGAAAGACCGCGGCCATGCGCCCCAACGTAAAGAGGGTGGTCTGTTGATCAATGGTGGCTCCCAGTGTAAACTCTTCCGGGGCCATGAAGCGCGACGAGCCAAACATGCGCCCCATCGTGTTGGTGAAGGCCCCTTGGTGATAGGTATCCAGATCCATCACTCGTACCGTATGTGTGGCAAAGTTGTAGAGCAAGCAGCCGTCGTAGAGATCACAGGCCACCCAGCCGGTCGTGGCGAGTTGGCGGTGTAGATCATACAGTTGGTCGAGCGCCGTTGCAATTTCGGGCGTGGGCAACGCACGAAAGCGCTGATACGCGGCGGACGGATCAGCCCGCTGTGCGCTATGTACGCCGATCAACTCGCCGTCGATCCATTCATAGATCAACAGCGGGCCGACGGGTGATTCGATCACATTGTAAAGCCGGCAGAGGGCAGGATGGTCACAGCTTTGGTTCAGCCGCACGGCATTGTGTAGCAGGGCAACGCGCCCGGCATGGTCAAGGTAGGGAGTGGGGTTCGTGGGATCACCAGCGGTTTTGACAAAGTAACGCTGGTCGTTGCCGTCGGCATCGGTGACAGTGACACCGTAAGAGATATTGCCGGAATCTTGCTGATTGAACCTAGTAAAGAGTTCGCCGACCGCTTGTAGAAAAGCTTGCGGGTCTTGGTCGATGGATTGGACTGTCAACAGCACGGTTTTACTCTTTCTGAAACTTTGCGTTGCTGCATACGTGCTCGTGCGTGAGCAGTCAATCTTAGTTGCATAATTGCTAGCCTAGCTATAAAGTTCGACGCCCACCAACTCGCGTTCGCGCCGTTCAACAAACTCGCGCAACTCCTGCTCAATCGCAGCATCAATGGGGGGTGCTTCGTACTCCTCCAGCACCTGTTTCCAAATGCGGTTGGCACGTTGTTCGGCGTCGAGCGATCCATGTTCTTGCCAACTCTCCAGATTTTGGCGATCGGCCAGGAAGGTGGGGTGAAATTCGGTGGCGAAGCGCGCTTGGGTGTGCGCGGTGCCAAAGTGATGGCCGCCGGGCGGCACTTCGTGGATCATGTCGAGGGCCAGCGTCTCGGTATTGATCTCTAGCCCACCAAGAAAGGTTTGGAACATGGCCAGACTTTCGGTGTCGATGATGATTTTTTCGTAGGAGACAGTCAGGCCACCGTCGAGCCAGCCAACGGCGTGCATAATAAAGTTGGTGTGCGCCAGGACCGCGGGCCAGAGCGTCCACATTGTTTCGTAGGCGGCTTGGGCATCGGGCACTTTGGAAGTGTTGAGACTGCCACTGCCACGGTAAGGCAAGTTATAGCGCCGGGCCAGTTGCGCACCAATTGCCATCGCCCACGCCCCTTCCGGTGTTCCAAAGGCGGGCGCGCCGCTCTTCATGTCAATATTGGAGGTAAAACCGCCGTAGAGTATTGGTGAGCCGGGACGCAACAGTTGCACAAAGGCAATGCCCGCCAGCGCTTCGGCATTCTGTTGCGCGACCGCGGCGGCGATGGTAATCGGGCTCATCGCGCCGGCCAGCACAAAGGGGGTGATGACCAGCACCTGCCCTGCCCGGCCAAAGGCGACCATGCCCCCCAACATGCGGTCGTCGTAGCGCAACGGGCTGCTCGAGTTGATAATGCCGCCGAGTACGGGGTCCGGTAATTTGCTCACATCGGTGCCAAAGACAATGTTGGCCATCTGCACGGCGTCGCCGCCGATGATGCGACCGTGGGGCGCTTCCATGTAACATTTATCACTTAGGGTTAACGCACCATAGGAACGGCGCAGATGGCGGTAGCTGACCCGTACATCATGCGGCACGACGAGTTGATCCCCCGTAAAGTGCATCACCGGGCTACTCTGCGCAATCTTCTGGAAGTTATAGTAATCTTCCAGTGTACCGGGACGGCGACCGTTTTCCATATCCTGGGCAAAGATCACACCGCCGTGAGGCACAAAATTTACATAGTTGCCGCCGATGATGCGGTCGCGCTCGGGGTTGCGTGCGCGCCAGTTGAACTGTGCCGGCGCGTTGGCGACCAATTCGAGGAGCAGCCCGCGGTCGATCCACACATTCTGCCTGCTGTGATCAACTCTAGCCCCCGCTTTCTCCCACAAGTCGAGCGCCTCGGCATCCATAAAGACAATCCCCGTATTCTCCAGGATCTGCATCGACGCTTCGTGAAGTTGATCGACTTGCTCCGGCGTGACTACCTCTAAAGGAGGGAAATGATTTTGAATGGTGCGGAAAGGGATTTGGGCAAAGGGGGAATGGGTACGCCGTTGGCGGCGCGTGGCCCGGCGTTCAGCGGAAGAGAGTGCACTCATGCGTACCTCGTGGGATTCAAAGGATCAACGGCAAGAAGATAGGCCAGGAATTCCTGACAAGATGATATGGTTGGTTTACCTTACGCAATGGGGTTAAAAACCCCTTGCTAACATCGAGAAGCCGCCTCAGCGGCTGGGAAACTGTTTTCAGCCGCTGAGGCGGCTTCTCGGTTTTAGGGCAGGGTTTTAACCCTGTTGCTGGGGCATACAATTCATGATCGATAGCGTAGCCATTGGGATTAGACGGGCAATTTGCGCTCTGTTAAAGCGGCACGAGCGCTGCGAATGCCGGTGAGCATGGCGTCGTGGAGGTCTGGTTGGCCATTGTCGGCAAGCAGCCCCATACCACCAGGGATAACCCAATCCCTGCCGCTATAGTCGGTCACCTGGCCACCCGCCTCACGCACGAGGAGCACACCGGCGGCAGCATCCCAAGGGCCAAGCCAGCCTTCCCAATAGGCACCAAACGCGCCGGTTGCCACATAGGCCAATTCGAGTGCCGCCGAACCTATACAGCGGGTGCTTTGGGCAAGGGGGATAAAATGGCTGATTTCGTTGCGGTTATTATCAGAGGATTCGCCTCGGTGATAGGGAAAGCCGGTGCAGACCACGGCACGCCGCAGTTCGGTACTTTGGCTGACAGTCAGGCGAGTTTCGCTGCCATCGGGATTGCGTTGAAATGCACCGGCACCTTGTTTGGCCCAGTAAAGGATCCCTGTGGGTACATGCAAGGTAATGCCAAGGATCGCATGTTCCTGTTGGCAAAGCGCCACGTTGACCGCATAAAAGGGGAAGCCATTGGCAAAATTGGTGGTGCCATCAACCGGATCGACAAGCCAGAAGTAGTCGGTATCGGGCCGTTGATTGCTCTCTTCGCCCCAGAAACCAACCGCTGGATAAAGGCGGTGTAATGCTTCTCGCAACAATGCCTCGCTGGCCAGATCCGCTTCGGTGACAAGATCAATCGTACTAGATTTTCGTTGGATATTCGCCAGACCATCACGGCGCATGCGTTCGACCAATTGGCCGGCTTGCTCTACAACGGCGATGATAGCTTCCAGGTCAAACGCATTTGCCGACATGATGGGTCCTTGTGATTTCGTTGGTTGATTACATCTCTTCGCGATAGCGGAGACCACGGCGGTTCTTTTCTTCGATCACCGCTTTGCGGATAAGTTCGCGTACTTCCACCGGATTTTTGACGTTGTTTAAGACCAACTCTGGTGTCGTTGGATCGGTGCTGATAATCGTAATATCACCAACATCGAGCATGCGTTCGCCCAAATGTTGTTTGAATTTGGTATCGCGCACACGCACCAACTCCACCTCTTCCATGCGGTTACCAAGGATTCCACGAATGACACGAACGCGTTGCGTCGTCAATTCATAAACGGTGCCGACGGTCAAATAGGGCCGACCACGCCAGATCTCTTTTTCTTCAGCTTCTTCCATTGGTTCCTCACTATTGTACATGGGCATGGCCGCGGCACGGCCAGCCGGCGCAAGATGTTCATCTTCTACAGCAGCAATGGCAGCAAAGACCGAGTCGGCCATCGCGTTGACAATGGCCTGGAGTTGGTCTTGTGGCAAGGCGGTAATTTGCGTACCTGTCTCGGCAAGTGATTGAAAGAACTGCGTGCTTACAGTCTGGCGGACTTCATCTCGTTGCATGGCAAACTCCTTGTTCTATATGCGAAAAAGCTTCGGGGGCAGCGATGTGAACGCTGTGTACCGCAATTTATAGACCGATTCATCAATGAATGATTTACGAATCGGGTCAAAACAAATACGTTGAGCGGCCAAAATAGTTGCTCAACTTGTCCAAAATCTTAACGGAGCCAGTATATCACCAGCAGAGGTGGAATGCAACCACAAGCGACAAATCATCAGCAATTTGTCAGAAAGAATGCAGTGGGGTATAGTATCGAAACAAATGTTCCGTCGCACGTGATGCGTTTTGCGTGAACGGTTACTGGGATATGGGTGTACGACCGAACCTGCGTGCGAACGTTCGCACAAATAGTCGTTCCAAGCAGCGTGCACTGATTTGGTTACAGTAGACGCAATACGCATCACGTTTCACATATTTACGTTTCAGCAATTAGGAAGTGATCATGGATATCAATTGGTATGGCCTCTCTTGTTTGCGTATCCGTGAAGGGGGCACCACGATTCTTTGTGACCCATATGATAAGGCCATTGGGCTGACGCTCCCCAAAGTACGCGCCGATATTGTAACGATTAGCCACGATCAGGCTGGCCACAATGCGGGTGAGCGGGTGTTGGGTGAACCCAAAATTATCAGTGGACCGGGGGAATATGAGACACGCAACATCTTTATTACCGGTGCCACTACCTATCACCGCAAGAACTCGCCCAATGCCACCGAGCGCAATGTGATCTTCTTCTTTGACTTTGGCGGTCTGATTGTGGGCCATCTTGGCGACTTGGGTGAAGTGCTCTCGCAATCGGCGGTCGATGATATGAAGTTGGGCGATGTTGACATTCTCTTTGTACCGGTTGGCGGCGGTTCCACACTCGATGCCACCCACGCCGTGGAAGTCGTCAGCGTCTTTGAACCCAAAATTGTGATCCCCATGCACTATCAGCATCCTGGATTGCATGCGAGCATCGCAGAAGGGCTGGATCCGGTCGATAAGTTTTTAAAAGAGTTTGGTGCCGGTATCCCTGAACCGCAGGAGACCTTCAAAGTCAGCAAAAGCAGCCTGCCCGAAGAGACCGAAGTCGTGCTGCTTTCCATGTCTCAATAGTTGACCTATTCTTTGTTTAGGTGTAACTACTAACCCCTCCCTAGTCTGGGGAGGGAACAGTCACGGCTCCTCCCCCAGACTGGGGAGGTTGGGAGGGGGTGGCTTAGTAGTTACGTTTAGGTTTAGCGAATCGTTATTACAATGATAATCCCAAACTTGCGGCGCAAGTTTGGGATTATTCTTTTGGGTAGCAGTAGTTCTCAAAAAAGTCGTTAGCGCTGTACGCTGTCGGTTGATATAATGTGGGTTGTTAGAATAACGTCACGGCTGATAAACCAACCAACGGAGAGCACGAAACGAGAGACTCATGAGTGAACCAATTGCAGATATTCGCGGAAAAATTATTCTGATCACTGGCGGTGCCCAGGGCATTGGCGGTGCGTCGGCGCAACTCTGTGCTGAGCGGGGGGCCCGCGTCGTCATTGCCGATATCAAGAGCAATGGGGAAGATCTAGCCGCCACCATCCGTGCCAACGGGGGCGATGCTGTTTTTCACCAGATTGATGTGCGATCCGCCGAGCAGGTGGAAGCGCTCTTTGCCAACGTGGCCGAAAGCCATGGCGGACTCGATGTTCTGATCAACGCTGCCGGAATCCTCCAGGGTCAATATCTCCAGCCGGAAGAGTTTCCCCTGGAAGTCTTTGAACGGGTGATGGATATCAACGTCAAAGGGACTTTTCTCTGCACGAAATACGCCACACCGCTCCTCGCGCAGGCGAAGAAAGGGGTGATGATCCTGATCGCCTCCGGTGCGGGCGTGATCGGCGGCAGTTCGTCGATCGCCTATGGCACGAGCAAGGGCGCGGTCAACGGGATGGGCATGGTACTGGCGAGCCACCTCGCCAGCCGTGGGATTCGGGTCAACGTGGTCTGCCCCGGCAGCCTCAACACCGAAATGAAGCGGGGAGTGATCATCACGCAGGCCGAGCGCGACGGGCGCGATGCCGAAGATATGATCGAAGCCGCGGGCTTGGGCGATCCCATCGGCGTGGCGCGCTTACTTGCCTATCTGGCGTCGGATGACGGCGATTATGTCCGCCGCAATTTGTTTACAAGGTAGGGGAAACCTGCACAACTGGTTATCCTCATGGTAATGACTCCGCCGTTGCCTCATTGAGTGGCTTGTCACGCTGTAAGCGTCTTCAAGTGGCCGACTTTGGAGACGCTTACAGCGTGACAACTGGAAGGGCTGAGTCATTACTTCATGGTTTTGAGTTTTGACCTCAATCCGAATTCAGCCTTGGAGTATAGTATGAACTATTTGCGTATTACCGCTGGTCCTTATCGCTTTATCGCCAGCATCGAAGAGCAGGTGGCCCCATTAACCTGCGCCGCCTTCCTGAAAATTTTACCCTTCCGTAACAAGATTATTCACGCGCGCTGGAGCGGCGAAGCGGCCTGGATCCCGTTGGGTGATTTTCAACTCGATGTCGGGTTTGAGAACCATACCAGCCACCCGTCGCGTGGCGATATCCTTTTCTACCCCGGCGGCTATAGCGAAACTGAGATTCTCTTCCCCTATGGCAGCGCCTGTTTTGCCAGCAAAATGGGGCAGTTGGCGGGCAATCATTTTCTGACCATAACAGAAGGGCAAGAGCACTTTGCCGATTTGGGGCACCTGGTGCTCTGGCAAGGTGCACAGGATATTGTCTTTGAGACCGTGTAGATGACCACTTCCCTGGAAGCGCCCAAACCGTTGACACGCACCCAACGTTGGCAAAATGCGGCCTGGTACGGTTGGGTGCTGGCGTTGGCGTCAACGCTGGCCAGCAGCATTGTCACGCCCTTATCGCGCGGCGTGATCGTCGCTGGCATGGATCCGATTCTGTTGTTGCTACTGCGGCTGTCAATTGCAGTCACCTTGATGGGGCTGACCTTGGCGCTGACGCAACCACAACAGTTCCGCATTGAGCGGCGTGGTTTCTGGCGCATCGTGGGCATCGGCTTGGTGGCCGGGCTGGAGATCTGCTGTTTCTTTAGCGCGCTCGCCTACGTTGATGCCTCAATGTCCGCGATGATTAAATCCACCCAACCGCTGGTGGTGCTCTTATTGTTGACATTGGGTGGTGAACGGTTGACCAAACGGCAATTGATGCGTTTGGGGCTGGCGATTTGTGGGATCTATCTGCTGGTGGGGCCAGGTGGGCGTGTGGCTCCGTTGGGTTTGTTGCTGTTGCTCTGCTCGCTCTTGCTCTATGGCACCCAACTGGTCTTTATTCAGTGGTGGCTCAGCAGCTATAGCACACACACCGTTGCCTTTTACCTCACCAGCGTGATGACAGTCGTCATCATCTGCTGGTGGTGGCTACAAGGGGCTGTCTGGCGCAATCCAGGGCCAACGGGCTGGACTATTATTCTCGTCCTGGCCGTGGCGAGCACTTGGTTTGCACGCTTGGCGCTCTTTGGTGCCATTGCCCGCATTGGCAGCGGTCAGATCGCCCTCCTCTGGCCGCTGCAAACCCTCTTGATCATCGTGCTATCGGTGCTCTTTTTGAATGAACGCATGACAACCGTCCAATGGGTTGGCGGTGTGCTAATCCTAAGCAGCACGGCACTGGCAGCCCGTCGCGTTCGAAGATAGCATTTGCATACGGACTGCGGCCCATCCATGGGTTGCATCCGTGTGTTGCCGGCCACGTACTTTCAAACCAAATTTTGGAGGTTCTTCCGGAATTCAGGGAGTTGACAAGAAACGAGCCGCAGGCGTAGGTCAACCCCCGAAGATCCGACAGAGCCATTTTGGATAGGTACGATGGTCCTTGATTTAGGCCCAATTTGGCGTTGTTGCTATTGGTTGGCAGCATACTTCGCTCTGCACCCCAATCCATATTATACTTAAGCAAAACAGTACACTGGGCGATGCAGCAGCGCTGGGCGATGCAGCAGCCTCGTGCAAGGTCGTACTACTCAAGCAATCATCCATCCACGTGAAAGGGAATCCCATGAAACAAAAAACGACGGGAAGAGAAAAAACGTTACACAACAGTATCTACCGACCGGTGCTTACAATGGTTGATGCCGACATCATGAGCGGCAAGGATGAGATTGCACGCGAACAGTTGCTGAGTAATTTGGAACGCTATCAATCCGCCGCTGTCTCGCCGCTTTGGGTCAACTGGCTCCGTCATCGGGCTGACTTGCGTTTTGTCTGCCTCACCAATAACTTGGATGAGTACAACGATTTTATGTTGGATGTTGTACGCAGTGTCGAATATGTACGCGAGACGCGCACAATCCTCAGCTTTGGCGGACGCGTCGATATTGATGCACTTCTTGACCTCGAGATGGAGGTCGGGCCCAATAGCCAAACGATTGCGACGAGCGTGATGATCGATGTCCAGCCGGGGATGGACCGCCAATGTTTTCAGGGGCTGCTCGATCTGCCAGCCCATCCCGATGTGCGGCGCGTCTGGCTACTCAACTGCTACCACAGCGAAGATGCCGATCTGATGATGTTGCTGCTGGGTAAAAACATTGCCGCGCTTACCGGCTATGTGATGAGTTGGGTCCGTACCGTGCCCGGTGTAGTCGATACGGAAATGGATACGGTGCTCGATTGGCGATGGATGGCAAGTCCCGATGACATTGTAACACTCTGTGAAATGTTCTTTACCCAAGGTATCCAGAACTGAGGCGTGATGGTTTACGGTTTGCGCCGCCAGCGCTGGATGTTCTGATCGAATTGCCAAGGTTGTGGCAAGATGCCCTGCCACACTGCACGGTATGCCCACCCTTGCAGGGGTACGCCCAGAATAATATAGGGAATATCTTCATGAATGCGCTCTTGAACCCGACGATAGCGCAGTGCCCGATACCCACCGTCACAGTTCGGCGCAGTACGTGCCTCATCAAGCCATTGATCGACGGCGACATTCTGATAGCTCACAAAATTGGCACCACCGCTGCTCTCTTCCACAGAGGTATCAAGTGGCAGATCTTGGCGCGAAAGCCAGAAATCGCTGTTGGCCGGCTCCGCCCCCAATGTGTCCCATCCAACCAAGACGAGATCATAGCGTTGGGCAAGAAGGGACTGGGTCAACGTCTCAAATGGGACGGTCTCTAGTTGTAGGTCAACGCCGATTGCCTGCCATTGCACTTGAATTAATTTAGCCAAACGAACCCGCACCGCGCTATCCTCGTTGGTCAGCAGGGTCAAGCGCAGTGCAATTCCGTCGCGCTCGCGCACGCCATCACCATCTTGATCGACCCATCCGGCATTCTGAAGAAGATCCCTGGCACGAGTGGGATCGTAGGCAGAAGGCGATAGATCATCATTGTAGGCCCAGGTAATTGTCGGCAATAGATAGCCAGCTGTGCGCACAGCCTGATTGCTAAACCCATTCGCCAACAACGCACGATAATCGAGCCCTGCCGCAAAGGCCTGTCGCACGGCCAGTGTCCCCAAGATAGGATGGGGCTCTTGCGGCAACAAGCTGCCATCATCCGCACGACCAGGTTGGGGATGATTCGGGTTCGCCAGATTCAGTGCGACAAAGGTCAGACTGTCAAGCGGTGCCGTATAGAGTTCAAGCGCTGGTCCGGCTTGCACACCCGCCAGTTGTTCAGCCGATAGATAGACGAGGTCGACGGTGCCCTCCGCCAACGCCGCCAATTGTTGCGCCACATCGGCAATCACACGAAACTCAAAGCCCTCTACCAGGGGGGCATCGAAGCGGTAAAGAGGATTACGCGTCAAGCTGATTCGGCCTTCACTGCGGTCGCCATAGAGAAAAGGGCCAGCACCGACCGTTGGTTGCTGGCTGGGATCCGTTTTCAAAAATTGTGAGGGGTCATCTTGATAGAGATGGGCAGGCAGAATCGGTTGGCGAAATGTCTGAAAAATTGTGCAGTCAGGGGTGCGCAGATGCACTTGCAGCGTCTGATCATCGATCACCTCAAGGTTTTCGACATTGGCAAAGTTTTGTTGGTAGGGGCTGGAGACAACCGGATCTCGGATCAATGCATAGGTGAAGCGCAGATCTTCGGCAGTGATGGGCTGGCCATCGCTCCATTGGAGATCCTTGTGTAAGGTAAAGGTTATCGTCTCTCCATCATCGCTAAAGTGCCAAGTTTCGGCGAGAGCGGATCCATTGTTGGCACCGGTAAAGGGATCTTGCCCAACCAATGATGGGTAGATTTTACGGATAACCGTTAAACTGGTGGGGTTGGTGGTATAGATGGGGTTAAAATTATCGGCATCTACCGAGACGGCTTCGACAAAGTGAGCACCAGCTTGTTGTGCTGGGGAGGCCGAGGAGTGAGTTTGCTCGTTATTAATGCGATCAGTTGAGGCGATTGCATCCATCGTCGATGCAATTCCCGATGTCGACCGCTGCCATCGATAGACGATTACCGTTGTTGCCACGGCAATTAACAACAATAACGTAAATAGTTGAATTGCTTTGATGCGCGTCACTAGCTCAGGCTCCCTCAGATGAATAGAGAAAGCCTACACCGAATTGTCTTGGTTGACAAATTCTCTACTAAACTCTATTATTTCTTATCTTTCAAAGTTGGATCAAGCGCATCACGCAAGCCGTCACCGATGAGATAGAAGCAGAGCACGGCAATCCAAATGAGGATACCAGGGGAAAGCATCAGATGCAGGGCGCGATTATGGCCAGTTGCCGGGTCGACGAGGAAAAAATACTCTTGCGTGTGGCTCAACATGCTACCCCAAGTAGCAGTCGGTTGTTGCACCCCCAAGCCCAGAAAGCTTAAGACCGACTCAACCAGAATCAGCGAACCGATTCCGATTGCCGTGATGACAATAATTACTGGAATGGTATTGGGGAGAATATGTTGCAGAAGAATCCGCCAGTCGGGTGCGCCAATCGAGCGTGCCGAGAGCGTATAATCTAGCTGGCGCACCTTAAAGACATTTCCCCGCATAAAGCGCGCCGTGCCAAACCAGCCCAGCAGACCAAGAAAGAGAATCAAGGTGCCGGGGTTGGGCTTAAAGATTGCCGAGACAATGATCAGCAGATAGATCGTTGGGATCGAATCCACCGTGTTGATAAACCACATCACCAGATCATCTACCCACCCACCAAAATAGCCAGCAATCCCCCCAACAACAATACCCAAAAAGAGCGAGAGAAACGCGGCGGTAAAAGCAATGCCAAGGCTGACGCGCCCACCATAGAGCAAGCGAACAAATTGATCACGCCCCAACTGATCGGTGCCCAGCCAATTGGGGGTTCCCCCTGATTTGCCCAACATGAGGGCCGCTTCAGTTGGCTCAATACCCAATTGCCATTTGATGTAGGGTAGGACGTAAGGCGGGGCAAACGCATTGTTGGGGTTCGTATCATTGGGCCCAACGCCGACCATGCCAGCCGCAATGATTGGTGCAAAGAGTGCCGATAGGCCCATAAATAGGACAATGACAATGGCGGTCAACGTCAACCGATCATGACGGATGCTGGTCAGCGCCATGCCCCAATAACTTTGCGGTTTGCGCGTTAGCAGAGGTTCAATCGCTTGACGCTTGCTAGTACCAGTTGGAGCGGAGATCTGTTGCACACTCATGGGTATCTACCTTCAAACTTAACGCGACAGCAGCCTATGACAAGCGCACGCGTGGATCGACCAGCGCATACAGCACATCCGAAAAGAGATTACCGGCAATCACCAGCACAGAGAAGAACATTGTCGCCCCAAGCACCATGGGGTAATCAAGTTGAAAGGCGGCCGCCAACGTCAGACGCCCCATCCCTGGCCAGGCAAAAATTGATTCAATGACAACCGCGCCCCCCAACAGGCCAAAAATAGCTGGCCCCAGGACTGTCATCATGGGGATCAGCGCATTGCGTAGCGCATGGGTAAACCAGATTGTGTGGCCAGCTAGCCCTTTAGCCTGCGCCGTGCGGATATAATCGGTGTGGATCACCTCTAACACTTCGGTCCGCATGAGACGGACAAAGACAGCCAATTGACCGGAAGCCAGGACCGCGGCTGGCAAAACCAGATGTTGCAACCGATCCAGTAAGCTGCTTTCACCAGTCAACGAAGTCGTTTGGCGGCCGCCTGTGGGTAAAATACCCAAAATGACAGCAAAGAAATAGATCAATATGATACCCAGCCAAAAATTGGGAATGGCCTGCCCGATCACGGTCATAAACCGCGTAATATTATCAAAGATCGAGCCGCGGTAGACAGCACTGAGCACACCAAGCGGAATACCAGCTGCTAGGGCCAGCACCAGGCTAGCAAGACCGAGTTCAAGCGTGGCGGGCATCCGCTCGACCAATCGATCCCACACCGGCTGCTTTGTTTGGATACTTGTCCCCAACTGCCCACGAATGATCCCACCCCCCCGGTCACAAAGCGTCATATTGAGGCTAGTCCAGTAAGAGCAGATGGTCTTGTCCCGTTGAAATTCAGCCACCTGATCACCTTCGCGCACGTTAATCCCCGTAAACCAACTGAGGTATTGCAGTGGCAGCGGTTGATCCAACCCCAGTTGACGGCGCATCACATCGCGTGTAGCGGCATCAATTTTGGGGTCAAAGGTCATAAAAGTGATAGGATCGCCAGGCGCGGCATAGACCAGGATAAAGCTAAAAACACTAATGCCTAGTAAGGTAGGAATCGCCTGCAACAGACGGCGTGCAATATAACGGATCATAGGATGAAAGGGTAAAGATGGATAAAAAACAACGCACACGTTCAATCATATAGACGGGACCATCGGGTCACGGTATACCGTGGCCCGATGGTCCCGTCTATGGTCTTTATGATATTACTGGGTTAACGACCACTTCTCGACATTCCAGTACAAGCTCCACTCGCCGGGGTCGATGCCGGCCCAATCCTTGGAGTAGGCCGTGTTACCGACGCCACCAGAGATAAAGACATAGGGCACGTCATCATAGATCTTCTGTTGGATCTGCTTGTAAATCGGTGCCCGCTCTTCTTCGGAACAACCAGGAACATTCAACCCCTCTTCCAGCAGTTGGTCCATCTCTGCATCGTGATAGCTGACAAAGTTGAAGCCGCTGTCCGGGGTATCATACTGCGTGCTCCAGAAAGCATCATCGTTTGGATCGGCACCGACGCCCGTCCAGCCGATAATCACCATATCATAGGTCTGGCCCAATAGTTGACCGACCAATGTACCAAAGTCAATAGCCTCAAATTGGATATCAAAACCGACGGCCTTGAGCTGATCCTGTGCCAACACGCCCAGATTTTCACGCGTGCGGTTGCCGGCATTGGTCAACAGACTGAGGCTCAGTGGATTGCCATCTTTCTCCCGGATGCCATCGCCATCGCTATCGACCCAACCCGCTTCTTCGAGCAATTGGGCAGCCAGTTCGGGATCGTAGGCATAGGGTTGGAGCGAGTCGTCGTGTGCCCAGGGCACGGCAGGCAAGACGTTGGAAGCGATCTGATACCCCTGGCCGAGATAGACTTGGTCAATAATCGCATTGTAGTCGAGGCTATGGGCAATTGCCTTGCGCACGTTGAGATCACTCAAAATCGGGTGGGGATCCTGCTCAATCAGATTACCATCTTCATCACGACCGGGCTGCGGATTATCTGGATTGGCCAGATTCAGGCCGATGTAGTCATAGCCATCATCGTTGAAGTGATAGATGTTGAGATTTGGATCATCTTGCACCGAAGCGACCTGCGCCGGCTGCAAGCCCATCGTGCTGATCTCACCACTCTGCAAAGCGGCCAACTGTGCACCAGGATCGGGGATCACCTTGAAGATCATCCCATCCATATAGGGCGCACCCTGAAAATATTGTTCGTTGCGCGTCACAATGATGTTGTCATCGCGCGTCCAACTTTGGAAGACAAAGGGGCCGGCACTGGCAGCGGGGGCTTCGTTCAGCGGATTCTCCATGATATCGGTAAAGTCGTCGGCATAGAGATGACTGGGCAGCAAGCCCAATCCTAGGTCACCCAACCCATCGCACTTGACCTCGTTAAAGGTAACAATCACGGTATGTGGGTCGGGAATCTCAATACTGGCGATTTTCTCTACATTGGCCTTGCGTGGCGTCTCGACCAGATCGCTGGCAATGGCATCGTAGGTGAATTTAAAGTCCTCGGCATCCACCGCCTCGCCATCGCTCCAGAAGACATCATCGCGCAGGGTAAAAGTCCAGACCAAACCATCATCAGAGACGGTCCAGCCTTTGGAGATCGAGCCATCGGGTACCAGCGCGCCGGTCACGGGATCCTGGCCAATTAACGCAGGAAAGATCATCGCATTGACGGCACTGCTTGAATTCTCACTGCTCAGGATTGGGTTGAGAATCGTCGCATCGGAGATGCTGGCGCGTGTCCAGACACCGCCCGGTTGAGCATCGCCGGTCATGGCGGCATCACCACCGGTAGTATCACTGCTATTGGCATCGGCAGCCGGTGCATCTGCGCTGGGCATCATCGGCATCGGTTGTGTACAACCGGCCAGCAGCATGGCAAAGATTGCCAGCAGAGCGAACCCATTCACTATCTTCTTGTCCATAGAAACTCCTTTAAACATATCTTGAATCATTCGATTAAATCAACAATAACCCTACCCCAAACCTCCCCGACATCAGGGAGAGAGCCAACGGTTCCTCCCCTATTGCCGGACCTGAGGGGCAACTGCGCCGATAAGACAACCGGAAGGGGTGAATTGTTACAATTTATTGTGCCTTCAGCGCAGTAGGCAATTCGATCTTGGTTTCGGTCGGTGGGATGAACGGCTGTGCCCCACTCTGATCGACTAAATGGCAAGCGGCCCAATGGTCAGGGCGCTTTTCTTCATAGAGCGGAATCTCCTGCTTGCAGATCTCAATCGCCAACGGGCAACGGGTATGAAAGCGGCAACCGCTCGGTGGATTTACTGGCGAAGGTACTTCACCTTTGAGTACAATCCGATGGCCTTTGCGGCGAGGGTTGGGCACGGGAATGGCCGAAAGTAAGGCCTGTGTATAGGGATGCAGCGGATTGCGATAGAGCTCTTCGCGCGTTGCCGTTTCGACAATTTTGCCCAGATACATCACGCCAACACGACTGCTAATATGTTCCACCACACTCAGATCGTGGGCGACAAAGAGATAGGTAAAGCCATATTCGCGCTGGAGTTCCTTTAGCAGATTGAGGATCTGCGATTGGATCGAGACATCGAGCGCCGAAACCGGCTCATCACAGACGATAAAACGGGGTTGCAATGCCAACGCTCGTGCAATCCCAATTCGTTGCCGTTGCCCACCAGAGAATTCATGTGGATAGCGGTAGGCATGATAGGGGTTCAAGCCAACTTTGTCAAGCATCTCTTGCACAATCGTGAGCCGTTCTTTCCGATTGGAGATGCCATGGATCGCCAATCCTTCGGCAATGATATCCCCCACAGGCATGCGCGGGTCGAGCGATGAATAGGGATCCTGAAAGACAATCTGCATTTGGCGCCGCATTGCCTTGAGATCGCTGCCCCGTTTGGCAAAGAGATCTTCACCATCAAAAAAGACCGAGCCGGCGGTTGCCTCTTGCAGACGCAAAATCGTGCGCGAGACGGTGGTCTTGCCACAGCCACTTTCGCCAACCAGCCCAAAAGTCTCCCCTTCGCGAATGGCAAAACTGACATCGTCGACCGCTTTCACATGGGCAACGACACGCTGCAAGAGGCCGGCGCGGATCGGAAAATATGTTTTAAGATTCTGAACCGTCAAAATCTCTTTGGTTGCAAGATGAGCAGAATTAGCGATCATAGAAAATTATATCAATAATTAAATTGCTGGTTCAACAAAGACTTCTTCACCCTGAAAACGCCAGTCTGTGCGTTCGACACCTGCCCAGAGGTCGGCAGTTTGAGGATCGCGCATAAAGCAGCGCACACTATGCCCTTCTTCTATTACCAATAGTTGTGGCTCGCGTTCGGTACAGAGATCTTTGCTATAGGGACAGCGGGCCGCAAACTTACACCCTGGAGGTAGCTCAACCAAATTGGGCACAGAGCCAGGAATCACCGCCAAATAATCGGTAACTTCCCCTAAGACGGGAATAGCCGCCAGCAACCCTTCGGTGTAGGGATGCAACGGGTTATCAAACACGGTATAGACATCGGCATATTCGACGATCTGGCCGGCGTACATCACGGCGACGCTGTCACACATCTCAGCAATAATTCCCATATCATGGGTAATCAACAGAATTGCCGTGCCCGTCTCATCCCGCAGTTTGCGCATAAGATCGAGGATCTGTGCCTGAATCGTTACATCAAGAGCAGTCGTCGGCTCGTCAGCAATCAGTAATTTCGGCAGGCAGGAGAGCGCCATGGCGATCATCACTCGTTGCGCCTGGCCGCCAGAGATCTCATGCGGAAAGGCGCTTGCGCGCTTGGCGGCATCGGGAATGCCAACCGTCTGTAACATCGCCACCGCCTGTTTCTGCGCCTCTTGGCGACTGACTTTTTGATGGACGCTAATCGTCTCGGCAATCTGGTCACCAATGCGAAAGACAGGGTTGAGACAACTGGCCGGTTGCTGAAAGATCATCGACATTTCGTTGCCACGCAGTTTGACAATCTGATCTTCCGGTAACGTAGAGAGCTTTTTGCCATCGAGGAAAATCTCCCCTTCGACAATCTGCCCGGATGAAGGCAACAGACGCATGATGGAAAGCGATGTCACGCTTTTCCCGCTGCCCGATTCGCCCACCAGCCCCATAATTTCGCCAGGGCGGATCTGAAAGTCGACGCCGTTGATCGCTTGGACGATGCCATCTTCGGTGTAAAAATAGGTTTTCAGCCCTTTGATATCGAGCAAAGGGGCGGCATTGCGATCCTGCATAGAAGGCATGTACCCTTATTGTTTGCTTTCGAGAGCATTTTTTTTCGTAGGGGTACGGCATGCCGTGCCCCACTGGTATCAAGCTAAGCATTTCAGAAACACTACACGGATTTTGGAAGCAACGGATTTTTAATTTCGTAAGTCAACCCGCCTCTTCTTTACAAATTTATCGGTCCAAACGTCATTCTTTCCTAGAATTCAGGGTACGCTGTGGAAAATCAGTTGCTTCCCGGGAACCCTTTGGGTGCCGTTGTCGTGTTGGTTACGGCCCTGATTTCTTAGCTTGATACACATAGGGTACGGCATGCCGTGCCCCTACGAAAAAGATGTTGATTTAGCGCTTCAAGCGTGGATCGAGCGCATCGCGTAATCCATCGCCAATAAAGTTGAAACAGAGCGAAACTAGCACCAGTGGAATTCCGGGCACCAGAGGTAACCAGGGATGTTGAAACATATAACTTTGCGAGATACTTAACATATTGCCCCAAGTGGGGGTCGGATCCTGTACACCCAGCCCTAAAAAGCTCAGCGCTGCCTCGGTGATAATCACACCGCCCAAATTGAGGCTGGCGTTGACCAAAATGGGGGCCAGCCCATTGGGAATCACATGGCGGAAGATGATACGGGCATCGTTGGCGCCCTGTGCGCGCAGTGCCTCGACAAAATCCTGCTTACTCAGCGAAAGTGCCATCCCACGCATCAAGCGAGCCGCGCCCAACCAACTAAAGAACACCAAAATCAGGATCAAGACCATGATCTGATTGGCTTCGCGATCAGAAGCGAGCAGAATCGCGCTAACGCCCCGAATGACAAAAGCGGGTAAGGGCAATTGCGCATCGGTACGGATCATGATCGCCGAAACAATTAGCAGGATTGGCAACAGCGGGATGGAAAGCATGAATTCAATCACGCGCGAAATGATCGCGTCAACAGCGCCCCCATAAAAGCCGGCCAACGCGCCAATGACTACCCCCAACGATTCGGAAAGGAGCACCACGCCGATGGCAATCGAGAGCGAAATCCGCCCCGCATAGAGCACGCGCGTAAAGAGGTCGCGCCCCAAGTGATCGATACCCAACAGATGCAGACGGCCATCGCTACCGGCAATCCCCGGCAAACCGGGTCGGCTCGGTGCCGAAATATCAATGGCATCGCGTGGGAAAGAAGCGATCCAAGGGGCAAGGAGCGAAGCAGCAAAGACGATGGCGAGAAAGATCACCGAGATCACCGCAAGGCGGTGACGCAAAAAGCGACGAAAAATAACGGTCGCCTGACTTTCGCCCTTGCTGGCTTTCAAGGTAAGTGCGGCTGCACTTGAACTCATAAAGTGTCCTTGCTAGGAATAACGAATCCGTGGATCAACAATCGTGTAAAGGACATCACCAATTAACGTGGCAATCACCGTGAGTACGGCCGTTATAAAGATAAAGGCCAACGCGACATTCCAATCCGACCGCCCCAGCGCATCAAAATAGAGGAAACCGGTGCCATTCCACGAAAAGACAGTTTCGGTGATGATTGCACCGGAAAAGACGTTGGGAATCTGAAGCACGAGAATGGTGACAAAGGGGATCAGTGCGTTGCGCAACGCATGTTTCGAGATGACAATGCGCTCGATTAACCCTTTGGCGCGTGCCGTGCGCACGTAATCCTGGCGCAGTACCTCCAACATCGAGGAACGTACAAAGCGGCTCCATGTCGCCATACCAAAGAAGGTAAGCACACCAACCGGCATCAATAGATGCAACAGACGGTCGGTCAAAGAACCAGCGTCAATGCGTGGTAGCCAGGTTGCGATCACATAGGGACGGATTGCTTCGCGCGAGCCAGGAGGAAGGCGTGGAATCCATGGCAGTGTATCCTGCGCAAAGATCGGCAGGACCGAAAAGAGCAAGATCAAGAGCAGCCCAAAAAAGAAGACCGGCATCGATGAGCCAATAAAGGCAATTGTCGTAAAGAAGTAATCAAAGCGCGAATATTGACGCACCGCGCTGTAAATACCAATCGGCACCCCAATCAACAGCGAGAGGATCAATGAACTCACCATCAGTTCTAGTGTGGCCGGAAGACGGCTCCAAATCAGCACCCCAACCGGGCGGCCTGGGGTAATTACGGAGGAAAGGCCAAAATCGCCACGGATAATGCCGCGGCTACTGCGAATCGCAGGATGGAGAGTGGGAACTTCGGCAAGGTAGACATAATCATCACAGCCGCTACCTTGTTCGCTGCGCAAATAACAGCCGACCGGCAGGTTAGCAAGCCACTCCTGGCCGTTGACCATAATCGGCCCATTGGGCCAACCGATAAACCAACGCGAAAAGCGCACCGGCCAATAGAGATCCAATTCAAATTGGGCGCGAATGCGGGCAATATCCTCGCGCGTCAACTGATTCTGTTGCTGTTGCAATCCAGTTAGTGGACCACCCGGCGCGATGCTAAAGAGATAATAGGTAGCAATAGCAACCAAAACGGTGACAACAATCATTTGGAAGATGCGACGAATTAGGTAACCAGTCATGGGCGTTTTGAGATTGAGTAGGAATCAGGAAAGCGGTAGGTCGGTAAGTTGGTAAATCAGTAGAACAGTACATCGGTAAATCGGTGATGCTTACTTGCACCACCGATTTACTGATGTACTGTTCTACCCTTCCCTTACTTCGTGTACAGGTTGAAGTCGATATGTTCCCAAGTGGGGCTGGGAATAATCTCCAGGTTAACCTTGTCTTCACCCGCGGCGTCGACAACGGTTTGGACTTCCGCGCCACCGCCAAGGGTTGCACGTTCGAGATAGTCCACATCACCGCTCAGCAGTTGGGCAACGGCCTGGTTGGTATCCTGGATAAAGGTAATGATCACCTGTTTGACCTTTGGCGCCGGTTCGTAGTAGGGATTGGCTTCAAAGACCATGCGGGAACCTTTGGCCCATTCGGTTAGTACAAAGGGACCGTAGCTCAAGCGGCTCTCGGCGATTTCCGGCAAGGTCTGCCACTCAGCCGCCGGCACATCCTTCAGATTGCGTCCATCGCTCAACACCTGATGGCTGGGGTAGAGTTCGCCATAGGGGAAGAGGAAGTAGGTTGGTGATTGATAGCCGGGCAGGTAAGTAACCGTGGTTGACATGTCACCATACTCTTGGGAGGCCATCGCCTCACAGGTGATAAAGGAGGTCGCGCCTGATTCTTTGTCACATTCGATCTGGTGGGCCAAAGCAATATCATCGGAGGAACCGGCGGTGCCGTCACTCCAGGTAAAGGGCTTGACATTGTAGGTCACAGTCAACTGCGGCAGTTGTACCGGGCTAGTACCATCATAGGCGATTGTTTCGCCATCGACAATAATCTGCGTCCCTTCAGCCAACGCTTCCGGCTCGCCATCGGCATTGTAGACCATGTCACCAACTTTGACATCAATCATATCGTTGATCGCCAGACCACTTTCAACGGTCGATAGTTCAGCTTGCTGGAGCGGCTGATAGTCATAGCTGTACTGCGTCCACATATTGCCAACGCCAATTTGTGCAGCCTGCTTTTGCACAGCGGCAGAAACGATCAATGTAAACATGCTGGAGGGCTCTTGCGAGAAGCCAGCGACAATCGTATCACCGCCGTCCGCCAATTCCCACTCCCAGCTATTGGCCGAGGAGTACTCAGTCGGGTCAGGCTTGAAATTAACCAAGTTTTTACCCCAAGCTTCGGCCTCGGCACGCTGGAAGAGGGGCAGCGAGATCATATCTTCTTCAAACTTTTGTTCGACAATGTCATAGGCAGCGGCCCGCTCATCGCGCACAAGGGTATTGTTCGCTAGCACAATCGCTTGGCTGGCCTCTTCGTTGCACCAGCCCATGTAATTCTGCCCTTCCCAGTTGTTGCTGGGCAGAGGGATCTGGTTACAGGCATAAAGCGTGCGACCGGCAGGGTTGGCTTGGCCGACCCAAGCATACGCACCCAATTCAAAGTCACGTCGTTGTAGACCAGTGGAATCACCAAACCACCAAGAGGCGGGCACGTGGAGGCGGATGATCTGAATCCCACAGTCAGCCAGGTTTTGCTCGGCGACTGCGGCCCAAGTTTGGCGGAATTGCGCGGTTGTCGTGGTAAATTTGATGGCCAGTGGATTGCCATCTTTTTCACGGACACCATCACCGTCGGCATCGGTCCAACCGGCATCCTCTAAGAGTTGACTGCCGGCGGCAACATCATACGCATAATCCTCATAAGGCCCCTTATAGGCCCAGTGGCTTTTGGGCAGGAAACTATCCATGCGCAAAGCGGCTTTATCATCGACATAGGGATAGACCGAAGCAATCAAGGCATCGCGGTCGATACAGTGCGCAATTGCTCGACGCACATTCACATCACTCAAAATCGGGTGGGGGGTCGTATAATCTTCTTGAGCGTCCCCATCCACTGCTGCCGGTGCTGAGGCGGCCGGCGCAACAGTTTGTGGCGCACAAGCGGCAAAGAGCATGGCTGCCAGCACAAAGAGTGCCAAGATACGGTATTGTTTAGGTTGCATAGAACGACTCCTTTGTAGAACAATTTTTGACAAAACCAATGGTAAATTTGGTGTTAAATGGGACACAAATCAAATCTGCCGCTATTGATACAATGTTGGCTCCCTGGCGTTTCTTCTGGGGTTTGGAATTGGATCAGCGCAACTTGCTCGTCATTGACGATGATATAAGGTGCAGTGTATTGCTTAGTCGCATTTCGTTCCGTATAAACGATTCGATAAGCACGCCGATCCAGCGTAGAGACTATCCGTTGGCCGGAAGATGGCGTCAAGCTCTCTTCAGCACTGATTTGATGAAACCTTTGCTGCCCAGGCATCCGCTGATGATATTCACCCTGCACAATAGAAATTGGGAGGCCGGTTGTGGTTGTCACATGGCTGTGGTCAACAAAAGTCGCGCCCTCCACTGCAACGGCGGGAGGAGTGCTGAGAGAAGGCTGCTGCACTGTAGCGACTGTAGATTGTGCAATCGAGGTCGAAGGCCAATTCACCTCAGCGCTGCCTGATTGAATCGTTCCGTCGTTGTGCCCAACGAACCAAAGGTGACCGCTGGCCATTCCACCGATCCAAAGAACAGTGAGACAACAGACAGTAACCATGACAATCATCCGTTTTGGTGCAATGTGACCAATTGCTAGTCTACTCGGTTGTAGACGATCTAACAAATTACGATATCGACCAACTTGTAAGCTAGTCCACAAGATCGTTTGTACAGTTGCTACAAACGATCTCCCATAAAGAGCTTGCCAGTTGCCTCCGACCTGTTGCTTACCCTGTCGGCTCTTGCGCGAAACAGAGCGAAGCTGATGCTGATGACTTGGTGCAGAACGGGATGAGAGCGTATTAAAGCCTGTGAAAGCTGGCGCAACAGTGGCAACATCACCTAGAATCAGGGAAAGGATCTCACATTCGTCGCCCACTATCGTTGCGATGCGCGCCAACAGTTGGTCGCCAACTGCTTTTCTGGGCAAGAGTCCCTGCTCCAAAGCATGGAGATAGGCTTGGGTAGTACCGATAAAGCGCGCAAATTCTGAAGAAGAGAGATGCTGTTGGGTGCGTGCAGCAACCAGATATTCACCAAAGTCAATCATCGCCTGTTGCTCAAGATTCTGTTGTTTAAAATTCTCGAGATTCCCCTGCTGTACAGCGTTCGCCACAGCGGCGCGTAACAGTTCACCCAGTTGGTGTAGGAACTCATTGGATAGTTGATCTTCCGGTGATTGATCTTCCGGTGATTGATCTTCCGGTGATTGATTGTGAGGTAAATTGCTCATGTTGCAAGGTGGCCTACGCATGTTCCTCATCTGGCGTCAATACCATACGTAACTTCTTCAGCAACCGATGGTGTTGTACTTTGACTGCGCCTTCGCTCTTGTTCAAATAGTGACCAATTTCGGCAAAGGTCATGTTGCTGTGATAGCGCAACCGAAGGATCACTTTTTGTTCCTTCGTAAGTTGGCGTGTGGCAGCATAAAGCAGTTGATTGGCTTGCCCTTTGACACCAGGTGCAAAGAGTTCAAGCAGCGTGGTATCTTCGCCTTCCAACCGCGCAAAGAGAAAGCCTTCGACTAAATCCAACGGGACTTTGGTATGTTTCTCACGGTGAAACTGTTTTACCCGATTGGCGGCACATCGAAAGAGCCACGAACGCAACGGATCATCAGCCTCAACGTCCGCACGATATTCAAACCGTGCCAACTCTTCCAATGCGACCAACCAGATCTGACAGAAGATATCCTTTGCATCGGCGTCGGCACCATCCACTTGGGCGTAGAGATACTCCCAGATGATATGGCAGTAGCGGTTGTAGATCGCCGAAAATGCATAGGACTTTTCAGCTGCGTTCCCTTGATGGAACAGCCGTACCAATTCCGGTGTCTCACACGGGAATGTCGTGGTCGTCGGTAGTAGTGCCGTGGGTGGCCACGGTATAGCAATTTTGAGATCTTGGAAAGCCATACCAGATGAAATAGGGTATTGATTGTAATTTGATAAGGTCACAAGGTCGCGCTGTTCAAGAAAAGCCTTTATTGTATAGGCAAAAGGGTTACACATTGTCACAAAAATAAGAGCACCTGATCGGCGCATGTTGCCAGTCAGATGCTCTTCACGCTTATGCAATATGCAAACACAGAAGAAGCATAGCTTCAAACATTTCACCCATCGCGCAGACGGGGGTCAAAGGCATCGCGCAAGCCATCACCAAAAAAGTTAAACGAGAGGACAACGATCGCGACACAGATCGCCGGGGCGAGTAACAACCACGGTTGATTGTTGATCGCGCTTTGTCCCTCTAGCAAAAGTGCTCCCCAACTGGTAAGGAAGATATCAGTCGGATCAGTGGCTGGGCGGAGGCCGAGGCCCAGATACCCAAGGACTGCCTCAGTGATAATGGCCCCCGGCACCATAAAGGCTGCGGCAACAATAATTGGCCCCAACGAATTAGGCAAGATATGACGGACCATGATCCGCCAGGTAGACGCGCCGATCATTTCCGACGCAATGACAAACTCTTGTTCTTTAAAGGAGAGCACTTGACCCCGCACAAGCCGCGCCACGCCCACCCAGTTAACAATCGCCAGCGCGACAAAGAGCAAGAGCAGACCGTTGAGCATTTGGCCCAACCAAGTCTGGCGCAGCGCAGTCATGACGATAATAAAAAAGAGTAAATCGGGAAATGCGTAGACGATGTCAGTAAAGCGCATGAGCAGATTGTCAATGGATCCGCCGATATAACCGGAGATCAACCCCACCAAAATCCCAATTGTCAACACAATTGTCGTGGGAACCAACCCAACGACCAACGAAACGCGCGCACCATAGATGACGCGGCTCAGCACATCGCGCCCGAGATTGTCGGTGCCTAATAAAAATGCCGGATCGCCCGCTTTACCAGTCGCGGATCGGGTGACCCAAGCGGGGGGCAGAAAGCCTTTGCCGCTATTCAGTTCCAGTGGGTTGTGGGGCGCCAGGAGCGGAGCAAAGATCGCAATAATGACAAAGAGAATGATCGTGATTGCACCCGCCAAGGCCGCCTTGTTTCTTAACAGGCGCGCCCAGCCATCACGCCAGAAGGAACGTGGCGGACGGGAGAGGAGTTGCTCCGTCTGGTCAATGGCTTTTTGTGAATCGCGCAAAGCGGCAGATGCCGCAGAAATAGTTGTCATAGGTATCTTCTCTTCTATCAGGACGCACGTGTCTCTCGGTCTCGACGCGGCGAAATTGCCGCCTGCTCAACCAGCGACTTGCGTAAGTTCTACTTCACTTTGATCCGTGGATCTAAAAAGCCATAGACCACATCGACCAACAAATTTGCGATCACAACTAGCAGCGCGAAAAGCAATGTCGTCCCCATAATCATCGAGTAATCGCGATTGCCAATCGAGCGCACATATTCGCGCCCCATACCGGGGAAGGAGAACATCGTTTCAATGATAAAGGAACCGGTGACCAAGCTCGCCAATGCCGGCCCCATAATTGTGGCGACTGGAATCAACGCATTACGCAACATGTGGCGCACGATAATGCGGCGTTCGCTAATGCCTTTGGCCCGCGCGGTTCGCACATAATCCTGGCTCATCACCTCTAACATGGTTGAGCGTGTGAGCCGGGTAATATACGCAAAAGTGCCAAAGCCTAGAATGGCGGCCGGCGCAATCCACGCCGTTGGGCTGCTCCAATCTTTCTGAATAATCGTCAACACATTGAGCATGCCCGCAAAGACAATGATGACAAAGATACCAACCACAAAGCTAGGCACCGAGATGCCAATGGTCGAAATAAAGAGCGCAAGATTGTCAACAATCGAATTGCGGCGCAAGGCAGCAATCACCCCAAGCGGAATGCCCAAACCGGTTGCCAAGCCTAAGGCCAGCAGCCCCAGCCGCGCCGAATAGCCAAATTTGCTCTGCCAGAATGCTTCGTTTTTGGGTGCTTCAAACAAAATATCTTCGACATTGCGTCCGCGTTGGCGATAGGAAGGGCCAAGATCGCCTTGCACCGCGTTGAAAATATAGCCAAAGAATTGGCTATCAAAGAGGCTGCCACCATCGAAATTAAAGAAAAGGGGCTTATTCAAACCAAATTTGTCGTTGAGGATCTCTTGCGTGCGGGGATCAACTTGGCGGGCATTGAGATCGCGATCCCAAGGACCACCAGGGGCATTATGCATCAAAACGAAGGTAATGAGTGCAACAAAAAATAGGACTGGCACCAACCACAGTAAGCGGCGGATAATATAAGTAGTCATTTTGTCGTTGAAGAGACTATACAGTAAATCACTTGATCCTCCCCCTCGTCGGTGAGGAAGAGGATCAAGTGTTACTTTACAAATTTTGTAAACCGTTTAGGATAACGACGCAGCCTTTGGGAAAGATAACCCTGGCTATGTTGTTAGAGCGTGCATCAGCGGTGGCGTCTTTTTAAAACGTACCAACCCTTATTGCATCGAGGTATCAACATCCAAGTCCAACGGCAAGTAGGAGCCAGGATACTGATCCATTGACGTGGTGTTGACGCCCGTGACCCAAGGCTTCACTAACCAGATATTTTCATTGTTCCACATGTACGCAACTGGTGCTGTATCGGTTAACATGCGTTGGGCATCTGCATAAAGTTGGGCACGCGTGTCAGGATCGCCCTCTACATCCGCCTTTTCCAGCAGTGTATCCAATTCCGGATTGGAGTAGCCAATGCGCTCGCCAAAGGCACCAGTCTTCCAGTAGACGCTCAACCAGTTTTGCGGATCGGGGTAGTCAGCACACCAGCCCAAAAGGAACATCTGTGGTGCCGTGCTGATATCTTTGGTTAGGGAAGTGTAGGTGGTGGATTCAACCGGATCAAGGGCTATGTCAACACCCAGCACATCCTTCCACTTGGCTACCAGCCATTCAAACCGGGTGCGATTGCGTGGGGTATCACTAAAGGTTGCCGTGATTGTGGGCAGGTTCTCTACACTACCGTAAGAAGAGTCGGCCAAAGCACTCTTGGCGGCATCGGGATCGTAACCCCAACGGCTTTCCTCACTATCGTAGCCTGGGAAGCCTTTGGGGATCCAGGTCAATGTTGGGGAACCGACACCACGTAGCACATCTTGTACCCAGCCCTCGCGGTCTAGTGCATAAGAGAAAGCTTCACGAACTTTCTGATCAGTAAAAGGCTCTTTCAGCTGATGGAACATAATGGCGTAGGTACAGGAGCCAGAGTAGCGCAGCAGTTGCGCACTCAGATCAGCATCGGCCTGGACCACTTCCAGATCCTCGGCACCCAACCCAATTACATCTAGCTCATCATTTTTGTAGGCCTCAAAACGTACTGCCGAATCGGTGATGTAGGAGAAGTCGATGGCAGTGTTTGCCGTGCCGCCATAGTAGTTGGCGTTCGGCGTATAAGAAGTGCTCACCCCTTGTTCGAGGGCACTCAGCACAAAGGGGCCATTGCCAATCTGGTATTCGGGATCAAGCCACCAAGTTTCGCCGCCGGCTTCGATATTCTCTTGTTTGGCAGGGAAAGTAACCCACAAAGAGGAAACGGTGTGGAAATAGGGGGCTGGCCGTGAAAAGGTGAGGGTTAGGGTGTTACAAGCGTCATCATCATACCCACTGCACTCGGTCCCATCGGCATGGCTAGCCATCACACTCTGCTCGACGGTGGCCTTCGCTTCGTCACAGGCAGTCCCATCATCGCCACAGCCGCGCCATTCGGGCGCGCCCATGATTTCGTCGGTGATTGCGGCATATTCACCAGCGGTCGCCGGATCGATGTTACGCAAAATTGAGTAGGCAAAGCGGGCCGCATTGAGCAATGCGCCATCGCTATAGGTGAGCCCATCGCGCAAGGTAAAGGTTAACGCGGTCGAATCTTCGTTGTAGCTCCAACTCTCAGCCGAACCGGCAACCGTTTCTAGATCTGCATTGAGCTTGGTCAGCCCTTCGTAGATCATTTGCAGATTGGCAATTTCATTGACGAAAGAGCTCTTCTGTGGATCAATAATGTCGGGGAAGGTGCCCAAGTCGACCCGCAAGAGCTTATCGGCCGTGGCGCTATCGCCCGATGAGGTATCGGCAGCCGTACCACCGGTACTGGCGCCCGGTGCAACACACGATGTTAAAAGCAGTGAGAGTAACACAAAAACGGATAGGAATAACTGGTTGGTTTTTCTCATAGATGGTCCTTTCTTTAATTGACAAGCAACCAAGGAGTGGGGAGACTCCTTAAGGTGCTTTTTTACTATTGTTCGTGCAGGAAGCAAGCGACATAATGGCCGTTGCCGTAGTCTTTGAAGAGTGGCTCTTTTTCGCGGCAAATATCCATCACGCGTGGACAACGGGTCGAGAAGTTACACCCTTTGGGTGGATTCGCTGGGCTTGGCACATCACCCTCTAGAATGATGCGCCGGCGTTGATTCTCAATCACCGGATCAGGAATCGGCACGGCAGAGAGGAGCGCCTGAGTGTAGGGGTGCATCGGATTGGCATAAAGCTCATCCCGATCGGCCACTTCGGCAATCTTGCCAAGATACATTACGGCAATGCGATCCGAAATATGGCGCACCACCGAGAGATCATGGGCAATAAAGAGATAGGTTAAATTTAACTCATCCTGCAGATCTTCCAGCAGGTTGATGATCTGCGCCTGAATCGAAACGTCGAGCGCGGAAATGGGCTCATCACAGACAATAAAGGCGGGATTGACAGCCAGTGCACGAGCGATACCGATGCGCTGCCGTTGACCGCCGGAGAATTCGTGAGGATAGCGATTGACAAAGTAGGGATTGAGGCCAACTGTCTTCAAAAGCTCCTGGACACGTTCTTGGCGATCTTTGCGGCTAGAGCCAATCCCATGTACTTCAAGCGGCTCGCCCACAATGCTGCCGACCGTCATACGGGGGTTGAGCGATGCATAGGGATCTTGAAAGATCATCTGCATACGACGGCGCATCTTGCGTAACTCTTCGCCCTTGGTCTCCGTCAGATCTTTGCCTTCAAAGACGACGTGACCGGCGGTGGGGCGATGCAATTGTAGAATGGCACGACCGGTGGTTGACTTCCCACAGCCCGATTCGCCGACCAAACCAAGGGTCTCTCCCCGATAGAGGGCGAAGTTAACACCGTCAACAGCTTTGATCGCCCCAACCTGACGCTGAAAGATAATCCCACGCGTGATCGGAAAGTGCATTTCCAACCCCTGCACATCGAGCAGTTTGCTACCCTTTGCTGTGTCCCCGTTGGTGCTATTCGTCTTACGCTCACTCATTGGGCCACCGCCTCACTCTTTTCTGCTACATGGATCTTAATATCAATCAGTTCACGCCAATTCCAGCAAGCTGTCCGATGATTTGGTTCAGCAACTTCTAATGGTGGGTTTTCTTGCCAACACTTATCGCTAGCAAAAGAACAACGAGGGGCAAAGGGGCAATGCGTAGGGGCTTCCAAGAGATCTGGTGGCAATCCTTCAATGGGGATTAACCGTTTCTGACGACCAAGGTCCAACCGTGGAATCGACCTGATCAAGCCAAGCGTATAGGGGTGGAGCGGCTGCGCATAGATCCGATCAACAGGTGCTTCTTCCACAATAAAGCCGGAGTACATCACCAGCACTCGTTGTGCCATCCCAGCAACAACCCCAAGGTCATGGGTGATCCAGACAATCGCCATGCCCAACTCATCTTTGAGACGACCGACAAGATCAACGATCTGCGCCTGAATCGTGACATCGAGCGCGGTGGTTGGTTCATCGGCGATCAACAACTGCGGGTTGCAGCTGAGCCCCATGGCGATCATGACACGCTGGCGCATACCGCCCGAGAATTGGTGAGGATAATCATCAAGACGCGAGTCAGCACCAGGAATGCCGACAAGCTCAAGAAGCTCTATGGCACGTTTGCGGCTCTGCTCGCGCGACATATTCAAGTGCAACTCCAACGCTTCCGTGATCTGCCGACCAATCGTCAACACAGGGTTGAGCGATGTCATCGGGTCTTGAAAGATCATGGCAATGCGATTGCCCCGGATATGGCGCAGTTCTTCTTCGCTGAGCTTTAACAGATCTTGCCCATCAAAAATGACCTGCCCATCAACAATCTTGCCGGGCGGCTGGGGAATCAGGCGAATGAGTGACATGACACCGACACTTTTGCCTGACCCAGATTCACCGACGATGGCGACAGTTTCACCTGCATTAACGGAATAGCTAATGCCGTTTACTGCGTGAACGACGCCGTCTTGGGTGAAGAATTGTGTCTTTAAATTCTTCACTTCAAGCAAATTCGCCATAGACGCTTACTCCTCTGTACGATACAGTGTACAATTTGCCCCGCAACAAGCGAGATGAATAAAAACATTGTCTAGTGGTGAAAGCAGAACAGATCACTTTCGCCACATTTTCCATGAACCAACAGATACTCACGTTGAGACGCTTGCTCCACTATCAATCCGCCTATACCCTTGCTGTGCTCTTTGCCATTTGTTCGATTATTGGGGGGGATCCAGAAGTTTGTGATTTACTGCACAAACCACTCCTGGAGTTTGCTGCTCGTCCATACATCGGTCGCAATTTACAGAGAACACATACCATAGATTATCAGGTTTAGCGCTAGATTGTGCCAAGTTTAGCGTCAACTTTAGCGCACGTGCGAGAAGTAAGGAGTACAACGACGTGGTAATACTGTCAGAGTAGCAAACTTTACCAGAGTTGTCAAACAGGCTTATTCTTTCGGGTGCGTACCACATTTGGGGGATTACGCCGGACGATCAATTTTGTCCTTCTGTGTAATCCCCCAAATGGGACGCACCCTATTCTTTCGGGTGCGTACCACATTTGGGGGATTACGCCGGACTATCAATTTTGTCCTTCTGTGTAATCCCCCCAAATGGGACGCACTCTATTCTTTCAGCCACTGTTGCAAGCGCTCAATCTGTTCCAGAACAGCTCGACGACTAGTGCCACCTGCTGCATCGCGTGTATCAACACTCTTTTCAAAATCCCAAACATTGACGACATCTTCTTCAAATGCATGATGAAGTGACAGGAGATCCGCAACGGTCAATTCCGAAAGCGGAATCGCTTGCATCTCGGCCATGCGCACTGCCGCGCCAGCCACATGATGCGTCTCGCGGAAAGGTACCCCCTTACGCACAAGGTATTCAGCCAAATCGGTGGCCAACATTTCAGGGGTCAGCGCAGCTCGTAATGCACGCATATTCGGCTCCAAGGTAGAGATCACGCCACATGCAATCTGCAACGAACTGCTTACGGTGTGAACCGCATCAAAGAGTGGCTCTTTATCTTCTTGCAAATCTTTGTTGTAGGTTGACGGTAACCCTTTGAGCAAGGTGACCAACCCTGTCATCTGGCCCATGACACGGGCCGATTTCCCACGCAGCAATTCAAGCGCATCTGGATTTTTCTTCTGTGGCATCAAACTGCTGCCGGTGCTGTAAGCATCCGCCAGCTTAACAAAGCTAAACTCACGACTGCTATAGATAATTAGATCTTCGGCCAGCCGGCTCAAATGTACCATCATCATTGTTCCCCAAAAGAGGAACTCAGCGATAAAGTCGCGATCGCTGACGCCGTCCATGCTATTGTAGGTGATCGCAGCAAAGGCGAGATCGGACGCCAACGCTGATCGATCAACGGCGAGCGGGTTGCCCGCCAGCGCGCCACTGCCCAGGGGCATTACATTCACGCGGGCCGTCAGTTCATCTAACCGTTGCGCATCGCGCTGCCAGGCCCAGACATGGCTCAACAGCCAGTGGCTCCAGCGAATCGGCTGCGCCGGCTGCAGATGGGTGTAGCCGGGCATGAGCAGATCGATCTCCACCGCCGCCCGCTCGACAGTCACCGCAATCAGTTGCCGCAAATGCTGGCGCAGGTCGGCAATCTCGTTACGCAGCCAAAGCCGAATGTCTGTGGCGATCTGATCATTCCGACTGCGCCCCGTGTGTAATTTGCCGGCCACGGCACCGATCAATTCGGTTAACCGCCGTTCATTGGCGGTGTGGATATCTTCATCCCCCTCCTGAATCGTAAAGCTGTCATTGCGCCACTCTTCCGCTACCTGGTCAAGACCAGCGTTGATCGTATCGGCTTCGGCTATCGTCAGAATATCAGCGCGGGCCAACGCGCGCGCATAGGCTTGGCTGCCCTGGATATCGACGGCCCACAGCCGTTTGTCAAAGCCAATCGATGCATTGAATGCCTCCATGAGCGGATCGGTGGCACCGGTAAAGCGTCCGCCCCATAATTTGCTTGCCATGGTTCCTCAGTTCCTGTGCTTCTCTTCTCTGTGCTTCTCTTCTCTGTGCTTTTCTTCTCTGTAATTTTCTTCTCTGTGCTTCTCTTCTAAATCTAGTTTTCTGCGCAAGGCCTCAAACTGAGTCTTTCTGGGGATTACACACGAATTACGCATACATTATACATGAATTATACATGAATTATACGTAGCGAGCATAACTCAGCTTTTGTAGGTGCGCCATCAGCCGCTCAACCTAGTCTGCTACATCCGGTGATATTCAGCCAGCGCCGTGTGGAGACGGATCTGCCCGTAGTGCCACTGGATCCAACACAAGGTGAGCAAACCGCCGAGCAGCAGCGCTAGAAGCCCTACGATTCCAGCTTCTGGGCCAAAGTTGCCCCCTGTCCATAAACTTGGCCCTTGCTGCCGAATTTGTAAGAACGTAGCGTGGCTTAGTACATTGCCACTGACCGGAAAGCCATAGACATTGCCCTGAAAAAAATTCCAGGTGATGTGCAGCCCAATCGGTATGCCCAAACGCCCTGTCAGTACATAGCCAAGCCCCAAACAGCCACCAGCCAACATCAACACAGTGGTGCTGACCCAGGTACTATTGGGATTAAAGATGTGGAGCAGCCCAAAAAATGTGGAGGAAAAAAGCCAGGCCAATAACACAGCACGCTTGTAGCCAAGGCCTCCATGATGCCCGACCCGATGGGGTGCCAATCCTTCGGCCAGATTGCGCAATTGGTAGCCACGTGACAGTAACTCTTCATTAATTCCCACCACAATAAAGAGCGCAATTGGCTGCCAAATCGCCACGGCAAAGGAGGTCTCCGGCAAGCCAGTAGAGAAGATATTTGTGATAGAAACCCAGCCCAACAGCCACTCGGCAACAAAAACAGCACTCATGAGGAGGGCACCCAACAGCAGGCCAAAGCCTAGATCAGCCCACCAATTGCGATCAAATTGCAGTCCAAGCAAGCGTAGCGGTCGCTGATCAATCCGTGTGGCCATGAGCCAGGTAAGCCCAACCACAAGCAGCAGATTCAACAGATAGAAGAGCAGGCCATCGGCAATTGGTTCAAGCACCGGCACAAAGCGAGTCAATATCATGGTGAAGGGTGAGCCGATAATCACACCAGCAAAAATCTGGATCAGACCCCATAGCACAAAATGCAGAAGGACACGCCACCCCGCACGCAGACGATGTTCAGTTTGGTTCCAAAAAAACTCTCTTGCCCAACGCATCGAGAGAGATCGACCCTTTCGCATTTGTGATGACGATCTGTATAATATACTGAGAAGCTCAATTTTTCCAGAATGCAATATCACCAAAATTGTATTGCAAACCATTAGACATTTGTGACGATACACCAACAAATCATGAACAATCAAAGACACCCTGGGGGCAAATCTATGGCCCAGCCAAAACTGAGTGAAGCAAAAGTCAAAGTTTCTACGTATCAGGAAGACAAATCTCCCGCTGAAACACCGGCGACAGATCCACAACAGGAGCAAGAAGCCGCTACGGCTACTCCTCGTAGCGAAGCCGAATGGAACGATCTGATCAGCCATCGTATTGAGGAAGCAATGCGCAATGGGGCCTTTGACAACCTACGCAACAAGGGCAAACCGCTACCCAATACACGCAACCCCTTTGTGCCCGAAGATCGCCAGATGGCCAACGATCTGCTCAAGAACAATGGCTTGGCCCCACAGTGGATCAATGATCGTACGACTCTCTTGCAGACGCTGGAGATCTTTCGTACCAAGTTTCGCGCAACAGCCGAGGCCTATCGCCAAGCCTGGAGCAACGCCAGCACGCCGATTGTTCGCAATGGGATTCGCGATCAGTGGACGAAGCAAGTTGAAAGTTGGCAGGAAGAGATCCGCCTACTCAACCAGCGCATCAATGTGATTAATCTGCAACAGCCGGTCGCCAGCCTCGAAATCTTCAAGTTGTTGCTTGACGAAGAGCTAAAACGGGTGGGCATGCAGCGCATTTTGTGAAGAATTAAGGCGGCTTTGGGCGCCACAAATTGTCAATGGTGAATTGTAAATTGTAAATTGTACATGATGAATGGGTAACTCGACCGAAAAGCGGGAAACGGGAAGTGGCACAGACCGATCACAGGTTAGGCTTTATGTTTCCCGTTTTACGTTCACGCTTTCCGGCTCCGTCCCAGAACTAGCCGCGCCCCACAAAGGGCATCTGTGTCGCCATCACGGTGATAAATTGCACATTGGCGTCGAGCGATAGACTATCCATGTAGAGGATGGCGCGTGCAACATTTTCCACATCCATTGTCGGCTCCACCTTGACTTCGCCGTTCGCCTGCGGCACACCGCGCTGCATCCGCTGTGTCATGGGAGTGGCAGCATTGCCAATATCGATCTGGCCACAGGCAATATTGTACTTGCGACCATCGAGCGAGGTGGACTTGGTGAGGCCGGTAATCGCATGTTTGGTGGCTGTATAGGGCGCAGAATTGGGGCGCGGGGCATGCGCCGAAATTGAACCATTGTTGATAATCCGCCCGCCCTGCGGCTCCTGCGCTTTCATCAACTTGATCGCCTCTTGCGTGCAGAGAAACGGCCCTGTCAAATTAACATTGACGACCTGTTGCCACTGTTCCAGTGGCAATTCCTCTAGCGGGACCCCTGGTGCGCCGGTGCCGGCATTATTAAAGAGCAGATCCAGGCGCCCAAAGGTCTCCTTGGTCTTGGCAAAGAGCGCCTGCACCGATGCCGCATCGGTCACATCGGCGGGCACCGCCAGTGCCCGCTCCCCATCGGTCCCCGCTTCGTCAATCGTGCTCTGCAGTGCGTCGGCACGCCGCCCCGCCAACACCACCCGATACCCTGCACGCAACAGGGCCAATGCAGTTGATTTGCCAATCCCACTGCCGGCCCCCGTAATAAGAGCGACTTTCCCTTGCAAACTCATAGCGATTTCTCCTCATGTTTTCTGCGTTATTGCTTAAATCAGCCGCTTGGGTACAGCTTCGTGATGCGCAGTCTCTTGATGCTCTTCATTGTCGTGCTCGCTGGCGGCTTGCTCTTCATTGTCGTGCTCGCCGACATCGTGCCCCCCAGACCCAGGCAGGCGCGTTTCTGGTTCTACATGTACGACCACCTCGGCCAAACGGGCCACTCCGTGGAAGAGAGCGTGGCGTACACGCTCAGCAATGGCGTGCCCTTGACGTACGGTTAAGTCTGCATCAACCCCAATGTGTACTTCAGCATGAAGCCGATTCCCCATCCAGCGCAAACGTACGCGCCCAATCTTGTTGACCCCCTCTTGCTGCTCGATCAGCGTCTCTGCCTGCGTAAGTTCTTGGGGCTCGATGGCATCCATCAGACGGTACCACATCGTTTTGGCGGCATCGCGCGTAATGAAGAGAATCACAACCCCAATCACCAGACCGATCAGTGGATCAACAATCGGATACCCCAACCAAGATCCAACTGCGGCTAGCAACACAGCCAACGAGGTAAAGCCATCGGTGCGGGCATGTAGTCCATCGGCCACCATCGCTGCCGAGCCGATCTGGCGACCGGTGCGAATCTGCAAAAAGGCCACCGCTTCATTGCCCAGCGCACCAATAATCGCCGCAACAGCCACCCAGCCAACATCGCGCAAGGGCTGCGGGTCGAACAATTTTGGGATCGACTCCCAAAAGATGTAGCCGGCGCTCACGGCAATCGAAAGCACAATAAAAATACCGGCCACATCTTCGGCTTTGCCAAAGCCATAGGTATAGCGCCGATTGGGCGGACGCCGAGCCAAATAGAAAGCTAACAAAAGGGGCAGCGAATTAAGGCCATCAACCAGGTTGTGTGCCGTGTCGGCCAACAGCGCCACACTGCCACTCAACCAGACAATCACAAGTTGGAGTAACATCGTCACCAACAACAAAGCCAAGGCGATCCAAACTGTGCGAATGGCGGCCCGATTGTCGAGAAATGCTTCTTCGGTGGTCAGACCATTGTGATCATGACTGTGGCTGTGAAAAAAGGTACCCAGCCAGCCCCCAATCCCACTTTTATGGTCATGCTGTTCATGCTCGTGCTGTTCATGGTCATGCTGTTCATGCTCGTGCTGTTCATGGTCATGCTCGTGCGAATGATCTTCTTGCATAACTCTTTCATCAGTCCAACGCTTATGCAGCCTTTGGTTTCGTGCCCACCATTCACTCTTGGTGCTATGGGGCGCAGGGCCAACGATCGGCTCATTCAACCAATAACCTGCGTAAGCTACAGGGTCATTCAAAAAAATAAATCCTCCGTAGGGGCATCTATTCTTTGTAATCGCCTAACGTCAATCGTGAATCACGACCAGGGTGCCGGGGTGCTCGTCATCGCTAGTAAACCAACCATAGGCGGCCGTTATCGTGGGGCTGGCCCAATCAAAGAGCCATTTGGCATCTTCGTTGCGCATGTTGATACAGCCGTGACTCATGGGGTGGCCAAAGTTGTTGTGCCAATAGGCTCCATGAAAACCATAATCCTTGTAGAAGTATTGCACCCACGGCACATCCTTGATATAGTAAGAGTAGCCGGCGGCACGGTTGCCGGCATACATATCCTGCAGCGGCGTCTTGGCCCAAATGCGAAAGTTGCCGGTGACAGTCGGCGTTCCCGGCAGGCCAGACGAGATGATAAACGCTTGGACCGGTTTGTGCCCGCGGTAGGCAACCAGTCGCTGTTCACTCAAATCCACATCGATCCACTTTTCGGTTGCAGTAGGAAAGGTTGTGTGAACATGAAAGCCATCGCTGCCCATGCGAATCGAATCGGGGTCGTTTAGTGCTGTACTGCTGGGAATGATCAACGCTTGGCCAGGGACAATCAGCTCGGCATTGGCAATGCCATTGGCACGCGCAAGCGCCGCCGTGGAAAGATTGTACGCCTTGGCAATTGTACTCAGTACTTCTCCGGGCTGTACCACATGGCGTGCAAGCTCAACCACGGCAGCCGCTGTCACCCCCTCTCCAGCCACAGGAACCACCACGGCTTGCCCAGCCTTGAGGCGCTGTGCGGGCGAGATCTGATTGAATTCAATCAAATGGGCTAGCGTGGTTTGATAGCGCACCGCGATCTGCGAGAGGGTATCACCCGCCGCAACAATGTAAATATCAGTCTTTTCGGTTGGCGAGACGACAGGATCGGCCAGTTCCGCAGGGTCGACCAATGTTGTCGTCGCAGATACGATTTCGCTAGCGTCCACATCAGTACGCTCTATGGCGGTAGCGCTGGGGGAGGAATCGACCGCAGTTACCTCTGTTGCAGAGGCGACCTGATCCTCTATCATCGCCGCAGCGGTACTGTCAGAGATGGCTTCGTCTACGCTATCGTCGCTGGCCTGCTCACCGCTTTCGGTAACGGTTGCCGCGGTCTCTGCCGCCGTTGTGAGCACAGCGGCAACGTCAACAGGTGCCGGCAAGTGTAACTGCTGCCCCACCCAGACAAAGTCGACATCACCCAGGCCATTGAGCCGGCGTAAGGTATCCACATCGGTGCCGTGACTCTTAGCAATTTCACTCAACGTGTCGCCCGGCTGGACGACATACGGCACATCGGCGGCGCGGGCCGGCGTCGCCCCAAAGAGCAAACAGACGAAAAGTAAAAGCGCACACAAACGGCTCAGGTAATGATCAGCGATAGAGGTAGTTGACACGGGAAAAGGTTCCTTCCAAAGAACGAAAAGTGGACACCGCAACGAGACCAAGTTCCTGTGGATCAGCGATTTGTCCTGATGATAGCGCATAGCAATCATTTTACCAAGCAGCGTGATCGGAAACTGCAATATCAATATACAGGACGTACGCACTTCTCTTAGGCTTCGGCAAGCTCAGCCGCCGAGAAGTGCGTACGTCCGAATATACTTAAAAGAAAGATTGGGAAACCCTATGTCCGATACCATCAGCTATGAAGTGGAAATCCGCTTTTGCACCGCAACTGCCGAGGAAGCTTACACGCTGCTGCCTTTTTTGCAGGCCAGCTTGGGTGCCGAAAAAGCGTGGTCAACCGCGATCCTCGGCCGTGCGCTGTATGAAGCAGGCAAGTTGTTGCGCATTGGTCGTGTGCCGCCAACCGGCGAGGCCCGCTACTATCTTGGCTACAAAGGGCTTGATGAAGGCACCTTTGCCAATATTCGCCAGGAGTGGGGCGAAGAGATCACCGGCGGCGCTTCCGCCAGCCCGATCCTCGCTATGCTGGGCATTGATGAACCCTTCGCCACCCCCCAAGCGGTGCTCGAACGGCTCCGCCAAGCCGGCTATACTCCCTTTATGGACTTTGCCGGCGTTGATCGGCTGGGGTACGACCCAACCTTGGGCGTGCAGACCAAGCTCATGCGCTGCCCCAAAATTCTGGGCGATCAGGTCATGGTCGAGCTGGAGTTGGCCGCAACGGCACCGGCAGAGGCGCTGGTTGCCGAGCAGCAGTTGCAGCAGATCGCCCACGACTATGGCATTGAGGATCGGCTGCTGCGCGCCGAACCACCGACGCTGCTTTATCAAGTTAGTTTTCCTCAGGGTTAACGTTAAAAGGGGCATCTTCAGACTCTAATCCACGCTGGATCGCGCTCTCGCCAAAGCGTTGACGTAGCCCATGCAGCGCTTGGTGGAGTCGCTCTTCTTTTTCACGCGCAGCTTGCTCGGCAGGCTCTTCCCACAAGGAGAGCTGCCGGGCACTGTTGCCCAAGCCACTGACGCCTACCCCAATCAGGCGGACCAGTTGACCATCCCAGCTTTGCTGTAGCAACTGCAAAGCAGCGCTAGCAATCTGTGCCGCATCCGCCGTCGGCTGGGCAAACGTTCGTTGACGGGTGAGGGTGGTAAAGTCGCTCCAACGCAATTTTAGCTTGACGGTGGTGGCGCTGAGGTGCTTGCGACGCAACTCGGCCGCCACTGCCGTGGCCTGTTCACCGATCAGCCTGCGCAACTCGTCGCCATCGCGCACATCTCGCGTAAATGTCGTTTCCTGGCTAATCGATTTGGATTCGCGCCGTGTCTCAATCGGACGCAGATCAATCCCTTTGGCATGGCGGGCAAGGTCGCTACCATGTTTGCCAAAGCGGGCCGCCAACTCTTTTTCTGGCCAACGCGCGATATCACCAATGGTGTTAATGCCAAGCTTATGTAACCGATCTGCCGTCTTGGGGCCAACCCCCCACAATTCTTCACAAGGGAGCGGAGCTAAAAAGTCCGCCTCGGCACTGGGCCGCACAACGGTAATGGCATGGGGATAGTCACCGTTGCGCGCGGCGGCTTTACCCACATTGTTGGCGATCTTGGCGACCAATTTATTCGACGCCACCCCCAACGAGCAGGGTAAGTTAAGCTCGGTGCGGATCTGGGCTTGCAGCCTTTGCGCAATGGTGGTGGCCGGATCCGCCAGCGCAGTCACATCGAGAAAGGCTTCATCGATCGAAAGCTGCTCAACTAGAGGCGTCAGCGCACGCAGCCGCGCCATTACCTCGCGGGAAACTCGACCATAGGCACGGTGGTTAGCCGGCACGATCAGGAGATGGGGGCAAAGGCGCAGCGCCTGGCTCATGGGTAACGCCGAACGCACCCCAAAGGCGCGTGCCGGATAGGAGCAAGAGGCGACCACCCCGCGCTCGTTCGGTTGTCCGCCGACAGCAAAGGGCTTGCCGCGCAAGGTCGCATCCCGTTGCTCCTCCACGGCACAAAAGAACGCATCAAGGTCAAAATGTAGAATTTTGCGGACACTCATAAGCCACGTCAGTGGAGCGAGGTGGCAGGTTGCAACTTGCTATCTGCCACCTGCCACCCTACTACTAGCAACAATTTATCGATTTAAAGCATAGCTTCGTTTTATCTTTACTGATTTTACCATGAAACACAGTGAATCTCACAGACAATTTGCTTATGCTTCTGTAGGAATGTAAACTATGATAGCGAATCCTGATACATTTAGTCTCTATCCTGAAATTCTCTGTGACGCTTGCACCGGTTCGCGAAGCGACCAAAGCCACAACCGACTTTCAGAATGGATTCTTAGATAGCCATAGACAAAAAGGGAGAAATACGTGAAGATCCTGGGCATTGATATTGGAGGCAGTGGCATCAAAGGGGCCATTGTGGATGTCAAGAAGGGCGAATTTATTACCGAGCGCCATCGTATCGAGACGCCCACGCCATCGACACCAGAAGCCGTGGCCGACGTGGTGAACGAATTGGTGAAATTTTTTGATTATCAGGGACCAATCGGCTGCACCTTTCCCGCCGTCATCCAACATGGCGTCATCCAAACCGCCGCCAATGTCGATCAAGGCTGGATCGGCGTCAATGGCGAAGCGCTTTTTCAGCAGGTCACCGGGCAACCAGTTCACATTCTCAACGATGCCGACGCGGCTGGCGTAGCCGAGATGCGCCACGGTGCCGGGCGCGATCGCAACGGTGTCGTGATTATGCTCACCTTTGGCACGGGAATTGGCAGTGCGATTTTTACGGATGGCGTGCTGCTGCCGAACACCGAATTTGGCCACATGAAGATCCGGGGCAAAGATGCCGAGCATCGGGCGGCGGCGCGCATCCGCGAGGAAGAAGGGTTAAGCTGGAAACGGTGGGCCAAGCGAGTCAATGAGTTTCTACAGACAATGGACTTTCTCTTTTCGCCCGATCTCTTTATCATTGGCGGCGGTGTCAGCAAAAAATTCGAGAAATATGCGCCCCATCTCACGGTAAAGGCCGAGATGATTCCCGCGCAACTGCTCAACGATGCAGGGATTATTGGGGCCGCCATGGCCGCCTATGCAATCTATCCACCAGCCCGCGGTCGCCCCAAAAGTATCCCTAGCGCAACTGAGACCGAGCAAAAACCGGCTAGCACACCTAAGCTATCGCCCACGAAGCGCGCCAGCGATGCGCAGAAAGTTATCGTTTAGCCACGACGCGATCGCCTCTCTCAGACTTCCCACCATTGATGGGGAACCACGCTCACTCCCCAATGGCGGAGAGCCAGAGCCAATACCAACAAGTTACTGTCAAGAATAGATGGATTTAGAAGGGAGGTTCACATTGCGAAGAACCCTCTTCTAAATTCATTAATCCCAACGCCCATTCCGCCCCAGCAACGCTGACCACCTATGGCGTGCACTGGTTTGAGGGCAAACCATAGGTGTTTCTGCGTGGTTGCGCTCACTGGTAACAAAAATTGTGGGTAAGCTCACGCTTACTCGCGGGCAGGTTGGGAATAGATAGCTAGGTTGTTATGCCTTTCTAATGGGTTGTCCATCAATTTTTATGATCAAGGAGATCCCCGCTATGCCAAGACGTAATTCGACCTCTCCCCCCTCCTCAACCGCGCTAGAATCCGCCAGATCCCCACGGCAACCAATCAATGGACAGGTCCAAAATGCCCTAAAGGAGTGGCACAATCTCGACGCCAATGAGCCGGGGATGGCTGCGCTGTATCTTGTTCGCAAACAGCTAAAGGGCTCGACAAAGTCCTTACATGCGATCATTAACGATGTCTTGCAGAGTGGGCTTCAGGCGCTAGAAGCGATTGATAGCCAGGCAAGCGAATTGTTAACCCTACGCTGGGTCGATGATCAGCCGGTCGCCCATGTCGCCAGACATTTTCATGCATCGGAGAGCAATATCTTCGTGCGCCAAAATCGAGCCTTTTCCAAATTGACAGCAACCCTCCAACATCTGGAAAGTCAGGCGTGGTGCGAACAAGAGAGAACCTTGTATGCACGACTAGAAGCACCGACCACTAGTGGCCTGGTTGGCCTCACTATGCAGATTGAACAGCTTACCAGCGTGCTCTGCACCCCGGCATCGCCGTGGATTGTCGCCATTGAAGGGCTCGGTGGCATTGGAAAAACGACATTGGCAGATGCGACCGTGCGCCATGCGATCCATTACCACCTCTTTGATGAGGTGGGCTGGGTCACCGCCCGGCAGCAGCGGCTCAATGTGGGTGGGCTGATTGCAACCGCGCCCAAGCCGGCCTTGACGGCAGAGATACTGGTCGAAGCGTTAGCCCACCAATTGTTGCCAAAACAGTTCGTACAAGTGCAAAACTCGCCTGAACAGCTTTTGGCCGCGCTCAACCGCCACTTGAAAGAAGTGCCCCACCTGATTGTGATCGACAATCTGGAGACGGTACTCGATCTCGATGTGCTCTTGCCGACAGTGCAGGGATTGGCCGATCCGACAAAATTTCTGCTCACCTCGCGCGAGGCGCTCTTTGCGATCCCCAATGTCTATCACTTTCGCGTGCCGGAATTGAGCAAGGAGAACGCGCTGCGATTGATTCGCAAGGAGATTGAGGTCAGCAACCTGGCCACATTGGCCGCGTGTGATGATGAAGAGTTACTTGCAATTTTCGACGTGGTGGGGGGCAACCCGTTGGCGCTGCGCCTGGTGGTGGGGCAAACGCATATCCATGCCCTCAACGAGATCCTGGACCGTTTGCGCAGTGCCAAGCTAGAGATGAAGCAGGGCGATCCGGTTGAGAATCTTTACACCTATATTTACCGCCACGTCTGGCAAAGTTTAACGGAAGCCGAACGCGAAGTACTCTTAATCATGCCGCTGGTCGATCCCGATGGCGACGATCTGGCCACGATTGCGGAAATGGGGGAGCAGCCGGTCGACACCATTCGCTGGAGATTAAATCGGCTGGTCATGCTGAATCTGATCGATGTCCATGGCGAGGTCAACCAACGGCGCTATCGCATTCATGGCTTGACCCGCACCTTCCTGAATGATGATATATTGAAGTGGTAACGGTTGAAAGGATGATCACGATGAATGATGACGAACGGAATCATGGCGAACAGAGTGATGACGAACGGAATCATAACGGGCAGAATCATGAAGGGCAGAATCATGACGGGCAGAATTATGACGGGCAGGGTGCTAGTGAACACTATCGAAGCCACTTTGGCCAACTGCTCATCCGCGGGCTGCGCATGAGCAACCGTCAGATTGCTGCGATCGGGGAGGAGGAGGAACTGCCCGATGAGTATCGGCGGCGCGCACTCAATCTGCTCGATTATGCCTTTCAAGGGCAGACGGCATGGGAGCAGTCCCATCAACTGTTGCAAACATTGAGCCCCAAGATGGAACGGGCGGGCGAGCGCGATGGGTGGATTCCCTATCTGGAACGGGGGATTGAAGCCAGCCGGCATCATGAAGAGCGCAAGGCAGAGGCCGAGTTTGCGCTCTGGATCGGGCAACTCCATCGCTTGCGCAGCAATTTTGCGCTGGCCGAGGAGTGGTTGACGCGCAGCGCTGACCAATTCGCTGAAAGCAATGAGCCCAAAGGTCGCGCCCATGCGTTGAACCAACTGGCTTACGTAGCCTGGAGCCAACATGCCAACGACCGGGCAATTGCCCTGGCCGAGGAAGCACTGACCCTGTTGGAGGAGGATGATCTGGAGCGGGCCATGAGCCTTTCGGCATTGGGGTTGGTGGCATGGGACCGGCAACAGTGGCAGGCGGCAGAAAACCATCACCGGCAGGCACTTCTCTTGCGCAAAACACACCATCAGCAGCGGCAAATCGGCTGGAGCCTGCAAAATCTGGCCCTTGCGTTGCGCAATCAAGGTGACTACGGAATAGCGATTGAACACTTTCTAGAGGCAATTGTGCGGTTGGATCAGGCACACGATCCAGCCAACCGCGCCATTGCTCAGATGAATCTAGGGGTCACCTATTCATGGCAGAATGAACTCACGAAAGCGCTTGTGGCTTATGCTTCATCGGCAGCTACCCTACGTGAAGTCGGTGATGAATATAATTTGGCAAAGGTGCTTGTCAACCAGGGCATCGCCTATATGACTCTGCGGGATTGGCAACAAGCTGAACCACTCCTCTTGGCCGCTAGCAATATCTTCAAAGCACAAAAGATCCAAGGGCAATATCTGAACGCGCTCGATGGCCTGGGCATCTGCTATTTAGAGCAGTCGCGCTATGCCGAGGCGTTGACACTCTTTGAAGAAGTAGCGACCCATCTCGACAGTATTAAAGACACGCCATCCTATCCAGGTCTTATCAGCAAAATTGAGGATCAGTTGCAGCGTGCACGGGATGGCGTACGCGACCATGAGGGTAGCAACGACCAAGACAACTGATATAACTATTGCTGCACGTAGTTTCCCAGTTTGTCATTCTGAAAGAATCTTCAAGTTTGGCAAATCGGAGGCTCTTTCAGACTTGTCCTCGTAAGAATTGACAAACCCTCAATGGTTCAGCCATTGAGTAACCGAAAATCTTTACCAACAGAGCAAGTTTTTCTTTGTCGACACGGATTGCTAGAAACACGGATGAATTGTTTTGAAAAAATCCGTGTTTCTCCAATCCGTGTTCACAAGAGTTCAAAGAGGTATCTCAGGTTGGGGGGCCCGGTGTGCGACGACGGTCTTGATTCCTTGCACTTCCTATGATACTGGGTTCTGTTGACATTTCAATTTTGCAGGGTTGAAACCCGCTGCTAACACTGAAAAGCCGCCTCAGCGGCTAGGTATGTAGCCGCTGAGGCGGCTTTTCGGTGTTAGTCGGCCAATTGATTGGTCGTTTTGGCAAATGTCAACAGACCCTAATGCAACGCACACCCGTGGTAGAAGAAACTCGCCCCCAACCTAAAAGGCACCCAAAGTTCAAAGCCGGTTTGACGCAACGGCAGAAACCCTCTATGATGGCGCATAGTTACACTAAGGTTCTACCCAAAATTCTCTGTTCTCGCTGGGCTACAACCGAATTTTTGGATAGGTTCCAAGGACAATTCACGCTAAATCCCTCTGCCATGAAAACGCAAAAGGGAATGCCCAGAGTGAGCATCCCCTTTTGTCAACGCTAGAAGCCTATAGCCTCACCGCCGATTAGCAACCACCAGCAGGATTGCTACAGGCGGCGGCGACGGTGGTCAGTTGGGTGGCGGCCATGCTATCCAACACAACGGGGGCGTACGAGGCCATAATGGCGATGATGGCGGCGACGGCCAAGACAACCAAACGACGATGGGTATTCTGTAAAAGAGTCACAATCTTTCTCCTTGCATAGAAACGACGCTCCACAAGAGCAATGCTCGTGGACACGCTCTCCGTTATCCGTACATATTGTTGATTTTTGCAGATTTGGTGATCACCGTTGCTGCGTGTCCCCAGCATAGCGGGGGCGGGCGACCTTTTGTTGAGAATTGCTGAGGCTTTGCTGATCATGGAACAACCAGAGAACGAAGCAGATGCAGAAGCGAAGATTCCACAGAGTCAGCACCCGTGGAGCGAACACAGCGCGCACTATCGTGCCGCCGAGTTAGCGCAGATCGCCGGCTGGATCGCAACCGGCGCCAGCGGCTCGATCATCGGGCTCAATGGCTCCGGCAAATCGGATCTGCTCGGCTTTCTCTGTTACCGCACCGATGCCCTCCGCCCCTATCTGCCACCGCGCAGCCAAGCGGCGATCGTGCTGCCGATGGATCTCAACGCGCTGCCCAACAACAATTTAGCCGCGCTCTTCCGCGTGATCCTGCGCACCTTCTACGAACACCATAGCCGCTTCGACGGCGAAACGCAGTGGTTGATCAGTCATCTCTATCTGGCCAACCGCGCCGCCACAGATCCTTTTCTGGCCCAGAGCGCGCTGCGCGAACTGCTGCTCTATCTGCAACAGCGTCGGCAACGGGTCGTCTTTGCGTTGGATCGCTTTGATCTCTTCTGCAGCATGATCACCCCGGCCATGGGTGACGCGCTGCGCGGCCTGCGCGACGGCTTCAAAGATACCCTCTCCTATATCGCCTCCATGCGGCTGGGGCTGGTTTACATGCCGGAGCCGGAGTTCCTCGGCGATCTGCACCGCCTGCTCGATCAGCATGTCTGCTATGTCGGGCCGATGAATGAGCAAGATACGCGCGACACCATCGCGCGCCGCGTTGCCGTTGCGCCAGTGCCCCCCAGCGAAGCGGAGATCCAACAGATCTGGCGGTTGAGCGGCGGCTACCCATCGCTCGTCATGGTCCTCTGCCGCTGGTGGCTGACCCACGCGACCAAGCCCCCTTTGGCGGCATGGCAGGATCTGCTGTTGTGCGAAGCGAGTGTGCGCCATCGCCTGGAAGATCTCTGGGCCGGCCTCACCCAAGAGGAGCAGATGGTCTTGGCAGAGGTGCAGAAGAGTGCGCTGCTCGACAAACGGGCACAAAGCGCGGTGGGCCAACGCTATGCTGCGGTGCTGGCGGCGTTGGCAAAACAGGGCTTCTGCCTCGCCAATGGTACGGGCTGGCGCATCTTTAGCGATCTCTTCACTGCCCATGTTGCTGCGGTTGGGGGACGCAGCCGCGGCAAAATCTGGCTTGACGCCACCAGCCAAACCCTGTATCATGGCGAAGAGATCCTAACCGGCTTAGCGCCCAAAGAACGCGCGCTGCTCCACTTCCTGGTTGAAAACCCCCGCAGCGAGCAGAGCTACACCGATCTAATTGTCGCCACCTGGAGCGACGAAGAGCGTTACCACGGCGTCAACAACGACAGCCTTTACCAAGTCATCCGCACGCTACGCCTCAAGATCGAGCCAAACCCCTCGCAGCCGGTCTACGTCGTCAACTGGCGCGGCAAGCCGGAGGGCGGGTACATTTTCTTCCCCGAGGGGCGGCCGCGGTAACCCATTCCTGGTGCCTACGCTCCGGCGTAGGCACCGCTACTGACGCTCCAGCGTCGAGCAGCGGCTGTGTGCTGCCCCGGTTGGTAGCGGACGTGGCGACTCGACGCTGGAGCGTCGGGGGCACCATTCCACGCTGGAGCATGGAACGAGCAAGCGTCTTTAATTTGCCTTGATACCGGTGACGCGCGACAAGCCGTCTCCCTACAATGGAAATCCGAACCATGAACCGAGAAACCCTCACCAAACTGCGTCAATTGCTGGTAACCCTCTATGATGATCCGCAGACGATCCGCCTGGTCGCCGAAGATGCCGGTTTGAATATTGCGCGCATCAACATGGGGGGCAGCGCGGTCAACATCTGGCACGCCGTGCTCAATGAGGCGCAGAAGGTCGATGCCATTGGCAAATTAGTGACAGTCGTGGCGGTGGAGTATCGGAAACCGGCAGAGGCGATGGCCAGTTTGCTTGGGATCAGCTTACCACCGGAGGAGGAATCATCACCAACGCCCTCTACAGCGCAGGAAAACGGTGGTGCATCTACGGATGAAACGCGTAAACCGCTCACGACAGCGACGATACAGCCCCGGCCGCCCACGCCGATCCTGCCGATTGAGCACAACCGCGCCTTGCGTTTGCACCAAGAAGAGCAAGCGTTGCTCAGTACACTCTTCAATCGAGCAACGCGCCTGCGTGTTCTCACCGAATTTACCGACGGCCGGACAGCAACGCGCGTCTTCCTGATCCGCCCGACCGATAGGGATGGCGTCGAGGAATTGCCGGCAGTCGTCAAGATTGGCCCACGGGCACTGATCGAACCCGAATGGCAGGCCACCCAACACCACGTTCTGCGTCGCCTCCCCGGCTTTATCCCCATCCAAGGCGAACCCATTTATCTAGCCTCGACAGGCGGAGAGGTGGTGGGGGCGCTGCGCTATGGCCAGGTGGGGGATGGCGTCTTTACCGTCGAGAGCCTGGCGACTTATTTTGCGAGCAGCCCGTTGGTCGATAGCTGGCACGTCCTGGACCGTCGACTGCTTTTGCAACTCGGCCAACTCTGGCGCTCGACCATCAGCTGGAAATCACTCGTAGTGCAGAATGCGTACGAGGGTATTCTGCCGGTCAATCTAACTTTGGAGCCATTGGCAGCCGGTGAGATGGCCGCCCCAACATCCATCCGCCTCGATGGGCAAGGGATCGCCGGCGGCACCGATCCGCTGCCAGTGCTGCACCAGGGCGATCTGGTTACGTTGGAGAATTTTGTTATTACCGAAATGGACGCGCGCCAAGTCACCCTCGATCTGCCCAATCAACCCAACGCCCAGCGCACCGCCTATCGGCTGCGGCTACAGCTCCCCAGCGACGCGGTGGGACAGATCGGCACAACGCTGCCGCCGACGGTAGCCCGGGTCAAGGCGACGCGCCAGGATCTGCTGCGTGAAGGGCTCCAATCGCAGATGCATGGTTCGCTCGACCTGACGCAAGCCGAGCTAGCACTGCCCGACAATCCCAGCCTGCGCCTGCCCAACCCGCTCTTGGTGCTGCCACAATTGCTCAGCCGCAGCCACAACGCCAAATTTTCCACGATCCACGGCGATCTCAATCTGCGCAACATCCTCGTTGACGTGGATGCCCGCTCGACCCACATCATCGACTGTGCCGCCGCGCGGCAGGATCATGCCATTCAAGATCTGCTGCGCATGGAGCGCGATTTCCTCACTGATGTGCTGGTGCAGATCTTCTTTCAGGCCGGGCTCTCGCCAACGACAATTGTGCGCCTTTACCAGCTTGTGCACTGCGCCAGCCGGGGCGCGCCGGCGGCAAGTGGTCACTTTTCCTTGCCCAGCGAGTTGCCCCCCACGCTGCACAAAGCCTTTGTGATCCTGGTCTCCCTGCGGCGAGCCGCGCGTGATCTGCTCGCTGAGCCAGGGCAGTGGAGTGAATATTATACGGGGCTGATCATCCATCTAGTCGGCGCGCTCAAGTTCCGCGATCTCGACAATGCCACCGCCGGTCACCAACCAAAGGTGCTCGCCTTTTGGGGGGCAGCGACCATCCTACACCTACTACACGAAGTGGAAGCGGGGCAGGATCGCACCTGCCGCGGCATCGACTGGCGCTTCTTCGATGTAATGAGCGATGGCCGGAATGGGGCACCGACAGACGAGTGGACCAAAGGCGTGAGCTTGCCCAATAGCGCCGAAACGCTCGGCTTTGATCTGCCAGAAGAGGCTGGGCCAGCGAACGGGGAAGAGGGGGGTCTCGAATCGTACAACCCGGGTGCCACCACGCCATCAGCCGCCGCGGAGCAACCGCCGATCCAACGCCGTCTCGATGTCGCCGCGCCGGAAATGGCCACCTTGGGCCGCGCCTTTTCGCTGGCGGTGGCCGTGCGCCAACTCGCATCGCCCACGCTCAACATTGCCGAATTGCCGGCGGTGCGCAGTGGCCAAGCGTTGCTCGACTGGCCGGACGCCGAGCGCTTTGTCCGCCTGCGCGTCGAGATCATCGCGCCCGAGTGTGAGATCGTCGGCGCGGCGAGCTACACCTTTAAGCTCTACCGCGACCTCGATTCGGAGCTCTACCATTTCTCGCTGATCCCCAAAGCGACCGGGCAGCTCAGCATCATCGTGCGCCTCTATCAGGAAGAAGATATGCTCGGCAGCGCACTCGCCTACACCACCGTCGGCGAAGCGGTGGTGAGCGAAGTGCCCGTGCAGTTGCGCAGCGAACCGGTGCGCATGAAAGAGATACCGGCACCGGCCGGTCGCCACGCCATTGCGCCCACTACCCCTTCTGCTGCTGGCCACCCGATCAAAATCCTCTTCCTCGCCGCCAACCCGCTTGACACCGTGCGCCTGCGCACCGATGAGGAAGCACGCGCCATCGACTTGGCGCTGCGCCAGGCCGAAAATCGCAACTTCGTGGTCAGCGTGCATGGGGCCGTGCGCACCGACGACCTGCAAGAGCTGCTCCTGCGCCACCAGCCCGACATCGTCCACTTTAGCGGCCACGGTGCCGACGAGCAGTCGCTGATCTTAGAGGGGCCAAATGGCAACGGCGTGCGCGTCAGTGGCACGGCCCTGCGCCAACTCTTTGGCGTGCTCAAAGGCAACATTCGCTGCATCGTGCTCAACGCCTGCTACAGCGCCGAGCAAGCCAAGGGTCTTGCCGAGGTGATCGACTGTGTCGTGGGGATCGAGGACGCGATCAGCGACGAGGCGGCGAGGCAGTTTTCGACCGCGTTTTATCGCGGGCTGGGCTATGAGCGGTCGATTGGTGAGGCCTTTGCACTCGGGCAGGTGCAGATTGAGTTGGCGGGGCTGGGCGAGGGGGGGGCGTTGCACCTGTTGACGCGGGAGGACGGGGCGGCGGCGACTAAGTTTGGTGATGTTAGCAATATTGTTCCAGCAGAAAGAGGTCAAGCTGGGACTTCTTCACCAAAACCAGTACAACGCACGTCAACACCCGCCGTTGACACGGAATTTTTGCAATCGATGCTGACGCAACACCGGCGCAATTTACAACTGCTGCAACGGCAGAAGGCCAACTTTGGCGCAGGCGAGGAGCCGTTGCGGCTGCTCAATCAGATCGCGGCGGAAGAGGAGGAGATTGCGCGGATTGCGGGGGAGTTGGGGGGATGACTATAGAAGAGAGCCCGGCAAAATAGAGCTGAACTCTCTTCGTTTGTTTACGCAACCTCCGCCTAACGCTCTACCAGCCGCGCTTGCACAACAATGGGCAGCAGCAGGATTGTACCCACTGTTTCGGCCTGGGTTGTCGTCAAGCCTGGATTGGCCGCCAGGATCGCGTCAATCGAGATGCCATAGACCTTCGCCATCATCGCCAGCGAATCGCCCTTTGCCACGGTATGGTGAATGAGCGTAGTCGCACCGGTTGCCGCAACCACCGGCAGCGCGTTGACGTAGCTAGGTTGTTCACCGTTGGCTGTGGTCGGCACGGCTGCATCGTGGTAGAGAGGTGTCCATGTCTGATTGTCACCGCCGTAGCACTCCCACTGGATAATTTTTTCGCCCTCTTCGGTCGTCGCGCCGTAAACATCAATACAGAGACCACTGTGTTTGGCGCGGAATCGATAGCCGGGGCCAATGGCTTCGCGATGGAAGATCTGATCGTCACTGCCATTGCACATCCATTGAACTACCTGCGCACCGGGGTCCAACGAAGCGCCGTAGACACCGAGACACTTGCCACTATGTTTGGCGATCAAGCGGTACTCCTCATTGCCTTGCGCGATCAGTTCCCACGCTTGATTATCCCCCCCATGACAAGGCCACTGAATGACAGCAGCGCCGTTCTCCAATTCGTTGTCATAAACATCCAGACACTGTCCGCTGTGATAGGCGACCAATGAATAGAAGTCCCCAATGTAGCGGAGACGCACAGAGGAGGCGCGATTGTCACCAATCGGATCATCGCCTAAGTTTGGATCATCCGCATTGAAAACAGTGGAAGCGCCGCCGTAGTGGGCATCTTCATAGATCTCTACTTCCCATCCATTGGCATAAGTGCCCACAAACTGAACCGAGCCGGCAGCGTCATTGAAATTGTTGTCGGTCAAATCATCGACGTCGCCGGTCAGCGTAATACAGTGCCCGCTGTAATCCCGATTTTCATAAAGTACAACGCCATCGGTCCCAAGAGAACAAGCCGAAGGAATCTGTAATAGCAAGCTAATGGAATACATACCTCTGCTGGCCGCACTGTAACTGCTAGCGACGACTCGATACCGTCCGGGTTGAGTGAGCAAAGCTCGACTAATCAATGAATTGCGATCACCACCGCTGTCATCGTCACGGGTAACTTCGGTGCCGGACGGATCATAAAGTACCAAATAGCTATCCAAATCGGGATCGATTCGATTCATCCCAATCGTTGCCAGTTGAGGCTCAGCAACATCAAAGAAGTACGTATCCTCGTCGCTGGTTGGAGAAATCGTTCCCGCCAATGTTTCGCCCGATAGAAGCAGCCGACCATCATCAGGATCAACCTCCGGATCGTCAATCAGAAATTGGTTGTTGGCTGTATTCCAATGCGTTGCCAGATAGCTACCGGCAGGTGGATTTGTATGGTAATAGTCGTCGTGGTTACAATCCAGGCGAAGGTCGTACGCAGGTGATGAGCAGCGGATGAAGACATGAACTCCTGGTGCGTCGGCATAGCACATGATATCGTATTCATCAGAGCAGTGCCAGGTATTAGGATGAGTGGCATTCTGCCGATTGGTCGAATTCGGTGCAGATCGCTGGACAGCACCGAGGTTGTGACCCAATTCATGGGCAGCCGTAGAGCCGCTCCAACAACCATTATCGTTACGGCCATAGCTAGGACCAAAATTATTACGATTCGTCTGTTGCACCCGATCATCATCCAGAATTCCACCGATGCCACAATAGACGTTGGCGTCAACAAACATCATATATTTGCGGTCGCTACGGTTATACCCTTGCGCCTGGAGGACGCTGATGGTGGCAGAAAAATTATCATCGCCGCGGGCAGGAATCACGATATTATCGACGGTGACTACACAACCGGCATCATGCACAAAGCGAATATGGCGCGTACCGCCAGTCTCAGCAGCACTCTCATCATAAATTTCGTCCGCGTCAGAGACCCACTGCCGGATCGAACTCAAATATTGGTTATACCGATCTGGTCGATCAGAAGCACGTACGTAAAGCACTTGCACACGATTGCCGCTCGTTCCATCGCCGTCACAGGTTACCTTGTTCGTGATAGCGGCGGCAGCGGTAACCAACGGTGCTTGCTCTTGCTTGACATTGTACCCTGCGGGTGGTAGATCTGGGCCATGTGTACAGTAATTTGTCCCCGCGATTCGTAGCAAGCCGTTACAAATACCAGCAGTATCCGCTTCCAAGCCTTCGTAGATCAGACCGAGCTCAGGCACATCTTGCAGTTGCCGCGCACTTGCCTGAACAGTCGAAGAACCTTGGATCAGGGGCAGATAGATTGTCGAAACGGGCGTGAATGAGAGTGCAGATGGGGTGGGTATCGGGGTTCCATCTGCGGTTTGCGCATGGGTTGCAGTCGACGTGCATGTTATCACAGCGATTAACAGCAGCATCATTACACTAAGCGGCAGTAGACTCCTTTTGTGCCGTCCATAAAATTCCCTCAAGATCGTCTTCATGGTCAATTTTCTCCCTTGTAGTGTTACTTATGTTGTCACTTTTCTACTACTACACCATCGTATGCATTGGGAGCGTCGGCATCCTGCCACCGAGATGGGTGACATTCTCAAAAGAAGGTACATACGATGGGTTACAACAAGAGTGGATCGAGCATTAGATTTGCAAAAAATTGCGCTCTTTTGCTTACACCCACTGTAGCACAGCGCTAATTCGAAAAACTATTCAATCTCTACAGAATTTCTCCAGCCCTTTCCGACCATTCTGTAAATATTAGCTGCTTGCCCCCGCCACCCACCTATGATACGATCCCCCCACACGTCCCAATCCACCAATCACACAGGAGAACTCAACTATGCAACAAGCAACGCGACCCTACATCATGGACAAAAATATGGGCAAGGCGGTCGACCTCGACAAGGTCGATCTGCCCACGACCAATGGCGATGGCCTGCCGGTTATTGACCTGACCGCGGAGCAGAAGTATCTCTTTGATCTGCGCGGCTGGCTGTTGATCCCCGGCGTCCTCGCCGAGGATGAAGTGGCGGAGATGCGCGACTTTGCCGTGCGGCTGCACCATGAGCCGGACTCAATCCCGGAAGTGGAGCGCAACGCGCTGGGGGGACCGTTGCAAAAACTGGCCGATCACCCACAGGTCGTCGGCTTTATGAATGAATTTGTCGCCTATCCGGGGCTCTCCAACCAGGAGTGTTATGGCTTTCGGCAGGAGTCGTGCCATCTCTTCTATCGCTCACAGGGGCAGGGCAAGTTTGGGCCGCACAATGGCAGCGGCATGTTGCGCTTCCCGGGCGATTCGCACACCTATCATTGCATCCCCGGCAAGGCCAACGCGGGGTTAGTGCGCGTGGTCTGGGAGCTGAACCCGGTGATCAAGGGCCAGGGGGGCACCTTGCTGGTCAGCGGCACCCACAAGGGGGTCTACGCCGCGCCGGAGTCGATCAACGATCCGAACTCAGGCATCTGGGAGACTTACGAATGTCCGCCCGGTTCGCTGCTCTTCTTCACCGAAGCGTTGACCCACAGCGCCACTGCTTGGACCAATGAGCAGAATGACCGCGTGGCGATCTTCAGTTGCTACAACACCGTCAACAGCAAATGGCACCATTGGAACCCCTCGCTCGAACAGATCGCGACGATGCCGCCCAAACGCCAGACGCTCTATCGACCGGTGCATGCCCAGGATAATCTGCTCAACGGGGTCTATCACGGCTAACGCGCGCCGCTACCGCGCTTGGTCGATCCACGACACTGCGATCGATGATCGAAAACGTTCGTTTTATGGATGAGAAACATGCCGTTCATTACAACTGAATGTGTACCTGGTGGTGGCTATCGTATGTATCCAGAAGGATAGTGGGCAAGTCATGATCGGTGTATTCTGCACCAACGTCCAAGAAACGCTCTGTACGGGTGAAAGAGTAACCACTATGCACAACACGAACGCCCCATCGAATCCGTTACCGGAAAGCGATCACGAGAAGATATTGGCGTTGCTTCAGGAACTGGAATTTGCCGAAGCGATTGTCAACACCATTCCCGATGCGCTGCTTGTGCTTGACACGGAACTGCGAGTGCAATCGGCCAATGATTCTTTTTACGAACTGTTTCAGGTTAACCCGGAAGCCACTCATGGCCATTTGCTCTATGACCTGGGCAATGGTCAGTGGAATATTCCGGCACTGCGAACCTTGCTAGAAGACGTGCTGCCAGAGAATAACGTCTTTACTGGCTCTGAGATCGAGCATGAGTTTGAGCAGATCGGCCGCCGTGTGATGCTGCTGAATGGCCGGAGGCTGGACCATAAACAGCTCATTTTACTCATTATAACCGATATTACCGAAGCCAAACGTGCTGAAGCAACGCTCAACCAAGTAGAGGTAAGATACCGGACGCTGTTTGATTCCATTGAGGAAGCGTTCTGCGTCATCGAAATGCTCTTCGATGAAAGTGGCCAGGCCGTCGATTACCGGTTTCTTGAAACAAATCCTGCTTTTGAAAACCAGACTGGGTTGCAGAATGCGGTTGGTAAACGGATGCGGGAACTGGAACCGCGCCATGAGGAGGAATGGTTCCAGACCTATGGCCGGATTGCACTGACCGGTCAGCCGGAACGCTTCAGCCTTGTCGCTCATTATCTGGATAACCGCTGGTACGACGTGTATGCCTTCCGAATCGGCCAGCCAGAGGAGCGGCGGATTGCGATTCTGTTCAATGATATCTCCGAGCGCCGACAGGCAGAGGAGTCCCTGCAAAGGAGCGAGGAAAGCTACCGTCTACTCGTTGAGAGTGCACAGGAATATGCAATTTTCATGCTGACCCTTGAGGGTAAAATTGCCACCTGGAACAGCGGAGCAAAGCGGATTTTCGGCTATAGTGAAGATGAAGCCATCGGTCTTAGCGGGCGGGCTATTTTTACCGAAGAGGACCGGGCGGCTGGCATTCCTGAAGCAGAGATGGAAACGGCCCTTCGTGAAGGCAAGGCCAATGACGACCGCTGGCAGTTGCGCAAGGACGGCTCCCGTTTCTGGGCGAACGGCATGACGCATGTACTGCGTTACGCCGATGGCCAAGTGCGCGCCTTCGTGAAAATTCTCCGGGACAACACGGAAAAGAAACAGGCCGAAGAAGCACTTCGTCAGCTCAACACAACACTAGAGGAGCGTGTCAGGCTACGTACGCAGCAAGTGCGCACACTGGCGCGGCAACTGACCATGGCCGAACAAGCGGAACGTCGGCGTATCTCCGCAATTCTGCATGACGATTTGCAACAGCGGCTCTATGTCTGTCAGTATCAGCTGAAGTTTTTGCGTGATGCGCTGGACGAAAAACAACCTAACGAAGCACGACGTACGATCGAAGGATTGGAAGCGGAACTAAGCGGCTCCATCCAAATGGCGCGGAGCCTTAGCGTAGAGCTGAGTCCACCTGTGCTGGAAGGCGAAGGGCTGCGCGAAGCGATAGCATGGCTGGGCACGCAGATGCGTCAGCAGCATGGGCTGAGCGTCGTAATTCAGGCGGAAGACGATTTACCGGGCGTCAGTGACGATTTGCGGGTGCTGTTGTTTCAGGTAGTACGTGAACTGTTGTTTAACATCATCAAACATGCCGGAGTCACAGAGGCGCTCGTCACGCTCCACCGGGATAACCACGCCCTGCGTATCGAAGTGATCGATCAAGGCGAAGGCTTTGACGCCGATACAGCGCTAACGAAATCCCGGTACACGCAAGGTCTCTGGCGCACCCAGCGCCGCCTGGAATTGGTGGGCGGGCAAATGAAGATCGAATCAAGCGTGGCAGGCGGCACCCGTGTCATCATTATCTGCGCTTCTCCTAACGAAGCGCTTGAGGGTTAAACTTTTCTCGTCCTACCCTCGTGACTGATTGACTGACAAATCTTATATTTTTGCCACAGCGCGCGGAGATCGCAGAGAATGCGCCAAGCTCTTCCTCTGAGAACTCTTCCCCTGTGCACTCTTCCCCTGTGAACTCTTCCCCTGTGAACTCTTCCCCTGTGCACTCTTCCCCTGTGAACATTGTGCTCTCTGCGGCTAACAGTAAATCTGTCAGTCAATCAGGCCCTCGTGATGTAGAAGTTACCTCTCATTTCTACCCCTTATCTGTATCTTAACCGGTGTTACGCTGTCATCCTCCGTTGTAGCCTTTCAGGCTAAAGACCATTCAGGAGAAGAATCTATTAGGCAGCTCTGAGATTGCAACGGAGTTTAAACGATTTTTCCTCCTTATGATTAAAAGTCTCAAGCCTGTTGCCGCCGTAGTGGGCCGAGTTGGCTACCATGTCCGAGATTATACCGAGTTCAAAATGGGCACCGTAGTTTTGGAGAAGCCTAATTTTTGCAGAAGCACAGCGTAAGCGTCGGCTGTCATTCCTGCGTAGGCAGGAATCCAGTTGTCAGCCTAGATTCCTGCCTACGCAGGAATGACA
>DAOUCA010000174.1:0-22785 GCA_034432375.1 Caldilineaceae bacterium
GCGTCGCGGGCATGGCTCCTTTGCAGGAACGGGCTGCCAACGAAGCCCTCCTCATTGGCAAGTTATCCGTCCCAACGCACAAACAGCAACCCCAACCGCTAGGTGCATTACCGATTGCACCACCCATCGTAGCGACATCACCGCGCCACAACCTGCCCACCCAACTCACGCTCTTTGTTGGGCGCACCAAGCAAATTGCGCAACTGGTGCAGCAGATGCAAACGCATCGTCTGCTTACGTTGACGGGTGCCGGCGGCGTGGGCAAAACACGTCTGGCGTTGCAAGTGGCAACTCAGCTGTTGGATCGCTTTACCGATGGTGTTTGGTTTATCAATCTGGCGCCACTCACTACGCTCGACGCTGCCCACCAGCGCATCCTCGATCTCTTTGGCGTGCCAGCGCAACCAGATCGCTCGCTGTTGGCGGCGGTGACAACCTATTTGAACGCCAAACAGCTATTGCTGATGCTGGACAACTGTGAACATCTGATCGAGGGCTGCGCCGAGTTGGCTGAAACGATTTTGCAGCGTTGTCCCCAAGTTTCACTGTTGGCAACCAGCCGTGAGGCGCTCAACATCAGTGCCGAGATGGCTTGGCGTGTGCCTTCACTCACCCGCCCGATTGTCAACCAGCCGTGGAATGGTACAAGCTCTCCTGTGCAGCCTTTCACGACGGCGGAAGAGTTGCTGCGCTTTGAGGCGGCAACGTTGTTTGTGGAACGGGCACACCAGTACAAGCCGGATTTTGTGCTCCTTGCCGACAACACCCAAGCCGTTGCCCACATTTGCAGTCGATTGGATGGTATTCCGCTTGCTTTGGAGATGGCCGCGGCGCGCATCAATGTCTACACGGTTGAAGAGCTGGCAACGCGGCTCGATGGTGCGCTGGACAAACGCTTTCAACTGTTGACCAGTGGTTCGCGCACGGCACCCCATCGCCAACAAACCCTGCGCGCCACGCTGGAATGGAGCTATGAGTTGCTGACAGCCGCCGAACAACAGTTATTGCTACGACTGTCGGTCTTTCGTGGTGGTTGGACAGCCGAAGCAGCCGAGGTGGTGACAGACTCGACGCTCGATCTGCTGGTGCAACTGGTCAATAAATCGTTGGTAATTGCCGACCAGTACGCTGGACAGACCCGCTATCGGCTATTGGAAACAGTGCGTCAATTTGCCACCGAACAATTCAAGGTCGATAAGCAGGCGCAGAGAGCGACGCAACTGGAACATAGTCGCTATTATTTGAATCTGCTTCATAAACAGGAAGAGCGGCTACAAGGCTCACAGCAACGCACCGCGCTGGATATCGTACGCGCCGATTTCGAGAATGTCAGGATGGCCTGGTGTTGGACAGTTGATCAGCATGAGTTTACGCTGCTGGCCGCGGCGATCCATACCCTTTTTCTTTACTGCGAAGTTCGCGCCACCTTTCGCACTGGCGCGACGCTGTTCGCCCAGGCTAACGCTGAACTTCAGGCATCGATAGCGGGCAATGCCGATGCGCAACCAACGCTGCAACTGCTGCGAGGGCAGATACTCGTACGGCTCGGTGCCTGTGAGGTCATGTTGTGCGATTTTGCACAGGGCGAGGAGCATCTGCAAGAGGGTCTTTTGTCCGTCATTGCGGATCAGGAGCGTGCCTTTGCGTTGGGCTATTGGGGTATTGCAGCCGATGAGCAGGGGGAAATAACCTTGGGGCATAGACGCTATCAGGAAAGTTTGGCGCTCAGTCAACGTTGCAACGATGTTGCTGGCATGGCTACCGCCTTACGCCAATTATCAGCGGCCCAGTCCGACCACGCCGAGTCTCGCCGTCTAGTCGCTGAAAGTTTGGCGCTCTGGCGCAAAGTCGGGCGGCCGGATCGGATTGCCCAGGCACTCGGTAATTTGGCCTGGGCGCTCTGTTGCTTGGGTGACTATCGGGCAGCCAATGCATACTGGCATGAAGGCTTGGCATTGTGTGCGCAATTGGACCTGACGAATGAAAAAGCGTGGGTACTAGACTGCCTAGGGTTTGCAGCGTGGAGTAAGGGAGAAATGACAGTCGCGGAGCAATTCTTCCAAGAAGCCTTAGCCATCTACACAGAATTAGGCATGAAATCGATGATTGGGATGTGCAAGGCCGAATGGTCGTTGGTGTTGGCTAGTTCGGGGCAATTGGCGGAAGCGATTGACATGGCGCAAGAGGCCGTTGCTATTACGCGTGAAGTCAACAGTCAAATGATGCTGACGCTGAGCCTCAACTATTTGGGCGCGGCGTTGCTTGCCGTTGGCGATTTGGTGACGGCGCGCCACACATTACTGGAGGCCATTCAGCGAGCGTGGGAGTACCAATATTTCTACAATTTGATGGTGGCCTTCTATTATTTTGCCGAGTTGTTGGTTCTAGAAAGCAGCACCGTGAACTTGCCGCTGGCGCTGGAACACAGAAGCTTAGCGGTGACACTGCTCACTTGTGTACATACCCAGCCGGCAACGTGGCAAATCTATCGAGACAAAGCGGCGCAACTGAAAGCGGAGAGCACAGGCGCGCTTCCCGCTGAACTGCTCGCCAATGCGATTGCACGCGGGCAAAGCTGCACGTTGGAAGAGCTGGTAAGCACACAAGTAAAAGGCGAAGCGGACGCGTGAGCACGGGGCCGACACCGATCCCAAGCCACTGTCAGCGGATTGTTTAATCGATCCGCTTCCCCATAATAATATCCGGCTTGCCACGACCACTGGCATCTGGCATGACACCAATGATACTATAGCCGAGCTTTTGGTAAAATTCATAGGGGTGGCCCGCTAGATTACGGATATCGCGGATCTGCTCCCAAAGGTTCCCATAAAGATCGACCTCGGCCAGTGACGTTTGGTTGTGCAGATCATCCGACCCCAGCGAGATCGTGAGTCCGCCCTGCGCTTTTACCCACTGCTCCAAAACGCCCACCAACGCACTCCCGATGCCTTGCCCTTGCCATGTCGGGCTGACCAGCAACGGGTGTAGTTCCCATACATTGCCATCATATTGCGGAACCCCGCCTATCCAGCCCACGACTTCTTCGTTTATCATGGCGACCCAAACCACACGCTCCGGCACTAACATTTCCTGCACTTCTTCGATGGCTTCTTCCAGTGTCTCCCAGGAACCATGTGGGGCAAAGACATGGTGGAGCAGTTGGGCGGCTTGCTGGGCGGCAGCGGTCATGGCGGGTGTCAATTGGGTAATCTGGAGATTGGGTATCATTTTGTTTGTGGACCTCATGATCTTAGTGCGGATTTCGTCAGGTTTAGGTGCGTTCTCATGCACGTGTGTTTATTGTACGGATAACGAAGAGCTTCTGCAATACAATCTCGGAATATTCAAACATTCTGGGACTGTATTGCAAAACAAGATTGTTTATATAGACAGCTTGCCAATCCGCACCGAAGTTGAGGCTCATCGGGGTCTTGACTAATTTCGGTGAGAATGTCGTCTGCGCGACGACCGGCTCCTATTCGACAGCGGTTGCCGCCGGCAGCTTGATCTGCCCGATCTGATTGCCCTGTTGCTCGGTAAACCACAGATTGCCATCAGGGCCGGCGACGATGTGATAGGGCACGGCGGCATAGGTGGGGATGCTTACTTTGCTCAGGACACCATCCGTCGTCAGCCGCCCAATCTCGGTGGACTTATAGCCGGTAAACCAAATGGCACCATCGGCGCCAGCAGCCAGACTGAGTGGCCCCATATCCGGGGTATCAAATTCGGTAATCTTGCCTTCCAAGCTAATCCGGCCGATCTTGTTGGCGCCAAACATATTGAACCAGAGCGCGTTATCCGGCCCCACCGTCAGGCGGATGGGAAAACTGTTCGCCGTGGGGATGGCATATTCCGTGATCGCACCGTCCAACGTGATGCGCCCGATCCCGTTCGCACCCACCTCAATAAACCAGAATGCCCCGTCTGGCCCGACCACCATCCCAGCGGGACTGCTGTCCGCCTTAGGCAGGGCGTACTCGGCGAGTACCTTGACCTCTGTGCTCAGCTTGACAATTTTGCTCGCATCGACCGCCGTCACCCACAGCGCCCCATCCGGCCCGGCAACAATTTGGCGAATCACTCCAATCTCTTTCGGCAGATCAAATTCCGTGATTGTGCCGTCGGTTGCGATGCGCCCCAGTTTGTTGACCTTATCCTCATTAAACCAGATCGCCCCGTCCGGCCCCAGCCCGACAAAGCCTTGGCTATCGTCCATGCCATCCTCGGTGGGGATCGGGTACTCCGTCACCACACCATCCATCGTGATGCGCCCGATCTGGTTCGCACCTGTCTCGGCAAACCAGAGTGCGCCATCCGCCCCCACCTTAATCCCGCCGGCATGGGCGCTATGGGTGGGAATCTTGTGTTCGATGAGGGTGGGCAGCTCCGGTCGGCGCGTGACTGGTTGGCAGGCAGCGAGGACAAATAACAAGCCAACATACCATAATACTGTAGGCAAACGAAAGTGTTTCATTTTAATTTCCTTTGTGAACTCTTGCAGAATTGATCTACTGCACACCATCATCCTGTACTCATGTCGGCGTGAGAACCGGAATGCTATAACGTCCCCGGCACGGCGCACACCAATCCTGCCTGCGAGAAATCTTCTGCGCCGTGCCGGGGACGTTTCCGGTTTGAGCCTGATTTCAGCATAGCACCCCAGCGCACGGAAAGTGCGACATTTCTTGCCAATGGGAGAAAGTGAGGCCAAAACGCGAGGATTTGCCAACGATCAAAAGATGACATTTCTTGCCAAACGGCCAAAGTAGTTCGCAAAAACCTTGTTTTCGCCCCCAATTCGCCCTATAATCAGTAGACCGCAATCTCATTCTGAGCAGAGGAACAGAGCGCAGAATCTAGGAGGCTGTCGGAGAGAAAAATATTGTACGCGGATTGAGCGGATTTACGCGGATTTTTGGTCTTTTTAGCGCTACAATCCGCGAGAATCCGCGTACAATTTCTGCTTTTATTGCTTTCTCCGACAAGCGGCTAGCGCTGTCCAGACAGGAGATGCTTCGGCAAACTGCCGCCTCAGCATGACAATTCAGGCGGATTACGGTCTACTGATAATAGAGATCACCTTGTCACCTTGTCATCTTGTGATACTGTTGGCCCACCTTACAATCTAGCCGTGTCACTCCTGCCCCCACCTCCGTGAGGGTAAACTCTGGCAGGAGCCCACTTCATCGACATGGATTCCTCGGGTGCCCACTGGGCGCGCAGGAATGACAGTGTTACAGCAGAGCGTAAGGTGTTTCGTAAGACAGTCCAACAGTATCATCTTGTCACCTTGTCTTCCCAAAGGGAATCATGCCCAATCAACCCTTCAGCGCCGACTCCTTCACCAGCTTTGGCGATCTACTCAAATATCTGCGGCGACGCGAACGGTTGACGCAACTGGAGTTGTCCATTGCGGTTGGCTACAGCGAAGCGCAGATCAGTCGCCTGGAAAAGAACCTGCGTTTGCCCGATCTGGCTGCGGTTCAAGCATTGTTCGTGCCCGCGCTCCATCTCGCAGAGGAAGCCGAGTTGCGTACACGGCTGTTGACCTTGGCCCAATCCGCCCGCCAGGAGGATGCGCCCCTGGCCGGCATCGCGCCCTACAAAGGCTTGTTGTTCTTTGAGGAAGCTGACGCCGATCTTTTCTTTGGTCGCGAGGCGCTCACGGCGCGGCTGGCCGAGCGGGTCATTGCGCTGGCAATGGATTCCGCCACGCGCTTTCTGGCCGTTGTCGGCGCATCGGGCAGCGGCAAATCTTCGCTCGTGCGGGCTGGGCTGGCGGTGACGCTCAAAGACCAGGGTTGGGCGACCTGTGTCTTTACGCCGACCGCGCAGCCGCTGCAGATGTTGGAGCGACAACGCAACCTTTTGCACTCAGCAGATCATGCAGAAACAGTGCCATCACAACCCACCCTCATTCTTGTCGATCAATTTGAGGAAACTTTTACCTTATGTCCCGATGAAGCGGAACGTGTCGCCTTTATTGAGCAGTTGTTGACGCTGGCAACCCCACTGGGGAATCATCACGAAGAGCAAGGGGCAACCCCGCCCCAGCCCTCCCCAAACGAGGGAGGGTGCCGTGACTTCGTTGACGAAGAGCCAGTTCCTCCCCCAGGTTGGGGGAGGTTAGGTGGGGGTGTTGTCGTCATCACTCTGCGCGCTGATTTTTATGCCCACTGCGCGCAATATCCACTGCTGCGCCAAGCCGTGGCCGCCCAGCAGGAATACATCGGGCAGATGACCACCGCCGAACTGCGCTGTGCCATCGAAGAACCGGCCAAACGCGCCGGCTGGGAATTTGAACCCGGTCTGGTCGATCTCTTGTTACACGATATTGGCGCGCATGATGGTGGCGCGCCTGAACCAGGCGCCCTGCCACTGCTCTCACATGCCCTGTTGGCCACTTGGGAACGGCGACGTGGACGCGCGCTGACCCTCCACGGCTATCAGGCGGCGGGTGGTGTGCGTAGTGCGATTGCCGAGACGGCCGAGAGCGTTTTTACCGATCAACTGGACGCGCCGCAGCAAGCGTTGGCGCGCGATCTCTTCTTGCGGCTGACCGAATTGGGCGAAGGCACCGAAGACACCCGTCGCCGCGCCCTGCTCAGCGAACTGGTGCGCCAAGCGGGCGAAGCGACGCAACTGCGCGGCGTGCTCAACACGCTGGCCGATGCGCGCTTGATCACCCTCAACGAAGATAGCGCCGAGGTCGCCCACGAAGCACTGATCCGCGAATGGCAACGTTTAGCTGATTGGCTGACGCAAGATCGCGACGGGCTGCGGCTGCATCGTCATCTCACCGAGGCCACGCGTGAATGGGAGGCATTGAGGCGCGACGGAGGTGCCTTGTATCGTGGGGCGCGCTTGGCACAGGCGCAAGAATGGGCTGCCGCCAATGCCACCCACCTGAACGAAGCCGAGCGCACTTTTCTTGCCGCCGCCGTGGAACAGGAACACCACGAAGCGCTGGCCCATGAGGCCCAACACCAGCGCGAACTCGCCGCCGCCCAAAAGCTGGCCGATGAACAGGCGCAGCGCGCCGCTGAACAAAGCCGTGCCACCCAACAATTGCGCCGTCGAGCCTATGGCTTGAGTGGCGCCTTTGTGTTGGTCGCCATTCTGGCTGCCATCGCCTTCTTCCTGGGGCGGCAAGCCACCGCCAATGCCAACAGCGCCGAGGATGCACGCCAAGTGGCGTTGGCGCGCGAGGTGGCGGCCTCTGCCATTAACAATTTAGCCACCGACCCCGAACGGAGCATCCTGCTGGCTTTGCAGGCGGTGAAGCTGAGTACAGCTGGCGGCAAACCGGTTTTGGTCGAAGCGGAAGGCGCGCTCCACCGCGCCGTGCAAGCCGCGCGTTCACTGGCGACTTTGCGCGGCAGTGGGACATCGCTCTGGTCGGTGGCCGTCAATCACGATGGCACGAGATTGGCTACCATTGGACTGGACGGTGCGGCGACCGTTTGGGATTTGGCAACCAAGGTTGGTGAGCTTAGTCGAACCAATCAAGTCTTGTTGACGCTGCCCACCCAAGTGACCGCTAACGTGAATGGCACTGGCGCAGTTTTTACGCCCGATGGCAAGCAATTGCTCACGATCAGCGGGGACAACAGCGCGACGTTGTGGGAGCTTGCTACGGGCAAAGCGCTTTTCACGCTGAAGGGACATCGCGGGCTGGTCACGTCCGTCGCAATCAGCCCGGATGGCAAGGTATTGGCGAGCGCAGGTGAGGATAAGATGGTAATACTTTGGGATGCGGCAACCGGTGCGGCAATCAAAACGCTAGAGCATGACGGGGCGATCCTTGTGTTGGCTTTTAGTCCCGATGGCAACCGTCTCTTTGCCGGCAGCGATGAAACGGGGATCGCCATGGCCTGGGAAATCGCCAGTGGACAAGAATTGTTTCGTTTTAGCGGACAAGGCGATGTCATCGGTGTAGACTCGATTGCCGCCAGCCCGGACGGGCTGTTTCTCGCCACGGGTGAGTTTGATACCACGGTCAAACTGTGGGACGCGGCGACGGGTAAACTCCTGCTCACGCTCTTTGGACATTCGAGCCAAGTCGTTAGCGTGGCGTTTCGCCCCGATGGCAAAACGCTAGCCAGCGCCAGCGAAGATGGCACGATCAAACTCTGGGATGCGCTTACCGGCAGGGAAATGCTCACGCTCGTTGGTCACACGAGTGGCGTTTTGGGTGTGGCCTTTAGCGCCGATGGCAATCGTCTTTATAGTGCCAGCCGCGATGGCACGGTGAGAATCTGGGATCTCTCAGCCAGTGCCGGGCGCGATGGGTTGAATCTGGTGGGTCACAGCGATCGCCTGTACGGGGTGGCCTATCGTCCGGATGGTGCGCAATTAGCGACCTGGAGTTTTGATGGGACGGTCAAGGTGTGGGACGCCATCGACGGCAAAGCATTGCTCACGCTCAACCACGAAAAGACCCCCTCCCCTGGTCATGTCGCCTATAGTCCGGATGGCAAACGGCTAGCATTTGATAGCGGCAACACCGTCCAGATCGTGGATGCAGTCAATGGAAATGGGCTGTTGACCCTCGCACCTTTTGATAGCGATGCCGTAGATGTCGTATTTGCACCCGATGGTCTGCGTATGGCAGCCGCAACCTTTGCTGGGCTTGTGCGCATCTATAACAGTAGCGATGGCCAACTTCTGCTTGAATTCACAGAAAACACGACGGGGCTGCAACAAATTGCGTTTAGCCTCGATGGCAAACACCTGGCCAGCGCCCTTGATGAAGGGGTGAGCCTCTCGGATGCCACAACGGGTAAGCAGTTGCTTCTCTTCACTGGGCATGGCAAAGGCGTGCGCACCAGTGGGGTGGCCTTTAGTCCCGATGGCGAATGGGTGGCCAGTACGGGCAATGATGCGTCGATCCAAGTCTGGGATGCCGAGACAGGCGCGGTGATTTTTAAGCTGACGGGGCATACCGGCCCCGCCTTTGGCGTGGCCTTCGGGGGCCCTCTGGGCGCGGATGGTCGGTCGCTGGCCAGTTCGAGTGTCGATCACACAATCAAAGTCTGGCAGTTGCCAGCCGTTGGCGAGCCAGTGGCTGACCCACTGACGCTCTATGGTCATACCGGTGCGGTCTATCGTGTCGCCTTTAGCCCCGATGGCAGCCAGCTAGCTTCAGCTGGGCGCAATCTGATTGGACGTATCTATCGATTGCGGCTCGCAGAACTGGTGGCGGATGCAGAATCGCGGGTCACTCGTACGTTAACCTCGGAAGAGTGTCAGAAGTTTTTACATGTAGACGAATGTCCCAGCGAGCCTTGAACAAAATAACGAAATCGGATGAATGGTGCCAATCACATTCAATCGTTAGCGAACCATCCAAATCAAGTACTGGGTCGAGCAGCAGGGTGCGGGGAAGGCGTAGAATCATGATGCCCTTCTGATCGGGCGTGGGCAACAGTTCTCTCCCTTTTCTACCGGTGAGCGCACCGCGCCACGCTTCCCAACCGACCCGCGCATAGAAAGAAACACGATCGGTTTCCAAACAGCCAATCTCATACTCAGCGATACCTGCCCCCAAGTAGCGCATGAGCGTGCTGCCTATGCCTTCCCCTTGAACCGCGGGTAAGGTGGCGACGGCATCGACCTAGGCCGTTTTCAACAACGGATGACCTTCCGGCTGGAGCCAACGCGTGGTCACCACGGCATGGCTCACCAATTCCTGTTGCCGATAGGCGAGGAAATGCAAGCCGCCAGAGGGGATATAGGTAAAGAGATGTTGAAATGTTCCTCTTGATGGGCCGCAATACCCACTTGAATGATTGAAGACTGGGTGGCTGCACCCAACTCTTCAGTGCGTTGGGACGTGACCGTAATTGCTTCACACACGGGCGTTCACAACGCCTTCCTCGGAAAGGTAAAATAGCACGAAGCTGCAAAGCCCATGGAGGTATACAACGCCAGCGCGGCCGCGTTGGTGGGATCAAAGCCGACAATGGCGCGCGTCATGCCGGCGGCCTTCATGCGGCGCAGCCCCTCCGCCATCACCGCCTTGCCCAAGCCTTTGCCCTGGAAATCAGGATGGGTACCAACCGGCTCAAACAAACCCACGCCATTCACCGGGTCAAACCAGATCGTGCAAGCCGACGCACCGCGGCCATCGGGCGAGCGCACGAAGAGATCGCGCGCACCATCGTAGACTGCCGAGCCGATGAATTGCGCATATTCGGCCGCATGGATTTCCCAATCTTCATGGAGCCTGAAGGCGCCGTGGGTCGCGTGCGCCCGCAACCGGCCATCGGCGGAATTGCTCACCCCTTGCACGGTAAAGCCGGCGGGCAATGGGATCGCGGGCAACTCATCCAACGTTCGTTCAAAAAGCGGCGCAGGCACGCCAACCTCAGCCTCCACAACATACCCGCGCTCCTGATGCAGGCGCGCCAATACCTTATCGTACGTCATCGCCCACCAAGGCATCAACTGCTTCAGCCCGGCCTCACGCGCCCGCGCCTCGGCCCAGGCTACGTATTCATCCATCACAGCCTCGTGCAGTGGCGTGCCGTGCAGCGCAGGGTGTACGAACAGATCGAAACTGCCTTCGAGGCGCGAAAAGATCGCCCAGGCCGCCAATGTCGGCGGTTCTTCATCCAGATTTTCCCAGAGTCGCAAGTTGCGCCGATTGGCCTGCTCATCGGGTGGGTAACGCATGTCGGGATAATAGCTGTGGTAATCCAAAAGGCCAGGGTGCATATAAGAAGCGGAAAGATTGGCCAGGGTGCCGGCCATCACCAATTGGCGCATAGCGGCAAAATCTGTTGGGTCGCGGTACGGTCGAGCGTGTAGGTTCATTACAAAAGCTCCTTGCGAAAGTAGCGTTCCATCTCCTCATAACCCAACGCGGCATGGGCAGCCGGACTCAGCGGATAGAAGGGAGTGGTATCCGAAGCCATTTCAACACAGCCCACAGCCCGCGCCCACACCTCTGCCCGTTCCGCTAATGCCCGTCCCACGCCCTGCTGGCGCACATCGGGGTCAACATACCATGCTTCGAGATAGCCAATGTGATCGGTTTTACAGCCGGGTGCAGTAGTGTGGATCGACACTTCGACCAAGCCACACAGCGTTCCGTCGGGGCGTTCGCAGACAAAGGCTTCATGCAGCATCTCCGATTTGGTGCGCGGCATTGTTGAGAGGAAATGCGCGATTTCTGCTGCTTCCTTGTCTGGATCATCGGGCCAAAGCGCCACACGCATGCGTAGCCACTCGACAGCGTCGGCAGGTTGGACGGGACGAATCACCCTCCCCGCAACCTGAGCAGCGTTCGCGCCGCCATTGGGCAAACCCTGATCAGATTGTGAACTGCCAAAAGTAGTTTCCATACGATATCCTCTAAATCGAGTTATGTTACGACGATGACACATTCAAGGCGGGTAACACCTCGTGAACGAGCAGTTCAAGCGTCGTCAAATCCGGAAAACCGGAGCAGTCTACCATGAAATAATCGACGCCCAGGTCAATAAAGCGACGCATTTGTTCAACAATCTGTGACGGCGTACCCACAAAGCCAAAGTCATCTTCATTGTCAACACTGAAGCGATCACCAGCCAACCGTTTGGCCGCGGTCTCTGTCGACGCACAGGCACATCCCCCACCCCAGGAGCGCCGCACGGTCGTTGGATCGCGGCCGACCGCCACACAGGCTTGCTCGAAAGTCCCCACCATCCGTTTATAGGGTTGCACACCGGTGGATGAGACATTCCACCAGTCAGCGTAGCGGGCGGTCAAGCGCAGCATCTTGGATTTAAACGCGCCGACCATGATCACCGGCAGCGGATCGGGTCTTGGCTCGCAGTAAGCTTCATGGATGTGATAGTGCTTGCCTTGGAAGGTCGCCTGCGGTTCCGTCCAAAGTGCTTTAATAATTTGCAGCGCCTCTTCTAGCTGCTCAACGCGCACGCCGGCGGGCGGAAACTCGTAGCCATAGGCCCGATATTCTTCCTCATGCCAGCCCGCCCCGATACCAAGAATATAGCGCCCACCGATCAAAAAGTGCAAGGTCGCCGCCATCTTGGCCAACAGCGCCGGGTTGCGAAACGACTGACAAAGCACGGTGTGACCAAACTTCAGTTGCGGATGGCGCGCCGCCATATAGGTCAGGGTCGTGAAGCCTTCCAGCACATCCGCATCACCAAACTGGAGATGGTCGATAATCCACGCCGCGTCAAAATGCCCGCTGATCAGCGACAGCGCGCGGTCAAGGTCGGTGACATAGGTGGCCCGTCGCGTCTTATCGAGTTGGTCGGCGGGCATGGTGAAGCCAAATTGAATTTGTGGCATAAAACCCTGCTAACTATAGACATGTGGCAAGCGACAGAAAATCAAAGTCAATGAAGGGCACATCGTGCTCGATTTTGGCTTGGCGCTCCTGCATAAATCGTGCCGCCCACTCATCATCTATACTATTCTCAGCATAGTCGCGGTACATCGCGGCATAGAGCAGAATCTCACGCACTTTCAAGAAAGCCGGAATCGCCGGCAACCATTGCGGGTCAAGTGAATAGACTTGCTGGTAGCCGCGCAAGAAGTAGGTCATAAATTCCTGGGTAAAGGCGGGCGCATCCTCAGCATCTTGCACGATATAGAAGAGCACGATCGCAATGTCATTGCAAAACCAGCTATAGACACAATCGTCAAAATCAAAGAGCGTGATGGCCCCCCCTTCGTCGACAAAAAAGTTGTTGCCGTGCGCATCGTAATGGATGAGGCCGTAGCTCGTTTTGGCTTTGGGCAGGCGTTGTAACTGGTCAAATGCCTGCCAAAACTTTTCCCGTACCAGCGTTTGGGCAGCGGGCAGAAAACGATCGATAAATTCAAAGAGGTCATCGTCCCACGCCGGGCGCTGGCCGGCCGCAGCCGTGGGCTGATAGTGTTCGGTCAGCGCGTGTATCTTACCGAGTAACTGGCCGTAGCGCACAAAGAGGGGCGGCGTCCACAGCTCCCAAGGCGGTTCACCAACGGCCTTGACAAAGGCGGTCGCCAGAAATTGTCCCCCGTCGCCATCGTCAATTGCTTCCACCAGTTGCCCGCGAACGGACAGCACCGCCTTGGCAACGGGAACACCGCCCGCCGCCAAATAGTTGATCCAATCGACTTCGCCTTGAATCAGCGTGGCGCTCCGGCGCAGCGTGTGGCTGATGCGCAAGATCATCCCCTGCGAAGCGCACTCGAAGGCATAGACGAAATTTTCCACCGATGCGAGCGGTTGCATGGGCGCGTTCGTAAGCCCATAACGTTGCATGGCTTCCCGCAAAATGGCCGGGTGATACCGATCTTTGATCGCTTGTTCCATGTTCCGTAGCCTTCTTTACGTAGTGGGCAACACCCTTTAATCAGTAGGCCAGTAAGACAGTAAGACAGTAAGACAGTAAGACAGTAAGACAGTAGGCCAGTCGCTCAGTCACTGTCTTACTGGCCTACTGTACTAGCGTCCCCACACCCGCAAGCCTTGCAGTTTCTCAAAGCCGACGGCCTCGGCGTGCGCCAAATCTGCGCCGCTTTCATAACCCACCAACGGCAACCCTGGGAAAGTAGCCTGGGCGGTCGCCACGCAGCCGGCCCAGCAGGCTACACTATCTGCGGGTGGGGCAAAGAGATTGGAGAAGCCAACCACCGTATCGCTGCGATTGGCAATGGCACCGGCAATGATTGCATTCCCTTTATAAGCGGCGATGAAGGCAACATTGGGGTCGGCCAGCAGCACTGGCAGAAAGAGCCGCGGTTGTTGGGTGGATGAGTTGTCATTGGTCCCACCCCAGGCGCTTTCCCACTGCGCCAATTCTGACTCATCTTGTAGGCGAACCCATTGGATGTCCTGATCGTGCGCCTTCGGCAAAGGGGTGGACGGTGCGCACCAGATCCAAGTGGCTTCAAAGTAAAGTTGGAAGCCGAGCGGAGCCAGATCCAATGCAGCGAAGCTATCTTTAATCGCCCACTGGTCGGGACGAATGGCCGCGATCAGTTCTTGGACATGCGCAAGCTGCGCCGTGACAGGCCGCTGATTAGAAAGCGTTACCACATTCGGATAGAAACGGGGAACCGGATTGCGATTGAACCACATATCCCCCTGGAACTCACCGGCCGCGCCATGGGCGCGGCAAACGGTGTCGCACCAGATGGCATTATTGCGGGCGGCTTGTTCGACTTGGGAAAGGGTCATTTGGGGTGTTCCTCTGGTTGATGGTATCTCGAAATCGGTGACAGGGGCAGGGATTTTGTGAAATGCTCCGAATCTGAAACCCAGCCGAGTAAAACTTCGATGGCCAGGAGCGAAGCATCGTGATTGCTTCTTGGCAAATCGTATCCAATCGGCTCATTCATACAATCTGCCAGCAGTACACACAAATAGTCCCTGAACATAGCATCTCTGACTGTCGATTCCACACATATACCTGTCGTGCAGCCCGTAATGATCAAATATTTAATCCCCATCTGCCTGAGCTTAACATCCAGATCGGTTTCGTAGAAGCCACTGAATCGCGTTTTATAAACGATAAGATCATCGGCTTGCGGTTTGAGATCAGAGACAATATCGGTATTCCAGGTGTCGCGGATCAAAATCCGACTTTCTCTACCGTCAGGGTCATGAATCGTTTCTCCAACGCCCAACCGTAGGTGCCGCACTCGGTTCACCGAGTCGGGAGCACCTAGGTCGGAAAGATCGGGGCGATATCCCATCTTGAGATAGACGATCTTAACACCTGCCTGGCGCGCAGCAGCCAGGGCTCTTGCCGTGGGATCGATAGCCTTTTGAATGCCAGAAATGTCAATTCCCGCGCGGTCGAACATGCCGCCTTTGGTACCAAAGTCATTCTGCATGTCCACAACGATCACTGCAGTCTTGCTGATGTCGATTTCTATAGCGTTTGGTTTAGCATCTAACACAACGCTGCGTCCCTCTTTCATTTTCATCTCCTACAGTGAGCTCTGTTTGAAAACGGTAGTTGCTTTGCGTGTAGAGCGGATATTTTCTACCATTTTCAAAACAACTGCACTTTAGTATGGCAAACTATACCCAACGGTGCCTCAAAGTAACACTTTTTCAGGTGTAAATAGGTTACTTTATGTGCTGCCCTACTCTATCACATGAGGCGGCCAAATACTAGCGCTTTTTTGACAAAAACTCGACAAAAAATCCACACTTTGTTTCGCTTGTTCTTTTGTCAAGAATGGCGTAGGATGAAATGTAGCGTACTCGCGTGCCCTGTTGGTCTATCCTGATTAAGCCGGCGCTTATCTTGTCGCCGCTAGAGGAGCTAACGGTTCATGATGAGTGATGAACCGTTAGCTCCTGTTACCATTACGGCAATTCCGGCTCCATGCGGGTGGCTTCAAGAGAGCCAGCGAAGACATTCTTCGTTACCTTACCGGCCAGATCGATGCTGTCCGTCACAAATTGGGCGGTATAGTGATCGGCACCGTCCATTTTGATCGAGGAGTGAATGGTGCGCTTCCCGTTGTACTTGCCTTGTTCGTCAAAGGTGAACACTTGGAAGGTGTTCAGATAGACGTTGCCTGTGCCGATCCAGACGCCGTGTGCCAGCGAGCCTGCCCTGGGATCGTTGTTTGTTTCGATAAAGTTGCCATCAGCAAAGAAGGTCTGCAACGCCTCTGTTAACTCTGGGCCATTTGCCGTTTGGGGGATCGTCATCTTCCAGGTGCCAACTAGACTAGCGCTAGCCGGCTGCGCGTTACTTGTCGCATACGCGCTCGTAGTCAGCAGGGCCAGCAGGCCGAGCACGATTAGCAAAATGTGAATTCGTTTGTTGTACATATCTCTGTCTCCTAAATGAATGGGATGGGTTGAAACGTTCGGTCGTCCGCCACCCAGTGAACGATCCAAGTTTCGATCCTTGTGAGCGTGCGCTGGCTGGTTTTGGACATGTGCTTAGGGTAGTGGATCAGCACCGCCAATAGAAGCGAAAATTCCCATAAAATTCCCACAAAATTCCGCTAAAATTCCGCGCGTTGTCCATTGCACAAAAGCAAGCTCGCGTTGATTGGAAGCGTTTGCCCTGAAAGGGCGGTACCAGTAGATGCCTTATCCAGTTACGCAGAATCCAGCGCCACCCACCTTTGGCACCTTGCTCAAAGCCCTGCGCAAAGCAGGCGGTATGACCCAGCGTGATCTTGCTGCCGCCTTGGGCTATAGCGACTCGCAAATCTCCGGGTTAGAAAAAGATCAGCGCCTGCCGGATCTCGATGCCGTGATGCAGCGTTTTGTCCCGGCGCTTGGCTTGCAAGATGATCCGGTAATCATTGCACGATTGGTTGACCGGGCCGCCGCGGCGCGCGGTGAACACCCACCGGCTTTGCGCGCTTTGCAACACGCAACGCCGGTGGCGGTTCAAAAAGCGCTTCGACAGGATCAGCTAACTGAACAAGCCAAGCCGCTACCGCTGCCGCCAACGCCATTGATCGGTCGTAGCACAACCGTCAACCAGCTTTGCAACCGGCTGTTAGGTCACAACGGGCGGCTCTTGACGTTGATCGGTCCACCGGGGATTGGCAAGACTCGACTCGCGTTGGCCGTCGCCGCCCGCCTGCAACATCACTATCCACAAGGAGCTGTTGTTGTGCCACTAGCCGCCATCAACGAGCCAACCTTGATGGCCGCGACCATTGCCGCGGCCGTGGGTTGTCATGACACAAGCGCCAAGCCGCCTAAAGCCAAAGTGATTGAATTCCTGCGCCGCAAAACGATGTTACTGGTGCTGGATAATCTCGAACAGATTCACGAGGCCGCGCCCTTAATTGCCGAAGTAGTGGCGGAATGTCCAGGGCTATGTATCCTGGCGACCAGCCGCGAACGGCTGCATCTGCGCGCCGAGCAACGCTTCAAGGTGCCAGTGCTTGAGCTGGCCGCCGCAGTCGAACTTTTTACCCAGCGTGCCCAGATGGTGGATGCCGAATTCGCCCTTACGACCCATCATCAGCAAACGCTGGAAGCAGTCTGCCAACGGCTAGATTGTCTGCCCTTGGCGATTGAATTGTGCGCGGCGCAGATCGATCTATTGGCACCGAGCCAACTCTTGACCCAATTGCAAGATCACCGCCTCGATCTGCTGGTGGATGGGGCGCATGATCTGCCGCCCCGTCAACGCACCCTGCGCAACGCTATCGGCAGCAGTTACAGTTTGCTCAATCAAAGTGAGCGTCTGCTGTTACACACGGTGGGCGTCTTTGTGGGTGGGTTTGCTTTAACCGAAGTCACAGCAGTTGCGGCGGCTCGGCTGCAACCCGCCATTGTTCAATCCACGCTGCATGCGCTGATTGGCAAGAGTTTGGTACGCGCTGAAACGTTGCCCAGTGGCGAACAGCGCTTTCTGCTGCTGGAGACGATCCGTGAATTTTCCTTGGAGCAGGCGCGGACACATAAGGAGGAAGCAATGCTGCGTCAGCGTCACTATGCTGCCTATTTGCAACTCTTCCGCACGGGGGATGGTTATTTGCGAGGACCAGAAGCCCCAACCTGGGTTACTCGTCTTGAAGCAGAACAGGACAATTTGCGCGCCGCCTTACAATGGACGCTGGATGCAAGCTTTTATGCCGACACTGCTTGGCTGATCATTGCGGTCAATTGGTTTTGGGAACACTGTGGCTTTTACGATGAGGCGCGACGCTGGTATGCACAATTATTGCCTCATCGCCAAGCACTTGCGCCTGATCTGCGCCTGGCAATCCTAGTTAGCCACAACCCACTCGTTAACAGATTGAAGGCAGCTCAAACCATTGAACGTTATTGGGATGAAATTATGGTATTGCAGGAAGTCTCTACCTTCGATGTCCTGCGTTCGGCAGTTTGGTTTTTCTATGCGACAAAGGCTACCGATTCCATCCAAGCGGCAGATGCTTTCAAGAAAGCGATTGCCTATGCGCGTGCGGCAAGTGCCACACCGATGGTTGGTCCTGAATATTGCTTTTTTACAGATTGCGACTTCATTCTGGGTACGGCACTTAGGGTTTATGCCGATTGCCTGATCGATCTAGGCAATGTGACAGACGCAGCAACCTTTGCCAAAGAGAGTTTCGAACTCTTCCAAAGCCATGGCAATCGTTTCGAGCGGGTTGGCGGACTCGGCGTGTGGGGCACTCTGGCGCTTTTTCAAGGTGATCTTGTTCAAGCACGCCAGAATCTGCTGGAAGTGGTGAGCATCGTCACCGCTGTCAATGAGCAAGAGGCGTTGAGTGATTGGCTCCCGCTCTTGGGTCTGATTACACTCTATAGTGGTGATGCACTAGAGGCGTATCGCCTGTTGGCAGTATGCCTACAGCTATGTCTCAAGATAAAAAGCGACCTGATTGCAGCGCGAGCCTGTGCCTATCTGGCGGAAATCTCTCTATGGCAAGGGAAACTCGGCGAGGCTGAAGGGTGGTTAGCGCAAAGTTTTGCCTATGTGGCAAGACCAACCCGCATCACGTATAATGAAGTGCAGCGGCGCTGGGTGGCGGCTCGCCTCGCTACGGCGCAACAACACTACCGGCGCGCCGCCACCCTCTTTGGACTGGCAGAACAGGCACATAGCCAGATCGGCTATACGATTGCCGGGCCGATGCATGATCGGGCTGAGGCCGATCTGGCGACGGTGCGGACGATGCTGGAACCGGCAGTTTTTGCCGAGGCGTTCGCGGTCGGGCAGCAGATGTTGTTCGGCGAAGCGTTCACCACCTTGCTTGCGCCTGTTCATCCATACGGACAAGAGCTAGACCGACCTGTTGCAAGGTGATGAAGATAGTTGAGCTATTTCCGGGCAAAATAGACGATAGCCGCATGCTCGGCGGTCGCGTCGGCATCGGTAAAATTACCCTTGACGGCCTCAACCGTAAAGCCGGCTTTTTCCAGCAACAGGTGCATTTCATGGCAAAAGTAATAGGTCGACTGGAGCGTGTACGTATTGTCGGCGACCAGCTGCCCGTCTTTGAACAGCAGTGTGCGCAGTTCGTCGACGGTGCGTTGTGCGAGTGGATCTAGCGCGACCAAGCGGTAGTGCAGCTCGTATTCGCGCCCATCGGCGGGGGCTTTGCCAATGTCTGCCGACCAAGGTTCGGGCAAGTGGCTGCGGGCATCCTTGTGCCACAGCGGCCAGAGACGGGCTTCGGCGTAGGCGGGCAGACCATCCAGGATCAACATGCCACCCGGCAAGAGATGGTCATAGAAGCGTTGCAGCGCCAGGAAATCCTGTTGGCGACTGACACCGACGCCGATCACGCCACAGGCCACAATCGTTTGGTATTGACGGGGCAGATCGAGCTCGTGCAACGCCTGTTGGTACAACCTGGGAGAGAAGCCTTCACGCTCGGCACTTTGTCGACAGTAGCCCAGCATATCGCCAGAGATGTCACAGCCATCCACATCCAAGCCGGCGCGCAGGAAAGGAATGAGCAACCGGCCGGTGCCACAACCAGCATCCAATGCCGGCTGCCCGTACTGCTCAATCTGCTGCTGAAAGTAGGCGATTTCCGGACCGGTGGTATTGTTCTCGGCCCAATGGCGGGCCATCAAGCCATAATGCCAGGTTTGAATGGGTTCATTCATTTTGTTTGATCTCCTTGTGGCCGCGTTTTTCTAGCTGGCACCTAAATTTCAACAGTCATTTAGTGAATGGTCCGAAGTGGTTGCCACGCCCCATCCGCCATGTTTTCCTCGCCAACTTGGATCATCCACTCATATCCAGGTTGATCATTCATAAAAATTCAAGCGAAATAGGAAACGGAATGGGTGACTGTTCAATGGCCAATCATCCATTCCGTTTCGTGTAATACGATTGTCTATCAACCGAGCATCGCCAACCCGCCATCCATCAACTGACTGCCTACCTGTTCCAGAGATCCCGCCAGTCGTTCGTCGGCGATTTGCTCAAACGCAGCCTGCATCTGCACACCGATCGTGATCAAGTCGGCGGCGTCCAGGCGTTCGTCCCACCAGGGTTCTGGTTCGGGTGGCGGGGGTGGCGGTCGCTTGCCAAGCAGCCGACGGATCAAAGCTGCAATCAACTCCGTGCGCGTCATGGTTCCGCACCATTCTCCAAACTCATCCAGGAAGCGCAAACCCCCGTTGCGCAGTTCATCGGCCACGTCACCGGAGAGCATGTCGGCCAAGGCATGAATCTGCGCCACATGGTCGGTCACGCTCTGGGAAAGGGCAGCGGCGAGAATTTCCTTGGGTGGCAACGGTTGTGGATTCAAGGCAACTCGATCCAGCCCGCGCACGCGCTGAAATTCAAAGAGACGGCGCAACACCGGACCGCCGGGACCATAGGGTCCAAAGGGATTATTGGGATCGCCCGGATCATCGGGATTAGGGTAGTAGCTGGCCCGATTGCTAAAGATTTGGACAAAACTCTTGCGTGAAATAGAGATTGGGTCTGTCATTAGTTTATTCCTTTCAGATTCGAAGCGATTAAAGTTGAGACCACCAAGCTGTCCAGACATGGTTATCGAAGCCGATGACGAACAGATCGAGATTGCCTGCTGCCCGCGAAACCGCGGCGATCTGCTGCTTATCGCGATCAAACACCGCCTGATCTGGCAATGGGAACCAGTCAGCGCTCCAACCGCCCTCGTTCCAGAATGTGGTCCAGACGTGGTTGTCGAAGCCGATCACAAACAGATCCAGATTCCCTGACGCCCGCGAAACCGCGGCGATCTGCTGCTTGTCGCGGTCAAATACTGCCTGCCCCGGCAATGGGAACCAGTCAGCGTTCCAACCACCCTCATTCCAGAACGTGGTCCAAACGCGGTTGTCGAAGCCGATCACAAACAGATCCAGATTCCCTGACCCCCGCGAAACCGCAGCGATCTGTTGTTTGTCGCGGTCGAACACCGCCTGCCCCGGCAATGGGAACCAGTCAGCGCTCCAACCGCCCTCATTCCAGAATGTGGTCCAAACGCGGTTGTCGAAGCCGATTACGAACAGATCCAGATTCCCTGACGCCCGCGAAACCGCAGCGATCTGTTGCTTGTCACGGTCGAACACCACCTGCCCTGGCAATGGAAACCAGTCGGCGCTCCAGCCGCCCTCATTCCAGAACGTGGTCCAAACGCGGTTATCGAAGCCGATCACGAACAGATCCAGATTCCCTGACGCCCGCGAAACCGCAGCGATCCGTTGTTTGTCACGGTCGAACACCGCCTGCCCCGGCAATGGGAACCAGTCAGCGCTCCAGCCGCCCTCATTCCAGAACGTGGTCCAAACGCGGTTGTCGAAGCCGATCACGAACAGATCCAGATTGCCCGGCGCCCGCGAAACCGCCGCGATCTGTTGCTTGTCGCGGTCGAAGACTGCCTGCCCTGGCAATGGAAACCAGTCGGCGTTCCAGCCACCTTCATTCCAGAACGTGGTCCAAACGCGGTTGTCGAAGCCGATCACGAACAGGTCTAGATTGCCTGCTGCCCGCGAAACCGCGGCGATCTGCTGCTTATCACGGTCGAACACCGCCTGCCCCGGTAGTGGAAACATATGCCACCCCTGTATCCCGACGTTTCCACTGACCGTATAGCGCGCATCATCGCCCTCAAAAACAAGGTGCAGTGGCTTCTCTTCGAGAAAGTCAAGCTGCGCCCCTTGTTGTGCCAGCAGGTCTTTGAGCGATGGATCACCCGCCACAAAGAAGCCATAGTTCACGCCGATGAAATCATCCGGATCCGTCCAGGATGCCAAGAAGAGTCTGATCTTATCCCAGACGGTCAAGTCCAAGGATTGCCGCACATTTTGGACGGCCTGCTGAATCGATGGGCCTGGATTGGCAAGGTCAATCCCGCCATCCTCAATCAGGTGCTTGATTTCATTGAAACAGCTATCACGCAGCGTATTCATCAGATCGCGGATTTCACCGAAGGGTGTGGCATCGCTTTCCATCGCAATGCTGATGTAGCCCAGAACTTCGGGCATTTGACCGGTACTGAGCGTCTCAGCTGCACTCAGCAGATTGACATCAGGAAAGGTCACAAGGCCCATTGGTTGCGGAATAGCTCTTTGCTGACCACCCTCAATGCCATTTGCCCAATCATCCTCAAGATAACCACTCCAAAAAGCCTGGGTTGAGCCAGCTACTCTAAATTTTGAACGAAAGCCGATGAAGACCAAGTAAGGTTCATCGCCATCGCTGAAAATGCCATCCTCCTGCACTTGATCTGCCTTGAACGTATGAAAATTGAATTGCCAATTGCGATTCGTAGACATCTCTAGCTCCTTAAGGTTTACACAAGATAAATTGCTCTGGATCACCTCACTTACTTCTATTCTCTTTTTTGGCGCGGCGATTGTGCACACGCTTACCTCTCTTGTCTGCGTTTGGTCTGGTGGTCATACCGTCAGGCGGCGCGTCAGGCACAGGGGCAGGCGTGGTCGCCGTTGCAGTGCCTTCAATCGCGCTTGTCTCACCAGCCGTTTTCGGGGTTGGCCCTACTACATCCGGCTCTGCCGGCGCTTTCACCTGCTCTTGCACAATCTGCTCTTGCACAACCGTCGTCGCTGGGGGCTGCGGCTCGACATCCGCTGGCGCCGCTTCCGTCCAGGTGATCGTCCAGGTTTCGGTAATCGTGACGGTGACGGTGTGGTGGATGAGTTTGCCCATGTGTCTACTCTAGCGGGCGGGGCGGCCAAGCACAAGCGTTTTTTCCAGGGAGCATCTCAGTTTGTGGGCGAGTTGAAGACAGAGGCCCAAAGTAGATCGAAAGAATCGGAAAGAACAGTTGCGCGAATCGGGATAAGGCGCTGTAAGCCCTTACGAGACCAGCGCATGCCCGGGCCAGTAA
>DAOUCA010000175.1:0-156277 GCA_034432375.1 Caldilineaceae bacterium
TTGCTGGCAGCCCGCTTGAGCGGGACTTCCTTTATCAGCCTGAGGGCTTCAGCCTCAGGTAGGTACGCGCCATTGCCTGTGGGATCCCTCATTTGTACAAGGGCCTTCCCCCTTTCAAACCCTACGGTAGCTAATACCACAGTCGCTAAACTGGCTCAGAGAATCGCAGCAAGCGATCATGCAAACGCAATTGCGAACGGATAAGGAAACACGTGTGAAAAACTCTACGATTACACAATCGACTATATTCGACGTTGTGATTTGTGGTGGTGGCATTGCAGGGCTATCTTTGGCAAGACAGTTAAAGCTAAAGAATCAGGGGCTAACAATTCTTGTGCTAGATCGGCTCAGTCGCCCGCTTCCCGAAACCACCTTTAAGGTCGGTGAATCTTCGACAGAGATCGGCTCTCATTATCTAGCAGAGGTCATTCATCTAGAAAGCTACATACAAGAGTATCATCTAGAGAAGCTTGGCCTCCGCTACTTCTACAAACAGGAAGAAGCGCAGCTAGCCAGCTATGCAGAGCTAGGGCTAGGTCAGTTCCCTCCTGCTAAATCCTATCAACTCGAACGTGGCAAATTGGAAAATCATTTACGCGATCTAGTTGAAGCGGACGGAATTCATCTCATGGAAGGTGTCCAAGTGCGCGACATCTACATCAATCAAGATGAGCAACCGCACGAAGTCTCTTTTTCAACCAATCGTAGCAGCAAGTATATCCAATGGGTCAAGGCACAATGGGTAGTCGACGCGATGGGGCGGCGGCGCTATTTACAGAAAAAGCTTAATCTTACCAAACGCTTTGAGCAAACCTATAGTGCAGCCTGGTTTCGTCTCGATGGTCTTCTCGATGTAGAAAGCTGGGTGCCGGAGACAAATACCATTTGGCACGACCGTGTAAGCCACAATCGTTGGTACTCTACCAATCATTTTTTTGATAAGGGCTATTGGATCTGGCTAATCCCCTTAACGCCTGGACAAACCAGTGTCGGGATTGTTACTGCTGAGGCTTACCATCCATTTGACAATTATAACACCTTAGCGAAGACCCGGCAGTGGCTCAATGAGCGCGAGCCACTTTTAGCTAGCCACGTTGAGGGAATGACCATTCTTGACTTTAAGACAATGCGGAATTTTACCTATTCCTCCCATCAAGTCTTTTCAAAAGATCGCTGGTCGTGTGTGGGAGAAGCCGGCACCTTCGCCGACCCCTACTACTCCGTGGGGCTAAACATGATTGCATTTGCGAATTGTTTTACGGCGCAGCAGATCGAGCTCTACTTTCAGAACCAGCTGACAGAAGAATTTGTCGAACATACGAATCGTTTCTATCTTTCACTCAATGAGTCTCTGACCCATAATATCCAGTTAGCTTATGAGTTTTATGACAAACCAGTGATCTTTTCACTTAAGACCCTTTGGGACTTCTGTTTTGGTTGGTCTATAACGGATCCCCAGTTCTACAATGAGGTTTATCTAGATGTCAAAACAAGCAGGTTAATTGCCCAGTTAATCAATCCAATTGTTGTAACACAAGCTAAAATCATGGAACTCTTCAAATGCTGGGCACTGCACTCGCGGAATCATTTCTCATTCACCCATATCGACTATATCGCTGATCTACCAACATGGCGAGATCAGCTGGTACGCAACCTGCCGCAAGGGAAAAAAAATCTGCGAGAAACCCTTGATCTCTTCAAATACAATGTAAATCGACTCGAAGAATTAGCACACGTCATCTTCTTGCTTGCCGTCGAAGATACAATGCCTGAAAAAATGCACCTTTTTGCAGAACGTCCTTGGCTTAATACCACCGCACTGACACTAGATAGTGAGCGATGGGAAGAAGAGGGCATCTTTCGGCCCACGACATCGCCACGCTGCTATGCTTCGATCGAAGAGGAACTTCGACGTTTGTATAAACCCCAATCTAATATATTAGCTGTGACATAATTCATGAATACAATTGACAAATGGGTCAAACGCCCCATCATTCATCCACAGCCGCGAATGCGTCTTTTTTGTTTACCTCATGCTGGCGGCGGCACAAGTACATTTTATGGGTGGACTGATGAATTGCCTACCGGGATCGAGATCTGCTTACTCCAATTACCAGGCCGCGAGAGTCGATTGCTGGAAGAGCCAATCAAGTGCCTTTCTTCATTGGTTACGCTCTTGGCGGATGTACTCAATCCACTGTTAGATTGCCCGTTTGCCCTATTCGGACATAGTCTGGGGGCTTTGGTTAGCTTTGAATTCGCTCGTGAGTTGCGTCGTCGTGGTCTAAATATGCCTGTGCATCTGTTTGTTGCCGGCTGCCGGGCACCCCAAATTAATTTCAGACACGCCAACCTCTACCAACTGTCAGATGGAAGTTTTGTAGAATATCTTGCATCCCAGAAAATGATTTCTAAACTTGTATTGCAAGAGCCTCGACTTATGGCCTATCTGTTGCCGGGTCTTCGTGCTGATTTCGCCCTCTTCGAAACGTACTGCTATGTATCAGAGAATGTGCTTCGTTGTCCCATCACAATTTATGGCGGCTTGGCTGATCAAACAACGAGCTTAGCAGAATTGCAGGCATGGCAAGTACAAACAACTAAGGAGTGCAATCTGTACATGATGCCGGGTGATCATTTTTTCCTACAAGATGCACGCACTCGACTTATCAAATCAATTTTAACTGATCTAGGACTTACAGTGCGCGCCAGTTGAGTAGACGGCTTACTCGACGTGTCGAAACCGGCGCGCACTCTAAGTCCTGGGATCTTTCCTCCACCCACATAACTCAATCCAAATTATAGAATAACCCATTTTACAGTCATCCAATCGACGCGCTTTTACACATGGACCCATGTTTGGCTTTTAAGAGAGATATCTATGAGGTTCGCTCTTTGAGAAAATGTATCAAATTATCTAAAGGCAGATATGAAAACAAAAATCAAACTTGTCAGTAAACCTCCAATTACCCCCAATGGGATAGCACGTAGAAAGATCTTCATCGGTTACGGGTATCGCGATCTGATCTATCCACTCACACTCCTCGTCTGTATGGCGATCTGGATTATTTACATGCAACGCTCCGCAAGCTGGCATCTGCTCGACGAATACTGGCCCATGTCCTTGACCATGGTATTGGGATCTTTTGTGGCTGGATCAACACCGTATGGTGGTGGGGCCGTTGCATATCCCATATTCACCAAACTGTTGCATATTTCAACCACTGACTCGCGCACCTTTGCATTAATGATTCAATCGGTAGGTATGACCATGGCGAGCATATTGATTCTTGCTCGAAGCATCAAAATTTTACCCGCGGTGTTCTTAATCGTCAGTCTTAGCAGTATAAGCGGTCTGTACATCGGTACTTTTTTTCTGTACATCCCCGATCCCTATCCGCGCGTCTTGTTCACGACTGGCGCTACATTGTTTGGAGGAATACTGATTTATAGGCAATGGCTACAGAAATCAGCAGTACAGAATGATTTTGTTTTTTTACCCCATCATTGGCCACTCTTCGTTGTAGCTGGGCTGATAGGAGGGGCTTTCTCCTCACTTACCGGCTCCGGGACGGACATGTTCACATTTATCATCCTGACCCTAATTTTTGGCGTCGATGAACGCATCAGTATTCCCACTACTGTCTTGATTATGGCGATAACTTCATTGTTTGGCTTCTATCTGCACGGGCCATTACTGCAGGAAGTTGGCGTGGTATGGCATTATTGGCTTGCGGCGGCGCCGGTAGTTGCTATCGGCGCTCCTTTTGGAGCGTGGCTTGTCCCCAGGATTCAACGTGATCACCTCATATACTTCATTTTACTATTGATTTCGCTAGATTTTGCCTCTACATTACTGACGGTGCAGGTCACGCCCACGATCATTGGCGTGACAGCACTCATAATTGGTCTTTGTAGCCTAAGCCTTGGTGCCATGCTAGTTTATGCCCGCCACCCTTTGTCAAGGCCTGAAAAAGAATCGAAGGTGAGTAAACCGCAATCAGCGTACTGAGCCGTTTCGTAAATGGCTAGTACACAACGGCCTAAGTAAGCCCATAGGCCAGTGGGACAGTGACTGCCCACTATTGGTTTATTTACGCCGCACTGAGCTAGTTACGCTTTGTGCCTGGGCACATTATGAGAAATAAGGATTTTGATGCAAAAGTCGAGAAGTATAACAACTCAAGTTGTAGGGGATGCTAATACAGTGTAAGCTTAGTTTTGATAGTTTACAGGCATGCAATTGTAGGTCACGCTTGCAGCGTGACAAAGCGGAGAAAACGCCTATTCTTGCAGGAAATCGTCGCCACTATGAGCCTTGACACATTGCAAATGGGACCTACACATCGTCGTCCCTTACCAATCACAAGTTATCTGACAAACAGTAGTTGGCTACGCACCTTCTTTGGCGCAATCAACCGCCACGCCGTCTGGATGTGGTGCCTCATCTCCTCATCGTCAATTTCAGCCAACTCAATCCCCACCCAACCGCGCACACCAACATAGGGCGGTTTGTAGAACTTCTCGGGATCGGCTTCGATCAACATCGGCTGCATCCCCTCCGGCACCGGTAACCAGACAGCAACATGGCCATCGTCGTGGTGGTTGTTGGCAAACATGGTGAAGACGCGCTTGCCGACAAAGAAGGTCGGTTCGCCGTGGGAAAGCCGCTCGGTTGCCTCAGGTAGGGCGAGACAAATCGCGCGCACCCGTTCGATCGGTGATTCATTCATGGTAGCGCTTCTCTCAATGTTATAGGACTTACGCAGATCGCTGTTTGAGTAGGCAGCTTTTTGCCGTATCGAAACCGAGAGTTGCGTAAGTATCAATGTTATCTAGCAAAGGGCCGAGCCTCTATCAAAAGCAGAATCGGCCACTGACGGCGGTGGGCTTCGGCGGGATCTACTCCGGGATCCCATTCCGGCTCATAGAGGCGAGTGATGGCAAAACCGTTGGAGCGCAGTAATTCGGTGTAGTAGGTCAAATTGCGGTGATAATGGTTATGACCGCCAAAACTTTCCACGCGCCAGGTTTGTGGTGCCTGATAGTTGGTGACCTTGCGGTACCACTCACCAGCAGTGGCATCGTAGTGCGGTTTGTAGCCGTAAAAACAGGGGTGTAGAATCGTAAAGAGTAGCCGTCCCTCTGCGGTCAGCGCGGTGCGCAGATCGCAGAATAATCGTGTGAGATCAGGGATGTCCATGAGCACCATAGTTGAGACAATCCGATCAAAGCAACCAAGGTGCGCAGGTAAACCCTGTGCCAGATCCCATTGCATGAAATCAATGCTTGGGTTGCGTTCGCGGGCCAACGCAAGCAGCCGTTCAGAGCCATCAACACCGCGCACTTGTGCACCCCTTTGGTGCAGCAGATCACTTAACCAACCATCACCACAGCCAAGATCGAGAACACGCCGCGCTTGTAGATCGCCCAGGGTTTCCCACAGTACCGCCTGCATGTGGGTATACATCGGGTTATCCGTCGGCTCGTCGGCCTGATCGTGGCGTGTATACTGCTCGGCGACGCGATTCCACTCCGCGATGTCTTCGCTAGATTGTGTGGGGGAGGTCGATTCCAGAGCGTTTGTCATGGTGCCTGCTCCTTTTGGTTACCTGTCTTGTCACACAAAAGTTCCAACGCCTCCAACGCCAAGAGCCGCACATTCTCCGGCATGGTGGCCGCCAGAATCTCTTCGCGGCTGTACCAGTGCAAGGCCGCGGACTCACCATCGTCCGGTGCAACCTGGTCGGTCGCCGCTTGGGCATAGAAGATCAAGTCGATATGTTGGTGAAACGCATTGATGTTGATGAGCAGCGTATGCATTGGCCGCACCAGCAGACGCACATCGGGGAAGGTGGCAGCGTCAGGGTTGTAGAGGGTGACATCCAGCCCGGCCTCTTCTTTGGCTTCGCGCAGGGCGGCTTCCTCCGGCAGTTCGTCGCGGTCGACATGGCCGCCCACCGGCAGCAATGTACCGAATTTCTTGTGGCGGTGCAACAGCACGCGGTTGCGATGGACGACGAGTACGGTTGCGGTAAAATGACGGGTGATTTCCATGAGGGATCCGGTGTGGTAGCGCAGATGGTAGCTACTTCGACAACGTTAAATAAGACAAGATTCACAGAACAATACCTTCGCCAATTTCAGAAATTAGAGCCGTCATTCCTGCGCAGGAATCCATCTTCATGTTACACGAGTAGATTCCTGCCTGCGCAGGAATGACATCTGGAAATTTCCGCCAAAACAAGGTTTGGCGAAGGTATTAACAGAATGAACAGGATTGAAACAGTGGAACAAAAATCTTGTAACTCTTGTGAATCCTGTCGACCAAATGGAATTTAACGTTGTCGTTGCAATGGTCGTTGGCTCCATTATACCAAATCGAGCAGAAATGTCACTGCTGCATCGGCTCTTGGGTGTATCTCACTTTGGGAAAAGCTAAATTTTCGTCGGTTCTCGGGTATCCTTTTTAGGAGAACATGGGTCTTTCATAGAGAAGGCCTTCATCGATAGAAACGACTGTTGCATAACGAACTGACGAGCAATGCAAGAACTTGAATCTGTGATCCAACAAGCAGCCAAAGGTGACACACAAGCCTTTGCCACAATTGTCCAGCGCTTTCAAGATATGGCTGTGGGCTATGCCTATTCGGTGCTCGGCGACTTTCAGTTGGCCGAGGATGCCGCGCAAGAAGCCTTTGTTCAGATCCACCGGGATCTGATCCAATTGCATGAGCCACAAGCCTTCGCCAGTTGGTTTCGCACCGTGATCTTTAAACAGTGCGACAGGATGATCAGGCGCAAGCGGCACCCAGTGTCGGCGTTGGAGAGCGCAGCGACGACAGTAGCCGATCCAATCGCAGTCTCGGCGCTAATTGAGCGCGATGAGCTATGCCAGGCCGTGCAGGCGGCGTTGCTGACCTTGCCGGAAGCACAACGCCGGGTTGTCACGCTCTTCTACATTGCAGATTATTCGCAGAAAGAGATCGCGGCCTTTCTCGACGTGCCCGTTACAACGGTCAAAAAACGCCTATATGACGCCAAACGGCGATTAAAGGAGACAATGATGGAGTTAGCAGAAGAATATTTACAGGGGCAACGCCCCTCGCGCGATGCTCAGTTTCAGGACGAAGTGTTAGCGGTGATCGCGCCCGATCAGGCCCGCCACGGCGAAGCGATCTATGCGCTCTTTGAGATGGCCGAGCGGCCTGACACCTTTCAATGGCGCGCCGGCCGACTGGCGCACAGCCACGTCGACTGGCAGGTGTCACGCATCGGCACACTCCGCTCGGCAGATCAACCGGATAACGGTGAATCAGCACAGGTCGTCGCCGCCATGCACGTCTACAATATCACCATGCGCATTGGCACGGCGCGGGTGCGCACGGCTGGTTTCAATTGTGAAGTGACCCATCCCACCTACGCCGACCAACGATCAACCTTGCTCGACAGCACGGTAACATCATCATTGGCAGCCATGCACAGCGCCGGGTATGATCTCGCCATCTCGTTTGATGATGAAGCCTTCTGGTTGAACAAGGGCTTTGTCCTCGGTTGGCGGGCATTGCAATGGCAGGTGGCTGTGGCTGATCTGCCGGTGGCACCAGTTGCGTTACAACTTCACCGCTTTGAGCCCCATCACCGTGCGGACTTGGCGCAACTCTACAACGAAAGCCACGCCCACTTAACCGGCACGGCTGCGCGCCCCACCTATCTGCGCAACAAACATCCCAACATGTTCATGGGGTGGTACTGGACTGATGAGCAGGGCAAGCCGGTTGGGTACATCAGTGGTGGCGGGGACCGTCACTTTACCTTGGATATGACACTGCAAGATGCGTTAGACCGCGGTGTAATCAGCGAGGCGCTGCGCTACCAATTTACCCACAGTTCCGGTTGGGAGAATCCACCGCTCAGTGCCGCCGCCCGTTGTACCGTGCAGCGGTTGGGCAGCCAGTGGTTGATTGAAGATGGTGAGCGCAACTGTTTTGTCTATCGCGAGGAAGACCAACTACAAGTGGTGCTCTTTGACCGGCCACTCTTCTGGGTTGACGAGGTGGCGGGCGACCCGGCGTTATGCTTACAGGCGTTGGCACAGTTGGCGCGACAGTGGCAATGCACCGAACTCTTCTTTGACCGGCTGCACTACAAGAGTGGCGTTGGGCAACGGTTGCGCCAGATGGTCTCGTGCCGCATTCACACCGGCACCTTTAGCCGCTCGCCGCGGTCGTATGTGGTACGGATCGTCAATTTACAGTCGCTCTTCGCAAAGCTCGCACCGGAATTGACGCGGCGGCTGCAACAGTCATGTCTAGCGGACTGGCAGGGCAGCTTGCGCATCGTGCTCGATGAAAGTGAATAGACGGCGGAAGTATTGCTGACGATCCATCAGGGAAAGGTGATGGTTGCGCCGGTTGTTGAGACGGCGCATATCATCCGCGGCGACCAAGCCTTGGCGCAACTCATTGTGGGCAGCGAAGCACCGGCAGAGATCGTGGCCATGCGCGGGATTGCGCTCAGTGGGGATGCCGCGATCCTGCTGCCGGTGCTCTTCCCGGCGCAGTATCCGCAGATGGAGAACCAGGCGCTCTGAGTTCAACAGAGCTATCGGGTTTCCTAGAGCATTCGGTAACCGAAAATCTTTACAAACAGAACAAGCTTTGGACGCAGATTTTCGCGGATGAACGCGGAAAAACTCTTGATAAAATCCGCGTTTATCCGCGTCCTAATTCTTGTCGGTTTGAGGCGTCACTTCGTTGCTATACTCTGCTCTGAATGGGAACCAGAGTTTTGCCCGTGTAGAAAACTCCGGCTCCCATTACAACCGCAGTATAGATTGGCAAAAGACTCGGTAAACGTAGGCTGAATTTCGTCCTGAGCGGGTTGAAGGGTTTGTCGAAGCAGTGTCCGCTTCGGCTTCGACAAGCTCAGCCTACGCTCTTTTCCCTGTTCAACTTCTTAAATGCTAGAAAATCTGCTTGGTTTATTGACCTGCATACGGTCTGGACACATCGGTTGCCGACTCCAAAGGCCCCAGCAACCACAATACCGTCAGCACCTCCCCAATTGCCGCCACAATCAGCGTCCCCTGCAAGCCAATCGCTACACCGAGCGCGCCACCCACCAGCCCACCAACGGCAATAAAGCCGGCCGTCATAAAGCGGACCGTGGCGTTCATGCGCCCTTGCATGTCGTCCGGTGTCACCCGTTGCCGCAGGCTAACCTGGCTGATGCCAAAGGTGGTGCGCCCCACGCCAAACCAGAATTGACCGGCAGCCAGCGCAATCAGGATCACGGGTAACGAGGCGCGGCCGGTCACCAGCGCAATCAAGAGGTCGCCTACCCCTGTCAGCACCAAGCCAACGACCAGCGTGGCCCGCAATCCGAAGCGCCGTGTGGCGCGCTCCTGAAGCAGTGCCCCCGCCATAAAGCCCAGGCTGCCGACGCCAAAGCCCAGCCCGATCAAGCCGGCGGCCAGGTGCAGTTCACGGGTCAGGTAGAGCAGCAGCACGGCGTCAACGACCGCGGTAAAGAGCGCGCCAGTCGCCAGCGCGCCGGTGAGCACGAAAAGGGTGCGGTTGCCAAAGACGAGGTGCAGACCGCTGCGAATGGCCCGGACCATTGGTTCGCGCCCGGCGATCGGCAAAGGTACTTCCCGTTTTTGGATCGCGCCAATGCATAAAGCCGCAAGCAGAAAGGACGCCGCGTCAAAGAGAATGGCCAGTGGCGCGCTTAGCCACTGTACCAACAAACCGGCCAACCCAGGGCCAACGATAGCCACCCCCGAGCGGCTGATCTCCAACTTGCTGTTGCCCTCCACCAACTGCTCGCGGCCAATCAGCGTGGGTAAAAACGATTGGTTGGCAATGTCAAAGAAGAGGCGGAACGCAGCCAGCGCAAAGGCAAAGAGATAGAGCCATTCAATGCGCAGCCAGCCAGCCACTGCTAGGCCAGTGAGAGCCACCAGTAGCAACCCTTGCCCAATATTGGTCACTAACAGCAGGGGACGCCGGCGGTAACGGTCGATCCAGACGCCGGCAAAGAGACCGATCAGCAGCGCCGGCAGTGTGCTCATCGTGGTAAAGAGGCCCATCTGCCACGGAGTGGCTTGCAGGGAATTGACGGCAATCAATGGCAGCGCCAAGAACGAGATCGATGAGCCGAGCATGGAGATGGTTTGTGCGGCCCATAGTTTCAGGAAATCGCGGTCGCGCCAGAGGTTTGCAGTTGGGGTTGTTGACATAGCAGCATTGGCTCCTGACCTGTGTGGAAGAAAAGAGCCATTATACTACAGCGGATTTGGGAGGCAACAGATTTAGAGCTGCGTGTGGCTAATTGAGGTACCCCCTCCCAACCTCCCCCAGGCTGGGGGAGGAGCCGTTGACACCGCTGACGGCGTGACTGTTCCCTTGAGTTTGGGGAGGGTTAGGGTGGGGTTCTACTCTAGAAAAACTGTGAATCAATCCCTGTCATTCCTTACGAGGACAGGTCTGCAAGAATCTTCAGAGTAAATCACCTCGAAGACGCTTTCAGCGTGACAAAGCCCACAAACCGTAAACTGCCAAAACTTCCCTGACACTGCACTAGGTAGGATCCACCAAAAAATCCGTTTTCCTACATCCGTTGTTGTGTTGCTTAGTTACGCGACCAGCGTCGCCATCACGAGTTCGCCTTGGCCGGCGTGGCCGCTTATGCGCAGCGCAGTGCCCACCGCGCAGACAAACGCGTCACCGGGCTGTAAGTTGGTGCTTTGCTCGGCACTCTCTACCTGACAGATGCCGGTCACGGCATAAATGACTTGGATGCTGTGGGATAAAGGGGGCGTACCCACCGGCCGCGATTGGATGAGGGGCATGGGTACAGCGGTGAAGCTGATCACTTGGAGATACGCTTGCACGCCAGGGGCAAAGATTAGGTTGAAGGCTTCCACCGGCCCATCGATCAATGACACGGCAAGTGGGCGATCACCGGCAAAGGTAGCCTGGGTGAAATCCTCCAGCGTGATCGATTCGTTCGGTTCCTCAAAATGCAGGTGTAAGCCATTGCCGCGCACCGGCATGTGAATACGCGTGCGGTTGGCAAAGACGCTGTAGGGACCGTCACGTTCAATGATCGCGGTGCCAACCCAGAAGTGAGCTTGCGCCATTGCGCCCAGCGTCTCGGCTGGGTCGGCATAGATGGCGCGGGTGGTGCCGCCACGCCAGGTCGCCAACAGTTGGTCGGTGACGCGGATCAGGGTGCCAGTCATCATAGTTGATCCAATCATGGTTAGCCGGCGGTGCCGACAAGGAGTGACAACAGCAGAGCAATCAGTGCCGGCCCACCTTGGATCCAGAGGATCGACCGTTTGGCGGTGAGGCTGCCAAAGATCGCGGCCACGATCACGCAGAGCAGGAAGAAGAAGCCAAGTTGTAAGCCAGTGGTCATATTGGGGTGAACGATACTCCAGAGCAGACCGGCGGCGAGAAAGCCGTTGTAGAGACCTTGGTTGGCCGCCAGCCCCTTCGACGCTTGCGCAAAGTCGGGCGTGGTGCCAAAGATGCGACGGACGCGCGGCGTAGTCCAGGCGAACATCTCCAGGTAGAGAAAGTAGAGATGTTCCAGGGCAACGAGGATCGTGAAAATCTTTGCCAGAGTAGACATCGACTGCGCCTTTCATGGTAGTGAAATTGTGATGCAGAATTCAGCACAGTATAACAGGTTTGCCTGTAAAACTCAGTTTCTCTGCTACAGCATGTTACAAAGAATACCAGCACAAAGATCTGTCTCAGCAGAGCAACTGTTGACATACGCATTCTATAATTTTCTGTTACTTTGTGCTATGATGGGTGTTAGGGTTACCCTTTTATGCACCGATAGGTTCACAGATGATTACCAGTATCCACATCCAAAATTACCGCTCAATTGTCGATGCGACCATAAACTTGGCACCTTTCACACTGTTGATCGGTGCCAATGGCACGGGTAAATCAAATTTTCTTCAGTTGCTGGAGGAGCTTGGAGCACAGTCGCCGAGCTTTGAAAGGCACTACAATTACCCCAAAGAACCTCAAGTATTCACAATTCAATATGACGATGGTACAAAAGAGTCTCTAGAGGTTCTTATCGGTGGAGGCACTCGTGGCACGCATTCAAAGGACAAAAACAAAGTACGGATTTATAGAATCAACCCGGAAAATATTGCAAAGCAGAAATTCTCAGTCCCAATCCTACCGTTGAAAGTGATGGTAGCGGTGCGGTCAAGGTGCTAGACGCCTTAAAAACCGGTGATCGAGAGGATCTCTTTACAACCATTGAAGAGACATTTAAACAGTATATTCCTGAGATCGAAAAACTTTCTTTCGTACCTGTAGCAAATGCCAAACAGTTACAAGTCCGTGAAAAGCCTATAGACAAGCCCATTCTCCTCCAAAATCTTTCTGAGGGCACACGATTGGTCCTAACTATTCTGACCATCGTATACCAAGAAAATCCACCAACGTTGATTGGATTGGAAGAGATCGACCGAGGATTACATCCGCGACTATTTCAACAGGTCATCGAATTACTCTCTAGCATCAGTGAAGAAAAGAAGATTCAGATCATAGCAACGACGCACAACCCCTATTTAGTAGATGAATTCAAAGGGCTAGAGGGATCTGTTGTCATTGTTGAAAAGGTCAACGGAGAAACGATCTTCACAACGTTAGCAGACAAATTAGAAGGGCTGACGCCGGAAGAGGAGCCGCTTGGTCACCTTTGGTATTCAGGAATAGTAGGAGGCGTACCGGTCTACGCGCAATGAACTATCTCTATCGGAATTCTGTCTGACTTGTGCTGATAGCCTCGATGCGGAAACGCTCGCAGAACAATCATCAAGCTTTGCAAATTTCAAAACACAGGTCGGTAGTTGGGCGTAGGCTAACGCTTCGTTTCGGGCCAATACTTGTGCAACAGCGCGGCCAAATTCTCTCCCTTCACCTTGGCCCGTTCTTCATCTGACCAATGCGCCAAGTGCGCATCAACAATCCCCGGCGTGCCACTACCCCAAACTATCCGATCCGGCCCAAAGGCGTCCGCCACCAGACGGGTAAAATTCTGGGCGCTCAGATAGAGCGGTCCATCGCTTGCAAAGTGATTGAGACCGGAGAGCTTCATGTAGACATTGTCGAAGTTCGCCAGCGCCAGAATTTCGGCAAATTCAACACCGTTGCCCATGTGCGGCTCGGCAAGGTGATCGATGAGCACAGGGGTGTCGGCGAAGCGTTGGATCAGTTGCGCAGCCTGCGCGCCGTAGTCGGGGCCGATATGCAATTCGATGACCAAACCCAACTCACCGGCCCGCTGCCACAGCGCGATTACACCTGGCTCGTCAAAGCGCTCAAAGTAGGCCTGTTTGCCGCGGTGGGCATGAAAGCGGGTAGAGATGATCTTGGGCTGACGTCGCACAAGTTCGGTCAACTTATCCGGCGCATCGGCATCGCGGGGGTAGAAGAGGCTGGTGCCGAGAAAGCGCTCCGGTTCACGGTCCAGACAATCGAGCACGAGACGATGGTCGTCCCCATAGGGCTCGGGGTGGACGAGTATGGCGCGGTCGACCCCTTCGTGTGCCATGTGGGCCAGATAATCAGCCAGTGGATCAGCAGAAAGGTTGGCCGGGTCGGGGGTGTAGACGGCACGCGGATGGAACGGGTAGCGCGCGGTGTCGGCGCTGAAGATGTGGACATTCCATTCGATGATCATTGGGTTGGCTCCAAAGGTTGTGGATGATGGCTCTTCAGTAATTCAGGGGGTTGACCTGGATGATTAAGGATAGCGTCGACCTGTTCACGCGTAACACCAGGAAACCAGGTGAGAAACTCTTTTATCGTAGCACCATCCCGCAGATTTTCAAAGAGCGCCAGAACGGGCACCCTTGTACCGCGAAAGAGCCAAACGCCACCAACCTTGCCGGGTTTACGTTCAATTACCGATCGACTATCCCACTGATTCACCATTACCGACCCCCTAGCCCACTCGTCACAATCCCACGGATGAAGTAGCGCTGGGCAGCGAAGAAGATCACCAATACCGGAATCAACACGACCGTCGACGCGGCCATGAGCAGATTCCAACGGGCGCTGTGTTGACTGCGAAAACCAGCCAGGCCTAGGGCCAGCGTAAAATTTTCCATGCTATTGATATAGATGAGCGGTCCCAAAAAGTCATTCCAATTCCAAATGAAGGAGAAGATAACGACGGTAGCCATTACTGGGCGCGATAGCGGCAGCAGGATCGACCACCAGATGCGAAAATAGCCAGCCCCATCCATCTCGGCGGCTTCATCGAGATCGGTGGGGATGGTGGCATAGAATTGGCGCATCAGAAAGACGAAAAAGGCACTGCCCCCAAAGAAGCTGGGAATGATCAGGGGCAGAAAGGTATCGAGCCACCGCAAATATTTAAAGAGCAAAAAGCTGGGAATCAGCGTCACCACATAGGGCAACATCAGCGTCGAAAGTAAGAGCATAAAGAGTGGTCGGCGCCCAGGGAACGGGATGCGCGCAAAGCCAAAGGCAACCATGGAAGAGGAGATCAACGCGCCAATGGTTGAAAGCAGCGTAATCCAGACCGTATTAAAGAAGAAGCGTCCGAAAGGCAGAATCGTGAGTGCTTCGTAGTAGTTGCCCCAGACCGCCGGCTCTGGAATCCATTGGGGGGGGAAGGTGAACTCCAGCCCACGCGCTTTGAGGGAGGTCGATAGCAGCCACAAGAGCGGCAACAGCATGACCATCCCAAGCAGTGTCAGCACAAGATAAAGGAGCATCCGACTAAGCAGCTGTTGGCGACGTACGCGCCGCCGCCGCTGAGTTTGCGCAGCGGTCTCAACCCCTGTTTGAAATTGAATGGGTTTGCTTTGATCAACAGCAGCCACAGCGACTTCCTTTCCACATATCAGCCACACAAATGATTGCAACAGAGATCAACCGAAAGCCTTACCCACGTCTCCTGAGCCTGTCGAAGGGTAACGTGGGTAAGGCTTTCGCCAACACGATATCACCTCAAACCCCGATATCGGTCTCATAGTAGACCCAGCGCTTGGAGAGGCGGAATTGCAACATGGTAAAGAGCAGGATGATGGTAAAGAGCACCCAAGCCAGGGCTGAGGCATAGCCCATCTGGAAATATTTAAAGCCATTCCAATAGAGATAGAGTACATAGAAGAGCGTCTGATTTTGCGGACCGCCATTGGTCATGATAAAGACCGATGAAAAAATCTGGAAGGCGTCGATCAGCCCGATGAGTAGGTTAAAAAAGATCACCGGCGTCAACATCGGCAGCGTGATCTGGCGAAAGCGCTGCAGCGTGTTGGCCCCATCAATGCCCGCCGCTTCATAGAGTTCGACCGGCACCCCTTGCAGACCAGCCAAGAAGATCACCATCGTCCCGCCGACGCCCCACAGGCTCATAATGATAAAGGCTGGCTTGGCCAGATTGGGGTCAAGCAGCCAGAGCTGCTTTGGCAGCCCAAACCATTCCAATGCTGCGTTCGCCAAACCAAATTCTGGGTTAAAGATCCAGAGCCAGAGCATCGCGCTGGCAACGACCGGTGTCACTGAAGGCAGATAGTAGATGGTACGATAGAGCGCGATCCCCTTCACTTTGGTGTTTAAGAGCATCGCCGTTAGCAGCGCCACCAATAGTTGCAGAGGCACCGCCAGGAAGGTATAAAAGGCGGTGTTATAGAGCGAGGTAAGAAAGAGTGGATCGTGGATCAGCGCCACAAAATTCTGAAAGCCCACAAATTCTGGGGCCGCGATCACTTCCCACTTCATAAAGGCCATCACAATGGAGGCGACCATCGGCCCAGCCGTGAAGATCAGAAAGCCAAGCAACCAAGGCAGGATAAAGAGATACCCAGCCAGCAAGATCCGCCACCAGCGCCGCGAATGACCGCTGCGCTGGATCATCGGCTGGAGTAAGTTCAGAACCGCTTCCATTCACTCGTCCTTTCCGCAGAACTTACGTAATGCACCGGTCGTGGGGGTGTGGTAATAGAGCGGCCCCTGAGCTTGTCGAAGGGAAAGTGGCTCCGGCTTCGACAAGCTCAGCCTACGCTCCACTGCCGTGCCCCTACGAAATGGATATAGAACAATCGTCGATTACACCATCAATGCATTGACCTGATCATCAATCGCCTGGCAAGCATCGGCAACACTCTTGCGACCAGTCCAAATTTCGGTAAATTCGGTACCGCGGATCGTGTCAACCTGATCAAAGTGAGTGTCAACTGGCATTGGGCGAATCCACTCCATCGATTGCAGCCAGACCCCATTGTTTTGCGGCGGCACACTCTCCATAAATTCCTTGGATTCGAGCACCGATTTGAGCAGCGGCGTCGAGTAAGCCAACTCACCAATCAACCCTTGCGCCATCTCGGTTAGATACCAATTCGCATATTTCCAGGTCTCTTCGGGATGTTTGGATTGGTTGCTGATGCAGGAAGCGGTACCGCCTAGGGTTGTACTACGCCCGCCGACCCCTTCCGGCAAGACGGCGCAATCCCACTCCAGCCCTTCAACCGCACGCAATGTCGGTACCTGCCAACGGCCCGATTGATACATGGCGATTTTGCCCGTGGTAAAGAGGGTCGGCGCATCGCGACCGGCCATTTGGGCAGGGGTTGGTGAGACTTCATGGGTTAAGAGCAGATCGGCCAGAAATTGAATACCGGCCATGGTCTTTGGGTCAGTCATCGTGCTCTTGGTGATTTCGCTGTCGTACCAATCGCCGCCATTTTCCCAAACCCAGGGTGCAATTGGTTCCCAATACCAATCCTGTGAATAGCCCCACTGTTCTTCTTTCGTCAGTTGCAAAGCTGCTTCCAGAAAATCGCCACCGCTTTCTGCATTCCATTTCCAACTCTCACTGGGATAGTCGAGGCCGGCGGCGTCGAACATGGCCGTGTTATAGAAAAGCACCTGTGTATTTACATCCTGGGGTAACCCGAGTTGCTTACCCTCATATTGATAAGCCTTGAAAACCTGTTCATAGCCAGCGGCCAGCGTGCTTTTGTCGATATCGGCATCAACATAATCATCCAATGAGATGGGCACCTCTTTCGATCCCCACACCGCCATATAAACATAATCCATGCGGAACATATCGGGGGCGACACCACCAGCGACCATCGTCTGCAATTTGTCCCAATAATTGTCCGGTGGCACCTCTACCTTGACGCTCAGACCAGGGTTGGCCTCTTCAAAACTATTGTTGATCGTTTCCATCACCTTGATCGCTTCCGGCCCTGACCAGGCAAGATAGACGATCTCGGTACCTTCTGTGCCTCCATCGCCACCACTTTCCGCACTTGATCCGCCCGATGGTGCGGCACAGGCCGCCAAGGCAACACCCATTGCTGTAACACCCGAAACCCGGAGAAAATCACGCCGAGTTAACCGCTGCTTCTGCCTATTCATGCCATTCTCCTTATATGAACAATCAGTGCTTGTTTGGGAAAGTGATAAGTAGATGAGTTGAATAATGGGGGATTGCGCTACTGCCCTACAGTATAGCAAAAAAAATAACAATTTGCTAGCCCTCTTTTTCCAATGCTTTGGTCAATCTATTGTGACAATCGACCAAAGCATTGGCGTTGAGGATTCCCTTCAGGCAGGGTTGCTACAGGGCAAATTACCACTGTCCATGATGGGACTCTGCCGGTGCCTGATAGGTGACCGCCAGGTGGGGTGTCTCCAATCGCGCGTGCCCTTGCACTTTAGAGGTGAGGCAGCTCTCCAACATGCCACTGACGATCAGCGTGCGCTCAGCAGGGTAAGGCGCAACGCCGGTGACGAGCATCTCTTCGATCTTGCCGACCAGGCAGGCCGAGTAGGTGACGTTGGGTGTTGGCGTCAGTAGGAATTGGGTCGAAGCCGGCAGCGGATCGCCTTGCAGCTTGGCGGCAAAGGTATAATCTTTGACGGCACCGTTGAGCATCAGCAGCGTGGCGCGCAGACCATCGTTATATTCGATCAAGTAGGCAGCGGGGGTTTCCACCAGCCGCTGCAGTTCGCCACTGCCGAGGAGATCTTGCGTGCGCGCATCATCGTTCGTTAAGCCCTGTGGAGAGTCGCTACGCGAAAGTGCGGCTTCCAGCAACTGCTTGGACCAGCGCCCCTCTTCCCCCGCCTGCCAGACCGCATCGCCCTCGATCAATTGCACGGCACGTATGCCCGTCTCGCCGCCTTGTCGCCGCTCGACCATGCATTGCATCGCTTCGAGCGCGTGGTAATCCATTGGATCCGAACCACCGACGCCAACCATCAGCGCCTCTTCAATCGCACAGTCGAGCGGCAATTCAATATCGGGCAACCGCCAGGTTACTGGCAGCGAAGAGCCGGCCAGGATTGGGAAGCCGAGGCGGTGACCATCGGCGACCATTTCATTGGCCTTCTCAAAATTGTAGGAGAGATGTTTGTCGTTGTAAATCGGCACGGCACGGCCATCCGCGTCAAAGACCTTGACGCACTCCTTGAAAAATTCATAGCGCGGATAGAGCTTCTGCCCCTTTTCATTGTGGGGGTACTCGCCATGTTCGGCGATGATCAGCACGCCATCCACCGCCAACTCATCACCGCCACAGCGCAGTGCCTCGGCAATCGTCGGGTAGACGGTCAAGCCAAATTCGCGCGCGCGGTCGCTACTCTGGTCACCCAAGGGCTGCTGATCGACATAGAGCGACGCAATTTCAATGTTGGGCCGGTGCCAGCGCCCGGCGTATGGATAGCCGACAAGGAAGCGGTCGGCAAAGTGCTGGGCGTGGGAGAGATAGCGATAGATCGTGGCGATGATGGCGATACGTAGGGGGCGCAACCCCTCCCCCATGCTTCCCTGATAAGGGAGTGAGCTATCACGGGAAATTGTTAGATTCAGAGGTGCCGGGGTCGGCTTGAGTGATGGGCGCGGCTCTTGCCAAAAGGTTGACTGGGGATTTGGCTGATAAGCCACGGCCAGATGGGGCGTCTCCAGCTTAATTTCGCCCTGGTGCAGGCTGTCAACCCCCGCTTCGGTCAGGCCACCGGTGAGCAGGGTCCGTTCCAGCGGATATTGCTCTTTGCCAGTGAGAAACATCTGCTCAACATGGTTGACCTGGGGCGAAAAGAAGTTAGCCAGCGTCGTACGCGCCGGTGGCATTGGCAGGTACATTTGGGTCGAGAAGGGTTGCTCGACGCCATCGAGATGGGCGGCAAAATTAAAATCCTGCACCAGCCCATTGAGCAGCAACATCGTGCATTTGAGGCCATCGGTATGCTCATAATGATAGGCAACCGGCTCTTTGGCAAGTTGGCGCATCTCGTCAAAAGTCGGGAAGTTGTGGTTAAAGCCGGCACGCGACGGGGTTAACGTGTGGCTGCGGCTCAACGCACTCTCAAAGAGTTCGCGCGACCAGACACCCTCGTGGTGTGCCTGCCAGACATTGTCACCGCGGTACGCTTGCAACCACTTGACCCCCGTTTCGCCCCCTTTGCGCCGCTCAACCATACATTGCAATGTTTCCAGCCCATGAAAGTCATAGCTGTCAACGCCGCCATAACAGATACAGAGGGCCTCGTTGACTGTGGCACCCAACGGCAGATCGACAGAAGGGGTGCGCCAGGTCACCGGCAGCGAGGAGCCGGCCATAAAGGCAAAGCCCATTTCGCGCGAGATGTCAACCATCTCCTTGGCCCAATCCCATTTCCAGGAGAGATGCTTGTCGTTGAAGATCGGCACGCTGCGCCCAGCCATGCGATAGACCGCGGTGATCTGCTTGAAAAGTTCATAGCGTGGGTAGAGATGTTGCTTCTTTTCATTATAGGCATACTCCCCATGTTCACCAATGAGCAGCACCCCGTCAACTGCTAGGGTATCGGTGCCCAACGTCAGGGCATCGGCGACGGTTGAATAGAGCCGCATTGTAGGAAAACGTGTTGCGCGTTCGCGACTGAGATCCCCCTCTGGCGTCTGGTCGACATAGAGCGAGACAATATCCATCGCGGGGCGATGATGGCGATTGTCCCAGCCATAGCCTTCGAGAAAGCGGTCGAGAAAGTGTTGGGCGTGGGCAAATTTGCGGACTTCGGTACAGATGGCAGCGATTTTTGGACGGGTGTTGGTCATGGTTTATATATCCGAGCAGTTGCTTGAACAGCGTAGAAAAGGCTGTGCGTTGTGGTCAATTCTGTGGTGTGCCCCGTTGGCTTCGACAGGCTCAGCCAATGGGGCACACCACAGATGAGTGGATTTTATTGATAGAAATATTTAAGCACAGATATAGTTCGTGGACAAACCGATAAATTTTTGACATTTGCCACATTATAAACAGTTGCGGTAAGCTATTGATACCATCGTTGCTCTCCCCATCGAGACAAGCACAGATGATGAAGGATGATTTCGTTTATTCAGCCTTGGTATACTGAATACAAATTGTATCATTAGTTACTCATGGCATCTTGCAACGTGTAATCGATACCGTTGTACTTACGCGTGCATGTGGTCCTGAGTTTAGCAGTTCAATCTGTTCGAACGCCAAAGGAGATACCTATGAACCCAGAAGACAAAAAAGAGCCAACCAGTCGACGCCTGAGCCGACGCAATTTCCTCGTGATGAGCGGTGGCCTTACTGGCTCGGCACTGCTGGTCGCCTGCGGGGGAACAGCACCGGCACCCGCCCCCACTGTGGCCCCAGCAGCGCCAGCCAGCAGCGCCGGCAGTGCCGAAGCAACGGCCACCAGCGCACCAAGCCAGGCACCAGGCGAAGTCGTCGTTTCACTCAACGGCGAAAATGTCCCAGAAGAGCCGATGACCTTGGTCGGCGAGGCGTTTCAGGATACGATCCCCGATGTGGAAATTGTCTGGGAGTTTCCCAATCTGGGGGCCGGCGATTACCCGCAGTGGCTTGGTACACAGGTCGCAGCCGGCGATATTCGCCCCGATGTCGTCTCCGGCAACTATCTCTCCAGCTACAACGGCTATGTCAACCTCGATCAATATCGCAAGACTACCAATCCCTTTACAACCAATCCGTGGGACCAAGATCTGCAGTGGGATGCGCTGCGCGGCAAGAATGCCAAAGGCGAACGCATTATGGTCCACATGCGCACCGTCCACACCTATTGGTTCTACAACCAGGAGATCTTTGATTCGGCCTCACTTGCGCCGCCGACTACCTGGGAAGAGTTCGTTACGGTCAGCAAGGCACTCCAAGATGCGGGTCACACGCCAATGTCGCTCAACTATATTTGGCAGGCGCCGCAGTGGCTGGCGGAGATCTATTTTGACCAATATCACATCAACTGGGTTGACGAAGTACGGGCGCAACCGGGCGACTGGAACTTTGAACCGGATAAAGATGGCGTCTTTACCTTCGATCCCAAAGATCCCTTTATCCACGAGAAGTATACCTACAATATTCAGCGCTTCTTTAACGGCATCCAAGAAGGCAATCTGCGCTTCGACACCGCCGAAGTGGCCGATCTCGTCAACAACATGGCGCAGGTCTTCCCCCAATATGCCACCGAAGATTTCTTTGTGATCAGCGATCCCTATGCGCCCTTCCTGCAACAGCAGACGGCCATGATGTGCAACGGCACCTGGTCGATCCCAACGATGATTCACGATATGGAATCGATTAGCCCCGAACGGCTGGAACAGCTCAAGATCGAAACCGATATCTCACCTTTTGGCTGGGCCACCTTTGAAAATCCCTCAATGATGACCTCACTGACCCAGACCACCGCCAAAGCAGTCGAATCGGCACCAGGACCTTATCTCAGCATTATTAACAAAAATCAGGATCAGGTCGATCGATCCCTCGCCTTTGTGATGTTCTTTAGTTCGGCCCCGGGCTTTAGCCTCTGGAATCAGGGTTTGCAAGAGGCCAACGAATTCTCTCCAGCTGGCCCATTGCTGGTTAACGACATGCAAGATCCGCCAGAGATCCAGGCGCTATGGGATCAGTTGCAATTCACCGGCAACGCCGAAACCAACTACAACGGTTTCTGGACCAGCGGTGGAGGTGGCGACTATCAGACTGACATGCGCAATATGCTCAAAGATGTACTGGAAGAGAGTGTCACCCCCGACCAGTATGCGAGTCAGTTGCAGAGCTATATTACCGACAATTTGCAAGGCATGGTCGAGCGCATTAACCTCTCGATGGATGATATTAACAACCCCGCCCGCGAACCAGGGGCGTAAGGTAGTGGTAGCAGACAGCGTTAACTAGTTTCTGCTGCGCAACGCAAAAATCTCACGCAAAGGCGCGAAGCCCGCAAAGAAAATCCAGAGAAGCCCTTGGCGAGCTTTGCGCCTTTGCGTGAACCTTATTCTGTTTCGCAACAAGAACTAGCTAGTAGCAACTGATTGACTGACAAAGCAGCTCCTTCTGCCACAGAGAGCGAAAAGCCCGCAGAGAAAATCATCCCTTCTCTGTGTTCTCTGTGTTCTCTGTGTTCTCTGTGTTCTCTGTGTTCTCTGTGTTCTCTGTGTTCTCTGTGGCTCAAAGCAAATCGGCAGTCGCAGTTTTGGAAATAAACGACTATGAGTGTTGACTCCCAACCATCCGTGAGCCCACCGACATTGGATATACACACCCCAATCAGTGAACCGACGCCGCGCTTTCATCCCGGTGCCGTGCGTGCTGTGATTGGCATCCTTATTCTGGCGCTGCTAGTCAATTTGGGCTTTCCCCTGCTGCTCAGCCGCATGGATGCCACCGTGCTGACGCCACTCGAAACCAGCAGCGATGGCGTAATTCTGGCAACGCCCATCGACGCCCAGCAAGTGCTCGTTGCCACTTTGGATAATCGTGTCCTGCTCCTGGTCGACGGGCAGCCTCAGGCCGAGGCAACCTTTGAAAATCTGATCGGTGGGCTGGCTGTTGCACCTGATGGCAACACACTCTATGTCGGCACTTCCGATGGTCAAGTCCGCATTCTAGACAGCAGCCTGACGGAGCAGCGCACGGTGCCCGTCACCGGACGTGTCGTTGGACTACAGGCGGTGGCCGATGGCTTTGTTGTTTCCTATGGCAGCGGGGCCTACAGCGACCGCTACTGGACGTCGTTTTATCCTGCCGACGGCGATGCAGCGACCTACGCCACGCGCGCCGAATTTACGATCACGGCGATGGCAGCAACTACCGGCCATGGCGCGGTCTACGGCACCGCCAACTCGCGTGTCAGCCGGCTTGACGACGCGGGCAATGAGCTGTGGAAGATCACCCTGACGCAGCCGCCCACCAATCTACACTTTATGCCGAGTAGCGATCAGGTATTGGTTGGCGATGAACGGGGGAATCTGACTTTGTTGGAGCCTGACGGCACGATCCGCTGGGCCATCCACCTCTCCGACTATGCCATGCGCAGCGTTAGCGCCACGGTCAATAGTACCGATCCAGCCACGCTGGCCAACACCCGCTTTTTTGCCACCGATACGCATGGTGATCTCTACATCGTCGACGGCGCAACCAATGTGCTCTTTGGCGGCAGTGCTACCACGAGCGATGTGGCGGCCCTGGTACAACTTGATGACACCCTGACCCTAATCCCGCGCAATGCCAACTGGCAGCGCATCAACCCCGATGCCACACAGAGCGTGGGGTTGGCAAGTACGCTACGCCTGGCTTGGGGTGGGATTGATATTGGCATATTCGTGGCGCTGCTGGTCGCACTGGTTGCGGCGGTCCAACGCTGGCGGCGCGCGACACAACGACAATTGCGCTTTGCCTGGCGCCAACGCATCGCCTACGTTTTTATGCTGCCTTCCATGGTGCTAATTCTGCTCTTTAGCTACTACCCGGCCGCGCTGGCCTTTTACTACAGCTTCACCAACTTTAGTGTGCGCACCGTCACCGAATTTATTGGGCTGGAAAATTATCAGCGCATTCTAACCAATGATTTCTACTTTCGGGTCGGTTTTCTGAATCTGATCCTTTTGCTGGCAACCAGTTTACTCAAGACGTTGACGATGCCGCTGCTTGTCGCCGAATTGATCTTTCGGCTGCGCAACAGCGTGCACCAATATGTCTTTCGCACGCTCTTTGTGCTGCCTGCCGTTGTGCCGGGCTTGATCACCGTCTTCCTCTGGCGCATGGTCTATGATCCCTACGCCGGGCTGCTCAACCAGATCCTGCGTGTGCTGGGGCTAACTAGTTGGACAACGGCCTGGCTGGGCAACGAATCGACCGCGCTGTGGGCCATCATCGGGGCTGGCTTCCCCTACATCAGCGCCTTTCCCTTCCTGATCTACATGGGTGGGCTGCTTAACATCAGCACGGAGATGTACGATGCGGCCAAAATTGACGGTGCCAACTGGTGGCGACAGTTCTGGAGCATTGATCTGCCATTGCTCTTGCCCCAAATGCGGCTGCTAATCTTTTTCACCCTGGCCGGCACAATCCAAGGCTTTGCACAGATCTACATCTACACGCGCGGTGGGCCAGGCTATGCTACTTATGTCCCCGGTCTACAGATGTACTACCAGCTGGCCGAAGGGGACTTTGGCTATGCATCGGCGATTGGCGTCCTACTCTTTATCGTCATCTTTGCCGGCACGCTCTTTAGTTTACGCTTCCGCCGCACGGCGCTGGAAGTATAGGAGATTCCCATGCAATCGCAAGCACAGTTGCCAACGGCCTCACAACCATACCGCGGCAGACACCAATATCGTCGACAACGCCGCCTAGGCAGCAGCCTCCAATATATCGCCCTTGCCATTCTACTCTTCTTCGCCTTTTTCATCATCCTCGTGATGGTGGCGATGTCCCTACGCCCGACGGTCCTAATCTATGCCGACTTCTGGGCGCTGCCCTGGCCACCGGTGATGACCAACTATCAGACCGCCGTCCTTGATCTGCTGCCGTCGATGTGGCGCACCCTCTTTATTTCGGTGGTTTCGATTGTGGGGATGCTGGTCGTCGCCTGCCCGTCGGCCTATGCCTTTGCACGCATGAAATTTCCGGGCAGCGACTTTTTCTTTTATCTGGTGCTGGCGGTGATGATGATTCCTGGCATTATTTTGCTCACCCCCCACTTCATCTTGGCGCAACAGTTGCACCTACGCGGCACGCTCTCTGGGCTGATTCTCTTCTACATTGCCGGCGGCCAACCCTTTGCGATCTTTCTGCTCTCGACCTTTTTCCGTAGCCAATCAGAAGAGATCTTCGAGGCGGCGCGCATCGACGGCTCCAACGAGTTGCACTCGCTGCTACGCATTGCGATCCCGCTCGCCTGGCCGATCTTGATGACAGTGGCGATCCTCAACTTCTTAAGTATCTATGATGATTTCATCTGGCCGCGCCTCATGCTACCGCAACACCTGGAAACGCTGGTGCTGGCGCTCGAACGGTACAACCCGCAGATCGGCGAGTATAGCAGCCGCCCCGAACTCGGCCCCCAAGCCGCCGGCTATGTCTTTGCTTCCATCCCCCAACTGCTCATCTTTGTCTTTGCGATGAAGTACTTTATTCAGGGGTTGACCTCGGGCGCGGTGAAGGCCTAGGTAGGGTTTGATAAACGTAGGCTGAGCTTGTCGAAACCGCTTTGGCTTCGACAAGCTCAGCCTACGCTCGATTACCCCATTGTTTTCGTGTCTTTTATAATCAGCAATACCTTCGCCAATTTCAGAAATTAGAGCCGTCATTCCTGCCTGCGCAGGAATCCATCTTCACGTTACACGAGTAGATTCCTGCCTGCGCAGGAATGACATCTGGAAATTTCCGCCAAAACAAGGTTTGGCGAAGGTATTGAATCAGTAGACCGCATATAAATATCGCAAGACCCTAAGAACAAGGAACCAGAAAGTCTTCAGCGGTAAGCAGGCCGTAGCTAATGATATGCGTGCAAGCTTTACTCCAATCACTTTACTTATCATCCTCTTACCGATTAACGATAACTTCTCAGCGTTACAATGGGTAGGCAAATTAGCGTAAAATAGCAACAATTACAGTCATACCACCTCCGCTTCCCCTGTGAAAAATTCGCCAATTCCTCGATTTGACGCTATGATAGAGATTATATTCAATCTTTTTTCATAATCCCTTTGACTTGGTTCGCCCTTTTATGTGATTCACCATTCTTTAGGATGCATCTGTGCATAATCATTGGCCAAAGACCCATTGGTTACGATACGTTTCTTGCAGAATTACGGTTTTGGCGTACAATGAAACGCAGGTACACGCAATAATGAAGGTAAATCACCCTTGATCGGTACCAGAGTCGAACGACTAAGGAGCTAACGATGATTGACAAGAAAACCTTATCCCGCCGTGCATTTTTGCACTACACCGCCATGGCCGGTGCCACGGCCGCCGTGGCCGCCTGTGCTCCGGCAACGCAAGCACCCGCTACGCCGGCAGAATCAGCGGCACCCGCAGCACCTGCGGCACCACCGGATCTGCCTTTTGATGTCGCCGAAGACGCAATTAATCCCCTTGGCCTGGAAGCCGGTACACCGGTCGAAGGCATCTTCTTTGAGGGTGGCTTTGGTCGCGGTTACCTCGACAATGCTGCCGACATCTTTAGCAAGCTGCACCCAGAGAATGAGATGTCCGTCTCCGGCATTCAACGGGTCGGCGATCAGTTGCGCCCACGCTTTATCGGCGGCAACCCGCCCGATGTGATCGACAACAGCGGTGCCGGCTTGCTCGATACCGCCGGCCTCGTTGCCGAAGATCAGCTAATGGATCTTGCAGCACTCTTTAACGCCCCGTCGCTGGACACACCCGGCATGACCTTTGGGGAGACACTCTTCCCTGCGTCACAGGATGCCGGCCAATATGACGGCGTGCAACGGGTGCTGTTGATGGCCTACACGATCGCCGGTATCTGGCACAGCCAGAGCCTTTTCGACGATAAAGGTTGGGAGTACCCCACCACTTGGGATGCGATGCTCGGCTTCTGTGATAAGATCCAAACCGAAACCGATATGGCGGCCTGGACCTATCAGGGTAAATATCCGCAATACATGAACTTTGGCGTGCTCTTCCCCTTGATCTACAAGAATGGTGGCTTACAAACCATTGTAGATGTTGACAATCTGGTCGACGACGCCTGGCGCAACGATGCCGTGTTAACCTCGTTGCAGCAGATGCAGGAGCTCTACAACCAGGGCTTTATCATGCAGGGCACCGAAGGGCTCACGCACACCGAATCGCAGGCCGAATGGTTGCAGGGCAAAGCGGTCTTTATTCCCTGTGGCACCTGGCTCGAAAATGAGATGCGCGACCTGACGCCGGAAAACTTCAATATGGTCGTCAAACCGGTACCCGGCCCCACCGAGGATACGTACAATTCGATCACGGCCTGGGCCGGCGAGAACTTCATTGTGCCATCGCAAGGGGCCAATCCGACCGGTGGACTTGAATTCCTGCGCTGTCTGATGTCCAAGGCCAACGCACAGTGGTTTGCCCAGAATGTTGGCTCGATCATGCCCGTGAACGGCGGTACCGAAGGGGTTGAACTGAGTTCAGCCGTGCAATCGGCCACCGCAATCGCCGAAGCCGCTGGTGATCAGATCTTCGATACGCAAATCGATGCCTGGTACACGCCGCTAAACGATGAACTGCGCGACCGCACCGGCGATCTGATGACCGGCCGCATGTCGCCCGAGGAATGGATCGACGCCATTCAGGCCAAGGCCGATGAGGTCAAGGCCGACGATACGATTCCGAAATATAGTCGGTAGTTTTTGACAGGATGAAGGGATGACAGGATGATACTATTGGCTACCTTAAGACAGGGTTAAAACCCCGCTCTAACATCGAGAAGCGCCCTCAGGCGCTAGGTGAGTTTTTCCAGTCGCTGAGGCAACTTCTCGTTGTTATACTCAGCTCTGAATGGGAACCGGAGTTTTGCTGGGGTAGAAACTCCGGTTCCCATTTCAACCGCAGTATAGCAGGGGATTTTAATCCCATTGCGTAAGCGTAAGGTAGGCTGACAGTATCATCCTGTCCTCTCATCCTGGCTAAACAGTCATATTCGGAGATACCTATGTACCGTAACAAATACCGGGTGATCATCCCCTTCCTTGCACCGTCGATCCTCTTATATGTTGTCTTTGTGCTCTTTCCCTACGGCCGCTCGATGTATATCAGCCTGACGCAATGGCGTGGGCTGGTGAAAAAGCCGGTCTTTATCGGGCTGGAGAATTTTCAGCATATGATGGGCGATAACAATTTTTGGAATGCGCTGGGCAACAACGCCTTCTATATTGTGGTGCTGCCGCTTGTCACGTTGAGCCTGGCGATCTTCTTTGCCTTTATCTTTTCGCAGGGCGTCCCACTCTCGAAGTTTTATCGGATCACCTACTTCTTTCCGCAGGTGATGTCTGTGGTTGCGATCGGCGTGTTGTGGAGTTTTGTCTACCACCCCACCATTGGCATCCTCACATCGATCCTCCAGGGCATTGGCATTAGCGCCCCACCAGTCTGGTTGGGTAATCCGGATACCGTGTTGTGGGCGATCTCCGGGGTGACCGTCTGGTATGAAGTGGGCTTTTACATGATCCTCTTCCTGGCCGCGATGGAGTCGATCCCGATGGCCTACTACGAAGCGGCGATGCTCGACGGTGCCAGTCGCTGGCATCTCTTCTGGAACATCACCCTGCCGATGATCAGCGCCACCTTGCAGACCGGGGTGATCTTTATCATGATCAATGCGACCAATATGTTTGCGATTACGCAGACAATGACCGAAGGGGGGCCCAGCCGTTCCTCGGAGGTGCTGGCGACCTTCCTCTACAACGAGGCGTTTATCAACAGCAACTTTGGCTATGGTACGGCGGTGGCCGTTGCGCTCTTCTTGATCACCCTCTTTATTTCGGTTGTATTGAGTCGCCTGTTGAATCGTGAAAGCTTGGAGTATTAAAATGGCAACCGAAACGTTACCCAATCCAACCCACACGGCCACCAAAGCAGTGCAAAGAAGCGGTGGCAGTCGCTTTAGCCTCAGCAACATCTTGCTGAATCTCTTTCTGCTCTTTTGGGCCGTATTGGTGATCTTTCCCATGCTCTGGCTGCTCTACACCGCGCTCAAGACGGATCAGGAGATCTTTTTCAGCCCGTGGGCATTGCCCGCTTCCCCCCAATGGGACAACTTTCAGCGCGGTTGGGTCGATGCCCATATCGGCGACTACTTTCTCAACAGCTTTATTGTCGTCTTGCCGTCGCTGGCACTGATCCTCTTTCTTTCAGCAATGACCGCCTATGTGCTGGCGCGCTTTCCTTTTCCCGGCAACCGTGTGATCTTCTACGCCTTTATGGCCGGGCTACTCTTTCCCGTCTTTTTGGCGCTCATTCCACTCTTTTTCCTCGTCAAAGATCTGCACATGCTCAGCACCTATCAGGGTCTGATCCTGGTCTACGTCGCCTATTCGCTGCCCTTTAGCGTCTTCTTTATGACCGGCTTCTTCCGCACGCTTCCATCGGAACTACACGAAGCTGCGATTATTGACGGGGCCAACCAATACGAGGTCTTCTTCCGCGTAATGTTGCCGTTGGCTCAGCCAGGGCTGGTCAGCATTGGCATCTTTAACTTTTTGGGGATGTGGAACCAGTATCTGCTGCCCGTCGTACTCATGACCGACGCCAAGCGCTATGTGCTGACACAGGGGCTCTCCTACATGCTGCACCAGCAATATTACAACAACGACTGGAGCGGCCTCTTCGCCGCGGTGACGATGATCATGATCCCGACGTTGTTGGTTTATATTATCTTCCAGCAGCAGATCCAGAAGGGGATTACGGTGGGGGCGTTGAAGGGGTAGGATTTTAGGGCAAGCAGAATTACGGAAGCCGGAGGCAAGAGATGAACTATCAACGCGAAACCCTTGTTGCTAAGTTAAGAGAAAACGGCATCACCTACTTGGCACCAAGCGATGCCGTGGCCACGGAGGTCATTCCATCCGTAGAAGTACTGATTTTAGCCATTCTGGAACAGCCTGATGCGCGCCTCAAACTAGCACTGATTCCACTGTTTATGCGCCAAACGGAGCTAGCGCAGCAGGTGCCTGTTTTAGTTGAGCAGCTTGATCCGCCATTGGCCTTAGAATTGCAAACCTATTATATGGCGGCGGTCTATTTACACCGCCGTTGGCAAAGACGGCTTGGGCTCTATTTAACTGTCAACCAACCGTTGCCCGACTTGTACTCCCAACAACTTGGCTTGTCACCAGCAGATGAAGCCTTTGGGAAGATGGGACTGTATGAACTGGCTGATGCTTGGAAAACACGCTCGCCCTATCCTTTTAACCGATTAGCCGCATTAAATCAGACCATCGATCTCTTTTTTGAACAATTAAGCATAGAAAGAGCACTCCCAACCTATGCGCCAACGCGTTGACCAGCAAAAAATTCAGCTCTTCCTACAACAACTTGGTCGTCATTTCACCAAGCCAGGGCGTGTCTATTTGGTTGGTGGCACCACGATGGTCTATGAAGGTTTGCGCCAACAAACGCTCGATATTGATTTGGCTTTTGAAGTCGCCACTGAAGACCACAGTGCATTTGTCGCTGTGGTCCGTGACCTAAACGTCTATCATTAAACATTGAAGAAGCATCGCCTGCTGACTTTATTCCCTTACCAGCGGGTTATCGGGAACGAAGTGAATACATCGGTCGTTATGGACAACTCGATGTGTTTCATTTTGACTTGTATAGCACAGCATTGAGCAAAATTGAACGAGGAACTGAAAATGACTTTGCTGACGTATTGGCCCTGCTTCAAGATCAACGATTAGAGATGACGCAGTTGACAGCGTATTTCAACGAAATTCTACCTCGATTTGCAACGGACAGCCTCAAGCAGAATCCAGCAGAGTTCCAGGAAAAATTCCAAATATTGGTTGCAATGTGGAGCGAGATAGCCTAACAATCTTGCTTTCAATCAGAAAACCGATACACCTGAAAGTCCACCAACGCCCGATACCCAATTGCCTGATAAATATGATTTGACGTCGGATTCGCCACATCGGTAAAGAGGGCGCAGAACTCCTTGCCCCCATCCAGCATCTGCTGACTCAGACGCGCCACGGCAGCGCTGGCATAGCCGCGTCCACGCAGTTGGGGCGGTGTGTAAACTGGTCCGATGGCAATCCCATGCGCCGTCGGGCGGGTCAACCCTACTAGGCTCACCGGCTCCCCATCTTCCCAGAAAAAGAGATGCCCGTCGGCGATCTTCTGGCGGATTGACTTGTGATGCTGCACCTCATCGATCTCCTCGTTGTGCTCCGCTTCTTGACTAAAGGCACGCAGCCACGCTGCGGCCAGATCCTGATCAGCTGCCGTCGCCAGTCGCAATTGACCGGGACAATCGCGGGGCGGGATCACCTCGCGCAGTGCGAAGACGCGCGTCGCCATCGCCAGTTCATGTCCCCGCCCGGTCAATCCCGACCAGCGTTCGGCAAAGCGTGCCGAAACTGCCGACGGCCCATTGACCGTGGGAACGGACCAATTGTCGGTTTGCAAATTCTGCGCAATCGCGTCAAGCGCGGCCGTTAGTCCCGCATCGCTTACGGCGCGAGTGCTGTAGAGGAGTAGACCATGCGGAGGCGTCATCAGCGCCGCGGCCACAATGCTCGCACCATCTTCGACCGTGGCAAAGTAGGGATCGGCGTCACCAAAGGCGTGCGGATCGCCTTCGACGCGCAGCGCAAGCCCCAACATGAGGCCATTGGCTGCTTCATCGGCTTCGAGCAGTGGGCGCATTTTGGTGAGAAAAGGGGTGGCGGTTGGGTAAGTTTGGAAGTGGTAAGCAGTATGAGCCATAAAAATACCTTCAGCGATAGACCTCATCATGGCTGCCAATATCAAGCAGTGTGATCTCTTGGGCAGAGATGATGATCGTTAGCGTAACCCGATAACTATCCGTGAGGCGGACAGCTTGGATCCCTTGGAGTTTGCCGCCAAGGTGGTGATAGCCGAGGTGGGGTGCAAAGGGATCTTGTTGCAGATCGGTCACAACTTGCGCAAAGCGTGAGCGTAGCTCAGGATGTTTCTTGAAAAACTTGCGGGCGCGGCGGAGGAAGAATTGGGTGGTGACGAGCCCAAACACTACTCGTCATCCTCATCGTCAAGCGCCGTTAGTAGCTCGGCAACAGAGGCAAAACGCTGCACACGCCCGGCTTTGAGATCTTCCAGTGATGCTCTGATTCGTGCCGTATATGCTTCCGCTTGGGCTTCTAAAAGCTCTTGGTAGCGTGCTGTGGAGAGCACCACATACTGCGGTTGGTTGTTGCGAATTACATAGAGATCGCCTTTGGTAATCAAATCATCAACCGCAGCAATCCCACGTCGTTTTAGATCATGCGCTGGAATCGTATTCATGAGAAGGTCCTTTTCGTACCTAATTTAGCACCTAATTGAATACTCGAAATTATACACTCTGTGGTGCCTACAAGAAAATTATTCTGCACCCCAGAGTGTATTTCATTTTTCTCAATCCCCATCATCCGACTGCCCACCCATGATCACCACCCGCGGCGTCATGCGCGCCACTGGCTCGATCAGGATCCCGTCTTGTAACCCAATCACCATTTCGATATCTTTATAGGCCATAAACGTTTCGTCCGGAGCCAGCCCAAAGTGCAGGATGTCGTTGGCGGCCATGTGCTGCTGGAAGCGCGCTTCGTTGTGTTGGCGTTTGGCTTCGGTGCGCGAGTGCCAGCGTCCTGCTCCATGAGACGATGAGTTCAAGCTTTGTGCATTGCCAAGCCCGCGTACCAGATAGGACGGCGTGCCACTGGTGCCAGGGATCAACCCCAGCTGACCAGCGTCGGCGGGAGTGGCACCCTTGCGGTGCATCACGTCGTTGCCCTCAATCCAGACGTAGTTGTGGCGATTCCAGATGCGTTGCGCCGTCTGCACGCCGATGGCTTTACCAAAGTGATCGTGAATTAGGTCATGGTTGGCCCGTGCATACGCGCCCATCAGCGTCATCGTGGCCAGATATTCCTGCCCCAGCTCATGATCAAGCGGCAACCATTCATAGCCTTTGGGTACGCCTTGCGCGATCAGTTTGGTCTGCGCGGCGGCCTGTTGAACGTAGTGAGTCGCCAGCTTGTGCCCCGCGCCGCGGCTACCGCTGTGGGTCAAGAGACCGACCAGTTTGTCACCAGCGTGCCACGGCACCAGATCAGCCAGCAGCTCGATCACAACAAGATCCGCAAAGTGGTTACCCCCACCCGAAGAGCCGAGTTGGCGCTGCGCCAATGCTTTCAGCTTAGCGGTGCTGCGCAACTCTGCCCAAGTCGGATCATCCATTACCGCGTGCTCGCGGTCGCCGGCAACAAAATCGGCACCCATGCCAAAGGAGGTCACCCGCTGCAACTGCTTTGCAAAGTGGGCGCGGTCGGTTTCAAAGCGGTCGACCTCTAGATCTAAGATCGATAGCTGCACCATGCATGAGATATCATAGCCGACAAAAGAGGGGGAGACCGCGCCTTCGAGCACAGCCACACCCCCAATCGGCATGGCGTAGCCAAAGTGGGCATCGGGCATCAGCGCGCCTTTGGTCGCCATTGGCAGCCGCATGACGGTGTACATTTGGTCAACGGCGTTGGCCGGAATGTGCTCACCAACGTTGCCAAAGATCTCTAGCGGAGCGGCACTCTTTTTCATTTTTTGAAAGGTCATCGCACCGTAGGTCTCTTGGACCCACTGTTGCACTTCGGCTTTGCTCGCCGTTGGGTGATCTTTGGCCCAAGCGGCAGTCGTCTGCGCAATGGTCGGGTAGTGGTCTAAGTGGCGGTAATCCTCTAATAATTGATGGGTATTCTGTTTCTGCTTTGTCATCTCGTTCACTCCGGGGTAATGTTGTGCGGCAGTAAAATCCCCAATCCCACCCTCACTCTTTTTCCACACGAAGAGCACAGGGCAGATCCCTGGCGTTCGTGCGGGTACAAATCAGCACGTTGGTTGTTACGGTAACAGTACGCAATACGGTTGTCACAATGCTGGGCTACGCTGTTAGTACAGGGAATCGAACCCCTTGACGCTGCCCCTTGCGTCAGCCGCGGAGTCAGTTATACAGATGACACTGTTGTGTGCTCGCCTTTGCAAAAAAGCTACCTACTTCACTGCCTTATTGTTGCTGGTGCCCTAGTTTTCTGGTGCCTACGCTCCCGCGTAGGCACTTGCCAGGACACTTATGAAGGGAAAGGAATAAATTCGGTAATCCGGCGGCAGTGGTTGAAACCACCGCCTGCTAGAGAAAGCGGGGCTTCCTCTAGCAGCCACCGTGCTTCAGCCGGGGGTGTAGATGACCGAACTATTTTGTTAACCGTCATCAGCGTCCCCTCGCAAGGATCATCACGCCATCAGATCGGTCAGCCAGTTGGCTGCCTGGATCTGCGTGTCCAATTCACGATACTCACGCGCCAGTTGGTCGGCCTGCGCCTGTACATCGGCCACATCGACAGTGCTGCGCATCTTGATCTCGGAACGGCTGTAGCGCAATTGCTGACCGGCGGCAGCTTTGGCCAAGCCGGCGTAAACACCATGCTTTAGTTTGAGCACATCGCGCTCGGCCAGGGCATCGGCCAGGGTCAGACCATCCTCCAGGTTGGTGGCGACGTTGGTGCGGTTGATCTGCCGGATCAGGCGCGCCAACTCAGTCGCGACCGCCTCAAATTCGGCGAGCAACAGCTGCGGATCTTCGGCTGGGGCTTCGCCGTCCTGAACCTGGGCATTGCCTGTGATGCGCTGGCGCAGTTGCTCAATGCGCTTCTGAGCATCGGCCCGCAGAATTAACGCTTCAGCTAGTTTCATAGGTACACCTCCAACAAAAATCGAAAAAGTAAAATAAGGGGGATGAGACAAGGGTTCAATACCTAGGGATCTATTGAACCCTTGTCGCACCGATGTATACAAATGGAAAGATCAAAAAAGGCGGGCCAGGTGGCCCGCCTCACGTATGCTTCTGCTGATTCTAGCAGGGCATTGATGGCAGATGCCATCGGAAAGAGGACCACATGGGGGTTATATTGGGCTGGACGCACAGCGCCATTGGATAACGAATCACAAATTGGCGTAACCATGTCGCCGCGTCGGCAAACAGCGTGGAACAACCCCAACCATGACCATGCGCACCATGGCGCAGCGCAGCGAGTGCCCAGTTCATTGGTTTACGATTCAGTTCACTAAACAGCTTTGGCTGACGTTGTTCTATGGTCATAAGGGCTATGGTCATAAGTGCTATGGTCATAAGTGCTATGGTCATACGAGTTGAACCAATTAAATACTCTGGCAAAAAGCAAAAAAATGCGGGCTCTTTTGAGTAAAAAAAATGCGGACTCTTTTGAGTAAAAAAAATGCGGACTCTTTTGAGTCCGCACCAGGGTCAAAGGGAAGGCAACCGTTACCGGTACTGCTTCTCTCTCATCTGTGCGGACGGACGACCATCGAGCATACCCCAATTCGTGCAGGAACGTTTAAGCTCAATCGCTATCATATTTTGGTGAGCTACTGGAAAAATGGTCATCATTTTGATTTGCCGAGAGATATGCTACAAAAATAGGCTCTAGTACCGAACCTGGAAGAGAATAGCACAGGTAGGGGGCATTGTCAATAGGGAATTTTTTACGAGCTAGGATGAAGGTTTCCAAGCGTTAATCTTGCGTTGGTCTTTCTTGCATGGAGTGTGTTGACGGCTGCCCCATCGATGCGTTGAAGTAAGGCGTCAACAACTGGCGTAGATCGCGGCCATCAACCTGCTGCGCCAGAGCGATATAGGCGTCGGGCCGTACAAGGAAGAGGTTCGTCTGCCCAGGCCGAGCAAAGCGGCCCCAAGTGGCGGCATCGCATTGCAGCGTCTGCGGCTGCGCATCCCGTTGTACCTCTTGTGTGACAAAATAAACCTTAAGGGGTACCCAAGCCTCAAGTGCGCCGGCTTGTCCACGCAGGAGTGTCGTTACGGATGGGGCAAAGAGAAAGAGATGATGGTGGGCGTAGTCCAAGAGTTCGTAACTGCTGATCGCCGCGTCTTCGCGGATAAAAGACATGTAGGGCCAACGCGTGCCCGCGTCCGGTGCAGTTTTTGGCAGATCTTGTGCGGTAGCTTTGAGCAGCAGACCGTCTTGATAATGAATGTTGATCATGGCAAGGATAGGAAACGCGCGCCGCTGCACACTGGGCCGGCTCAGTAGCAAGCGCAGGAGCTGAGGAAAAAGGTTGACACGCGCAAAACGCATGACAGGATTGTTCAAGCTAAGCAACGCAAAGAGGCGGTCAGTTGTTGTCACCAAACGGTGCGCCACGGGATAGCGCTCAAGCTGGTAGGAGCCGAGCGCGGCCGCTGGCAAATGTCCCCGCAGTACAAGCGCCAGCTTCCAGGCAAGGTTGTGGGCATCCTGCAACCCAGTGTTCATGCCCTGCCCGCCCAACGGCGTGTGCACATGTGCGGCATCCCCAACAAAGAAGATGTCGCCTACCTGAAAGTGCGCCACACTGCGACTATGGATGTGATAGGTTGAGAACCAAGCGCTCTCGCGCACCGTCAGCCCACCAGGGAAATTCTTCTCTAGAAATGCGCGATACTCGGCGGCAGTGAGATCACCGCTTTTGAAATCAGCCGGAATGATGCTGATGGTACGAAAGCGTCCTGGCGCGGTCAGCGGAATGAGGGCAATGGGCCCGTTGGCATTCAAATTGAGCGCCAGCGTTTGATTGGTGACCGGCCCATCCACGGTGACATCCATGATCTCAAAGCTGCGCTCGACCGTTTCGCCGGTGAAGGCGACGCCCAGCGCCTTACGCACCGTGCTGCTGGCACCATCGGCGGCAATGAGGTAGCGGGCGTGGAGAGTTTCGCTGCTTCCGTCGGCGTGAAGCAACGTCACGCGTACGCCATTAGCAGTCTGCTCCAGGTCGGTGAGTTCGGTCTCCCATGCCAACTGATGGCCCAATCGCGCTAAGTGCGCGTTCAGGAGCATCTCTGTCTTTGTCTGCTCGATCAGCAACCCCAAGTTATAGCGGGTCTGGTCAGCCCCAGCCTCGTAGACATTAAAGTCCGTCACCCGGTGCGCTTCGTAAAGCGAGATGCCATGTGCGCGAATGCCTTGGGCCAAGAACTCTGCCACAATCCCCATCTGTTCAAACAATTCTAGCGTACGCGGTTGCACAATCAGCGCGCGCGAATTAGCGGAAAAGGTCGCTTTTTTGTCGATAAGGCGAAACTCGATGCCATAACTCGCCAGTAGGCAGGCGGCCATTAATCCGGATGGACCGCCACCAACGATGAGAATTTCTGTCTCTGTCATATCGATCTCCTTTTATGAGCGTACAACGGGTCCCATTTATTTTATTTACGCATGTTACGCAGCAACGATTATGGTCTTGAGTACGCCGCATCCCCAGATGCGGGGCCATCCGCATCTGGGGATGCGGCGTACTCAAGTAGCCCGTTTCTCTACGGCTAACAGAGCGTAACATGCGTTATTTACAGCAACCCTTGCTTGCAATAATACTATGGTTCTACTGGATTTTATGGGGTTACCCTTCCTGGAAGAGGCGCAACGATTCTGCCCAGACCAACAAATTTCTGCCTCTTCCAGGAAGGATCCATCTCACCCCCTCCAATTCCGCAAGAGCCAATACTATCATCGCGGACGGATTATCACCATGTTACGCAACGCAATTCCGCGCCACCCTGATTGATAAACCCGTTTAAACGTGGCACAATCACTCTCGCATAAAACCTCCCCGCTAAGTGCCACGTTTAAACGGATTGTCTATGAGTTGCTGACGCTGCTGCAAACGCCACTCATGGTCATCGGGCGAATCGTGGACTTGCTGGCCCGCTATCTGTGTGCCAGCATTCTCAGGCCAGAAGCGCCGCGCCAGGCCTTTGCAGCATTGGTCGATCCCCTCTTTTTACATGGAAGCTTGATAGTCTTTGCCGCTGATTTCGGTATAATAGAATTTGATCCCCACCAAATAGTGTTGATTCCCAGCAATGATGGGTGAACAGACCGGTAAATACCAAAGCGAAAGTGAGAAGGCGACATGAGCGAGCATCAGACTACCAAACCAAATATTATCCTTATCAACTGTGACGATCTGGGGTACGGCGATCTCGGTTGCTATGGCTCGATCCGCAACAAGACGCCGCACCTCGACCGCATGGCTGCCGAAGGGCTCAAATTTACTGACTTTTACATGGGCTCGCCGGTCTGCTCCCCTTCCCGCAGCGCCATGCTCACCGGCTGTTACCCACCGCGCATCAGCATGGCCGATTTCAATGGACGTTGGGTGCTCTTTCCCGGCGACCCGCTCGGGCTCAACCCCCATGAGATCACGGTTGCGTCGCTGCTGAAACAGCAAGGCTACGCCACCAAACTCGTGGGCAAATGGCACTGTGGCGATCAACCGGAGTTTCTGCCCACGCGCCACGGCTTTGATAGCTACTACGGCATCCCCTACTCCAACGATATGGGGCTTCAGTACACAACAGACACCTACCCGCCACTGCCGCTGCTGTGCGATGAAGAGGTGATCCAGGCGCAACCCGATCAGGCCGGACTCACCGAACGCTATGTCGAAGAAGCGCTCCGCTTCATCCGTGCCAACCGCGCACAACCCTTCTTCCTCTACTTCGCCCACATGTATGTCCACTTGCCGATCTACGCGCCCGACCGTTTTCTGCGCGAATCGGCGAACGGGCGCTATGGGGCAGCGGTCGCGGCCATCGACTGGAGTGTCGGTGTGCTACTCCATGAACTAAAACAGTTGGGGCTGGACGAAAATACATTGGTCATCTTCACCAGTGACAACGGCTCGCGTGCGCGTGACGAAGGGGGCAGCAACGAGCCACTGCGCGGCTATAAAGGCACGACGTGGGAAGGCGGCCAGCGCGTGCCCTGCCTCATGCGATGGCCGGCGCAGATTCCAGCAGGGGCTCTTTGCGGCGCAGTTGCCACCGCCATGGATCTCTGCCCGACGTTGGCCGCGGTCGGTGGGGCCGCCATGCCGACCGACCGCATCATCGACGGCAAAGATATCCAGCCTCTGATGCGGGCAGAGGCGGATGCGGTTTCGCCCCACATTGCGTTTTTTTACTATATCATGCACAACCTGATGGCAGTCCGCGTGGGCAAGTGGAAGTTACATGTCAACCGGATGACCTTTCCCGACAAGCAGATTACGCCAGTGGCCGAACTCTACGATCTCGAAACAGATGTTGGCGAGACGAGCAATCTCTACGACCAGCACCCAACCATTGTGGCTGAACTTGAAGCGTACTTAGCCGCCTGTCGGCAGGATATGGGGGATCATGTGACCGGCGTCACCGGCCAAAATGTGCGCCCGGTTGGCTGTGTTGACACCCCACGCACGCTGACAACCTATGACCCGGAGCACCCATATATGATTGCGCTATATGATCTACAGGACCGAGGCTGACGCCAACCGCGCTGGATCGCCCGCTACTTGACGGTACCACGCTAATTTTTGCCGGCTTGTGTACAAGTCGCACTTGGCCTATGATTGGGCAATCCCCCATCATTACTTCTATTCGATCAATCAGTAGCATAGAAACCATAGAAAGACCCAACCATGAATACCCCACCAGAGGAATTTGTCACCGTCGACGAAGATCGCCTCCTCCACTTTGCCGTCACCTGCTTTGAAAAAGTCGGCCTCAGCCACGAACACGCCGCCATCATCAGCCGCCTGCTGGTGAACTCGGATCTGCGCGGGGTGCGCAGCCACGGCAGTCGCACAGTCAATGGCTACACGCAATCCTTTGCCGATGGCAAGCTCAACCCGCAGCCCAACATCCAACTCGTCCACGAGACAGCGACCGCCGTTGTGATCGAAGGCGATGGCACGCTAGGCTATTGGCCGATGGTGCAGGCGACCGAACATGCCATCGCCAAAGCCAAACAGGTTGGCATTGGCATGGGGCTCGTGCGCTATATTGGCCACTACGGCTCGGCCGGCCACTATGCGCGCATGTGTATGGATGCCGGCTGCATCGGCTATTCCGTCCAAGGCTATCGCAACCAGGGCGTCCCCGCGACCGACGGCGGCGGCCCCAATCCCGATGCACACCTCGGCTACTTTGGTAACCCGCCGATCTGTTTTGCGATCCCCGGTGGCGAAGAGCCGGGGGTGATCCTCGATGCCGCCACCTGTATTCTGGCCGACAACCAGCGCGGGCCTGACTTTGAAGAGCTGTTCTCGATGATCCCGGCGGCTTTCTTTAAGAGCGTCGGCTATGGCGCGGTGGCCACGCTGATGGGCGGTGCGCTCACCGGTTTCACCCTCTCCGATGAATCGTGGAATCGCTGGGGCGCAGCGCGCCACGGTGGGATGGTGCTCGCCATCGATATCGCCAGCGTCATGCCCTTCGACCTCTTCCAGGCCGAGTCCGACCGCTTGGCGCGCGATGTGGCCACCCACTATCGCCCCATGCCCGGCTATGATCGCTCGCTGCTGCCCGGTGCAATCGAGGAAGAGATCCGCGAGAAGCATCGCAGCCAAGGGATTCGCTATGGCGAAATGGAACAGGGCAATCTGCGCGCGGCCAGCGAGCGGTTGGGCGTACCAGTACCGTGGGATTGAGAGAGTAGCAATAAACTCTTCGCAAAGTAGGACATATTTGTCGACACGGATTGATGGAAACATGGATCGTTGATGGGCGTTTCTATCCGTGTTTCTATCAGTCCGTGTCCATCATTCATTGTTCACAGATAACAATTCGCCCCACCCCCGGCCCCTCCCCAACATCAAGAAGGGGAGTCACTGCTCCTCCCTTGCTCGCGGGTGAGGTCGGGAGGGGGTGCCTAAATAGTACGACAAATAAATTAGAGAAGATTGACAGAATTGACAAGATTGCTACAGCAGAAGAAAAATCCTGTTCATCTTGTGAATCCGGTCTAATTATTGAAATTTAACGTTGTCGTAATCGTTACATTCACAGCAATCATTCATTCGCAAAGGAGCACCTTGTGCCGACCATCACCCAATATGTCAATCACCTTCACTTTATGGACCGCCTGATCAAAGGCAAAACCGAAGGGCTGACCCACGCCGACAGCATGTGCCAACTGCCCTTTCCCGGCAACTGCATGAACTGGAACCTGGGCCACCTGCTCGTCTATCGCATGCAATATCTCGGTGTGATTGATGGCAGCAGCAAACCAGATCCCGCTGAGTTTGCGATCTATGGTGGCGGCTCCGAGCCACTGACCGACAGCGCCAAGGCCATGCCCTTGGAAACGCTCTTGACGCGGTTGGCAGAGGCGTCCGCCACGGTGATTGCGGCGCTGGAAAGCATACCGGCCGAAAAGTTGGCTGAGATTTACGATGCGGAAAGAGGCACAACAGTGGATGATCGGCTCCAATTCTATTTGGTCTTCCATGAATCGTACCACGTTGGTCAGCTCGAATTGCTGCGCGAGCTAGCCTTGACCGCTCGATAACAAACGCGTAACCGCAGTTGCTTATCCCCCACGACCAACCCGCGCCAAGTGGGATTGCAATCCCCTGCTGACAGCGAAAAGTCGTCCCAGCGATTGAGAAAATTAGTTAGCGCCTGTGGGCGCTTCTCACTGTCAAGGCAGGATTTGAATCCGGTTGTGCGAACCTTCCCTTTTTCTTCAAAAAACACGGTTGACATCCCTATAAAGTTATGTTATTCTTTACGTAACCGGTTACGTAACCGGTTCAATCAGCTCCCTACCCACTTTATGATAGTACAAAATGATAGTACAAAATGATAGTATAAAGTACCGACCAAAGTCAGGCTAGGAGATTTTGGGGTCCATGTTAGAAAGAGTTGACGAGAACAGCCGGACTAAACGTGCCACCATGACGGATGTTGCGAAGCAGGCCAATGTTTCCAAGGCCACGGTTTCGCATGTAATCAATAACACCCGCTATGTGGAAGAAGAGACGCGCCAGCGGGTCGTGCAGGCCATTGCGGCCCTCGACTACCGCCCCAATGCCCTTGCCCGCAGCTTAACGACCCACCGCACGGGAATCATCGGCATGGTTATTTCTGATGCGAGCAATCTCTTTTTTGGAGAAATGTTACTGGGGGTAGAGCACGTGTTACGCCCCCAGAATTTTGGGTTGATCGTCTGCAACACGAATGAGGTGCTGGACCAAGAGGATCACTATCTGGAACTGCTCTTGAGCCAACGCGTCGATGGCATTATTGCCGCAGCCACTAGTCAGCATTGGCGCTCATTGATTGAAGCGGAAGTCCAACACACGCCGATCGTCTTTGTCGACCGGGCCTTTAAAGATTTAGATGGACCCTATGTCGGCGTCAACAATCAGCAAGGTGCCTATGTCGGGACAACCTATCTGATTGAGCGGGGTTACCGGCAACTTGGTATTTTGGCAGGGTTGCCACGGCTTTCCACCATGCGTGAGCGGTTGGCCGGCTTTCAACAAGCGGTGGAAGAAGAACAGCTTGCGCTACCCGAGGCGTGGGTGGCACCGTCAGAGTTAACCATTGAAGCTGGACGCGCAGCCACCCATCAACTTCTTGATCTGGCCATTCCGCCCAAGGCACTCTTTGTCAACAATAATCTTTTGACCCTTGGTGCCCTTCACGCCTTCAAAGAACGCAAGATCATTTGCCCCCAAGATATTGCGTTGGTCGGCTTTGACGATCATCCGTGGGCCGCTGTGTCCGATCCCCCCTTAACTGTTATTCGCCAACCAGCGCATCAAGTCGGTCGTGCGGCGGCTGAAATGCTGAGCCAACTTATCGCTGGTGAAGAACCGGCAGCACAACGTGTGCTGTTGGAATGTGAATTAGTCGTGCGCCAATCTACGCTATAGCTCCCGTTTCCCCCGTTCGTCAAAGAAATACTGTTGCCATCCGTACCTTTGTCGCATTGTGCCAAGCGAACAATCGAAAGGGGATCGCTACCTATGTCCCACAGTCCGGTTCGTCACAACATAGCATCAGCTGCACAGAGACCGCGTCACCCAAACACTTGGGCCGAGCTACGCAGCGCATTTACTGGTTTACAGGGCGAAGAGACACGGGCCGGCTATCTCTTTATTCTGCCCAATTTGCTGGGCTTTCTGGCTTTTAGCCTCGTGCCGATTGGCTTTGCCCTTTACATTACCTTTACGGAATGGAATCTGTCGAAAGTGCCGCTCTTTATTGGCTTCACCAACTTCACGACCTTGTGGCAAGACCCGCTCTTCTGGAAGACCTTTTTTAACACGGCGTACTATACCTTTGTGGCTGTTCCCACCGGTGTCTTTCTAGCCTTTTGGCTGGCCGTTTTGATGAACCGCAAGATGCCAGGGGTGATCATCTTTCGCACGATCTACTTTTTACCGCAGATCACCTTAACCGTTGCCGCGGCCATTGTCTGGAGTTGGCTCTATCAACCGGAGTTTGGCCTCTTCAACTATCTGCTCGGGCTGGTCGGCATCGATGGACCAAATTGGCTCAGCAGCACACGTTGGGCGATGCCGGCCATCATTATTATGGGGAACTGGCAGGGAATGGGGTTTGCCATGCTCATTATGTTAGCGGGGTTGCAGGGCATCCCCAATGAGTTTTATGAAGCGGCCGAGATCGACGGAGCCAACGCCTGGCAGAGTCTGCGCCACATTACCGTGCCGCTGTTGACGCCGACGATCTTTTTTGTGGTGGTCACTTCGTTAATCGGTGCCTTTCAGGGCTTTGATCAGTTTCAAATTATGACCCAAGGTGGCCCAGCGAAATCGACGACAACACTCGTGATGTATATCTATCAGAATGGCTTTTCCTTCTTTAAGATGGGCTACGGATCAGCGCTCGCCTTTGCCCTCTTTCTTGTGATATTGGTGATCACCTTTGTGCAGTGGCAGTTGGCCAACCGCTGGGTCTATGGCTTTCAACAGGATTGAACGCAAGCGTGACTGTCGAAAAGCAGAGCAGAATGAAGAGAATCAAGAGAATGAGGAGAAACAATGGCAACCTCAACCGTCGAAAACCGGCTAAAAGCAACCACGGCACAAGCCAAGCGCAGCGGACTCAGCCGACAACGGCGCAAACTAATTGGCGACCTGCTGGCTTTCACGCTACTGACGATTGGTGGCGTGGCGATGATGGTACCCTTTTTGTGGATGGTCTTCACCTCGTTCAAGTCAACGCCCGAGATCTATAGCTATCCGCCCAAGCTGCTGCCCAGAGCGTTTCTCTGGAGCAACTATATTGATGCCTGGACGCTATTGCCCTTTAGCACATTCTTTCGCAACAGCGCGGTCGTCTCGATCTGTGTTGTCTTTGGCCAACTCTTTACCTGTTCGCTGGCCGGTTATTCCTTTAGTCGGCTGCGCTATCCCGGACGTGACCGCCTCTTCTTTCTCTACTTGGCAACAATGATGATCCCCTTTGCCGTGATCATGATTCCGCTCTACGTCCAGATGCGCTGGATGGGCTGGGTGGATACGCTCTGGCCCTTAATTGTCCCCGCCATCTTTGCGCCGTGGGGCACTTTTATGATGCGCCAATTTATGAGCACCTTGCCGCGCGAGTTGGAAGATGCGGCGCGCATCGATGGCGCGAGCTTTTTCCGCATCTACCGCACGATTATCTTGCCCCTGACGAAACCAGCGCTGGCAACGCTGGGTATCTTTACCTTTCTCGGCAGTTGGAACAATTTTCTCTGGCCGCTCATTGTTATTAGCTCCCTCAATTTGAAAACCATCCCCCTTGGCATGCAAGCATTTCAATCGCGCATGCCGCTGAAAACGCCGTGGGAGCTAGTGATGGCGGCCGCGACCTTTGCCATTTTGCCGATTCTGATCGCCTTTATTCTTGGGCAAAAATATTATGTCCAAGGTATTGTCACCTCGGGTATTAAAGGCGGTGGATAGCATTACGCTGTTTGGTTGTATGACAATGGTTATCCCTAATCCCTCAGTCCGATTCCTAGCTAGATCAAGAGTAAAGGAGAACAGAATGTACAGAGAAGCACTTCCCATGAACCACCCCACCCGCGTCAATCGGCGGCGCTTTCTGCAGCTGATGACCGCCGGCGTGGCCGGAACGGCGTTGCTGAGCGCCTGCCAACCAGGCGCGGCACCAGCCACGACACCGGCTGCCAGTGGTGGCGCAGCCGTGACCGGCCCGCGCTCGGAATGGGTGACGGGCAATATCTCCGCCGACATCGCCGTGCCCTTTAAGTATACGGGCTGGGAGGGCGAAGCCGAGATGCGCAAATGGCTGCTCCACTTTGATAACTTTTTCAAAGCAAACTATCCCAATGTTGATCTCCAGGGCGACTGGGGTGTGCCGTGGGGCGACTACTGGACCAAGATGCCCACCCAATTGGCTGCCGGTGCCGAGATCGATCTGATGTGGATGCACGATAGCCGCGCAAAGACCTTTGCGGCTAACGGCTGGATCCTGGCCCTGGACGACTTTTTGGCTTCCTTTACGCCGCCCGGCTGGCCGGATGAATTCTACCCTTCTCAGGTTTCGGCCTTTGCCTATGAGGGTAAACAGTACGGCATTCCCTATGACTTTGCCTCCGGCGGTCTCTACTGCAACCTCGATCTCTTTGAAGCCGCTGGCATAGAACTGCCCAACGAGAACACAACTTGGGACGAATTCTTGGAGATCGCCAAAGCGTTAACGATCAAGGATGGGGATAATACAACGCAGTGGGGCATTGTTGGACTACCGACCAATTGGTCCGGCGGGGCCTACGCGATTGTCAAGACCTTTGGCGGTGACTATTGGAACGAAGCGATCACAGAATCGAAGTTCAACGATGAAAAGACGATTGCCGCCTTCCAATATCTGGCAGACCTGATCTGGGAACATGGCGTCATGCCGACCAATGATATGTTGGCCGGGATGGGCTTCACCGGCGATGCTGGAATTTTGGCCTTTGGTGCCGGCGCGGCGGCGATGGCCTACAGCCTGAACGACGGCGCCTTTGTCTTTCAGGAGGTCGTCGAGGATAAGTTCAAATGGGGCTTTGCCCCCACGCCACGCGGCGAAAACCAATATTATTTCACCGGCGGGTCGGCCTTTAGTATCCCATCGACATCAACACAACCAGAGATGGCCTATGAACTGATGCGCTATACGCTGACCAATCCAGAAACGCTACCCATCTCCGGCGAAATGGGCAGTCAGTTCACCGGCAATATGAATTATTATGAATTTGGGCTGCCGCTGGACGATTGGGGCGTCGACAAAGACGCCTTTAAGCAGGTCTTCTACACCTTACCGCGTGATCACGGCATTGCGCCTGCCTACCATCCCAAGTATCTGGAATGGGAGACCTCGATCTTCCAGACCTATCTGGATCCCCTGTGGGTCGGCGAAGAGCGCAACGCCGCGGCCGCGTGCGCGCAGGTACACGACGCAACCAATGCGCTGTTAGCAGGCTAATGCGCTGACCACAATCCAGCAATGTCAACTTGCGGGGATCGTTTTTTTCGAAGCGGTCTCCGCAAGCACGAGGCAGGGAACAACTCGCTATGACCTACGAACCATCCTGGAATTCAATCCGCAGCCATCGCACGCCCCAATGGCTGCAAGATGCCAAATTTGGCATCTATACACATTGGGGCATCTACTCGGTTCCCGCCAAAGGGCCGAATGCCACCTGGTACCCCTACAATATGTACCGGGAGGGCACGGAGCAGCACGAGTATCATGTTAAAACGTATGGGCCGCTCACCCAATTTGGCTACAAAGAATTTATTCCCATGTTTACCGCCGAGCACTTTGATCCAGACGAGTGGGCCGAACTCTTCCGACGCGCGGGGGCACAATTCGCCGGGCCGGTCGCCGAACACCACGACGGCTTTGCAATGTGGGATAGCAAATACACCGAGTGGAACGCCGCACGCATGGGGCCTAAGCGTGATGTAGTCGGCGAACTGGCAAAGGCGATTCGCAACCAGAAGATGCGCTACATGGTGGCGCTGCACCACGCCGAGAATTGGTGGTTCTTCCCGCACTGGCGCAAAGAATTCGACACGGCGGACCCGCGCTATGCCGGTCTCTATGGGCCACCGCATAACGAAGAGTGGGCAGCGCATCCACCACAGGTGACAAAGCGCGACAACGAATGGGCCTTGATGGATGCGCCCAGCAAAGCCTTTCTCGATACCTGGCTGGGCAAGACACAAGAGGTGATCGACAATTACCAGCCCGACCTGATCTGGTTTGACTTTGGCCTCAAATTTGTACAAGAACATTACAAGCGTGCCATGGTCGCCTACTACTACAACAAAGCGACCGAGTGGCAGAAAGAGGTTGCCATCACCTACAAGTGGCACGATCTGGTCCCTGGTGCCGGGATTATCGATTTGGAGTTGGGGCGCTTTGACAAATTAACCTATCACGAATGGATTACCGATACCACGGTCGATGATGGGCACGGCTGGGCCTACCTCAAAGAGACTGCCTACAAATCACTGCCAACGTTGATCCACTACCTGATCGACAATGTGAGCAAAAATGGCTACATGCTGCTCAACGTCGGTCCCAAACCAGATGGCACGATTCCTGCCGAGGCGCAGGCGTTACTCAATGGGATTGGGGCGTGGTTGGCGATCAACGGCGAAGCGATCTATGGCACCACCGCCTGGATGAGCTATGGCGAGGGACCTACCGAGATGCCCAAAGCCGGCTACTTTATGGAAGATCAGGAAGTCAAGTACACAGGGCGAGATATTCGCTTTACGGTCAAAGATGACATTCTCTATGCCATTTGTTTAGGCTGGCCGGGCCAACAGGTTATCATCGAAACCGCCAAGGCGGCGCTCTATCCGAGCGAGATCGCGGCAGTTGAGATGTTGGGCGCGGCGGACCAACCGCTGGGCTGGCAATTTACAGATGCTGGTCTTGTGATCGAAGCACCGGCGCAACGTCCCTGTGACCATGCCTTTGTCTTTAAAATTACGCGTAAACCACCGTTCTGACTTGGTGACAATTCAGGCTCACGAGGCCTGAGCTTGTCGAAGCCCGCCTTCACCTTCGACAAGCTCAGCTTACGGCTGAGCAGTCACCTGAATTGAATGATTGGCAGTCGACGATGTAGAGAGGAAACTGCCGTGCAAGCGTTTGCCTTAACCCTCAATCTCAAAGATGATCCAATTCTAATCGAAGAGTACAAAGCCTACCACCGCGCCGTCTGGCCAGAAGTGTTGGCGTGCATTAAGAGCGTCGGCATTACCAAGATGGAGATCTATTTGCTGGGCCGTCGTCTCTTTATGCTCATGGAAACCCCTGATGGCTTCGACCCGCAGACGGGCTTCCAACAGTTGGACGCCATGCACCCGCGCTACAAAGCATGGCAGCAGTTGATGGACACTTTGCAGGAAAAGGTGCCGGAAGCTGGGCCAAACGAACATTGGGCGCTCATGGAACGAGTTTTTGTTTTGTAAAATCACTCCCCAAAGCACCGAAGAGAACAACCATGATCGAATTCTATGTCGCTACCACTGGCTCCACCACCAACCCCGGCACCAAGGCGCAGCCCTTTGCCACCCTCCACCAAGCGCAAGCAGCTGTCAGAACTATCGCTTATCCACGGCCAGAACCAGTCACCGTATGGGTGCGGGGCGGCACCTACTACCTGACTGCCCCGCTCACCTTTGGCCCCCTGGATGGCGGAACACCCGACGCGCCAGTCACCTATGCTGCTTATGCGGACGAGATTCCTGTCATCAGCGGCGGGCGCAAATTGGCGTGTCACTGGCAACCCTATCGCGACGGCATCATGATGTGTGCGTTGCCGGCTGTCAAGGCGGGTGAACTTGACTTCACCCAATTGTTCATCAACGGGAAGCGGCAGATCCGCGCCCGCTATCCCAATGCTGACAATCGTGACCCCAAACAGTACAGTGGCTATACACTGGCCGCGGGTGCCCTGCCGGATACGCTTGTCGACCCACTGCCCGACCCCAACGCCGACATGACCTTTTCAGGCAGTGCACCGCGCGGGGTACACTTTGATCCAGCGACATTTACACAGAACCGATGGGCCAGGCCCGACGAAGCCATCATCCATATCTATCAAGCGCACTATTGGGGCAATCTACAGTGGCAGATCAAACAAATCGACTGGGAGAACGCTGTGCTCTGGTTTGGCCACGGCGGCTTTCAGATGGGAGCGAAGTGGTTTGCCAATCCCTGTGAAGTGAACGAGCACTCTTACTTTTACATTGAGAATGTCTTCGAAGAGTTAGACGCGCCAGGGGAATGGTATCTCGATAAAAAGCTCGGTATCCTCTATTATCTGCCACCGCAAACGGTAGACTTGAAAGACGCCGTGGTCGAAGTTCCCATCCTGGAGCAAGCGGTCCGCATGCTCGGCACACAGGATCTACCGGTACGCAATCTCACCCTGCACGGCTTTCATATGACCCAAACCCAATCAACCTTCCTCGCCCCCTACACGATCCCCTCTCTGAGTGACTGGGCCATCCACCGCGGCGGTGCGTTCTTTCTAGAAGGTACCCGTGATTGCGCGATTGAGGAGTGCTATTTTGACGCGGTCGGCGGCAACGCACTCTTTCTAAATGGCTACAACCGCAGAAGCCACGTCACTGGTTGCAAATTTACCGAAAGCGGTGACAGCGCCATCTGTTTGGTGGGTTCACTGGAAACAACGGTGGGGACGCAACGCAACTTCCCCTATGAGTGCAGGGTGAGCAATAATTTGATCTATGAGTGCGGCGTCTTTGGTAAACAGATCGCCGGTGTCTACATTTCGCGCGCCAAACGGATTACCGTTGCGCACAACGAGATCCACCACATGCCGCGCGCCGGCGTCTGCATTGGGGACGGCACATGGGGCGGCCATGTCATTGAACATAACTTCATCTACGAGACCTGCCGCGAGACGGGCGATCATGGCCCCTTCAACGCCTGGGGACGCGACCGCTACTGGAGCCTCGTGCAATCACATATGTCCTATACATGCAGCCGCAGCCTGGAGGCGGGCTTGGTCAAAGTTGATGCCATGGAACCGGTGATCATGCGTTATAATTGTTTCAAAGAAAGAGCTGGCTGGGGCTTGGATCTAGATGACGGTGCCTCCAATTATGAGATCTATAACAACCTCTGCATCGGCGTCAGCATAAAGCTACGCGAAGGTGCCTACCGCACGATCTATAACAATATTTGGGTCAATGGTGCCAATTCCCCTTGCTTTCACGTGGGCAACGATGACAACCATGATCGATATTTCCGCAACATCACAGTGATTCGGGTCGGTGACCTGCATCCCGAAGATGATCTAAATTTTGCAATGGGCAAAGGCTATGGGGAACTCTACACGCTAATTGCACCGCCAGCCAGCCAACCGTGGCTGGCAGCGATCGATCACAATTGCTTCTACAGTGACCTCGGTGAATTTGTCGCTCGGGTAACCGAACGTTCGGCCAGCAGCGACGGCACATGGCAACCAGTTGGCACCAAATATAGCCTGGCAGCATGGCAACAGTTGGGCTTTGATCAACATTCGATCTTTGCCGATCCGCTCTTTGTGGATCCGGCCAATGGCGACTATCGAGTGCAACCCGATTCCCCCGCCCTTCAAGTTGGTTTCCAAAACTTTCGCATGGATCAATTTGGCTTGCTACCTGATTTCCCCCGCAAATGGCGAACAGCTTCAAACGTGGCAAAGCCTACTGCATAAATTCAAGATCTGCCACTGGCTGCAATGCTTGCCGCGCACGCTGGATTGCGCTACAATCGTAGTAGTAACAGGAGTTTTTGGGGATACAGCAGACGATGCCGCCCCAAAATCTATCAAAATTCTAAAAGCCCAAATGGAAGTTGAACAGCAATGTGACAATCCACCACAATCTTCCCACCCGCTACGATGTTCAAATCCGCTACAACGTGCAGATCCCCGTGCGTGATGGGCTGCTGCTTTCGGCCAATCTCTTTATGCCGGTGCCCAACGAAACGGACAAGCGCTTTCCAGCAATTTTGGAGATGATCCCCTACCGCAAGGATGGCTGGCGTTTTAGCACCGACCACGCACTGATGACCTATTTTGCCGAGCGCGGCTATGTTGGCTGCCGGCTCGATATTCGTGGCACGGGCAGCAGTCGCGGCATTGCGTATGATGAATATACAGTGGAAGAGACGCAGGATGGTTATGACGTTGTAGAGTGGCTCGCCGCGCAGGGGTGGTGCAACGGCAATGTGGGGATGTGGGGCATCAGCTATGGCGGCTTTACCTCGATTCAGGTCGCCATGCATCAGCCACCAAGCCTCAAAGCGATCATCCCGGTCTATGCCACGGACGACCGGTACACCGATGATGTCCATTATATTGGCGGCTGCAAGACGGTCAGCGAAATGGCCCAATATGCGATTAGCCAGATCGCCATGAACGCGCTGCCGCCACGCACCGACTATCTCGGTGCCGAATGGGCATCGCTCTGGCGCGAACGGCTGGAAAAGACGCCGCCTTGGCTTGTTGAATGGTTGGCAAATCAGACCGATGGCCCCTACTGGCGCAATGGTTCGCTCGCCCCGGACTATGAGCGCGTCCACTGTGCCCTGTTGCTCATCGGCGGCTGGAATGATGGCTACGTCAACGCGGTCTTGCGCATGATGGAACGCTGCAGTGCGCCGCGCAAGGCGATCATCGGACCGTGGGTGCACCAGCTCCCCCACTACGGCTACCCCGGTCCCACCTTGGATTGGCTACACGAATCCGTACGTTTTTTTGACCATTGGCTCAAAGGGATAGAAAATGGCATCATGGACGAACCGGCCTTGGTCTATTATCAATGGGAGTATACCGAACCAGAGCCTTTCCCCGCACGCATCAATGGCCAATGGTGCCAGGTCGACACATTTCCAGTAGCAGAAGCGGTCGCGCAAGCCTTCTACCTGGGGGCGGCGACGCTAGAGGCACATCCAGCCGCAGAAGCAACCATCGACCAGTATCCCCACCGCCCCACGTTGGGCGTGCACAGCAGCCTCTGCTATGGCGGCGGGGCCGAACCGAATGGCCTAGCGCGCGATCTCCGGCCAGACGAAGCGCTCTCACTCACCTACACAAGCGCCCCTCTGACTGAGCCGCTCGATATCCTTGGCTTTCCATTGGCACAGTTGAACTTGCGTGCCAGTGCACCGGTGGCCCATGTTGTGGTCCGGTTGACCGATGTCGCGCCCGATGGTACCTCGGCCCAAGTCAGTGTGGGTGTACTCAATCTCACCCACCGCAACAGCCACAGCGAACCGCAAGCGCTTGACCCCGAGACAGTCTATGGGGTGACCGTTGTCCTCAAGGCAACCGGCTACCGTTTTCTACCTGGCCATTGCATTCGCCTCTCGGTCGCCAGTGCGTGGTGGCCAGTCATCTGGCCTTCCGCCTATGTAGCCGAAAATTATCTCTATCGCGGGGCGGCTTCACCTTCGCGCCTGGTGCTACCCACCCTGCTGGCAAGCATGGCGGCCAGAGCGGCACCAAATCTCAAACATACGCCGCCGCTACTTCACGAGATTGGCGAAAGCAAAAGCGACACCCCGATCTGGCAGGTCATCGATGATCTGCTCAAACAAGCGGTCACCGTCAAAGTCTATGGCGGCGGTGAGTCGATCTTACCGAATGGCTTGCGTATCTTTGATTCCGAACAGCTCGAAATGACCGCCTACCACAATGACCCCGCGCGCGTGCTGCTCTACAACGAGGTACTCTATCAACTCGATGAGAGTGGCTACCATTGTGAGGTACGGACCAGCGGCACAACCCGCAGCACCGAAGGGCACTTTCACATCGATGTGCAGCTACGTGTGCTACTCAATGGCAATGCTTTTTTTGAAAAGACCTGGCTCGAAAGTTTTCCCCGCCACTTGCTCTAAGCTGTAAGGATAAAAATGTTTGCCACAGATAAACGCAGAGGAACACAGATATTTATTTTCTTCATCTGGGTTCATCCGTGTCCATCTGTGGCCTATTTTTATAGCAAGTACCAATAAAGCCAACAGACTTTGGATTGCGCCACACTAGCGTTATGCGCGCCGCAGTGTACACTACAACCAAAGCCCTCGCCACCCCCTCTTCTGATCGCCAGCGCAGATCGATAAGGCATCAGATCGTTTACTCGATACGCAAGAAGCTGTGTCACGGGCAAGGCACCCGTCATCTTGATTTGCGCAATTGCGGCGGTGCTGAAAACTCCTGAAAAAACCGCTACGTTGCCATGATATATATGGGAACAAAAGTCCCAGGTGCACAGTCAATAACATGATTCAATCATGCTTTTATGTAAACAATGAGGAGATCAGCGGCATCATCCGTGTATCTCACTCGAAGGAGAGTTAACTGTGAAACCCAACCTATCCACGAATCAATTGTTGCGGCTGCACCCGAAGAGACAGCCGTTGCGCATTCTGCTGCTTGGCTTGCTCATGGGCTTATTGACATTGGTAGTCAGCGGCTGTGCGCTGCCCATCGGTGGTATTCTCAATGCGCAAGAAGGACTCAATAATGTGCGCCCCACCACGCCAATCATTGCGATTGCGCCTGACTTTGGCGTGCCAGGCACGGCGATCGCGGTAGCGGGCGCGGGCTGGCAACCGACCGATGTTGTCACCATCAAGCTCGCTTCGGCCGCGGAGCCGGGCGCGCTTGAAGAGAGCATCACCGTCGTAACGGTGGCCGAAGATGGCACCTTTACCAGTTCGATCACCTTTCCCGAGGCGGAACGTTGGCGCGTCTTCCCCAATGTCCTGGTGATCGCAGAATCAGCCCAAACCGGTGTGCGCGCCAATGCATCCTTTGAACTATTACCGGTTGGCCTGACGGTAACGACAACAGTCAGCACAACGGTAACGGCTGAGCCATCCGCTACGCCGACAGCAGCCACGACTGCCACAACAAGTGCGGCCACCGCCACTTGGACGGCTTTGCCGGGTACTGCGTCAACGCCAGCACCAACGGCCACGGCTACAGCGGTCCGGCCCACCAGCAATCCAACGGCCACACCGACGCCAATCGTGCTCGGCACCAATCAGGTCTACGTCACCAGCAATGGGCTGAATGTGCGCAGCGGCCCTGGTGTTGCCTATGCGATTGTGCGCGCCATCCCCTATGGCACGATCCTTGATGTACTCGGCCAAAGTAGCGGCGCTGGTTGGCTACAAGTACGGCTCCCCGATGGCGCAACGGGCTGGGTCTCGCGTTATTACACCAGTGGTTCGGTCAACCCTCCAGTGGTTCAGCCGACCAACACGCCATTACCCACAGCCACAGGGCAGTCGACACCAGTGATCACCAACTGGCGCGGCGAGTATTACACCAACCGCTATCTCTCTGGCTCACCCTATCTGGTGCGCAACGATGATACGGTCGACTTCAACTATGGTACCGGCTCACCGGCGGCTGGCATTCCCAGCGATGGTTTCTCGGTGCGCTGGAGTCGTTCGCCCTACTTTGACAGCGGGCGCTATCGCTTCCATGTGCGCGTCGACGATGGCGCGCGTCTCTACGTCGATGATTCGTTGATCATCGATCAGTGGAACGATGGCAGCGAGCGCGACTATACCGCCGACCGTGATCTCGGTAGCGGCAACCATTCCCTGCGCATTGAGTATTATGAAAACACCGGTGGCGCACGGATTACCCTCTGGTGGGAACGCATTGGCGACACCGGCGGTACCGACAACGATGATGAAGATTTCCCGGATTGGAAAGGCGAGTATTACACCAACCGCAATCTGGATGGCGATCCGCGCTTCCGCCGCAACGATGAAGATATTGACTTCAACTGGGGTGATGACTCACCCGATAGCCGTATTCCCGATGACAATTTCTCGGTGCGCTGGACGCAACGGGTACGCTTCAATCGTGGCCACTATCGCTTTGAATTCCGCGCCGATGATGGCATCCGCTTCTACATCGACGGCAATCGGGTACTCAACGAATGGCACGAAAATGATTATGACAACGACTACCAACTTGAGTTCGACCTCGATGGACGGCACGACCTAACCGTCGAGTATTACGAGCGGCGTGGTGGCGCACGCGTCTATGTGGATTGGGATCGGATTAGCGACATTGTGACGCCAACCCAAACACCAACAACAGCGCCGGCGACACCAACGCCAGCGACACCAACAGCAGTGCCGACAAGCACACCGATCGCGCCGACGGCTACCGCGACGCCCGTTGGGCCAACGAGTACACCGGCAGCAACCGACACCCCAACGCTAACGCCAACCGTGGTGCAGCCGTCGGCCAATGTACAGCCGAATGCGGGCGGCCCTGGCACGACGATTACGGTGAGTGGCGGCGGTTTCCCGGCGAACACCACCGTCAATGTGCACCTGGGAGCCTTTGTCGGGGTGCGCAGTAGCGCCATCGATCCGGAGAGCTATGCCACGACAACGACCGACCGCACCGGCAGTTATAGTGTCGCCTTTGACCTACCGGCGACTTGGCCAGATGGCGATACAATTGGGGATGGCCAATTGATGGTGCTCATCGCGACCGAAAACTTTGGGCAGCAAGCAACGGCGATCCTGAATTTCACCGCCGTTGCGCCGGCACCAAGCGCGACGGCGACCGCAACCGAACCGGCCACGCCAACGCCCACCGGCACACAACCGCCCACGCCGACGGCAACCAATACGCCGCTGCCGACGCCGACCCCGGCTGAAACAGCAACATCGGTTCCGCAACCGTTTGTGCGTCTTGATCCAACGGCGGCAACCCCTGGCACCCTGATCCAGGTAACGGGTGGTGGTTTCCCAGCCAATACACAGCTCGGTCTCTACCTGGGCATCTTTGACGGCGAGATCAGCCCCAACGATTCGGCGGTCACCTTTGCATCGACGATCAGCGATGGCGAGGGGAACTACACCATGTCCTTTGTCATGCCCGAGGATACGCCAACGGGCGTGCTGATCCAATCTGGCAAGATTGCGGTGATTGTGGCGACCAATGGCTTTGAGCTACAGGCATCGGCCACGCTCGATTTTACCGGCACCGAACCAACCCCTGAGCCAACGGCCACCACCGTTACGGCAGCCAGCCAGAACAGCGAAGATGGTAACGGCACGATTCCGTCCGCCGAGGGGGAGAGCACAGAATAAAGTAAGGTAAGGTAAGGTACCCCCGATCACCTCGTCCCGTGGGGATGGCTGAATTTAGGCGAGAAATTGGATAATTTCTGGCCCGCCGTTCAACCGTCCCTACGGGACAAAACTCTGCCACTACTGTCCCACTACTGCCCCAACGTGCCATGCCCCAGCGTGCCATGCCCCAGCGCCTGAGATTGATCAGCCTCGTCACCCCCTTATTGCCCTGGAGGCGCGGCAGCTTGTCCTCCCCTTGTTGCAACTGCCGATAGCGGATACGCAGGCGTCAAGCTGATTGCCAACAGTCTAACTGTTGAATGGCGGCAGATGGCGTTTGGCATGAATACGACTTGACTGAACAAACGATTTGTAAGTTGATAGCAAGTTGACAGTGTTTTACAGCAATTCATCAAGTAAGCTACCATCTAGACGATGTGTAAGGTGGAGCTTGCGAGAGTACTGTGAAGAGAGTTAATTTCTTTAGCCAAGAAAAAATCGATGCGGCAGAAGAGCGGCGTTTCATGTACCTCTACTGCCTGCCCGTGGCACTGCTCATCATGGTGAGCGACCTGATCTTTGCCAAGCAGCTTGCGCTCACGGCGCAAGAAACGCTGCTCATCCCTTTCCTTTTGGCAGGGATGAGCAGCTTGCTAGGTGTGCTGCTCTTTAGCCGGATCAAGGTTGCCTATGTCGAATTGTTCCTCCTCATCATAATTTTGGCCTCGCTCGATACGACACTACTGATCCACATTAGCTATCTTGACAGCGAATCATTGATCGTCAAAATTCTCAGCTACGGCTTCTGGTCCATCGCCATTTACATGTGTATCTTTTGGGTCTTCGAGATGAACCAGGCCAAATATGTGGCGTGGCTTCATGTAACCCTGTTGTTGCTGGCGAGTTGCTACGTCCTATTGTTCAGAAACCAGGAACTCCTTTTGGGCCCAAAGGTAATTTATCTATTGCAGAGCTATGCCGGACAGAGCATGTTCATCCTTATGCTACTTGCCTATACAAGAATGATTGCAACACGTCAATCCGCCATCCAACATTTTCGATACAAGGCCTATACGGATGAGCTGACGACCCTCGCCAACCGCCACTATCTCAATCTCGCGCTTATCGATCAATTCACCCAAGCCCAGCAATCCGATCACAGCTTTGCGATCATTCTCGCTGACATTGATCACTTCAAACAGGTCAACGATACGCATGGCCATGCCGCAGGTGATCAGATCCTGCGCGCTTTTGCCAAGCAGATCCAGCAGAGGGTTACACCCCAACAGATCATTGGCCGCTGGGGTGGAGAAGAATTTCTGATTATTCTACCCGAGGCGGATCTGACACATGCACAGGCCATCGCCGGGCAGTTGCAGACCACCATTGCACAGGCGAGCTTTCCCTTGATCAACTATCTGACCGCCAGCTTTGGGGTCTGCCAGTATCAGCTCGGCGACAGTACCACAAGCTTGCTTGAACGAGCCGATCATGCCCTCTACCACGCCAAACAGAGTGGCCGCAATCAGGTGAAGGTGAGCGATAGCGTGGCGACAACCTATCTTGGCCTAGGCCGCGCTCACCCAGCTAGATCGGCAACCGGTTGAATCCCCCTACGAAAGAAAATTACACAAAGAAAATTACACGCCGCTGCTTTTTTCTGCTATAATAAAGCCCATGAACCAGCCCTTTGATGACTCGGCCAAGACTTTTTACCAACGGTTTTTTACCAGCTTGGGAATACGGACGACAAGACAATATGAGGTCTTTGCTCGCAGTCGGTCTGTCGACCTGCTAGTCGAGTGCACAATTGCCGATTTGCCAAAGTTACAAACGACAGATAATGGAGTTAATCAACATGACAATTACAATTCGCGAAGAGACTTGGCCTTATATTGACGAGTTCTTACAAAAAGTGCCGGAAGCCTTTGAAAAAGTGCCCGCGCTGCGAAACGCTCTTGCGCTGCGTGCAGAGGAAGCAGCAGAGAAAGCAGCAGCAGAAGGCGAAATCCGCGGCGAAATCCGCGGCGAAATCCGTGGCGAAATCCGTGGCGAAATCCGTGGCGAAACGCGCGGCGAAATCAAATCACAGCGCCGTGCGCTCCTACTCGTCCTGCGTCATCAGTTTGGAGAATTGCCGCAAGAAGTTGTTGCTCTAATTGAAGATACAGTTGACTTACAGCGATTGAGTCAGTGGCTCGAAGAAGCGCTGGATGCTCAGGATCTAGCACAAATTAACTTCGCTCATCAGCTTTAGCCCCTTCTGATCCAGGGAGTCAAGAGATGCGAACAGGCAACCGGTAGTCTATTTCTCTTTAAACCCTAATGCGCTACGATCGACCGACAAACCCACACCCGACGCTGGCGACCGTGGATCGCCTCTGTCGCCACCACGACCATCTAAAGGCGCTAGTCCGCGAATATGCGCTGATGCGCCAGGAGCATACCTATAACCGCATGGTCGATCCCACCTTTCGCACAGATAGGTCAGCGATGGATCGGGCCGATAGCCCAGCATGGCTGCGGACCTCTCTCATCGTCAAGTTGCCAGAGCAAGTGCTACAGCCATTCTTTGCCGATGTCAACCAAGCTTACGTCAAGGTTAAACATCTAGTTCATCAATATTACCCAACTTGCGAAGTTGATATTTATACCAAGCCAGCGCACATTACACTGAAAACGATCTGTGGCGATATCAGCCAAAGCGTAGATGATCTGGCCACTTACCGCGCCATTATTCGCCCGATTGTCGCGCGTTGGCTGCCAGCAATGGCCGATACCAAGCTCTATGCCGTTGGCCTCTTCAGCAGCCTGAGCGCCGAACGCGGTCTTTCGCTCGGTTTGCGCTTCTACCCATCGCTGCCACTGCTCCAGATTATCCGCGGTGAAGTGGGTGTGGCGCTCTACAGCGAGGCGAGTACATTCCCACTGCGCCCCGAACAGAGCTTCCACACGATTCTTACCCACAGCACCGGTTGCCGTGCCCGGCTATCGGATTTCCCACTCAACCCGAATTTCGTCAACAAAATGCAGACCCTACTCGAGCACTACGATCGGCACCTCTTTGGCGTTCTCGATGGGCTGACCCCCGCCGACTTTTTGATCCGCCACGGCTATTCGGACCAGTTGATCCCCCTCGCAGAAGTCTCATGTAGAAGTCTGATGTAGAAGGCCCATGGAACGATCTCCTGGGACAGTAAGACAGTAAGACAGTAAGACAGTAAATTGGTGCCCGACCCACCGTTCCACCGTCCCACTTGTCGTACAGCGAACAGTTGTTCCCTGCTTCACAAAGTGCTATACTCAACCAGATAGGAGGCGCACCGAGCGCGTATTCGCAGAAAGCAGCACAACCCGACTGGCAACATTGATCATATACCTAAAGGAAGAACCCAATGACCTTTTCTGACAACCGTTATGAGACCATGACCTATCGCCGCTGTGGCCGGAGTGGGCTACGCCTTCCCGTCATCTCGCTGGGCGGCTGGCACAACTTCACCAATTTTGACAGCACACGCGCCATGATGCGCGCCGCCTTTGATTTGGGCATCACCCACTTTGACCTCGCCAACAACTATGGGCCACCCCCTGGCATGGCCGAGGAGATGGTCGGCAAGGTGCTCAAAGCGGACTTTGCACGCCATCGCGATGAACTGATCATTTCAACTAAGGCGGGCTATGGCATGTGGGCGGGACCCTATGGCGACTTTGGCTCCAAAAAATATCTCGTTGCTAGTTTGGACCAATCGCTCAAACGGCTGGGGCTCGACTACGTGGACATCTTCTACCACCACCGGCCCGATCCCAATACCCCACTGACCGAGACGATGGGCACGCTTGATCTGGTGGTGCGCCAGGGCAAGGCACTCTACGCCGGGGTGAGTAACTACAGCGGTGCGCTCACCTGCGACGCCGCGCAAATCCTCGCTGGCTTGGGCACGCCGCTGACGATCCATCAGCCCAAATATTCGATGGTGCACCGGCCAATTGAAGCCGACTTGCTTCCCAACACGGCGCGCCACGGCATTGGGGTCATCGCCTTTAGCCCGTTGGCACAGGGGCTGCTCTCGAACAAATACCTCAATGGTATCCCCGAAGATTCGCGCGCAGCACAACCACGGACGAGCGGCCTGCAGAATCAGATCACGCCGGCGTTGGTCACCAAGCTGCAACAACTCAATGAGATTGCGCGGGCGCGTGGCCAGAGCTTGGCCCAGCTTGCCTTGCGCTGGGCCCTGCGCGACGAGCGGATGACCAGCCTGGTCATGGGGGCCAGCCGACCGGAGCAGATCGCTGACAGCGCCGCCGCCATGCAAGGGCCCGATCTGAGCCCCGAAGAGTTGGCAAAGATTGAAGAGATTTTGGCAGAGTAAATTCCCTCGTTATCAGTAGGCCACAACGCGCGGAACAAGCACTCTCTAATACGCAGTGGGTGGCGTTAGAGAACGCCTTCTCCGCACTGCGGTCTACTGGTCTAGGAGAATCGTAGGGCCATGATATATCGTGGCCCTACGATTCGATACCACTACTTTTTACGTTCGCAAACCGTTGAGCCTACTCGCCCCACACCTGCACTTCGGCCAGCGAGAGATAGTTGGTGCCGGCCAGTTCCACCCGGACATAGCGACCGCTTACGCCAGCGGGGATCACCAGTTGCGTAGGCGCTTGACCACTGACCTGGTAGCGCCAAACCTGGCTATCGCCGACCAGGTTGGAGAAGCTCCGTCCACTCATGCTGCTGCTCGATACAAAAACGTAGAAGTTCGAGAGCCGATTGGCACAGCAATCCGTGCGATTCCAGAGCTGAATGGTTGCCAGCGGCGCGCTTGCCCCCAAGTCAACCTGCCACCATGCATTGCGTTCACTATTGGTATGGGTCACCGAGCCGGCGCTGTAATTGCCATTGGTGTTACCGTCAATGGCTCGATTGGCAGCGGCACCGGCGTAGGTGGAGGATTGGCTGGCCGCCTTGCCCTGCGCCAGATTGCGTAAGGCCGGAGGCACATAGGGGGCCAGATAGTCCCCCGCGATGACCGCCTGTGCCCCGCCGGGGATCTGCCAGGCGACCGCCAGATTATCACCGCCGCTGCCCTCTTTCATCAACGCTTCGATGTAATAGCGCTTGCCCGCCGTCAATGGTATCAACACCGACTGCTGTTCGCTATATTTGCCCCACTCACGCGCATTGGTCCAGCCGGGCACATTGGCAATCAGTTGGGCATTGGCCGGCGTCTCGTCGCGGCTGAGCAGCAGTTGGCTGTTGTCGTCGCCGGCGATCCAGAAGCGATATTGGCCGCTGACCGGTGGGTAGAGATAGCCACGGAGGCGCATGCCATAGTTGTCTGCCCAGTTGGTTGGCGTCTCAAAGCTCGTCAAGCGGTCACTGCCGCTGGGGCTATAGGGATAGTTGGCATTGCCGGTGAGGTCGCTCAACGCGCTGCCACCGATGCCGTTCCACCATTCATGCAGAATCTCACCGCTGCCCAGCGGGACGGCCGGTGGCACATAGGGTGCGAGATAATCGCCGGAGATGACCGCCTGTGCCCCACCGGGGATCTGCCAGGCGACCGCCAGATTATCACCGCCGCTGCCCTCTTTCATCAACGCTTCGATGTAATAGCGCTTGCCCGCCGTCAGCGTAATCAGCGCCGACTGTTGCTGACTATATTTCCCCCACTCACGGGCATTCGTCCAGCCGGGCACGTTGGCAATCGCCTGTGCATTGGCCGGCGTCTCATCACTGCTGAGCAAGAGCTGACTGTTGTCATCGCCGGCAACCCAGAAGCGGTATTGGCCAGTGACCGGCGGATAGAGATAGCCGCGGATGCGCACCCCATAGTTGTCCGCCCAGTTGGTCGGTGTCTCGAAGCTGCTCAAGCGGTCGCTGCCGCTGGGGCTGTAGGGATAGTTGGCGCTGCTGGTAAGCGCACTAAGCGCTGTGCCACTAATTCCGCTCCACCATTCGCGCAGAATTTCACCGCTTCCCAACGATACCGTGACGCCGCTCTCCTGTGGATCAAGCTGTTGTAGATAGGCGACCAGTTGGGCCAGATCGCTGTCGCCCAAGGTAAGGCCATTGTGGGCGCGCACGGCAGCATCCAAGGTAGGTGCCGAACCATCGTGTAGATAGGGCGCGCTGTTCCAGAGGCCGCGCAGCGTTGGCGTGTCCAGCGCGGTGAGCGGGCCGCCAAGGCGGTTGCCGCTGCTCGGCTTGATCGTGCCGATATCGTGCCCAGCATTGGGCGCGCTGTCGGTAAAGCGCTGGCCGGCATGACATTGCGCACAGTTGGCGCTCTGGAAGATCGCCTTGCCGGCCGCGCCCGCGGTGGTCAGGGTGCCGTCACTGTTGCGCTGTGGGCTGGCTGGTGCCGTGGTGAGCGAATTGACATAGGCGGCCAATGCGTCGAGATCGGCGCTGCGCCCGACCTTGGCCGTGCCCAAGGGATCGCTGGTGGCGTTGAAATCAGCATCGCTCAACAAGCCCGTCCCACCGGCCAGATTGCGGATCTGCCCTTCAAAGTCCTGCACTTCGTCAAAGTTGGCGCTCCAATGCAATGGTCCCTGGCCAGCATGGCCGTTGAGATCAATCGTATTGCGCAGCCCCTCGCCAAAGCCGCTCAGATCCCAGACTCGCCCATCCTGGCCACCTTCGTTGTGGCAGGCGGCGCAGGAGATGTAGTTGTCGCGCGCCAGGCGAGTATCTTTGGCATCATAGAAGAGCTGCTTGCCGGTGAGTACTTGCGCGGGTAAGATTTCTGTGGCCACGGTGTTGTAAAGCGCGATCTGCGGTGCGGTCAGCGTCCCCGTAGCATAGAGCGCGCTTAGATCATAGACCGTGACCGTACGATCCATGAAGTTTTGCACATAGAGCCGACGGCCATCGGCAGAGAGGGCCAGCCCTTGCGGCGCGCGGCCGACGTTGATGCGGAAGCGCTCGGCCCGTGCATAGGCGTCAATCACCACCACCTCGCGGCTGCCTTCGAGCGCCACAAAGAGATAGTTGCCGGTGCGGTCAAAGCGCGCCGTCGTCGCGATGCCGCCATTGTCATGGTCAAGCCGTGCCGCGTATTCTTCCGTGTTGGTCGTCAGATCGATCAGCGAGGTAATGCTGCGCACGGTGTTCTCGAAGGTAAGATTGTTGCCATCGCGCAGCGTACCACGGACGATGTTGTCCTGCTTGGAAGGAACCCAAGCGCGCAAGCCATCGGGCGCGATGACCGCCGGGCCGAGATAGTTGGGGATGCCGCGACCACTATGCTCGGTATCCGGGTTGTCGCTGGTGCGCAACGTGATCGTCTGTGCCACGCTCAAGCTCGCCGCGTTGACAACCAGCACTTCACCGCCGCTGTTGCCGACCTGCGGGTTCGCCGTCGCTTCCCCAGGCAAGGGTGGGGTGATAAAGCGGGAGAGATAGATCTTGCTGCCGTCGCCGCTGACCGAGAGATGGCGCACATGCAAGCCCACATCAACGCTGCCGCTTTGGCTTGCGCTGTTGCCATCAAAGCGCAATAGCTTGCCGCTCCCTTCGAGCGTGAGATAGGCGGTATTACCGCCCGTTGTCGATGAAGGCGCAAAGAGAATTCCCGCCGGTTGCGAGCCATAGGGCAGGGTGATTGTCTGCACCACGGCCAGCGTATTGACATCGATCAGGCTGAGCGTCGCCGCACCCTTGTTGGCAACCCAGACACGCCCATTGGGCGCGAGGGCCAGACTGCGCGGTGCTTTGCCAACGGCGATCTCGGCGAGCTTGGCGTTGGTGACCGCGTCAAAGACGCTCACCGTATTGTTGTCCGGGTTGAGACTCCAGACGCGATCATTGCCGGTGCGATCTTCATAGAGAATGCTCATCGACGCCACTGGCCCGTTGGTCGTCAAGGGGCGGTGGATCGCCTGGGCGACGGTGAGACTCTTCTCAACGCCGCTGTCGTCGGTGACGGTGAGGGTCACCAAATAGATACCCGGCTGGCTAAAGGTGTGGTCGATGGCTAACGCCGGTTGATAGGCGGTCGCTGGCGTGCCATCCCCAAAGAGCCACTTGACGCGCACATTGGTGCCGTTGTTGACCGGCGCGATATAGTGGACCGCTGTATTGACCACCGCCGGCGCGGCCACCAAGGTACCCAGCGTAAAGGCAGGTGCTTGCACTGTCCAGGTGAAACTTTGGCTGGTAGTGCCGCCGCGGTTGTCGCGCACGGTGACCACGACGGTGGCGACGCCTGGTGTGGTCGGTGCGCCGGTAATCGCGCCATTGTTCGCGTTAATGGCTAGACCAGCAGGCAGGCCGGTCGCGCTGAAGGTCAACACATCGCCATCAGCGTCGTTGGCACTCAGGGGCAGGGCAACGCTGTCGCCCACGGTGTTGCGCTGATTGGCCGGTTGGACGAGCGTTGGCGACCGGTTGGGGACGAGGGTAACACTCTTTTCGGTGCGGTCGTTGGCCCATTGGCCCTGGGCAACCGGCGCGCCCCAGTTGACGCCGTCGGTGCTGAGATAGAATTTGTAGGCGGCAATCGTGCCGTTGATCGCGCCCGACTGACGGGGCAGATAGCGGAAGCCGCCGACGGTATAGCTCCCGCCCAAATTGATGACGATCCAGTGGGGTGGCGGCGGGTTACTGTTGGACCATTGGGTGTGCCAGATGGTGCTTGTGTTGCCGTCGATGGCGTTGACGGCGCGGCCATCTTCACCGGCGGTCTCCTGGCTATCGGTGGTAATCGTCCACGCGGCGCGGTTGAGCGTGTTGCCCCCCCCATCGACCACTGTGAACTCCGCTGCCGAACTCCACGGGTTGCCGTTGACCTCCGATTCGGCGACCAGCTTGACAAAGCGGGTCGTCCCTGGCTGGGTTACCGTCCAGGTGAAATTGATGACGGTGTTGTTCGGACCATCGCTCACCGTTACCGCCACCGCGTAGATACCACTGACCGTGGCTACCCCGCCGATCAGGCCAGTCGTTCTGTTGATGGTCAGACCGGTCGGCAAACCGGTGGCGCTGTAGGTGAGGGGATCGCCATTGGGGTCGCCGGCGACAATCGGTAGCAGAATCGAGTCGTTGACGAGGCTGTTCTGGTCGCCTGGCGGGTTAACCGACGGCGCGTTGGAGCTGCTTACCTTGAGCACTTTGGCAAGCGACGGGGTGCCCTGGCTGTTGATCGCGAAAAGCATCCAGTAGCCGGGGGTGAGCACATTTTTGTTGCTGTGAAAGGTGAGTTGATAGGTGCCGGCGCTCGTCTCGCTAAAGGGGACCGAGAGATAGCGTAGATCCGAGTTGAGCACATGGGTCAGCGCCGAGAGCTTGATCAGGCTGAACTTTTGCACCCCCGCGGTTGCCCCTACCGTCACCGTGCGGCCAAAGGTGACCACATCGGGCGCGGCGCTGATGAGCGGGCGCGTGGCCGGCGAACCGTCGGCATTAAAGAGATAGGGGGGCGAATAGACCTGATGGTTGGGATGGTCGGCGGCGCAGGCACAGAGACCACCACCGCCGGACCAGACGCGGCCGTCGGTCATGAGCAGGGCGACCGAGTGGTAGTTGCGCGGCACACTCATGTCGGCCACGCTGCGCCAGGCACGCGTCGTCGGGTTCCAGATCTCTGGGGTGAGGATCGTGCCTTGGTCGCTGAATTCGGTGCCGGAGGTGTTGCCGCCAACGATTAGCACCTCGCCGGTGGGCAGGATGACGCCGTTGTTAAATTTACGCGTGTATTGCATTGGCGCAATGTCGATCTTCTGGGCAGTCGGGCCGCTGATATCGATGATCGCGGCTTTATTGGTGCCGGGCGCGGTGCTCGTGGTATTGGCGGCACCGCCGGCCATTAGCAGCTTGCCCTCGTCAACCATGACCACCGTACCATATTTGGGGTACCAACTGTTGACCAGCCCGGCGTTGCTGATCGAGCCACTACCGCTGGGGTCGAGCCAGTTCATCTGCGGCGTCGGGCCGGAATGAAAGATGCGGCCATTGGGGGCCAGATGGAGATAGGGCAGCCAGGTGTTCTGATAGCCACTGTAGTTGATAATGGGGGCCTGTAGATTCGCCCCGGTGAGCAGCGTCCATCCTTGATTCGGCGTCCAGATCTCCGGGTATGGGCCACCGGGGTCGCCCATCGCGGTAAAGACCTGGCCGCTGGGTAGCGCCACGCTACCGGGATACCAACGCCCAGTGTTCATGTCGTCGCTACGCGTCCAGCTATTGGTGCGATAGTCAAAGATGCTCGTCCGTTCGCGAGTGCCGTCGCCGCCGTTGACAAAGACGCGGCCATCTTCGAGCATCGTCGGGATGGCGCAGAACATGGAGTGGTCGCTGCGATTCATCGACTGCAACCCCCCAATCGCTGGATCCCAGATGGCACCATAGGTGGTGGTGCCACCGTTAAAGGAGGTTGGGTTGTTACCGCCCCAGGCGATGATGCGCCCATCGGGCAGGCTCGCCGCGGCGGCAAAGGCAAAGGGCCAGGTAACTGGCGCGTCCCAGCGACCGACAACGTTAAGTGGCCCGGTAGCCGCGGCTTCCGCCGGCGCGACAAAGGGCGCTTCGTTGCGCTGGCGCGCGGCTTCGGCGAGTGCGTAATCATCCGCTTCGTGGCTACTCGCTGCCGGTGGCGTTGCGGTTGGATCAGGAGCGGGATCAGGAATTGGATCCGGCGACGGGGCCGGCGTGGGGAGTTCGGTGGTCGACGTTATCCCAGTTCCCCCATTGGTGACCACGGGGAGAAAGAGCTGCGTTGTCGAAGCTTGGTCAGCAGGCGGGGGTGGCGGCTCTGCTTGGGCGTGGAGATGGCTCGGGGGCAAGGTTGTCAGCAGCAGCGCGACAACGAGAAGGAGGGGCAGCAGGCGCGGCAAAGCGAACCGAGATTTTTGCATAGCAATGACCTCACAAGAAAGCGCATCGATCAACCAAGCAGCCGGCCAACCGGTACAGCCTGCTGTGCGGCTCACCGATTGACCGTCAAGGGTGACAGATGCGGATATGGATTGGCAGCGTGTCTAGACGGGTAGAGATAGCAGAAGGTGATGTTGTCTACACAGACTGGAATACCACCTATTGTAGGGAGGAATATTCGGCAAATGCATTACAGAATCGTGACAATTGTCGCTAGTAAAAATAAGACGAATGACGCAATTCTTCTACCTCGGGTGTGCATTGCACTGGTCAAGCGTTATTACGTCAATCTGATCGCAGCAGCTTGTTCCTTTATCAATTGCAAGCTTTCCAGTAACCTTAAAAAGGTGGGGACGATATTGGGGTCAAAATGGAGGCCCGCCTGCCCGTGAATATAGGCGCGTACCTGTTCAGGCGGCCAACCTTGGCGGTAGGGGCGGTCGGAGCAGAGGGCATCCCACACATCGACCAGGGCAAAGAGGCGGGCGGCAAAGGGAATTTGTTCGCCCTTTAGGCCTCGGGGGTAACCTGTGCCATCCCATTTTTCGTGGTGACAGTAGGGGATATCCAACGCCGGTCGGAGGTAGGCAATGGGGGAGAGGAACTCATAGGCATAAACGGGGTGCTTCTGCATGATCACCCATTCAGCGGCGCTTAGTTGGCCCGGTTTGTGCAGTAGATCGTCGGGTATCCCCATTTTGCCAATGTCGTGTAACAACGCGCCACGGCGAATATGCACCAGTGCTTCTTCGCCAACGCCCATGGCACGGGCCAATGTCACGGTCATCTTTGTTACCCGTTGGGTATGCCCCTCGGTCTCTTTGTCGCGCAGATCAAGCGCATGGGACCAGCCCTCGATCGTCGACTCATAGGCTTGCGAGAGCTCTTCGTTGGCGAGCTGTAGATCGGCAAAGAGGGTGGTGTTCTCAATGGCAATTGCCGCCTGATCGGCCAAGCCCTGGAGCAGCAACAACTCCTCTGTCGAAAAGGTGCGTCGCTCATCGATGGTCACAGCGGCCAAGGTGCCGATCAATTGATGGTCATAGCTCATGGTGGCAAAGGCGATTGAGCGGAAGCGCGCTTGTTTGTAGGGAGCCAGGGCCGCGAGCGGCGGTGCGGCTTGCAGATCTGTCATTGCGAAGGTGGCCCCCAGTGTGGCAACGAGGAGATCATAGGCACGGAGCGGCAACACCGCAAGCGGTTGCGTCCTTGATAGACCCACGCCGGCCACGGTCTGCAACTGATCCTGTGCGCGATCATAGAGGGCGACCAGGGAGATTGGCGTATTGAAGGCACGTGCCACCTCTTCCCCGATGGCATTCAAGATGGCATCGGCATCGACTTGCGCGTTGAGACGGTCGGCGATCCGCAACAGGGCATCCGCCCGCGCGGCCGCGCGCCGGCTATGGTCGGCTTCAGTCGCCAACTCCGCCTGCCGATCCGCTTCCAAGCGGTTGCGGTGATGGGTGATGAGCAGGAGCAGGAGAGCGGTGGCAAAGACAAAGGAGAAAGGGCCGACCAGAATCTCATTGAGGGTGACAGCAGGTGTGAGCAGCGGAAAGCTGAGCAGGCCGAGCAAGACGATCGCAACGAGGAGCGGCAACCGTCTAACCTCTAGAAAGAGGCTGCCAAGCCAGAGGGGGAGGATGAGATAATCGAAAAAGCCAGTGGTAACGCCACGCGTGTCGGCCCAGCCGCTGATAAAGATCGCGCCCAGGGTGATCGTCATCGCCAGGTTAATCGCCAGGTTCAAGTGGTTGGTCCGGCTGATGAGATAGGTAATGGTGAGAAGCCCGACCGTGACGAGGGTATAGCGATAGCCGGTATAGGCGCTCCAGTCGACCAAGAGCGTTGTGATCCCTTCTACGACTAGCGCCAACAGAATCAGCCCCAACATAAAGCCGGAGAGGAAAGCCGCTTGACGCTGCTGCGCCGGTTCTACCAGCTTGGCGGAGGGGGCTAAGAGCCAGTGCCACAGGCGCAGGCGAATAACTTTGATGAGGTTGGCAGGATGGGCGGAAAGTGAGAGTGACGTTGACGAGCGCTCAAAGGGGCCATCATTGGATAGATTGGGGGCCATAGGACAATCTTTACAGAACAACCCTTTCCCCAAGAGATGGAGGGTGGCCATAACCAGGCACGACAATGGGCCAGAGAAAAGGGTTCACAAAACGAATCAACCATGAAAATCACGTTAGTATAGGGCAAAGGATGGGGGGTGTCAAAATAGACGGAGACAAAAAGAAAGGAGATCGTAAGGATCTTCAATCATGGCACCCCGCCCCGCCCACGCTGCCGTTGGCGTTTGGGCCCGGAGAAGGCGCTTGCAACCCTGGCGCGAGCGTAATGCAATTGTAAAGTGAGGGGCTTGTTGCTATACTGGGGAGGCCTCATGGTTTTTTAACAGAATTTCCGTAGCTCCCAGTTTCGTGCCCAAGGAGCGCTCAGCCAACAAGCAGGCTGCTTACTTGGTGTGCTACGTTAGTCCTGCCCCATTGCTGGGGTGGAAGAGCGTACAGCTTGTTGCGTTACCTGCAACACGTCCCCTCCATGCTGTGAATGTCGTTATTAAATATTCACAACATGGAGGCAGAAATGGCATTCTGGAAGAAAAAGGAAGTTGACTTTACCGAAATGAATTCAGTAATTGAGGAACATCCGGGCATGACCGCAGCAGAGTTGGCACGTATCTTAGAGGTGGAGCGTTCTACCATCACACGTCGTCTCCCGAGTATGGATGAGGCGGGGTTTTATCTTTATGAAGATGATGATGGTGGGCTATACCGCTTCGATGTGGCTGATCTGTAGCCACTCCCTAACGAGTTGTTGCAACTGTTGCGGGATTTGCGCGATTGGTGTGCTATGCTCAAACCAGTTGCAACAACGGGGCAAAGCAATGGCTTTTGCGACACTTGTTGAAAGCGCAACGAGAAAGGAAAGGCAATGTCAAGAGTAGAGACGAAAGCAGCGCGGTTAGGCCAAATTGAAGCGTTGTTATTGGCACACCCTGAAGGATTGAAAGCGGCAGAGATTGCCCGTAAACTCGAAGTTCATCGTTCAACCATTTTGCGTTGTTTGGATGATTTGCCCAAACATATTTATGTTGACGACTTCGACGAGGAACGGTGGAAGATTGACCGCAGTAACTATCTGGTCCATTTGCGCTTAACGCTGCATGAGGCAATGGCGATTCACTTGGCCGCCCGTCTGCTGGCGACGCGTATGGATAAAAAGAATCCCCATGCGGCAGCGGCACTGCGCAAAGTTGGGGAATCACTCAACCGGATTGCGCCGCGCATTAGTGATCATCTGCGCCTCTCGGCTGATGTCATGGATGATGAGGCGCAGCGCCATGATCCCAAATATCTGGAGGTATTGGAAAAATTAACGCTCGCCTGGGCCGAAGGGCAGCTGGTTAAGGTGTGGCACCGCGGCAAAGAAGAGCGGATTAGTGAGTATACCTTTGCGCCCTACTTTATCGAACCCTATGCCGTTGGTCAGACAACCCATGTCACCGGTGTGCAAGGCGCGCAGCAGAAGCGTATCACCTTTAAACTTGAGCGGATCGAGCGGATTGAAGCCTTGCGGGAAGGCTATGCTCTGCCGGCAGATTTTGCACCCCAAGCGCAACTCAAGGATGCTTGGGGCATCTGGTATACAGATGCCGAGCCGGTGCGGGTACAGCTCAAATTTCACCCACGCGTGGCGCGGCGGGTGCGGGAGACGCGCTGGCATCGCAGCGAAATGGTCACAGAGCAAGCCGATGGGTCACTCCTTTGGGAAGCACAGATTGCCGAGCCACAGGAAATGATGCCGTGGATTCGCGGCTGGGGCGCGGATGTAGAGGTGCTGGAGCCAGAGGGGTTGCGTACCGAATTGTTGCGAGAAATCAAACGATACATCCGCACATATGGACTCGAAACGGCACAAAACGTTCCGTCTATGTCGAGTGATGAGCCTGATTTTGATGATCAGCGTGCAAGCACCTTATTTCATATGTAAGGAACCACAATGCAACTTTACGAATATCAAAAACGGGTGGCACAATCCATACGCCAAGGCAAAAGTGTCATTTTACAGGCACCAACCGGTGCCGGGAAAACCTTGGCGGCGCTGTGGCCATTCATTGAAATGTGGGATCGCAATCAACCGTTGACTTTTCCGCGTAAGTGCATCTACTCAGTTCCTATGCGCGTGTTAGCGACACAATTCAGAGAAGAAATAGATACGCTTGTTAATGAGAAAATGATCTTGGCTGAGCCACCTGCGGTGACTATCCAGACCGGTGATCAGCCACAGGATCCGAAATTTGAGCAGGATCTCATCTTTGCCACCATCGACCAGAGTCTAAGTAGCGCCCTGGCCGTGCCCTATTCACTTTCAACAGGGATGGCCAATCTGAACGCCGGTGCCTTCTTCAGCAGCTATCTGATCTTTGATGAGTTTCACCTCTTTCCGCTGGCCGATGAGGGTGGGGCCGAGGGCGCATTGACGACGGTGCTACAACTCCTTATGCAGGCCAAGGGGGTGACACCCTTTGTATTGATGACCGCGACCTTTTCCAGCACGATGTTGCAAGAACTGGCGATGCTGCTTGATGCAGACGTGGTACAAGTGCCACCTGAAGAGTATCACAAAATTGCCAAAGGAAAGGCCGACGCGCCACGGCACCGTTTCTACCAGGTTCACGATATGACAATGAGCGCAGGCGCGATCCTCGCGCAACATCAGCGACGCACGCTCGTGATCTGCAATCAAGTAAAACGGGCACAGGAATTATTCGAGGCGCTACAAAAAGAGAACGACGACACCATACAGGTCGAACTGCTCCACAGTCGGTTTCTGCCGGAGCACCGTCGCGAGAAAGAAGCGCAGATTCGCCGCGAATTCGGCAAAGATCCAGAACAGCAGACAGTAGAAAGCATGATCGTCGTGGCAACCCAGGTGATTGAGGTGGGGCTGGATATTACCTGTGAAGTGATCCACACGGAAATTGCGCCGGCCAATGCGATCTTTCAACGGGCTGGGCGCTGTGCTCGCTACCCCGGTGAGGAAGGAACGGTACACATCTATCAGGTGCCCATGCGTGAACGGAGCGATGAGGTGAACTATCGCGATTATTTGCCCTATCCCAAACAACTTTGCGAAACGGCGTGGCAGAGTCTCCAACAACGCAACGAACAAGCGATCGACTTTGTCGAAGAGCAGGCGGTGATCGACGAAGTACACACCGCAAGTGATCGGCAACTGCTCGACGCCATGCGGCGGCAACAGGGCTTGCTCTGGAACGATATCTACGCGGCCATGCAAACAGGGGCACGCGAGCAACGCCGCAATCTGATCCGCCGTGTCGACAACATCACCGTGTTGGCAGCCACAACCCCCGATGCGGTCGGCGATCCATTGCGTGCACAGGGCTTTGGCCTCTGGCGCGGCACGGTGAAGGGGCTGCTGCGCACGCTCGATGAATATGCGCTGGAGTGGTCGCCCGAGGAGGAGGAAAGGAATTGGCTAATGCAATTTCCGACGATCAGCAGCCCCGACCCCGATGACCCGACCGAGCCCGTCGTGGTGACCTGGCGCTCAGTGAGCGACGCGTCGCTGCTCGATGGTACGGCGCTTGTCGTGATCAACAGCGCATTCTGTGCCTATGATGAACAACTCGGTTTTCGCATTGTGCCTGCTGCGGTGGGCGGCTGGTTTTCGGCCAAAGGTGAAAAACCCCAGCGCAACAGCCAAGGCGGGTTTCGCTACCAACTCGAAAGCTATACCGATCATATCGGCAAGATGCTCAAGCTCTATCGGCGGCACTTTGCCGATCAGTATGCCTTTGTCGAAGAGCGCTTGGCCGCGCGGTGGGGGTTCCCGCCCGGTGGTCTGACCAACGCAATTGAGAGCGCAATTGCGCTGCATGACCTAGCCAAGATGGATCAACGGTGGCAGCGCTGGGTTCGGCTCTATCAGGCAGGGATTGGGGAACCGCTTGCTGACGCCGCGTACATGGCCGTTCACACCCACTGGGAACCGTACAACCCGATCCACCAACAAGCCAAACGGCAGGCGGATCGACAGTGTAAACGGCCACCGCATGCCGGGGAGAGCGCCGTGGCCGGGGCGCAGATCATCGGTGAACGCTGTGGGCACGATGAACTGACACGGGCCGTATTGACCGCCATCACCCGCCACCACAGCGCGCAGGCGTACCAGTTTCAGGAGTACGCGCTACATCCGGCGGCAGCCACGGCAGCTGCGGACGCGTTGGTGTTGACAACGATGGGCAAGGCCCAAGCGGGTCTGCTGATGACGGCACCGCCCATCAAGCTGGAAGAATATCTCGTGGAGCCGGGAGAATTTCGTGGATTGTTGCTCTATCTGTGGATTGTGCGGGTGCTGCGATTGTGTGACGGGCTGTCGCAGGAGGAATAGCCGGATACAGAATAAAGCGTTCCGGGGACGGCCCAGAGAGTATCTTGCTTACCTCAATTGGTGTGGGCCGTCCCCGGAACGCTTTGCCGGCAAACAACCAAGCTTGTCATCATCCATGTAGAAGGAGGGACCATTTGTATCAACAACAGTACTTTGTACCAAAAGAATCGGGCACGTTGAGCGATACGCTTATCGCCTTTGGCATGGCGGATGTGCTCAAGGAGATCGTGCAGCGCAGTGCCGGCACGGCCCACGTGACGCTCTATGACCAGGGCAGTTGCTATGTCATTGATGCCGGTCTGCCGATTGAAGAAGGTTGGGTGGCGGCGGCAGGACCGTTTGAGCAGATTCCTTATCTAACGAGTGGTAAAGTGGCGCTGCCCGAGGATTTACCTACCATGCACAAACGGGATGTTGATGAGCAATGGGAGACATTTCGCCGCTTTAGCGAACAGCGTAAGCAACTGGGGGAACAGAAGATACGCGGCACCGAATTGGAGCAACAACTCGCCGACCACAAACCACGCGCCGATTGGACGGTGGCGACCTATCTGGGCGACTACCGGATGCAAGCCCAAGCGATCCACAACACGCTGGTCGAGACATGGATGCGGGCCAATCAAACGCTACCGGGGTTGAATGTACAGACGCTGCTTGCTATGTTTGCCGGCTTTGACGCGGACAAGGAGGCAGCAGCAATGGCGTGGAAAGCCGCGGCAAAAGGCAGCGGTCTCGATGATACCGTCACCGCATCTCAACTGTTTAATCCCCACATGGGCAAGGGGCAGAATCGGGCCAAGGCCAATGGATTAGCAATGGGCAACGAGAAGAACTTCTGGCTGCTCGACTATCTCAAAGCAGTGGGGCTGTGGAGCGCATCGGCACCACGCAATGCCACCAATGCAGATCTGCGCAAGACCTATATTCTGGCCCCGCGGGCGTTGGCCCTTACCCATCATCAGGAAATCTTCAACCGCTTCCGCGACCGCCTTTGGAACAGTTCCTCGGTCAAGCTCGATGTCATGGCCGCGCTGCTCTATGTGGAGACGCTGTTGGCCTATGTGGTGGAAGCTGAGCAACTTTCTATTTTGCAGAAGCGGTCGGTCAGCAACTTGGTGGCGGGAATGCATGTGAGTACCTATCAACTGTTAAGCCAGAATTCATACACCATGATGAACCTGGCCTTCCTAGGCCTGCCCGATTGGCTGCCGACCGTTGAAAGCTACGCCGATGCCCAACGATATCAAACAATCGTACGGGAACATATTGAACGGCTCCAGGCCATCGATGAAGAAAAGAGCGAAGGACATACGCTGCTGCAACGCTATCGTGACTTTGCAGCAGGCAACGATATACAGCGCTTCTTTGCCTTCAACGTCGGCTATGGCAACTATCTGATGAGCGCAATCGAGCGCAGCTTCTATTATGTCAAACCCTTTGGGGAAGAAAATCTAGAAAGGTTATTGAGCATGAGTGAACCAAAGTTAACGCCGATTTTGCAGAATCAGGGCTTTCGCAATGTGGCGGATGCGATCCGTAAAAGCACCGTTATACTACAGTATTCCAAAGGCCAAAGTAGTGAATTCGAAATACGCTATGGATTAGGCCAGGAGCTAAAACGGAAGGCGCAATATACCGCTGACTTCATCCAAGAACTGGCCGCCTTTATGCAGAGTTACAATGATGAGAATGCAAGGGTTTTTAAGCGTACCAAAGGTAAAGTGTTCTGGCGAAAAGCTATCACGACCGAAGATATCCAATCCATTGTCGAACTGATCGACGAATATGGCTCGGAGACCATCTGCAATCTACTCATTGCTTTTGGCTATGCGCGTGATCCCAAGGAACAACCGCCCACTACAGAAGCCGCCGGCAATGAAGCTCAGCCCAGCGCTGAAACAGCAAATGGTAGCAGCGGTTGAAACCGTCGCCTGCCAGATAAAGCGCACTCCTATCTCTCAGCCCGCTTCAGCGGGGCTTCCACTAACAGCCACAGGGCTTCAGCCTGTGGTACCGATTGCCGATTTAATTCTTCATGTTCATCAACTGGTGACTATAAACCAAACAAAGAAGGAGCACAGAACATGTCCGTGATTTACAATCTTTCCATCGCTGCCCAAGCAACGCTCAACCTCCACTCACTCAACAATGAGGGGGGTGAAGGCAATCAGATTCAAACGCGTATCGTCAATATCGTTGATGAGACGGGGCGAATGCACAGCGTCAACGCGATTAGCGGCGATATGTTGAAGCATATCCAAGCCGAGCATCTCTACGCCATCAGTCGCGACCAAGGCTTGCCACTCTGTGCGGCCTGTCAACTCTTCGACGCCAACCGCATGTCTGCCGATGATGCCTTTCGCACTTGGCTCAAGGGCAAGGAGAAACCGACGCAGATCCAGGTGATCGACCGCTTACTCAGTTGCACACTTGATGATATTGAGGGGAACCTGATTACGGAGGGACAATCGACACCACGCAAAAGTGTGGTGGAATTCGGCTGGGCGGTTGGTCTCCCCGATGCGGTGACCACTGAACAATATTTTCATGTCAAATATGATCCGGATCGACGGGAGATCCCCACAGATAAAAAGGAACGGGAAGGCAATCTGGGACAGGCAATCTTCCACCGCCCCACCAACAGTGGCCAATATGCCATCGTCTGTAACATTGAGGCGCATCGGATCGGCTACAATGACATTAGCCAGAGTCACCCCATTGCAGACGCAGATCGCAAAAAACGACTGGTTGCCCTATTAGAGAGTCTAGCCTATACCTTTGTTCAACCCGATGGTGCCATGCGCAGCACACAACACCCCCACATCGTTGACGTGCAAGGTGTGCTCAGCTACACCACCGCATCAGCACCCGCACCGTTGATGAGTCCGCTCAATCGCAATTTTGTTGAGCAAACCGAACGTATCGCGGCATCGCTAAATAAAATTCATGCCGGGCGGATTGTCGTGCAGCGGTTTGCCAATCTGGCTGAACTGGTTGAACTACTCCAAGCGCTCATTGAACAGTGTGAACCCTATCAGTTCCAGTCATAAAGGGGCAGCCATGTGGATTATCACAACATTTCAACCGGTGAGCCTCATCTCGTTGAAAGTGGCAACGGCCACCTCAACCGGCGGCAAGTCACTGCTGGTACCAACCCCTTACACGCTCAAAATGGCGCTGCTCAACACGGTGATTCAGCAGACAGGAGTCGCAGCGGGGGAACGGCTATGGCCAACGATTCGGGACACTCAATTTTCGATCAAGGGACCGGAACGAATTGCGGTAACCAACACCTTCACCAAGATCCTCAAACCGATGAAGGGGAAACCAAGCCAAGATGTGGAGACTGGACTCACGCGCAGTATGATCAACACGATTGGCTTTCGCGAATATGTGCAGTGGCAAGGAAAGGTACAGATTGCAGCGCAATCACCAGCAACCACTGAAACATTGCCTTGGCAACAGTGGTTGACATCGCTCCAATATTTTGGTAAACGGGGCGGCTTTGTCCAAGCCATTGATTGTGTGGAGGAAGAAACACTACCCGAGGGCTTTACATCAATCGATGAGCCGGCCACAGCATTTGCCCTGACAGGTACGCTTCAATTGCTTGATGACTGCGCCGATGGTTTGACCTTCGAGCAGGTCGATATCTATTCGGGGAAAAATCTGCGCACCGGCAAAGACCGCCTCCTCCGCCCTATCATCCTGCCCTATCGCGTTGCGCGCAGCAGCCGGGGCTATACGCTCTATGAACGGATCGACTAAGCCGCGTCGCCATAACGCAGACAGGCCACAAGATCGGCCTGTGTTAGCCCAGGATAGTTGCGCAAGATTTCAGTCTCACTCCACTCGGCGGCCAGCAGGTCAATGATAAATTCGACCGCAAGGCGGGTGCCTTTGACCACCGGCTTGCCGCCGAGAATGTTAGGGTCAACGGTGATGCGGGCTTGTCCGGTCATAAACGCTTACCGGCAATGATCCGCAGCTGTTTCTCTAGACTTTGGTTCCACAATTGTTTGGCCCAAAGGAAATCTTCGGCGCTGAAACTTGCCAATGCCGGGAACGCGCCCAAGAGCGGATCTTGCGTCTGCTCAGCCGCTTGCCCCTCTAACGCTGCCGGTGGTGGGGCTGATGGCAAGTCACGCAGCAGGTTAACTTTTTGTTTCATATGCTCAACCTTCCCTTGTTGAAGGATCAGATCAACAATTGCAGTATAAATCGGAGGCTACCTGATGTCAACTACAGACGCACTACCCGCCACCGCGCACCCCACCCACCCCCTCGCCATCCCCCTCACCGCGCACCATATCCGCGTTACGGTGGCGGTGACGACGCCGATGGGCTTTCACGATTTCAAGGGCAGCGCGCTGCGGGGGGCGATGGTTACCGTCATGCGGCGCAGCTTCTGCCCGGAATGGCGAGCGGAACGGACCGATGCTTTCCACAAAGCGCTTTGCCCGGTCTGCCAGTTGCTGGCGCTGGAAAATGATGGGTCGATCGCGGGCGATGTGCGGCGGCCCTATGCGTTGACACCGCCGCCGGATCGGCAAAGCAGCTATGAACCGGGGGAGCAGTTCGCCTTTGGCTTGACGCTCTTTGGTGATTCGCTCAATTATCTGCCCTATCTGCTGCTGACGTTGGGAGGCATGGGGGAGATTGGCATCGGGCGCAAAGGGGCGGATGGCAAGCGGGGTACCTTTGTGGTGACGCAACTGGACGCGATCAATCCTTTCACTGGCGAGCTGCTGTCGATGATGGCACCGGGCGAACGGATGGTGCGCCCCGATACGGTGCCGGTGACCCATGCGCAGGTGGTAGCGGCGAGTGATCGGCTGGCCGACGAATTGGCCGCCAACGACAACCAACTCTGGGTCGAATTCCTGACGCCGATGCGGCTGACCCCCAATCATCAGCGGGCCACCAAACCAGACTTTTTTACCTTTTGCAAAGCGGCGGTCTTGCGCATGCTCGATCTGAGTGCGCAATATGGCGGAGGCCGGCCGACGATCAATGGCGAAGCGCTGGAACTCAAGCGGGACATTTATGGCGCGGCCGATGGGGTGCAGGTGGTACACGATGAGACGCGCTGGTGGGATCTCAAAGGCTATTCGAGTCGGCTGGAGCAGGAGCAAGTGCTGGGCGGGTTGATGGGGCGGGTCTGCTATCAGGCCGCGGATTGGCGGCCACTCCTGCCCTGGTTGCTCTGGGGGATGAGCGCGGGGGTGGGACGGAATATTGTGAAAGGGTGTGGGATTTATGAAGTAGGGAGCAACCATGGCTAGAATCCAACATTTAATTATCGACGAGTTCGGCTCTTTTGTGGCCAAACATCAGGGACGGCTGCGGGTGACCTGCCAGGGGGAGAAGCGCGTTGATGCACCGATCATGCATCTGGAGACGGTGCTCGTGACGGGCAAGGGGGTGAGCCTGAGCAGCGATGTGGTGGCGGCCTGTGCCGAAGAGGGGATTCCGATCCACTTTCTGGATAGCCGGGGCAAGCCAGTAGGCAGCTTCTACAGCGCGGGGTTGGCGGCAACAGTGGCGACGCGACGGGCGCAACTGAGTGCTTTGGCTGACCGCCGTGGATTGGCGGTGGCGCTGGCAATTGCCGAGGGCAAGATCCGCAATCAGGTCAATCTGCTAAAGTATATGAGCAAAAATCGGCGGGAGAAGGAGCCAACCATTTTTGAGGCGGTGCGTCTGCTCAGCGATGAGGTGCAGGATCATCTGGCCGAATTGGATCAACTGCGGATTGAGCCGCTCTATTTGACGATTGACGATTGCCGTGGGCAGTTGCTTTCGGTGGAAGGACGGGCGGCCAGTCGCTATTGGCGTGGGGTTGGTCAGTTGCTACTTGCCGAGGTCGGTTGGCCGGGGCGGGTGACGCAAGGTGCGGCCGATCCCTTTAACAGCGCGCTCAACTATGGCTATGGCATTCTGTATAGTCAGGTTGAACGGGCGTTGGTGCTGGCGGGGCTCGATCCCTATGGTGGCTTTCTGCATACCGACCGGCCCGGCAAGCCGAGCCTGGTCTTTGATATGGTGGAAGAGTTTCGCCAGACGGTGGTCGACCGCACGGTGATGGCGATCTTTAACCGGGGCACGGCGGTCGAACTTGATGAGCGCGGCAAATTGACCGAGGAGAGCCGCCGTAGCCTGGCCGAAAAGGTGCTGGCCCGGCTGGAAGCCGCCGAACTCTATGAACAGAAACGGCACCCACTGCGCCAGATTATCCAACACCAGGCGCGTCACCTTGCCGCCTTTTTGCGCGGCGAACGGGCCATCTATGAACCCTTTGTAAGTAGTTGGTAGCAGAGAGCCGGCAGCGATCATGAAATGTTTACTGATCTATGATATCCCCAATGATGGCGTGCGCACCAAGATCGCTGATTTCTGTCTCGATTATGGGCTGGACCGGGTGCAATATAGTGCATTTTTGGGCGACTTGGGCACGAATCATCAAGAAGAGTTGATGTTGAAGATCGAGGCCAAATTGGGCAAGGCCGCGGGGCGGATTGCGCTCTTCCCGATCTGTAAGCAGGATTGGCGGGGGCGGTTGGGGATTGAGCAGGGGATGGAGGAGGATGACAAGGTGACACGATGACAAGGTGACACGATGAGAGGAGGACAAGATGATTGAAGATGCTTGGTTCTTGCGGGTAATCGATCTGAAGCAGTATGCGTATTGTCCGCGAATTGTCTATTATGAATATTGCCTGCCGGCGGTGCGCCCGACGACCTATAAGATGGAGGCGGGGATTGCGGCGCAGGATCGGGTGAATATGTTGGAGGAGCGGCGGGGGGTACGGGCTTATGGCTTACAGAGCGGCACACGCCATTACCATGTGCCGGTGCAGTCGGAAAAGCTGGGCTGCCGTGGGCAAGTTGATATGGTGATTGAGACGAGCGATGAGGGGCGCTCACGGCTATTGCCGGTCGATTTCAAGCTGAGTCGGCGCGATCCGGGTCCCCACTTCAAGTTGCAGTTGGCCTGTTATGCAATGATGTTGGAAGATGAGTGGGGCCTGCCGGTGGAAGAGGGGGCGATCTATCTGATCCCGCCCAAGCGGGTGATCAAGATACCGATCAACACGCGCTTGCGCAACGATGCCCTTCGTCATCTGCTGGCGATTCGTGAGATTGCCCTGACCGAGCGGATGCCACCACCGACAGCCCAGCGCAGCCGTTGTGTAAATTGTGAGTTTCGCCGCTTCTGTAATGATGTGCTATAATGAAGGAGTCCCACTGCGGTGGGACTCTCTGCTTTTCAGCGCATTACCCGTGCATGCAGCGCCTTTAGAAGGCCATGCAGCGGCTTTTTTCGCAAACCCTAGCGATCGGTGGCAGAACAACCATGGGATTGGGGCCATTGCGATAGTCCACCAGTGTAAATTGTTTCGCAAATCTACCGCCATTTTAGACAAAAAAGGGTTTGCGAAAAGAGGGTAACGAGAAAGGGAAGTCATGTCAGGATACGTAGAACGCAACCGCCTAGAAAGCCCGTCACGCCCGTTTTACCCGTTTCAAGGTCATCTAGCCCCTTGCATAGGGTTTGCAGAGCGGCGGCAGAGAAGTTCGATCCGAAAGAGCGGATATTGAAACCACGCTGCTTGTTGCCTGTTGGCTTATTGACGACGGCAGAGAAGTTCGATCCGAAAGAGCGGATATTGAAACGCGGTTGATGTTTCCCGGTAGCTTCTCCAGATTCACGCAGAGAAGTTCGATCCGAAAGAGCGGATATTGAAACAACTCGAAGCGGCTTAGCCTGGGGCTGGGCTTGTACAGGCAGAGAAGTTCGATCCGAAAGAGCGGATATTGAAACTATCTCCCTTACTTTCCACTTAACGCTACTGTTTTGCAGAGAAGTTCGATCCGAAAGAGCGGATATTGAAACATCGCGCCGACCAAGCTTAACGAACGTTGCGTGATAGCAGAGAAGTTCGATCCGAAAGAGCGGATATTGAAACACTTGAATCAGCTACCTGTATCATCACGCGCTCTCAGCAGAGAAGTTCGATCCGAAAGAGCGGATATTGAAACACCACTCCTCTACCTCTTTCGTAATCGTTACCACGTGCAGAGAAGTTCGATCCGAAAGAGCGGATATTGAAACTCCAGTAGGCGGGCTGGTAGGCCTCACGAAAGGCGAGCAGAGAAGTTCGATCCGAAAGAGCGGATATTGAATCCCGAGATCGCGGACAGCCTGCTCAAGTTCCTCTATGCAGAGAAGTTCGATCCGAAAGAGCGGATATTGAAACGTTGTAACCGTGCGCTGTTAGGCGTAATGGTGCTGCGCAGAGAAGTTCGATCCGAAAGAGCGGATATTGAAACGACAAGGAGCAGCGTGCGTCCCTGTACGCACAGGGAGCAGAGAAGTTCGATCCGAAAGAGCGGATATTGAAACGTGGTAGTTCGCTGCGCTATATCGGGGCACGTCTTGCAGAGAAGTTCGATCCGAAAGAGCGGATATTGAAACACGATCACGACCGACAATTAACAACGCCTCACGGCGCAGAGAAGTTCGATCCGAAAGAGCGGATATTGAAACCACGATCGGTATGTCGAGTGGCAGCGGGCTTGCTTGCAGAGAAGTTCGATCCGAAAGAGCGGATATTGAAACAATTGAATCGATACCGCCAACCGCTCTTGTTACGAGCAGAGAAGTTCGATCCGAAAGAGCGGATATTGAAACTGTGCTCATACGACATCGCCTGCCCAAAGTGATTGTCGCAGAGAAGTTCGATCCGAAAGAGCGGATATTGAAACACTAGCCCGGCGCGGTTGCGCCGGGCTCCTCACCGGCAGAGAAGTTCGATCCGAAAGAGCGGATATTGAAACGCCCTTAGCGAGTGCGATATTTTGGAGGTGCAGGTTGCAGAGAAGTTCGATCCGAAAGAGCGGATATTGAAACACCGACCCGGCGCAGACCAAACAAACTGAGGCTTTGCAGAGAAGTTCGATCCGAAAGAGCGGATATTGAAACGGCGTGTAATTCTCGCCAATGCGCTCGCGCGTCTCGCAGAGAAGTTCGATCCGAAAGAGCGGATATTGAAACCGGCACTGCGCGCCCGTTGGCGCGAATGCTGACCCGCAGAGAAGTTCGATCCGAAAGAGCGGATATTGAAACGTGGCACGCTGGCCAGGATAAGCGGCACGGACCGAGGCAGAGAAGTTCGATCCGAAAGAGCGGATATTGAAACACCGGCAACGACACCACCGGCAACGGTTCAAGCGCGCAGAGAAGTTCGATCCGAAAGAGCGGATATTGAAACGCGGGCTTGACGCCGGTGCAGGGGGTCGGCGTGCAGGCAGAGAAGTTCGATCCGAAAGAGCGGATATTGAAACCTGATCGCGCAGAAAAGACCGAATCCACGAATCGCTGCGCAGAGAAGTTCGATCCGAAAGAGCGGATATTGAAACAAACCAACCAAACCAATATGCGCGCCCGCGCCCGTAGCAGAGAAGTTCGATCCGAAAGAGCGGATATTGAAACGCCTTGGCTGGCGTTGGTGGCGGGCGGTGGCCGTTGGCAGAGAAGTTCGATCCGAAAGAGCGGATATTGAAACACGTTGCAAAGTCCGCGCCCTCTGGCAGCATGGCTAGCAGAGAAGTTCGATCCGAAAGAGCGGATATTGAAACTGTTAAACAACTCTTCGTATTGCGGATTCTCCCCGTGCAGAGAAGTTCGATCCGAAAGAGCGGATATTGAAACTCGTCCACCGCGCTGAGGGTCTGAAAAGTGAAACGCAGAGAAGTTCGATCCGAAAGAGCGGATATTGAAACTTTTGTTCATGCTCATGCAGATAGCTGCATAGGCATAGCAGAGAAGTTTGATCCGAAAGAGCGGATATTGAAACTTCCCAAAAGCTCTTTGTGGCGAAAAGCACGGCATGGCAGAGAAGTTCGATCCGAAAGAGCGGATATTGAAACTGTCAAGCAAAAGGCTGATGGCTGGGTGATTTTTCTGGCAGAGAAGTTCGATCCGAAAGAGCGGATATTGAAACAGTGGGGTTGTCACCCAGCATCGTAAAGACACGAAGCAGAGAAGTTCGATCCGAAAGAGCGGATATTGAAACGCGGCAGCCTCTGGGCACATATCAGCCGGCTACGCAGCAGAGAAGTTCGATCCGAAAGAGCGGATATTGAAACCCGCTGATTGAGGCGCAAGCGTGCGGCACACCGGGCAGAGAAGTTCGATCCGAAAGAGCGGATATTGAAACAGCGCAACCCGCAAACATGGCAAGGCGACAAGAGTGCAGAGAAGTTCGATCCGAAAGAGCGGATATTGAAACGTCTGATTCTCTGCTGTTGCTGGTTTCGGTCTTGATGCAGAGAAGTTCGATCCGAAAGAGCGGATATTGAAACACGCGGTATTACGGGTTGTTTCGCACCGCGGAACAAGCAGAGAAGTTCGATCCGAAAGAGCGGATATTGAAACTCTATCTTGTACCTTCTGTGTTGTACCTACCTACTAGCAGAGAAGTTCGATCCGAAAGAGCGGATATTGAAACGTCTTATTGCGGTATTCGGCCAACCGTGCGGCCAAGCAGAGAAGTTCGATCCGAAAGAGCGGATATTGAAACTACTGGGTAGGTATGGCCTACGAGACGCAGAGGACAGAGCAGAGAAGTTCGATCCGAAAGAGCGGATATTGAAACACGCCCCAGGCAACACCGACATGGACGGATAAGACGCAGAGAAGTTCGATCCGAAAGAGCGGATATTGAAACATGCTGCCCGATACATCAATCAAGAATACCGTTTTCCGCAGAGAAGTTCGATCCGAAAGAGCGGATATTGAAACAAGGTCGCCGGAAATCTGCGAGCCGAGCCGCGGAGCAGAGAAGTTCGATCCGAAAGAGCGGATATTGAAACTTTATCAGAGTCGTGATCAGCGACCCCTATCCCGCTGCAGAGAAGTTCGATCCGAAAGAGCGGATATTGAAACCTGCGCGCCAATCTGCCGGTCAAAATGAAGCTTGAGGCAGAGAAGTTCGATCCGAAAGAGCGGATATTGAAACCCAATTGTATCCAACGGCTTCCGCCACATGATTGCCGCAGAGAAGTTCGATCCGAAAGAGCGGATATTGAAACGCCACCAAATCACACCGACCGGCCAGGAGCTGGCCGGCAGAGAAGTTCGATCCGAAAGAGCGGATATTGAAACAGTACTCAGGATTCAATTCTGACTCAGGTAGGCAGTGCAGAGAAGTTCGATCCGAAAGAGCGGATATTGAAACCGAAGGAAGCCACGATGACGATTACCGCGCAGTTGGCAGAGAAGTTCGATCCGAAAGAGCGGATATTGAAACTTCGACAATACCGGACTCCCAAAGCGCTAGCTTGTCGCAGAGAAGTTCGATCCGAAAGAGCGGATATTGAAACTTGCGTGCTGCTGCCCTTGCTGACGATGGTCATGATGCAGAGAAGTTCGATCCGAAAGAGCGGATATTGAAACGAACAAGTCAGCGACGTAGGCACAACACCAGCCTGGCAGAGAAGTTCGATCCGAAAGAGCGGATATTGAAACAAGGCGAGAAACCATATCCGCCGGAACGCCGACATTGCAGAGAAGTTCGATCCGAAAGAGCGGATATTGAAACACCAATCACAACGCTCACGACGAGCAACCCGCTCATTGCAGAGAAGTTCGATCCGAAAGAGCGGATATTGAAACAACCAGTGATGGTCGTGTTGCCATCGATAAGCGCCGGCAGAGAAGTTCGATCCGAAAGAGCGGATATTGAAACTGTGACAGAACCTCACTCGTGTGATAACGAAAAATGCAGAGAAGTTCGATCCGAAAGAGCGGATATTGAAACATGATAGCGTTGATCGAAAAGCCTGATGGCGTGACGCAGAGAAGTTCGATCCGAAAGAGCGGATATTGAAACCCTACACCATGCACGCAAACGAACATTGATACCGTGCAGAGAAGTTCGATCCGAAAGAGCGGATATTGAAACGATGATTGCCTGCCAGCCAAGCCACGCAAGGCCAAAGCAGAGAAGTTCGATCCGAAAGAGCGGATATTGAAACCTAGATACCATTGACCTCTGAATGCAACCAGAAGGTGCAGAGAAGTTCGATCCGAAAGAGCGGATATTGAAACGCAAAGGCCAAAAAGTAATGTACGGCAGCCTCGATGCAGAGAAGTTCGATCCGAAAGAGCGGATATTGAAACGTGCCCCACCTGCGCAGAACGCATCATGTTGCAGGTCGCAGAGAAGTTCGATCCGAAAGAGCGGATATTGAAACAGCGTTGGAATCGTCTGCTCTTCAGCCGGTGTCATGCAGAGAAGTTCGATCCGAAAGAGCGGATATTGAAACGCGGAACTCGCTGACGGCATACTCTTGGATGGTGACTTGCAGAGAAGTTCGATCCGAAAGAGCGGATATTGAAACAACGAGCGGAGGCGCTCGACAAGTGCCGGGTTGCCTGCAGAGAAGTTCGATCCGAAAGAGCGGATATTGAAACACGGGGCCCGTTCTCAGGAGTCACACATGAGCTACGCGCAGAGAAGTTCGATCCGAAAGAGCGGATATTGAAACGTGATCCATCCGCCAACAGATAGTCCGTCTCGGTGCAGAGAAGTTCGATCCGAAAGAGCGGATATTGAAACAGCTTGGATTATCCGATGTCCTTTGCACTCGTGCGGGCAGAGAAGTTCGATCCGAAAGAGCGGATATTGAAACAACGCAATCATCAACGTATGCCACCTTAACACCGGGCAGAGAAGTTCGATCCGAAAGAGCGGATATTGAAACGTAATATCTTGCTTCTCACAATAAGAAATCCGCTCAGCAGAGAAGTTCGATCCGAAAGAGCGGATATTGAAACAATGTCGGCACAGATGAAGCAGTAGCCCGAACTTCGCAGAGAAGTTCGATCCGAAAGAGCGGATATTGAAACGTCTCAGTTGTCACACTTTCTCGATTGTCAATCGAGCAGAGAAGTTCGATCCGAAAGAGCGGATATTGAAACACCCCAAAGCGGCTTAATTTCCTCCGGGTTGGTACCAAGCAGAGAAGTTCGATCCGAAAGAGCGGATATTGAAACGCCACACAAGGAAAGTTGGTTGATGTCTCAACGCATGCAGAGAAGTTCGATCCGAAAGAGCGGATATTGAAACTTGATGCGGCCTTTCAACAGGCGTTTGTCACCTACGCAGAGAAGTTCGATCCGAAAGAGCGGATATTGAAACCTACACGGCGAAAAACACTACGCACAATACTTCCCGGCAGAGAAGTTCGATCCGAAAGAGCGGATATTGAAACCCCCCCGGCGATCAGCTACGCCTATCATTCGTGTGGCAGAGAAGTTCGATCCGAAAGAGCGGATATTGAAACAGTGGCTTCGGTGGCGCTCCTCGCTCAATGTGCCAAGCAGAGAAGTTCGATCCGAAAGAGCGGATATTGAAACATGCCGATGATGCGCCAGCCATCTACATCGATCCAGGCAGAGAAGTTCGATCCGAAAGAGCGGATATTGAAACGCGAGTGCGCAGTGGTAGTCGTGTGGACGCTTGGTGCAGAGAAGTTCGATCCGAAAGAGCGGATATTGAAACAAGTTAGCGGAACGCACTTGGTAGTCAGCTAATAGTGCAGAGAAGTTCGATCCGAAAGAGCGGATATTGAAACAAATGGCCGATAATTGTGGTAGATTGAAACATAGTCGCAGAGAAGTTCGATCCGAAAGAGCGGATATTGAAACATGCCATTCATCCTGAACGGCACGCCATTTGTCAAGATGCAGAGAAGTTCGATCCGAAAGAGCGGATATTGAAACAATCTCGCTGCATCCCGGCTGCGTTGCTGTGCCCGGCAGCGTAAGACGATCCGAAAGAGCGGATATTGAAACAACGTTCCAGTCGCACCGCTTAACCATCGCCACACGCAGCGTAAGACGATCCGAAAGAGCGGATATTGAACCATTGACTGAATCCCCGTGGGTCTACCACAAACCAAAACACTCTTGAACCCTTTGTCCAGAAATGGTCAGCGCTTTGGGTCTGGGCGCGGGCAGCAGCGTTGTCGCACCGGACAAGACTATTTCTCTACGAGATCCCTCCTTTTTGGCCGTGGCTATTGCCTACGTCACAGACAAAGTATCCTACTTTACGAAAATTCACAGAGCGAAGCAGAATTATAAGCCAATTACTTGGCAAATTCGGCGATTCAGCGGATTTCGTACTTCTTCTAACCTCATATACTATAAAAAGAAAGCTTATCGTAAGCTTTATCGACAAGGTTGTGCCCGATAGGCGACCTGGTTAGTACAAAACGGCAGAAATTGGCCCATAGCGTAGTACGGCGGTGAAAGGGGAAGCAATCGGTCAGTCCCGCTCCCGCGGCCTTACGGTACGGCTGTTTTGCGTTGATCTTGTACTCATCAGCCACATGGGTGAAAAGAAAATCAATTCCCAGAAGGGGTGTCCTAAGCAATTTGTTGCAAACTGGAATATTGCTACAAGAGAAACATTTATTTACATGGGACACTGTATTGTTACCCGCAAACTGCGTTCTTTACGGAAAAGTATAGGGCGATTGCGGGGGAAACGGGCAACCATTAGCCACCTACCATTGCAAGAAAAGACGGTTTTCCATTGGCTGCATTATTTGATATTTGAGTAAACTATTGACTACATTTTCGCTGATCGCAGGCGGTTTTGGGTCACGCGGAAGAGGTATTGAGGGAACAATCATGTGGCGTCTTTTTCACAAACAAGCCATCGACCAACCTGTCGATGAACGCGCAGAAGCAGCTACGGTACGATGGCTTACAGTTGTTCTGCTGCTATTTATGGGTCTGATTGTGGCGAATAGCGCGGCTATCCTCGCCGGGTTGCTCGATCAGGAAAATATGGTTTCGATCCTAAGCACCAATGGGGTGGCAATGCTGGCGATGATAAGTATCTGGCTGCTCATGCGCGCCGGCTATCTCAAGATCGCCAACTTTATCCTCCTGACGGTGCTCTATCTCTTAGTGACCTATCTCAATGCCGTCATCTTTCGGAGCATCCGTACGCCCAATGTGATGGCCTATTTTGCGCTGATTCCGCTCACCGGTCTGCTTGCGGGGCGGCGGAATATGAATCGCGTTGCCACCCTTTGTATTGTCACCATCGTGGCTATTTTCTATAGCGAGTGGCAAGGGTGGTTGATTCCAGCGACCCAATCACGCTCGCTCTTTGATGATCTGGCCGTACTTTTTTTGACCATTGGGATCAACACCATGTTGCTCAATGCCTCGATCCGACGTGTGGAGGAGAAGGCCGACATTATTCGGCAGACCGCGGCACTCTTGACCCAATCAAACCGAGAATTGAAGCAGAGCCAGGAACAGTTGCGCGTGGCACAGAGCGGCTTGGAACAGAAAGTTGCACAACGTACAGAGGAGTTGCGGCAGAATAACCAATCACTGGCCAAAGAGATTGAGCAGCGGCAACAGTTATTGGAAGCGTTGGCAAAATCCGAGGCCAATTGGCGCACATTGGCAGAGCAAGTTCCCGAGCTCATTGTGCGTATTGAGCGAGATCAGACGATCTCCTTTATCAATCGTCAGCGAGCCGGCTATGAGACCGCAACGTTGCACAATGCGCCCGTTCAGCTGATCCATCATCAATCCAAGTATAAAAAGATCCTCAGCCAAGCGATTGCGCAAGTATTCGAGACGGGCAAGGTTTTCACCTATGAAGAGATCGAAGAGATTCACGGTGAGCAGTATTGGCATATTAATCGTGTCAGTGCAATTACGGAAGGAAAGACTATTGCCGCCGCCATTCTGATCTCGACGGACATTTCCGAGCAAAAGCGGACAGAAGCGGCGATGTATCAGGCGCAAAAGATGGAGAGTTTAGGTGTTCTCGCCGGTGGGTTGGCCCATGATTTTAACAATCTGTTGACGGTCATTGTCATGCAGACCACATTGGCACTGAAACGGCTGGTGGACGATGAGGTTGTGCGCGCAAAGCTTGAGCGGGTGATCGATGCCGCGGGACGTGCCACCGATCTGACGAGGCAAATGCTGAACTATGCCGGACGCAACATGCCGGATCTACAACCATTCGACCTGAACGAACTGATTAGAGGCAATGCACCCCTCTTTTCCTCGGCCATCCCCAAAAATATACAGCTCCACACGGCTCTTGCAGAATTATCTGTTTTCGTGGCGGGGGACAAGGGCCAAATGCAGCAGGTGCTCATGAATTTGATCCTCAACGCCGCCGATGCGATCAAACCAAACAACGGCGATATTCTGATCTCTACCCGCTTGCTACCGTACAATGCAGCCGGGATTACCACTGATAAGTGGCTTGGCGATGAATTGGAGTCCGGTGACTACATTTTATTGGAAGTGGAAGATAGTGGCTGTGGAATGGACGCCACAACGTTGAGCAAAGTCTTTGACCCTTTCTTCACCACAAAGGTGACAGGGCGCGGCCTTGGGTTGGCCAGTGTCATTGGGATTATCCGGTCGCATAAAGGGGGGCTACAGGTAACGAGCACAGTGGGCAAGGGAACCAAATTCAGTATTCTTCTCCCTGTGGCAACGAGCGAAGGGCCACTGCTCCATGAAGAGCAGAGCGAGCTTGCCTTCGTCGGCTCGCGCGAGCTCACGCTGGTCATTGATGACGAGGAGCTGGTCCGTGAGGGGATTGCCGATCTCTTAATCGATGCCAACTTGCGCGTGCTAACCGCGGCCAGTGGCGCAGAAGGGATTCAAAAATTTCGTCAACATGCGGACAACTTGAGCTTGGTCCTCTTGGATCTTGCGATGCCAGAGATGAATGGCGAAGCGGTCTTTCGCCAATTACAGCAGATCGATGCGCAGGTACCTGTGTTGGTGATGTCGGGCCATGGCAAGGATGAGATGCTAGAGCATATTCGCCACATCAAACATGTCCCATTTATCCACAAACCCCCAACCAGCAATTCGCTGCTGCGCACCGTGCAAGAAAATTTACGCGTGGTCGAGCATATCGTTAGGTGACGCTACGTTTGCGAATGATAAATGGAGAATGGTAAATGGTGAATGGTTCGTCCGCAAACGTTGACTCTTTGATTAAGCTTTTCCGATAGGTAATAGAGTAATCATTTAAAAGTCATACCTTTCGGGATTGCTTTTACACGAGAGAAGCTGTATGACTTTTAAGGATTTTATCTATAAGTTCGTAGAGCAGTCGCCTTCCGGCCCGTTGTCGGACCAAGCGACAGACGAAGTGGGCGCGGGATACCAGAAGGGACCGAGGCGCATGCCCAATCCCAGGATCGGCCCTTCTTCCCAGGCCTCCCGGTCGGCGAGCGCTGCTTTAGCCCGCTCCAACTTATCCGCCTGCCAGGTGGGGCGCAGATAGGCATAATCATAGAACATTGTGCGCAGCTGCTGCTCGTTCAACGTATAGCCGGGCTGCTGACTCCAATAACATTGGACTTGGTCGATCAGCAGCGGTGGGATGACCTCCGGCAGAATGGTCGGCTTGCCAAAGCCTAGATAGAAGGTCACCGGTGGAATCTCTTCGCCATAAAGGGCGTGGATCGCCTCGGCTCGGGTTTTCGCCCCTGTTTGCAAAGTCGCAGCCAAGATCTGTTGCCATTGACTTTCTGGATCGCGCACGATGTTCCAATAGAGGCACTTTTTGCTCTGCGCATTCGTAGAGCGCTGTAGAAGCTCGGTGGTGGGGAGGAGTGAGGGGAGATCCGCTGTACCCCAAAGCCGCACGCGCCAATCCGCACGCTTATAGTGGGTTAACGATTCCTCCCCCGCCACCATCCACTGAGCCATAGCGAGCAATTGATCTTGATATTGATTCACCTCGCGAAAATTATCGGGCGTCAACAGCGTTACAATAATATTCTGGACGCCATGCTGGAAGAGTAATGCCAGACGGCTAAAGATCGCCTGTTGCGCCCAGTGCGTAAACTCTTTACTCCATGGCGCTATGCCTTCAAAGGCCGCACGCCGCCGGGTGCCGCCGGCGGCATAGACGAGGGTTGTCGGTGCAACTTTAGCGACTTCGGCGCTGGGCGCGGCAAGGAATTCTGCAAGCGTTGGTGTCTGCCCGTTACTCATGCGAAGGCACGCTCCGGCTGGCTAACCAACAGTGCGCTCCACTCATAAATCCGGTCTACCCGATAGGGCGAATAGAGCTCTTTGCCAACCCAGAGCTTTTCCTCAGGTCGGTTTGTGTCACGCAATGCACGTTGTAACCACTGATGACCACGCGCCATCGCCGCGTAGCCATCCAGGCTGAGCAGCTGACTTGATTGGATGAGCGCTAGCGCAATCAATGCGTAGCTTGTCTCCAAACGGCTCCCCCCTTGACTATTGCCCCAACTACCATTGGCGTTTTGATGGGTAGTCAACGCTTGCAAAGCACGCTGCAATTCGCGACGATAGCCCAGGTGGTTTAGCACAATGATCACTTCCAAAGTGGTATAGAGCCAAGAGCTGTGGAATTTGTCGGCCAACCAACGGCCATCATCCTGCTGCCGGCTACAGAGAAACTCCTCTGTAGTTGGGCTAGATTCTTCTAGATGGATCAAGCCATACAACGCATGGGCATTGACCAAGACAGAGGGGTTCAGTTCCTGGTGAAAGGTGCAAAAATGCTCTCCCACTTTGAATTGCAAAATTGCAGATGGATCTGCCGTACGTTTATAGGCCCCCAGCACACCAATCGCTAAACTGGTATCATCGACATCGGGCGTAAAATATTCACCAAAACTCACCCCATTGCCACGCTCCAGGACAGTACAGAGTTCATCCAGCAGCGGTGCCATCAGGCTTTGCAAGGCAGAGACTTTTAGCAACGAAGTTACCAGCAAAACATAAGGTGCGTAGGAGAGTTCAAAGCCCGTAATGGGCCATACGTTGGGGACCACTCCTGGAATCCCGACCCCTGTTGCATTGGCAGCGTTCACTAGATAGTGCTGGGCCTCTGTTACGCTTGGCGCCAAATGGGCATGTTGTTCCGCTTGACAGAGCCAGGATGCTGTAGCGGCGGGGCTGTGGCCGATGCCACCGGAGCAATCTGGCTCAATCTGTAGCGCATCCCCCCAAAATGCCTCCCAAGAATAGGTAGAAGGCGAACCGGGGCGGAAGCGTTTTCCTTGGATCAACTTTAACTTTTGCTCTTGGATCTGATAGATCCTACGATAGGATCTTTTGTTGACTGCGTAGCCTTGGGCAAGCGCAACCTCGATTAGATAGGGTAAAATCATTTCGGTGGCAAGCGCCAGGGCATCGAGATTGACATCGATCCACCGCGCTTCTTCTGCCGCAAGAAACGTCAACGCCCCATCGATGGCGCTCTGTACGCTTGGCTTTCGCCGATATTCGTGTAAGGCAATCAGCGCAGAAAAGGTCGGTACGGTTCTGGCGATTGGGACATTGGTATCACCCCAGCCGCCATCGGCTTGCTGTTGGGTCAGCAGCCAGTCGACCACAGCGGTTGGCTCGGTCTGCTGTGGATAGAGGCGCAAGAGTTGGGCGGTGTCGTACACCGAGGGGCTAATCCGCCCTCCGGCGGTGCCTAGGCTGGCAAAGAGGGTTCGCAATTCTTGGATAGGGTCGTGTATGGTTGGGTGCATAATTGAAGTCTCCTTTATTTGAACTGCGTCCATTATAGGGTGCGACAGTTCAACATGCAATGGCAACTTCATCCACTCTCCACGCTTTTGCCAATCATCGCCTACGGTTGGCACGCATCGGCTGCGCTACTGCCCTCCCCTTACACTACGCCCACACCACAAGTTTCTGCTGAATCGTACAGCATAGATAGACGGAATCGAGACGGGACGAAAGGGTGGGAACAGGGTATAATGCATAACCAACACCAGTTGATTTCATGCAAAATACGCTAAAAAGTAACTATTGCGACAACGTTACATTTCAATCAATAGAGAGGATTTACAAGATGCACAAGATTCTTGTTCTGCTGTGAAAATCCTGTAAATTCTGTAATCCTGTCTAATTTAACGTTGTCGTACTATTCAGGCACCCCCTCCCAACCTTCTCCGCTGGCGGGGAGGGGCCGGGGTGGGGTGAATAGGTACGCTAAAAAAAGGAGTTCAAATGACAACTTCACCGATCATATTTCCCAATCAGCAGAGTATCACCCTCCCCTCAACCACTGTCGCGGCCATTGCCCAATCGAGCGCCAATTATTCAGCCCCACTCTGGCCGCAACGTGCGGAGCGCGTTCTCAAGTTGGGTGCGCACCAATGGATCGACCCATCTACGCCCGCGGCGGCACGGCTGTGCTTAGACGCGCAGCCGTCGGGGATCGTGTGTACGGCATGGAAGCTCTTTACGCGCAGTTGGCAAGCCGCAGCAGAAGCATATTTTGAGGAACGGGAACGCTACCCAGATCATCCGCGCGAACGCGGCGCAGAGGTAATCCCACTAGTTGACGAAGATGTGAAGTTAGCCAAAGGGACGGAAGCGGCTGGGGAGCAGAGTTTAGCCCAGATTGGCTGGGTGCGGATTGAGCAGACCACGCCCATCAATGAACAGTTTGCGATCTTTGTGCAATTTACGCTGCTGGATCTCTTTGATGCGCGGCCGTTGCCCGATGAATATAGGTAGAATATAGGTAGTATCTGTTGACATTTGGGTTTTGCAGGTTTGCAGGTTTGCAGGGTTAAAACCCTGCGCTAACAGCGAGAAGCCGCCTCAGCCGCTAAATTCCTAGCCGCTGAGGCGGCTTCTCGCTGTTAGACGGCCAATTCTATTGGCCGTTCTATGACCTCATCTCATCTCATCTCATCTCATCTCATCTGATTTCAACGTACGAGATAGATCACCGCTACGACAACGGCGATCACGATGACAATGGTGCGCAGCATTACCGGCTTTACTTTCCCGGCCAAGCGCCCACCGAGCACGCCGCCGATCAGCGCACCGACCGCCATCACCGCGGCCACGGGCCAGACAACTTCGCCGGAAAAGAGAAAGAAGATGGCGGCGGCCACATTGACACTAAAGGAGATCGCCTGCTTGATCGCGTTGAGCTTGGTCAGAGATTCATCGATGACGAGCCCCAGCACCGCCAACACAATGACGCTCAGCCCCGCGCCAAAGTAGCCCCCATAGATCGCCGCAACCCCCACCAGCGGCATCGCCCAACGGTCGGCACCACCGTGAGTGGCTGCTTCTGTACCGAGCGGAGGAGCATCCCGGTTGATCCACTTGCGCACGGGATCTTGCACGGCCAGCAAGCCAGCGGCCAGCAGAATCAGGTAGGGCACCAGTGCGCGGAAGAGGCGCTCTTCGGTGGCCAAAAGCAGAATCCCCCCGATGATGCCACCGATCGCAGCGACCGGCAGGAGCAGACGTAGGCGGTGCTCCTGCCCGCGCAGATCGTTACGCTGCGCCCAGGTTGCCCCAAAATAGCCAAGACAGAGCGCCACGGTGTTGGTGACATTGGCTGCCACCGCCGGTATGCCAACTGCCACCAACATGGGGAAGGTGATCAACGTACCACCACCAGCCAGGGCATTGACAGCCCCACCAGCCACGGCCGCCAGGGCGACGAGGAGTAATTGTAGAGGGTCAAGCATGAGAGGTCTATTCCTTACTTACTGTTGATTGAAGTCTGGCGAATTTTGAATTTACAGGAGTAGTGTGCAGTCGTTGGTCATCGGTCGTCACCGGTCACTCGTCTGCTGGCGAAAAACGCCAAAGTCCAGTTGTTGCGTTTGGTTCAATCCATATGCGACCCACCGGCTACGGTGATCGAAAGCCCGGTTAGATAATCTGCCTCCGCCGAAGCAAGGAAGGCTGCCGTGCGCGCCACATCCTCGGCCTGCCCAATGCGCCCTAGGGGGGTCGATGCATTGGCCCGTTCGACCATCAACCGGTGCTGTTCGTCGGCGGTCACGCCCGGCGGCGCCAACGCCGCCGCCATATCGGCCACCCGCTCGGTTTCGATCAGGCCGGGGCAGATCGCGTTGACCGTGATCTGATAGGGGGCCAACTCCTGTGCCAACGCCTGGGTCAAGCCACGCACGGCAAATTTAGAGGCGCAATAGGCAGCAAAGCGCGCCACCCCCCGCTTGCCAGAGACCGAGGACATGTTGATGATCCTGCCCCCCGCACCCCGCACAATCATCGCACGGGCCACGGCTTGGCAGCAGAGAAAGGTCCCCTTGGCATTGATCGCTTGGATGCGATCCCACACCTCTTCATCGAGTTCCACAACGGGCACCCGATCGCGGCCAGCGGGTGCCCCCGCATTATTGACCAGGATATCGATCTGGCCAAAATGGTCGAGCGTCTGCGCGACCATTGCCCGAACCTGGTCGCCTTGCGAGACATCGGCAACGATGCTTAACGACCGCCGACCCAACCCCTCGATTTCCCGCACCAGGTCGGGCAGACCCGCCCACGCGGGCTCATCACCGCTTTGTCGGTGGATAGCACGGCGGGGCGTGATATCATTGACTACCACATCTGCCCCTTCTTGGGCCAGGCGCACCGCAATCGCCCGCCCAATGCCGTTGCGCCCACCCGTTCCAGTGACCAGGGCGATTTTACCCTCAAGATTGTACATAGATCGATCCTTGCCTATTGCTCTGCATTCTTGTTGTGCGATCGAGGCGTCACTCACGGAAGCCAAAGGGAAATACGGTGAGACACCTTTTTGAGCTTTCTTTTCTCAGCGATTAATTAGCTGCGTCTCATTTTGGAGGGATTGGTCGAGTACGAAAAACCGATTTGTCTGTGTACCCCCGAAAATGTGGTACGCACTCGTACCCAATTAACCTCTTGACTTTGCAGTTGCGGCTGTGTATTATAGATTTGATACCGATCCTACGCAACCTCTATCGATTCACCGGCAACGCCCCCCGCTTCTCCACACCCATACAGACAAGCGACTTGCGATATAGATGCCTTTTTTCAGCCTGACCGCGCGTGCGGTCAGGCTTTTTTGTAGCAATTTCATCACTTACCATAACGATTCAGCCACCCAGATTTGATAAACCTGTTACTCCGCAAGAGTCTCTACGTACTCCAACCTTGAAGATTCTTACAGACTTGTCCTCGTAAGGAATGACAGGCAGCACATAGAAAGACGGCTGAATCGTTACCATTGACCAAGAAAGGGAAGTACAAATGATCACAAGACCGGCACGTACCCAAGACTTAACCTTACTCGAGACGGTGGAGCGATTGGCCGCATCACCGACGGTTCTCGGCATCGCCTATTTTGGTTCACGCAGCAGTAGAGAGCAAGATCTAGCCAGCGATTACGATCTCTTCCTTCTAGTCGATACGCAGCCAGTTGAAATTTTTCAGATGCTCACTTATATCGATGGACGGATGGCTGACATTGTGATTAGTGAGTGGGAAACGGCAGATCGCGTGCTTGGCCTCACTGACCGTGTCGAAGCGCGCTCGGCAGAGGGCATGTTAATCACCAAAATGTGGGATGCCCTGATCGTTTATGATCCAACCACGCGGCTAGCAGAGCTACAAGAGCAGCTACATAGTCGAAACAAGATGGAGGCATGGCTCCGTTTTGCAACGGTTCACGACCAATATGCAACTTGGTTCTGGCAAAACCATGGGCTGTTGCACATCAAACGTATGATGCAAAGTTCCGATCCGATCTACCAAACAGCAGCGGACATGTTATTGCTAAGTTGTCTGGCGGATCTATGCCGAAGCTACTACATTGCGAGAGGGTTACTTTGGCAAGGTGAAAAGGCAGCCTTGCGGTATCTCCAACACCACGATCCAGACTTTCTAAACAGCTTCCGCACCTGTCTTGCCGAAACAGATCGCAGACACAAAATTGCTCACTATGCGCAATTACTGACCACTGCGCTTGCTCCGATTGGCGCATTGTGGATGCCAGGCGACACGGCCACATATCTCCGCGATCCATCTGCACAGCCAGGCAAAGTAGATGAGGCCTTAACCTTCTGGGAAGGACTACTTCAAGGGTAAACGGGGTAATGAATCGCATACATCGAGGGAACAAGCTTACTGCGTAGCTATGTTGCAGTCGAGAGATGATGCTTTACATCATCTCTCGACTGCACGGATTTGATCGCCGCGAAGCCAAGTGCGCCCAGATGATCAGCGCATGCGCGAAGGGGCCATCCACATATCTGGGTTGCCGGCCAGCTTGGCCTTGACCGGCTCGGTGACGCGCGCCAATTCGGCTAGTACCTCTGGGGAGAGGGTCAACTCCAGCGCCGGCAAATTCCACGCCAACTCTTCTGGTTTGCGCGCGCCGACGAGGAAGGCGGTCACCCCTGGCTGTTGACGCACCCAAGCGAGCGCGACGGTGGCCATCGGCTGCCCCAAGTCCGCGGCAATGCGCCGCACCGCGGCAAGTGCAGCAAAGACTTCAGCCTCGCAGCCCGGCTCGTTGTGCTCTGTCATGGGGCGACTGCTGGCGTAGAGGCGGGTGCGGGCAATGTTATCGGGCACCTCATCGGCGTTGGCATAGCGGCCGGTGAGCAAACCCTGCATCAACGAACTGTAACAGAGGATGCCGGTCTCGTGCGCCATACAGAGTGGCTTAATCTCGTCTTCAATCACACGCCAGAGTAAGCTGTAGGGCAGTTGATTTGTTTCACAATCGGTCAGGCCGATCAGCTCGGAAAAGTCTTGCACGGCAAAGTTGCTGACCCCAATCGCGCGGATCTTACCTTCGTCGCGCAGTTGGTGCAGCGCTTCGACTGTCTCACTGAGCGGAATCTTGTGGTTGGGCCAGTGGATCTGATAGAGGTCGATGTAGTCGGTCTGCAGGTTGCGCAGACTCTCTTCGCAAGCCTCAATCACCCCGGCCTTATACAGCCGACCGGCGACCTTGGTGGCAATGATCGCCCGATCGCGTTTGCCGACCAAGGCACGGCCCAGGACTCGCTCCGAGGTACCCTTTTCATAGGCTTCGGCGGTGTCAAAGAAGTTCACCCCCGCATCGAGGGCGGCATGGACGGTGGCGATTGAATCGTTGTCATCTTGTTCGCCCCAAAATTGCCCACCGGCAAAGGGCCAGCAGCCCAAGGCGAGCACAGAGACTTGCATATCGGTTTTGCCTAATTGGCGGTATTCCATCATCGGGTTCCTTCTATTGATTTAAGATAACTACTAACTCCACCCCGGCCCCTCCCCGACATCAAGGAGGGGTGACTGCTCCTCCCCTCGGGTGCCCCCTGGGCGCGGGGGAGGTTGGGAGGGGGTGCCATTAAATTAAGGGATAAGGTGTCATTCCTGCCTCCGCAGGAATCCATTGTGTAACCGATGGACCCCTGCCTCCGCAGGGGTGACAATCTATCCATTCCCCTTAACTTAATGGCAGTGAGGCTGGGAGGGGGTAGCTTGGTAGTTACGATTTAAGATAACGATACCGCAATTATACCCGACACGCTACGCCAGCACAATCGTCTTCCACTTGCCGCTGCGGAAGCGCCAGAAATAGAGCAACCCCAGCCCAGCCAGATAGATCAGGGCCGCCAACCAGGCCCCCCAAATGCCCATCTGCAAGGGGAAGATCATCACCCAGACGAGCGGGATAAAGATCCCCCAGGCGATGATGGTGCGCGCCCACATGGTGAAGGTGGTGTCGCCGGCCCCATTGAGCGCACCGGCCAGGACGATGCCAAGCGCATTGAAGAGTTGATAGAGGGCAACGAGCCGCAACACCGCCACGCCCGCCACAATAACCGACGGTTCCGCGCTAAAAAACGCCATCAAGGAAGCCGGTGCAATCAGATAGGTCAGCCCGATCAACCCCATCCCAACCATCGCCAACAGACAGGCGCGATAGGTGGCTGCTTCGGCAAAGTCGGGCCGTTTGGCCCCCAGATATTGGGCAACCAAACTGGCCGTCGCCATGTTGACGGCAATCCCCAGGGTAAACGAAATGCTCATATATTGCAGCGCGATCTGGTTGGCGGCCAGCATATCGGTGCCCAGCCGCGCAATCAGGGCAAAGAAGGCGCTAAACGAAGCAATCTCGACAAAGTCCCCCATGCCCATCGGCAAGCCGACGCGCAGTGTGGCCCACAGATCGCGCCAGGTGACCCGTTGTAGCCGCCCCGTGCCAAAGGTGAGACGATTGGATCTGTTCCAGAGGATCAACGCACTGATCAGCGCGTTAATCCCATTTGACATGACGGTGGCATAGGCTGCGCCGGGCACTCCCAAATTGGGTGCACCGAGATTGCCAAAGACAAAGAGCCAATCGAGGAGGATATTGGCGAGCACGGTCACCCAGGCCAGGATCATGGGTGTGCGTGAATCACCACGGCCGACGAGAAAGCCCCAGACGACGGCGCTAAACATGACCAATGGGATTTCAAAGGCGCGGATTTGCAGGTAGCTTGTCCCCAGTGCGCCAACCGCGGTGCCATCCACCGGTGCCGCCAGCCGCATGAGATGGGTAAAGCACCAGGGCAAGACCAACACCAGCAGGGAGAGCCAGGCGATCATGGTGAGGCCACGCCAAACGGCGACACCAATCTTGCGATTGTCTCCTTCGCCGTGGGCGCGCCCGACAAAGGCAACCGTACTATTGGCGGTGCCGCGAAAGAGCATCAGCACCGCAAAGAAGAGCACACTTGCCAGCCCGACAGCCGCCAATGATTCTGTGCTAATCCGCGAGACAAAAAATGTATCGACCACCCCCAGAAGGGTTTGCGATAAATTTTGTAAAACGAGCGGCGCGGCCAAAAAAGCCACCTGCCGTGTCAGACCAGTTTGACCCCAACGGGCCATCGTTGTTTCCATATAGACTTTCTAAATTGTTACTGCCACAAGAATCGAAATCGCCAGAACTACTGATTATAGAAGCGGAGCGGTACACAGACAAACAGCCACTACCATAAATTAGCATTGGTTGCCCATTTCCCGAAGGCCATTCAAGAATTGGATGATCCACGAAGCAATTAAAGGGCGGGGCCCTATTCACCCTAAAGTAACAGCGGCGGACGCCATGTTTCTTAGTAGTAGTGCACGAAGACACACGAAGAAAAGACAAAGCTTTGTGTCTCTTCGTGCATAGTTTAAATTTTGGATCAGCCTAATACTAGGACAACACTGCCTAGGAGACAGTTCGCGGGTAACAAAATGCCTTTTCTTCGCAGCTGGATCTCATGGGTACAGATGCAGCCAGGTAGATCGAGATCTATGTGACAGTCACCTTTGCAAAATCTCGTTGTCAAATGATCACAATTTTTCTTACCATTCCTCTATGCTAAAATTAGATGAAGATTGTTTACATTTGTTTATTGCAAGGAGTCACCACAATGCTCACCTACACTTTTCACGTTTCTCTCCCTGGCTATGGCCGTGTTTGGCGCAAGCTCGCTTTGCCCGCGGAGTTTACACTGCAGGATCTCCATTTCGCCATCCAAGATGCCTACAATTTTGACAATGATCACCTCTACTCGTTCTTTATGAGCGGTAAAGCGTGGGATCGCAAAAGTGAATATGCGCTCCCAGAAGGTGAGATGCCCTGGGAGTTTACAGTACTGGATAAAATAGACGGGGATGAAATAGACGGGGATGAAATAGACGGGGACGAAATAGACGGGGACGAAATAGACGGGGGTGATATCTCCCTTGATCCAGCAACCGCTGCCTTGGCCGGCCTGCCCGATCCAGCGGAGCTTTTCCCCGGCGAAACAGTGGAAAGACCCAACCCGACTGAGTTGCGCGCCATGTTTGCCCAACTCAAAGAGAACCCAGAGATGCGCGAGCAACTCATGCAAGCCATTTCGGCACAATTGGGCTTGCCACCGCTGATGGCACAGATGATGCTGGGCAATATGGATACGTTGCTCAGCAATCTTTCAGATGAACAGTTGCAGGCTATTTTAGGTGTCAATCTCGACGCCGCCACCGCCAATGACGATGACGATGACAATGACGATGACGACGACGATGGTGGCTTTGGTTCCTTATTCGGGTTGGGCGGCTTCTTTGATGAGGAGGAAACCGGTGATGTCCGCACGACAACCCTGGCGTCGCTCCAGTTAAAAAAGGGCAAAACCTTTCTCTATCTCTTTGATTATGGCGATGAGTGGCGCTTCAATGTCAAGGTCCACGCCATTACCAAAGATGCCGACCCCGATCTAGACTATCCCCTTCTGGTTGAAAGCGTTGGTGAGGCACCGGTGCAATATCCCGGTTGGGATGCCAGTGAAGATGCCAGTGAAGATGCCAGTGAAGATGACGAGTCGTGGGAAATCGCATTTGATCATGATGGGGACAATATCGGTGGGGACGGTGCCCGTGCATAAAACAAGCGCAGCGCCAATTGTAACAGAACGCCTGTTGCTCCGCCCGATGACCGTGCCCTTTTTAGAGGCTTGCCTGGCCGGTGATGCCGCCGCCGCCAGCAGAAAGTTGGAGGCCACCGTGCCCGCGTTGTGGTTGGAAGAAGCGTGGCTGATGCGCTTGCGTCTGGAACAACTTCAACAAGATCGCGGATTGGAGCCGTGGCTCCTGCGGGCGGTCGTGCAGCGCGCAACCAATACTATGATCGGCCACATTGGCTTTCATGGCTATCCCGATAGCGAAGGGCGTCGGGAGTACGCCCCCGGTGGGGCCGAGATTGGCTATACAATTTTCCCAGATTACCGACGTCAGGGCTATGCGAATGAAGCTGTCGCCGGATTGATGGCTTGGGCCACAGAGACCCAGGGAATTGCGCAATTTGTCCTTACCATCAGCCCTACAAATTTGCCTTCGCGCCAAATCGCCCACCGCTTTGGCTTTGTACAGATCGGCACGGTGGAAGATGATGAGGATGGGCCGGAAGATGTTTTCGTCCTACGGCTGCCCTCGAAACGGCAATAGGACTTACGCAGGATGCCGCGTCTAGAAGGCAACCGGTAGGCAGCTTTTTGGCGCATCGCAACCAGAGAGCTGCGTAACTCCTAGGTAAAACAAAATTATTGCTCACAAGGTGCTCAAAGCGGCAGCAGCAATTGACTCCCAATCAATCTCAAAATGCTGATAGAGGTCACCCTGGGTCCCAGACTGCCCAAAGCTGTCGACCCCCAACGGCACCACCGGCGCGCCAAAGGCACTGCCCAACCACGCAAGCGCGTGCGAGGCACCATCCTGTACAGTGATGATCGGGGCGTGGCGCTCTTCTGGTGGGATTAGCCAGGCGAAGAGATCGGCACGGTTGGCAAAGGGCGTCGCCCGCCATGTTTCAAAGAGCCGCCGCGGGCTTGTCAGGTTGAGCACATTGGCGGCCACGCCTTCGCGCCAAAGATAGACCGCGGCAGCGCAGGCTTCTGGGATCATCGCACCGGTGGCAGCGATGTGAACCACCGTTCCCGGCTCAATCGCCGCGCCCCCCTGCCGCCAATCCAAAAGCCGATAGCCGCCGGCCAATACTTGTTTGCGCAACGGCTCTTCGCCCAAGCGCGCCAAGGCCGACGTCAACAACTGCTGGTCGATCGGCTTGGTCGAGAGGCGTAGATAGGTCGCCTGGCCATGTTCCCGATCAAAACAGCTGCGGATTCCTTCCAATAGCGCCCACTCTACTTCGCGACCAAAACAGGGTTCGTACATGCGCAGATTGGGCAACTCCGCGCCAATCGATGGGGTGATCGTCGATTGATGTGCTCCCCCCTCGGGCGCAAGTGTAATCCCCGAAGGCGTGCCGGCAAAGACAAATTTTGCGCCCGAATAGAGCGCGTAGATCAGCGCATCAAGCCCGCGGCAGACAAAGGGATCATAGACGGTGCCAATCGGCGCGATCATCTGCCCGTTGAGTTCGGCAGAGAGGCCAAACATGCCAAGCAACAGAAAGAGATTCATCTCTGAAATCCCGAGCTCGATATGTTGCCCTTGCGGGCCCCGTTGCCACTTGAGCAGCCGTTGCCCTTCGCCGCCATAGTCAGGCTGCGCTTGCATTTTAAAAGCGCCGGTCTTGTTGATCCAGCCGGCCAGATTGGTGGAGAAGGAGACATCGGGTGAGCAAGTGACCAGTCTGGCGGCAACTTCTGGCAGATCCGCCAAGCGAAAGAGCAGCCGGCCAAAGGCATCTTGCGTACTCGCCTTGTCGCGCATCGTCAACCCAATGGTGGGGGGAACAATCGCCGGATCAAGGGTGGCAGAATCCATCGCAGCAGGGCGGGGGGCGGAGGGTGGATAGAGTCGTGCGCGCACCGCGGCACAGCGTTGACCGGCGGCAGAATCGGCGGCAAAGGCGGCCCATTCATCATCGGCGGCCACCGCCAATGTGGTACGCACAGCCGCCATCTGCTGCTCATTCAATAACATTGAGTGGTTGAGCGGGTGACCAGCCAGCGGCAGCCCCCACCCTTTAATCGTATAGGCAAAGATAATCGTGGGTCGATCCGGTGTCGCCGCGGCCTGGTCAAGGACGGTTAGCAACTCGGCCAGATCATGACCGCCCAAGTTCGCTAGGAGATGGGGAAGCGCCTCGTCGGCCAGATCCGCAAGTACGCCGGCTAGGATTGGATGTTTGGCAATCAGCTTGGTGCGGATATCGCTGCCGGCCAAGCGCAGTGAAGCCTGGTACTCTTCATTGTCCATCTCGTCGATCGCCTGGCGCAGGGCTTCACCGCCAGGGCGGGCAAAGATCGCCTGCAACTGGTAGCCATATTTGGCCTCCAATACATGCCACCCCATCGCCTCAAAGAGATGCTTCAGCCGTGCGGCACGGATGCCCGGCACCACACGGTCGAGGCTCTGCCGGTTGAGGTCGACGATCCAGATGAGATTGTCCAAGCCATCAAGCGCCTCATCGAGCACCGCCTCCCAGACATTGCCTTCATCCAGTTCGGCATCACCCACCAGCGCGACAAAGCGCCGTGAGGTCACCGTGCCAAAGTGGCTTTGCGCATATTTCTGTGCCAACGCGGCAAAGGCTGGTGCCACGGCACCCAAGCCGACCGAGCCAGTGGAGAAATCGACCGGATCGGGATCTTTGGTGCGGCTGGGGTAGGCTTGCAAGCCGCCGTACGCGCGCAATTGAGTCAGATATTCTGCTGGCAATTGCCCCAACAGATATTGGATCGCATGATAGACCGGCGATGCGTGTGGCTTAATCGAGACGCGGTCCCCTTCCTGCAAAAAGTGAAAGTAAAGCGCAGTCATAATTGTCACGACGGACGCCGAGGAGGCCTGATGTCCGCCCACCTTGGTGCCATCCGGGTTGGGGCGCACATTGTTGGCGTGGTGGATAATATTGGTCGCCAGCCAGAGGACGCGGCGTTGGATCGTCTCAAGCAGGTCGAGCGTAGTTGGGTCGATTGGCTTTGAAAGGGTTGGCATGGAAGGTAGTATTGTCATTGGGTAAAAGCTCTGCTTGTGCACTGTCAGGGAAGTTCTGCTGATTTAGATCAAAATTGATTAGGCGTTACGCAGCCGCTGGTTTCGATACGGCAAAGAGCTGCCTACTCAACCGACACGCTGCGTAACTCCTAGTGATAATCAGAATTGATCATACCATAGCTACCCTACCTCTGCACAACATGTAGGCCCCATGCCATTTGAAATGTTGGGGAGAAGATGATATACTGCGCAACGGCAGTAGCAGTAGCAGTAGTTTGCGTTTTATGCGGCTACCAGTTTACACGACTCACGCTAAGGGCAAAGTACCATGAACAAGAAGTCCATCACCTATCGACAGCGGCTGGCAGGGTTTCCCACATTGGGGAGCTTATTTTGGCGCGCCTTGTGATCGGTCCTCTTGCATGAGATAGACGAATTTCCGGCCACGGGTAGCGCAGACCCGTGGCTTTTTTGTGCCTCTGAGGATTCAGAGAGCTTTTTGGCCACGGAACCATATCCGTGGCTTTTTTATTTACATGGCAACGATTTACCCCACCCCCTCCCAGCCTCCCGCGCTAGCAAGGGAGGAGCATTTCACCCCTCCTTGCTCGCGCGGAGGGGCTGGGGTGGGGTGAATCGTACCCTGGCCTGAATAAACGATTCTAAACAAGGAATTTACGATGAACGTCTCTCGGACACCCTATTGGCAACTCTTTCAACGCTATGTCTGGCCACAGAAGTGGCGTGTTACGCTGCTTGCTGTGCTTGTGCTCTCCTCACTGACGCTGCTTCTGGTGAACCCGCAGATCATCCGCTATTTTCTCGATAGCATCGAGCAGCAACGCAGCCTGAATCAGCTAATCGGGGCAGCCGCGCTCTTTACAGGGCTGACCATCCTGCAACAGCTCATCGTGCTGGCGGCAACTTATGTGGGTGAGGTGGTCGGATGGACGGCCACCAATCAGTTGCGGGCAGACTTGGCCCTGCACTGTCTCAAATTGGATTTGGCTTTTCACAAAAGCCACACCCCGGGCGAATTGATTGAGCGTGTGGATGGCGATGTGAATCAGCTCGCTAATCTCTTCTCGCAGTTGGTCATTCGGCTTGCCGGCAATCTGCTGCTCTTTATTGGCGTGCTCGTGCTGCTTTGGGTGGAGGGATGGCAGATTGGCCTGAGCATCACAGTGGTGGCGATTGTTGGTGTGCTTGTGTTGGAGATCCTGCGCAAATGGATGGTCCCCCGTTGGGAACGGACACGGGCAGCCGAAGCCGCGCTCTATGGTTTTATTGAAGAGCGGATCAACGGGACGGAAGATATCCGGGCGAATGGGGCAAGCGCTTATGTGATGCGCCGTCTCTATCTACTCTTGCGCGAACGAATCCAGGCCTTTGCTTATGCCATGCGGCTGAACGCGTTTGTCATCTCTTTCCCGCTCTGGATCTTTGGGCCAGCCTACGCCGCCGCGCTGCTGCTCGGTGGTCAAGGCTATCTCGATGGCGCGCTGACCATCGGCGGCGTCTATCTGATTTTTCATTACGTCGGTATTATGGAGGGGCCACTCTGGGAGTCGATCCGCCAGGTCGAAGAGATGCAAAAGGCGCTCGCCGGCATCAACCGCGTGGCGGCGCTCTTTGCTATTCAACCCCGTATGCAAGATGGTATCGGTGTGCGCCTGCCGGCACAGGCGCTCTCTGTTGAATTTGACGAGGTCGCGTTTCACTATGAGGATGAACCGGAAACGGTGCTCTCCAATCTCTCCTTTGCGCTCAAGCCCGGCCATGTTTTAGGGCTGCTCGGGCGCACGGGCAGCGGGAAATCGACCTTGAGCAAGCTCCTCTTTCGCTTCTATCACCCTACCGCCGGCGCAATCTGGCTGGGCGATGGCAATGGTACCCGTGTCAATATGCGTGATGCCAGGGCGAGCGACCTGCGCGGTCGGATTGGCATGGTGACCCAAGAAGTCCAACTCTTCAATGCCAGCGTGCGCGACAATCTGACTCTCTTTGATGATACCATCGATGATGCACGTGTGCTGGCAGTGATTGGCGAAGTAGGGCTATCCAGCTGGTTTAACGCGCTACCCAATGGCCTCGACACGCTGCTGGGCACAGCGAGCGATCTCTCCGCGGGCGAGGCACAGTTATTGGCCTTTGCCCGCGTCTTTCTCAACGACCCGGGGCTGGTCATTCTCGATGAAGCCTCGTCGCGATTAGATCCGGCCACCGAACAGCAGGTCGAAATTGCGCTGGACAAACTCTTAGAAGGGCGGACGGGGATCATTATTGCCCACCGCCTGGCGACGGTAGAGCGCGCTGATACGATTATGGTGCTGGAACAAGGCACGATCGCCGAGTATGGCCCACGCGCCTGCCTGGCGGCGGATCCGCAGTCGCGCTTTTCACAGCTCTTGCGCACGGGGTTGGAAGAAGCGGTTGCAAATTAGTGGGACAGTGGGACAGTGGGACAGTGGGACGGTGGGACAGTGGGACAGTGGGACGGTGGGACGGTGGGACGGTGGGACGGTGAGACAGTGGGACAGTGGGACAGTGAGACGGTGAGACAGTAGACCGGTGGGACAGTGGGACAGTGGGACAGTGAGACGGTCCTCTACGTTCCCGATTTCCCGATTTCCCGATTTACTGTCCCACTGGCCTACTGCTTTACCGTCTTACTCATACTTATACAGCACCAGGTTGTTCAGAAAGGCGAGTAGCTCAAGCTGCTCCGAGTGGCTGAGCCCGATAAAGGCATTGCGACTGGCTGCCGCTTCACCGCCGTGGGCCAGGATCGCCTCGGTCAGGGTGGTGGCGCGACCGTCGTGCAAGTAGGGTGCCGTGGAACCGACGCCCCACAGATTTTCGGTAAGGAAGACCGAAGGGGGGATGCCTTCGTCGTCGATCATCTCAGCCAGCGTTGGCCCCATGTCGTGGCGTTTTAAATCGCCATAGAGCGCCACGGTGGCGCTGCCGTCAGCATTGCGTGGCAGTGAGCCCAGCCGCACAAGCTCGCCATCGATGACAATTTGATTGTTGGGCTGATCCTGGGTGAGATCAAGCGCGACGGCATAGGCGGGGTCAACGCCAAGGGCAACGGGATCCTGGCCAGCCGGGAATTGCTCGTCACGGTAGGCGGCGTTGTGGCTCGGTTCATAGAAGATCGGGTCGGCGATGGGTAACTGCGGTGTGTGACAGTGGGTACAGCCGCTCTGTACAAAGCGCTGCTCGCCGCCTAAAATCGCCATCCGTTCGGCGTCGCTGAGGGGCTCGATCAGCCCGAGATCGGCCAATTCCAGTTGGGTGGTCGGGCGCGGTTGGGCTGCCACATAGAGGGCCAAAGCTGTCTGATCGCCGACGGTGAGCTCATTGACAACCCCATCGCCATCACCATCGACCCCCTCGCCCACGATTTCGACCCCCTGCATGCCCAACTCTTGGTGGGCCGCATCACGGTTGAAGGCGCGCACGGTGGCGATGACCCCTTTCCACTGGAAGGGGCGGACCACCAGATCGGCATCGATGCCCTGTACCGCGCGCGTGTCGATGGTCGTCGTGCAAGGCGACGAACCACTGGGGATTGCGGTCAGCGCGCCAAAGGGAATGCTTTTGGCTGCTAAATCAATGGTCACCGCTTGCCCCGTGGCACAGGCGCGTGCTTCGGCCGCGTGCTGCTGCGCCTGTAACCCTTCACTCATCTCTTCCGCCAGCACCTGGAGCGCACCTAGCGCAAAGATGTGCGGCGCGTTGCGCACAATAAATTGCTTGGCGTCGCCGCTGTGCCGGGGATCACGTACATTGTTGTGAATGGCCAGCCCGGCGCCATCATCATACGGGGTGCCGTGACATTGGTTGCACGCCTCAGCATTCGGCCCGGTGATCCGTTGCGGAGTATGATTGGCCCACTCGCCAGCGCCGTTGAGATCGGCACGCGGCATTTGGGTAAAGCGCAGTCCTTGCCCCACATTGGCCCCAACCCCATCCAGCGCATTAAAGTGCGTCTCAAAGAGTTCATCGCCGTGCTCAAACGCTTCGGTAAATGCCACATGGGGCTTCCCAGCTTGTACCAACGCCAAGAACTCCGCCTGATCGGCGTGTTCTGCCGCACCATCTTGCAGCGCAGCGGTCAAGGCCAGGATTGCGGCCTGGGAAAGCTCGCCCTCGTCTGGCACAGCCTTTGCGATCACGATCGGTTTCTGCTGATTGTGCGCACCAGGGGCTTGGCCAGGGGAAAAGAGGGCGCGCCGTGCCCCGCGCGGTGGTGGCCCCGCCGCACAACTGGTGAGCAGCAATAGCACGGGAACGATGAAGCACATACGTCGCCAATGATCTTTCATGAGAAATCCTCCTTCACGCGTTGGTCAAAGTTCGTAAGCACGCAATGGCAGCGTGTACGAAAACGATACCTGTGTTGGAGAGATGAGATGGCGCGGGCGTGGCTTGACGGCAGCGTAACAATGCCCCTGTGGACGAAGTCTCCTCATCAGGTGGCTGGCAGTGTAGCGGCTAGATGTTGGGAAGTTTGGATGGAGATGTTAGGGGAATGTTGCGATGTGACAAATAATCGCTATTTGGTGGGTGTGCGGAAAAGGGTCATCCTCTGGTCCCCGCTACTTTGCCGATAGCACGGTCGGGACCTTTTGTACTGGTCACCCATCGGTGACCGCTTTAGCCGCGGCCCATTGTATCAAGCTAAGGAAACGCAGGCACACTACAGCGGATTTTGGTAGCAACGGATTTGTGGATTTGGGAGTTAGACTGCTGTTTCTTTATAAACTTGTCGATTCAAATGAAGTTTTGCTCTAGAACTTAGGGCACGCTGCGGAAAAACAGCTGCTTCCTTCATCCGTTGTAGTGTTGATTACGGCCCTTATTCCTTCATTGTATCAAGCTAAGGAAACGCAGGCACACTACAGCGGATTTGGGTAGCAACGGATTTGTGGATTTGGGAGTTAGACTGCTGTTTCTTTATAAACTTGTCGATTCAAGTGAAGTTTTGCTTTAGAACTTAGGGCACGCTGCGGAAAAACAGCTGCTTCCTTCATCCGTTGTAGTGTTGATTACGGCCCTTATTCCTTAGCTTGATACACATGGTATCCGCAAGGGGATAGCCCTACGTAAAACTCCGGTTTCCAAGTTATGCGGCCCCCGCCACGAGCCTTCCGACTACGCCAGCAACCTCATCGGCTGTGAATTCTAGCGTGGCATCACCAACGGTGAACTCGATCACGCGGGTGGATGGCGTCAGACCAGGGGAAGTTGCCGCCCAGGTGAAGATCCCTTCGCTCTCTGCGATCTGTACGGCGGCGCGTAGGAACGCGGCTTCTTCAACTTTGATATGCAGATGCATCATCGGCGTCTGCGGCGGATCTGGCATGATCTCGATGTTGGGCAGGTCGCGCAGTCGCGCCGCAATCGCTTGTGCGTGCGCTACATATTGCGGCATCAAGGGCAGACGCTTGCGTAATCCAGTCAGCCCGGACGCCGCATTGGGCCACATGCCGAAGAGAGTGCCGCCGTGGCGCCTGCGCCACACTCGCGCCTCGGCGATGAGATCTTCTTCGCCGGCCAAGCAGCAGCCGGCGAGACCACCAAGCCCTTTGTAGAAGGAGACGTAGACCGTGTCGAAGAGCGCCGCAATCGCCGCGGGCGGGCGTTCATAATAGGGGGTGCATTCCCAAAGGCGCGCGCCGTCCATGTGGACAGCCGCGCCCTGTGTCCGTACGAACGCAGTTTGTGCCACCAGATCATCCCAGGATGGCAGGATGCCCCCGATCTCGCGCTGCGGCAGTTCAAAGAGCACGGCGGCCAGGTGTTCGTGAATGCCCTGTAAATCGGCTAACGTAAGCAACGCCCGCCCATTGCCCACCGTCATGCCCTCCAGGTCGTGGAGACGCGAGTAGGCTTTCTCCTCGTGGATTTCGAGATGACAGGTCGGATGAAACGCAACGGTCCGTACGCCGCGTCGATCCGCATGAATGCGTAGGGCGATCTGTTGCGCCATCGTCCCTGAAGGCATAAAGAGCGCAGCCGGCTTGCCGAGGACTGCGCATACCTCCTCTTCAAGGGCCGCTACTGCGCCCCCTTCGCCGTAGCGGTCCACGCCTAGATCGCGTGGGATCGCATCAAGAATCTCGGCGGCCGACTGATTGCCGTGTCCGTTCAGTGTCCGTTGACAAGTCCAGCGATATTGTTTTAGTTTTTTCGCGTATTCTGACAAGCTCCCTCACTCTCGTTTGATTGTTGATTCGCTAACTGTAGTTCTTTCCTCTACTCAGAAAATTCGCAGTGGCCAGTGGTTGATGCCATCCTCACTCAAGGATTTCAACATACCCTTCCGTGCCATTCACTCGAATGCGTTGACCCTCTTTGATCAGCTTCGTCGCATTCTCCACGCCGACTACGGCGGGCAACCCATATTCACGGGCGATCACCGCACCATGGGTCATCAGCCCACCCACTTCAGTCACCAGCCCTTTGATGGCGACAAACAAGGGCGTCCAGCTGGGATCCGTAAAGGGGGTGACTAAGATATCGCCCTCTGCCAGATCGGCATCCGCCATAGTTAAGATGACGCGCGCTCGTCCCTCGATCATTCCGGCAGAAACAGCCAGGCCAACAAGCGCGCCGGCGGGGAGATTTTCGCGTTTGTACGCACCCGTAATGATTTCTCCGTCAGAAGTGATGACTCGGGGCGGCGTGAGTTTTTCATAGCGTTTGTACTCGTCTTTGCGTTGGCTGATAATCGCGTAATCTATTTGGTTTGTACGCACGACTTCGCGCAACTCTTCAAACGTAAGATAGTAGATATCTTCTGTTTCCTGAAGCACACCCGCTTTGACGAGTCCTTCCGCTTCTTTTAGTAGCGCCTGTTTGTAGACGAAATAGCGACTCACGAGGTCGTATTTCGGATATTCTCGGTAACCGATTAAATTCCGGACCAAGTCGATCATGCGTTTTGTCTCTGCGGCTTTCTGGTCACCATCCGGCAGTTGCTGCAATCGGCCCAGCAGCTCTGCTTCTTTTTGCAACGCTTGCTGTTGCCCTCCCTCAAACCGGCGACGGCTTTCCCCAGGCGCAAAGGTTTTGATGTTACCGAGCAGCAAGGGGACAAGCAGCGTTGGTTGTTCGCGCCAGCGCGGCCTTGTAATATCGATCTCACCGACACCGCGCATGCCGTATTTATCGAGGTAAGCATCAATCGCATCCCGGGCTTCCTGGCCACCTTCGAGCTTCACCAGCTCATCCAGAAAGTCATCATCGGTCACCCCTTGCAAATACGCAACAACTTCTGGATAAGGCCGAATCAGATCGGCGACATCGAGTAGGGCCAGCCCCATTTCCGAAGTAACATTGTTGGGGACAGATTGGGTGAGCGTGTCTGCTACGCCTTTTTCCCCCAGCCACTCCTGCATTTTCTGATTGATCCAGGTAGACGCATTCATCGCGCTCATAAATACGCCAAAACTTTGAGGATCGGACAGACTTTTCCGCAACTGTTCGAGATCTTCCAGCACAAATGCTATCATCTCCGATCCTGATTTTGATTGGATCTGCTGCTTTAGCGCTTCGATTGCACTTTGACTACGCCCGATCAACTCACCGACGATTGCCGGGTCGTACTCGTTTAGTACTTGATAATTCGGCACCGACTGATCGCCACGAAGCGGCCCGTGATTAGGTTGTGGGCTATCATTCGGCGACGATTGGATAAAATCTTCCCGCTCCAGAATGGTCAAGAGTGCACTTTTGATGAGCGGATCGGAGTCACCCAGGACATTGACAAGCATATGTCTTCTGGCCGGTGAAGCCAGATCCGCAGCGACATCCACAAACATCCTGCCACCCGCTTGATACATGGGGCGGCCGGCGGTTAACTGCCGTACAGAAATCCCCAATGGTTTCATGGGGTCGGTCATCATCTGTTGATGGCCGACCGAGATATAGAGATGATTTTCAGAATCATTCGCTTCAGGAATCGGAAATAAGGTCGTGATCGGCCGGCTCTGGACGATGTAAATTTCATCATCTACCAAACACCATTCAATGTCCTGGGGGCAACCGAAATGTTCCTCGATCGTTCTGCCTATCTGCGCAAGCTCTATGATTTTCTCATCTGCCAGTGCTGGCTGATTTTGCTGTTCAGGTGCAATTAGCTCTTCTTGCGTGCCGCCATCGGTTGCCGCATTAATTGCCAACTTCTTGGTCGCAATCTGCTTATCGACAATCTTACCGTCACGCACTTTGTAATTATCCGCATTTACCACACCGGCGACCAGCGCCTCCCCCAGGCCGAAGCTGGCGTCAATCGACAGCACTTTGCGATTGCCAGTGATGGGGTCAGCGGTAAATAGAATGCCTGCCGCCTGGGGCACGAGCATCTTCTGTACCACCACCGCCAGGTGGACTTTGCGGTGGTCAAAGCCGTTTTGGATGCGGTAGATGACAGCCCGTTCGGTAAAGAGCGAAGCCCAGCACTTGCTGATATGCTTCAGGATCGCAGCCTTGCCGCTAATGTTCAAATAGGTATCCTGCTGGCCGGCAAAGGAGGCGGTCGGCAGATCCTCTGCTGTTGCGCTGGAGCGTACGGCATAGGCCTTGTCCTCACCTAGCGTGGCGAGGTGGTTGGTAATCTCTTGCGCAAGGGCTTCTGGAATGGCGATCTCTTCAATGATCCGGCGCAGTTCAGTACAAAGGTGTCCGATCTTATCGCGATCGGCCACTTGGAGCTGTGACAACTGATCTAGGTATGCCGTAACCGTCGTTCTTTGCTCCACCACGCTTTGAAAGGCTGCCGCCGAAACACAGAAGCCATCAGGTACGCGAATTCCTGGGATCTTGGCAAGCTCACCCAGGTTTGCGCCTTTGCCCCCAACGACCGCTCGTTTTGTCTGATCCATCTCTTGAAAACCGAGTACCCATGAACTCATTCGTTTCTCTCCCTTGGCAATTCACAGTATAAGTCTAGCCCACACGCAATCGCTCTGCAAGCGCCATTGCCGCGCGATCAGGTAGTATCGCAGCAACGCATTGAACCTGGTTGCGCTGCGGTCACTCCCGCCCAGTGATCCACGCCGGGCTAGTATAGAGAGTCTACGCGCAAAGGGCAATCACCAAAGAGGGGCAAAAAAGGCGTAGAAATTGCAAGAGAATTAAAAAGCAATATCTATGGATTTTGTGATGTAAATCCACTATACTACAGACAACAGATGTATCGATCTGTGATGGCCAAAAATTTTGCCCTGCTATCGACTTTAGGATAGCAGGGCATTTTATATACCGGTACAGCGGTAGCTGCTTCATAAATTTTACCGTTACTCCATAGCCCCCACCACTCGGTTGCTGCGCTAAGCGTATGCTGTGCAATGCCCATGTCCATCATTCCGCTTCGTCGTTAGCGAGTGCAAGAGGGCGCGGCTCTCCTGGCCCCGCCGACAACTCTTCAACTCGGCACAACCAGTCGATAGCCTACCCCGGGCTCGGTAATCAGCAACTGTGGCAAAGCCGGATTCTGCTCTAGCTTCTGCCGCAGTTGCGCAAAATAGACGCGTAAATAGTGTGTCTCTTCCACATAAGCCGGCCCCCACACCTCCTTGAGGATCTGACGGTGGGTCAACACGCGGCCGGCATGTTGGATCATCAGCCGCAGCAGCGCGTACTCGGTCGGTGTCAATTTGACGAGTTCGCCCTGTAGCGTCACCAATCGTCGCGTCAGATCAACCTGGAGCGCGCCGGCACTAAAAATCGGTAGATCGGGCGCGGGCTGGGCATGACGTAAGGCCACGCGCAGCCGCGCCAACAACTCGTCCGTGCTAAAGGGCTTGGTTAGATAGTCATCGGCCCCGGCATCCAGCGCGGCGACTTTTTCTTGATCGGCGTCGCGTACCGATAGAATGATGACGGGCATCTGGGTCCACTCGCGCAGTTGCTTCAGCACTTCGATCCCGTCGAGATCGGGCAGCCCCAAGTCGAGGATGATCAGATCGGGGCGTGCTTTGGCGGCAATAAAAAGCCCTTCCTGGCCCGTCCCGGCCTCATGGACCGCATAGCCGCTACCCTCTAGACTAATTTTGAGAAAACGCCGAATCTGTACTTCGTCGTCGACTACCAATACCTGCAATTTCTCACGCAAGGTCAGCCTCCTTGACCGGTGGGGGCGCAATGAGCGCCGGCAATGTAATCAGAAAACAAGCGCCGCCTTCCGCAGAATTCTCCACGGTGAGTTTCCCGCCATGAGCTTGGATCAACCCACGACAGATCGAAAGCCCCAGACCGGTCCCCCCCGTCGCCGTCCCTGGCACGCGATAAAATTTATCAAAGATGCGTTCGATCTGCTCAGCCGGAATGCCCGCTCCTCGGTCCGCTACCGTTAGATAGAGCCAGCCCTGGTCGATCCACGCACGGATCGCAACCGCCGAACCGGCCGGCGTATAGTTACAGACGTTGTGCAGCAAGTTGACCAGCACTTGCTCGATCAGTACAAAATCCATCTGCACCAATGGCAGATCCGGCGTGATGTCAATGGTGAGGGGCCGCTGCGAAAGGCACTCTTGCAACTGCTGCACCGCCACACTGACGACATCGGCCACCATGCACCAATCGGCCTTGAGTTGCAGTCGACCGGCATCCAAACGCGACATATCCAGTAAATTTTCGACCAGGTGATTGAGGCGTCGCGCACCGTCGCTGATATCAGCCAGCAAATGTTGACGATCAGCGGCACTGGTGGCAGCAGGGTTGCGCAAGATCTCCGTGGCCCCGGTAATCGTCGCGATGGGCGTGCGCAGTTCGTGCGAGATCGAGTTGAGCAGGGTAGTGTGCAGCCGTTCTGACTCCTGCAACAACGCCGATTGACGTGACGCTTCATTTAAGAGTTGACGTTCGACCACCAGCGCGATCTGATTGACAAAGGTCTCCAGTTGCATCTCCTGGTCATAACGCAAGTGGCTGTTGTCACGGAGTTGGATCCCCAGCACCCCAACAACGCGCTGCGGGGTGCGCAACGGCAGAAATTGCGCCGACGCCGACGGCAGCGTGTCGGTATCACGGCCGGCAGGTCGGCCATGTTGAAAGACCCAGGTGGCAACGCTGATCGATTTTTCGTTCAATCGCAGCGTACCAATGCCATGCGATTGACGCTCCAAACTTCCGGTCGGTGCCAAGAGGATCGCAACTTCGGCGGCGAAAAGTTGCTGAAGTTGCGTAATGGCCGTCTCTAGAATGGCATCCAAATCGGGGGCCGTTGCGGTTTCCCGGGTCAACCGATAGAGCGCCATAATCCGCTGCACATTGCTTTGGGCCAGCTTTTCTTGCAGGCGAATGCGTGCCGTGAGATTGCCAGCAAAGATGGCGATCAGAAAGTAAAGGCCAATCAGAATCGTATCCTGTAATTGGGCAATCACAAAGGTGTAGCGCGGCACAATAAAAAAGAAGTTAAAGGAGATGGCACTCACCGCCGCGGCCAGGAGGGCCGGACCGCGCCCCCCGTAGACAGCCACCAGCAGCACCGCCAACAGTTCCGTCAACCCAACAACCTGGTAATCTAAGCGGGGCACGGTGCGCAACAGTATCCAATTGATCCCAGTAACAATGCCAACAAAGAGCAAGGCCAACAAATATTGCGATCCGGTCGATCGGGAATTAAACCAGCCACGCGGCGGTAAGAGGGAACCCTTTGGGGCAGGGATCTCACCAGTGGCTACATAAATATCAATATCTCCACTGTTGCGGATCAGTTGATCGACCAGGGAGCCACCGCGCAGCAAGCCGCGCCAGGCGCTGTGGCGCGGCTTGCCCATGACAATCTGCGACACATTGTGTTCGCGCGCCAAGCGCAGCAGCGCCGCCCCCACATCTTCCCCTGCCGCCGTGACAACCTCACCGCCAAGCTCACGCGCCAAAGCCAGATTGCGCGCCAGGAGCCGTTGCAACTCTGGCGCATAAGGGGTTGCCGTCTCGACATTGGCCGCCAGCCAAGGCGCTTCCAACGCGTAGGCCATGCGTCGCGTCCAGCGGATCAACTGTTCCGAATAGGGGCTAGCACCGACCGCCACCATGAGTCGTTCGCTTGACTTCCACGGTCCGGCGATCTGCTTTAGCTGCATATAATCTTGCAACTGATGATCCACATGCTCAGCTGTTAGCCGCAGCGCCATTTCACGCAGTGCGGTAAGATTACCGGTGCGGAAGAAATTATTGGCAGCGACATCTGCCCGCTCTGCTGTGTAGACCTTGCCTTCACTCAGCCGCTTTTGCAGATCGGCCGGCGAGAGATCGATCAGTTCGATCGCTTCGGCTAGATCGAGGAGCGAATCGGGGATGGTTTCGTGGACCGCAATGCCCGTGATCTGGCGTACCGTATCGGCCCGGCTCTCGAAATGCTGCACATTAACCGTAGTATAGACATCGATACCGGCATCGAGCAATTCGATCACATCCTGGTAGCGTTTGCGATGGCGGCTGCCTGGTGCATTGTTATGCGCAAATTCATCGACCAACACCAATTGCGGCTGGCGCTGTAAAATGGCGTCCAAATCCATCTCTTCTAGACGTACCTCGCGATAATCCAGTGACTGACGGGGGATGATCGCCAAGCCGACCAGCAACGCATCCGTCTCGCGCCGGCCATGGGTCTCCACATAGCCGACCACCACATCGACCCCTTCGTCCTGCCGGGTGTGCGCGTCCATCAGCATGGTGTACGTTTTCCCCACACCAGCCGCCATGCCAAAAAAGATCTTCAATTTGCCCCGTTGCTGCCGCTCCTCCTCTTTATGGACGGCAGCCAGCAGGGCATCGGGATTGGGTCGTTGGTTATTGAACATAGTAATCATAGAGACGGGAGATGAGACACGGGACACGGGACACGGGACACGGGACAAGAAGATATTGTCGCCCTGTGGCTTTGTCATTTTGTGATCCTGTTGGCGAATTGGTCTGCCTTGCACTAAAGTGCAGGCTGACAGCCAAAGTCCACTGAAGTGGACTGGCATCCCCCATAGTCGGGCTTTAGCCGACTTTAGGTTTTAGCCGGAAATTCATTTCTCGGCTAAAGTGCAGGCTGAGAGCCAAAGTCCACTGAAGTGGACTGGCATCCCCCATAGTCGGGTTTTAGCCGACTTTAGGTTTTAGCCGGAAATTCATTTCTCGGCGAATTCGCCAACAGTGTCATTTTGTCGCCTTGTCATCTTGTCATCTTGTCCCCTCCCTCTCCCCCTATTCTACCCGATCCAGCGCTAAATTGAGCAACAGCACGTTGACGCGCTGCGGCCCCAAGAAGCCCCATTGCGCGCCTTCCGTGTGGACCGCCACCAGGTCAGCGACCATCGTCGGATTGAGCCCGCGGGCGCGGGCTACTCGCTTTACCTGGAGCAAGGCAGCCGCGGGGCTGATGTGCGGGTCGAGCCCGCTGCCGGAAGCAAAGAGCATTTCAGCGGGCACAGGCGTATCAGCGCTCAGGTCGTTGGCGGTGCGGAATGCGTCTGCGCGTGCGGCAGCGGTAGCGGCCAGATCGCCATTGGTTGGCCCAGCGTTTGTGGCGCCGGAAGAGCCAAGGTTGGTGCCGTTGCTGCCGGCCATATAGTTGACCGCCGAGGGGCGCGGCCAAAAGTAGCGCGCATCCCCATTGGCCTGCCCCACCAACGCCGAGCCAACAATCACCCCATCGACATCGAGCAAGGTACCTTCTGCTTGCGTCGGAAAGAGCGGTGCCGCCACCAAGGTGACAAGACCGGGATAGATCAAGCCAGTCAAGAAGGTTAGGACGAGTACCATGCGTACAGCTGGGAAAATTAGTTGTGTAACCATAAATCTTCTTCAATCTTTCTTATATTAAACTTTATGAGGATTAGACAGGATTCACAAGCTTCACAAGATTTTTCTGGCGTTGTACACGAGTCTACTCAATCTTGTAAATCCTGTAAATCTTGTCAAAATTTGAATCCCTATAATGTCTATTGTGACTGTTTATCCCATCCCCGGCACCACCAGGGGCTTTCATCCCCTGGCTAGCCAACAGCGCCCGCTGATGAAAACTGATGGAAGTTAACAAATAAATTCGTTCATTGGTACCACAGGCTGAAGCCCTGTGGCTGGTAGAGAAAGCCCGCTAAAGCAGGCTAGTAGTCCAGTGCGCTTGAGCGTACTTTCTCTACCAGCCACTGATTTCAATCAGTGCGGCTGAGGGGAGACCTTCCCATCTACGCCAGCCCCAGCGCCACCAACAGCAGATCGATCACTTTGATGCCAATAAACGGGGCAATGAGCCCGCCCAACCCAAAGAGCAACAGGTTGCGTTGTAGGGCGGCAGCCGCACTCATGGGGCGGTAGTTGATGCCACGCAGGGCCAGTGGAATCAAGGCGATGATCACCAGTGCATTGAAGATAGTGGCGCTCAAGATGGCACTTTGTGGGGTAGCCAGCGCCATAATGTTAAGACTGGCGAGCGGACCGGCAGCACCATTGGTCGCATAGAGCGTAGCAAAGAGTGCCGGTAGGATGGCGAAATATTTGGCCACATCGTTGGCAATACTAAAGGTGGTCAGTGCGCCACGGGTCATGAGCAGTTGTTTGCCGATTTGGACAACTTCGATTAATTTCGTCGGATCACTGTCTAGATCGACCATATTGCCCGCCTCGCGCGCGGCTTGTGTGCCCGTGTTCATGGCGACCCCGACATCGGATTGGGCCAATGCCGGGGCATCGTTGGTGCCGTCACCGGTCATAGCAACGAGGTGGCCGGCGGCCTGTTCGCGGCGGATGCGCACGAGCTTATCTTCGGGGGTGGCTTCGGCCATAAAGTCATCGACACCCGCTTCGGCGGCAATCGCGGCGGCGGTCAGCGGGTTGTCACCGGTGATCATCACCGTGCGAATCCCCATCTGGCGCAGTTGGGCAAAGCGCTCGTGGATGCCCCCCTTGACCACATCCTTTAGCTCGATCACCCCCAACACAGAACTATTTTCGGCCACCACCAGTGGGGTACCACCGTGGCGGGCAATCTGATCAACCGCTTCCTGCACATCGGCCGGGAAAGTACCACCGGCGCTCTGCACATAGCCACGTACGGCATCGGCCGCGCCTTTGCGAATGTAGCGGGCAGGCGTACCGTTGAGCCGCGGAAAGTCGACGCCACTCATGCGGGTTTGCGCGGTAAAGGGCACAAAGTTCGTCTGCGCGTGACTCAATTCGCGCCCGCGCAGGTTGAACTTTTCTTTGGCCAATACGACAATCGAGCGCCCTTCCGGCGTCTCATCGGCCAGCGACGAGAGTTGTGCCGCTTCGGCCAGCTGCGCTAGTGTCACCCCACCGCTGCTGACAAAGTTGGTCGCCATGCGATTGCCCAAGGTGATCGTGCCTGTCTTGTCGAGGAGCAGCACATCGATATCACCGGCGGCTTCGATTGCGCGTCCGCTCGTCGCCAACACATTGCGCTGGATCATGCGGTCCATGCCGCTAATCCCAATCGCGCTGAGCAGGCCGCCAATCGTGGTTGGAATTAGGCAGACCAACAGCGCAATCAAGACTGGTACAGTAGCGGCCGTGGCAACAATCGTCGTACCGGCCAACCCCGACTCATGTTCGCTGTAGAGAACAAAGGCCTTGAGCGAAACGACCGCCAGCAAAAAGATAATCGTCAGGCCAGAGAGAAGAATGGTGAGCGCAATTTCGTTCGGCGTCTTTTGGCGCTTGGCCCCTTCGACCAACGCAATCATGCGGTCTAGAAAGCTGTTGCCCGCTTCCGTGGTGATCCGGATGACGATCCGATCGCTGAGCACGCGGGTGCCGCCAGTCACGGCGCTGCGATCGCCGCCACTCTCCCGGATCACTGGGGCCGATTCGCCAGTAATCGCCGATTCATCGACACTGGCAATCCCCTCGACCACCTCGCCGTCGCCAGGGATCTGATCGCCCGCCTCACAGACGATCAGATCACCCTTTTTCAATGCAGGGGCAGGCACACGCTCCTCGCGTTCGCCCACCAGCCGTCGCGCCATCATCTGGGTGCGCGTGCGGCGCAAGCTGTCGGCCTGCGCCTTGCCACGCCCTTCGGCCATTGCTTCGGCAAAGTTGGCAAAGAGGACGGTAAACCAGAGCCAGAGCGCGATCTGCAGATTAAAGGTCAGCGCTTCCTCCCCAGTCAATCGATCACGCAGCAGGATCCCGGTTGTAAAGAGTGCCCCGACCGCGACGACAAACATTACTGGATTTTTCACCTGCTGGCGGGGATCCAGCTTGCGCAGCGCATCAACCAGCGCTCGCCCCACAATTGGCCCATCAAAGAGCGGACGCGATGTCGTTTTTGTTTGCATAAATATCCTCATATTGCTTGATACCAAACAACGATTCAGGCACCCCCTCCCAACCTCCCCTGCAAGCAAGGGAGGAGTAGTCACCTCTCCTTAATGTCCTTACCATTACCCACAAGTGTGCGGCGAGCGTGGCGTTCCGGGGACGGCACAGATGCGTTACCAGAGCGCATCTGTGCCGTCCCCGGAACGCGACCCTACCACCGGCCCACAAAGATATGGGTAAAAGTAAGCCTTAATGTCAGGGAGGGCCGGGGGTGGGGTGAATCGTTGCGATCTTAAAAAGTACGACCAGCCTGCATGAGCAGTTGCTCCACAATTGGCCCCAGGCTGAGTGCTGGGAAGAAGGTCAGCGCGCCGACGATCACGATAATGGCGATGAGCAGGAGCACAAAGAGCGTCCCATCAGTGGGAAAGGTGCCGGGTGAGGGCGGCGCGACTTTCTTGCCCGCCATACTGCCGCCAATCGCCAGCGCCGGGATAATGACGCCAAAGCGCCCGATCCACATGGCGATGGCCAGCAAGCTGTTGTAAAAGGGCGTGTTGGCGTTGAGCCCGGCAAAGGCACTCCCGTTGTTGCCGGCAGCCGATGCAAAGGCATAGAGAATTTCGGTCAGGCCATGGGGGCCGCGGTTGGCGCGGCTGCCCAAGCCCAGCTCCGTCACAACAGCAAGGGCAGTAAAGAGTAGGATGCAGGCGCTGGGTAAGAGCACGGCAACGGTGGCCATTTTGATCTCAAACGCTTCGATCTTTTTGCCCAGATATTCGGGAGTGCGCCCCACCATCAATCCCGCAATAAAGACGGTCAAAATCACAAAGATGACCATGCCATAAAGGCCAGCACCGACCCCGCCAAAGATCACTTCGCCCAACAGAATATTCAACAGTGCCATGCCACCGGCCAACGGGCTAAAACTGCTGTGCATGGCGTTGACCGAACCGTTGGACGCGGCCGTGGTGGCCGCGCCCCAGAGTACACTGCTGGCAATGCCGTTGCGCAATTCCTTCCCTTCGAATAGTTGTGCGCTGCCCAAGATCGGATTGGGGGTGGTTTCAGCCGCCAGCATAACGCCAAAGCCAACCAAAAAGAGGATCAGCATAGCCGTAAAGATGACCCAGCCTTGGCGAACCGAGCCGACCATGACCCCATAAGTGTAAGTAAGCGCGGCTGGAATCAACAGGATGGCGAACATCTCTAAAAAGTTGGTGAGCGGCGTCGGATTCTCATACGGGTGGGTGCTATTGGTGTTGAAGAAGCCACCACCGTTGGTGCCGATCTGCTTGATCGCGATCTGCGACGCGGCTGGTCCTTGTGGCAACAGCTGCGTGGCACCCGCCAAGGTACGCGCCTCCACATAGGGTTGCCAATTCTGGATAACGCCCTGGCTCACCAGCACCACAGCCAGCAGCAACGAGAGCGGGATCAGCATATAAAGCGTACCCCGTACCAGATCGGCCCAGAAGTTGCCCAGCGTCTGACCGCTACGGCGCGCCAGCCCACGTGTCAACGCAATGACCACAGCCATGCCGGTGGCTGCGCTGACAAAGTTTTGCACGTTGAGGCCGAGCATCTGCGTCAGATAGCTCATCGTGCTCTCGCCGCCATAGGCTTGCCAGTTGGTGTTGGTCATAAAGCTGGTAGCTGTGTTAAAAGCCAACAGAAAGCCAACATTGGGCAGATGGGTGGGATTCATGGGTAGGTGGCCTTGCAGCAGTTGCAGCAAGAGCAGGAGCAGAAAGCCAGTCAGGTTAAAGGTCAACAGCGCCACGAGATAGCCTTTCCAGCTCATTTCAGCGGTTGGGTTGACACCGGCGAGCCGATAGATACCCCGTTCCAACGGCAGCAGCAGCGGTGAGAGCCAGGTGCGTTGCCCTTGATAGACACGCGCCATATAGCTGCCAAGGAGTGGCGTACAGAGGATCAACAGGCCAAAGTACAGAACAATTTGGAGCCAATCGGTTGTATTCATCATTAAAATCTCTCCGGAAAGAGCAATGCGTAAATCAAATAAAGCAAGAGCAATAACGCCACAATAGCTGCTAGCCAAAGTTCAGTGATCATCCATATACCTTCTTACTTTCTATAACTCATGTTACGCACTGTTAGCCGTAGAGAAACGGGCTACTCGAGTACGCCGCATCCCCAGATGCGGATGGACCCGCATCTGGGGATGCGGCGTACTCGAGACCATAATCGTTGCCGCGTAACATGAGTTCTATAAGACGCTATAAGAGCCAAACTGGTATTTTGTCATTCTCCATCGGCATGAGGGCAACCACTGCGAAAGCAGATGTCCCGCCTCCGGTGAACGCATGGATTCCTGCCTTCGCAGGAATGACATTTCCCAATGATTTATTTTCTTGTACTTACGCTCGATCAGAACCAATCTGGTCGCAGGAGCGCAACAAAAAAGTAGAGCAAACAAGCGATTCCAATCAACCAGCCCAATCCATGTGCCATTATCATTAGATTTTCCCTGTTCACTATCTCGCCAGAAACCATTTCCAGCAATGCCAACTCTGGCTATCGATAGCATAGCACGCATGATGTCAGGGGTGGATCAAAATAGGGAGCGATCAGATCAAGATAAAATCAACGTTGCCGATTCAGCCCAATCCCATCCCCACTGCCATTGAGGCCATTCGGAAGAAATAATTATCTCATGTTACGCACTGTTAGCCGCAGAGAAATGGGCTACTCGAGTACGCCGCATCCCCAGATGCGGCGTACTCGAGACCGTAATTATTGCTACGCAACATGAGTAATTATCCACAAAGTGCACGAAGACACACGAAGAAAAGAGAGTCGTCACAGTCAAAGTTGAAGTAGGGATGTAGAAATGTTACCGTGGCCGTGTAGAAGGATCTGGTAGCGTTAGCCGATAGCCGATGCGCGGTTCGGTAAGGATTAGCTGAGGTGATTGGGGATTCGTCTCTAATTTTTGGCGAAGTTGTGCAATATAGACACGACCGTAGTGCGTTTCGTTGGCATGGGCCGGACCCCAAACCGTGCTAAGGATCTGGCGGTGAGTTAAGACAATCCCCACATTTTGCACCAACAGACGCAGGATGGCATATTCATGGGGGGTCAGCTTTACCCGTTCCCCTTTTATCGTTACCAAACGCCGCGTCAAATCCACTTGGAGATCGCCGTGGGTAAAAATTGAGGATTGGGCGTTTGGCTGGAGATGACGTAGGGCAACACGTATACGGGCCAGTAATTCGTCAATGCGCAACGGTTTGGTCAGAAAATCATCGGCCCCGGCATCCAATGCCGCAATTTGCTCCGCGCTGGTGGCGTGCATGGATGTAACAAGTAGTGGGACCTTTGTCCGCTCACGCAATAGCGTTAAGAGGGAGAGCGGCTGCATATCGGGGAGATCCAAATCCAGAATGATCAAGTCGGGGTGGATCTGCGCAAGCTTGGCCAAGGTTGCTTGCCCTGTGCCCACCGCATAGATACAGTAGCCATTGGCGGTCAACTTGCATTGGAGAAAACGGCGCATCTGTTGATCAGCATCAACAACGAGGATCCACAAGCCTCCATTCATTGCAATTCTTTCCTTCATATCCGATCTGCCACACAAACTCAACACTCGACAATGAGAAACGCGCCACTGTAAATCAGGCTACCTTGGCGGAGCGGCGTACTATGATCCCCATTTCTACGGTGCCAGTTGATCCGCAGCGTATTAATCGTAGGGAAGGTGATCTGCACAGAGTCGGCTTCGATGTGCGTTGCCATGGTATTGTGCAAAATGCTCGGCAACGCAAGGGTCGCCGGTGTCGATAGGCGTGAGCTATCCCCGATGGTCATGCCGGTGTCGAGCAGATAGACACACGCAACATTGGTCCACGTCGATTCAATAATCATTCGTACACTTCTCCTCTTTGTAGAAGACGATATATTTCCCAACATCCTACTGGTAGAAAACGGCCTACGTAAGCCCATAGCAGCAAGACAGTGAGACAGTGAGGCAGTGAGACGGTGAGACGGTGAGACGGTGAGCCAGTCGGTCATTCACCGCCTCACTGTTTTACTGTCGCACCGTCTTACTGTCTTACTATTGATTTGTTTGTGCCGCGCTATACTAGTACAGTGCGGCGTAAATAGACCAATAGTTAACTTGGAGATTCTTCCGGGCAAAAAGCTGCCCTTCAGAATGACAGGACTCTAGGCTTATTTACGCCGTTGCGTACTAGACACTTTAGCACGATCCACAACAACCTTTCAAAGAGTATAGCAAGTTGTGTATCAGCAGGGTGTTAGAGAAATGGCCACGGGGATCAAGAAACTGTCAAGATTCATGATTCGCCTTGATCAAGTAGGGCACGTCAATAATTACCAGATCTTCTTCTGCCCGCAGACGCATACGTAAAATATTCGCCGTTTGGTTATGCAGCAGTTGCGCGGGCAATGAGGCTGAGATAAATTCTGGTATGACGACCGTGGTCAATTGATCGGCAAATTCCACATTGTTGGCGTGGCAGATATAGTGGATTAATGGCTCCAATACATCGCGGAACTCATAGTCAATCACGATTAACTCTACGCCCGCTGTCAGCTCAGGGAAACGGTTCCAGCGCCGCTCTATACGGGCACGCTGTTCCTCCGATGTGCTGACGCAAACGGCGCGCACATGGCTGGAAATGCGTTTGGCATACTTGAGCGCGCGCAGCGTACCGCGATGGACATCGGCCACCGGAACGATCGCAACATCGGCAATCTCATGCAAATCGGAGGGGGTCAGATTTGATGTGCGCAACGCTTCGGCGACGTGGGCATAGTGGCCACGAATACTCTTGAGCATCAGGACGATCAAGGGGATCGCGATGGCAATGATCCAGGCTCCTTCGACAAATTTGGTCGCCACCAGGACGATAAAGACGATACCCGTCGTGACGGAACCCAGCGCGTTCACGCCACGCTTCCACCACCAATTTGGCTCGTAATGAATGGTTGTGGCACCGGTATGGAATTTTTCGCCAGCCGGCACACGGCGCACCTTACCCATCAAGTGCACCATGCCGGCCTGTGAGAGGGTAAAGCTCAACATGACACCGAGGGCATAGAGTGGCAACATGGCAATCTCGTCGGCACGAAAGATCACGACCAAGATCGAGGCCAGGATCGCCAACACGACAATGCCGGAGCTATAGACCAGGCGGTCGCCACGATTTTGCATCCAGCGGGGCAGGAAGCCATCGGCGGCCAGAAACGAACTGAGGCGCGGAAAGTCTTGATACCCCGTGTTGGCGGCCAGCACGAGAATCATCATCGTAAAGAATTGGACCCAGTAGTAGAGAGGGCCATCGCCGGTCACCAGGCGCGTCATCTGTGAAAGGACACTATCGGCTTCACTTGGGACAATCGCCAAATGGGTGGCCAGGAAAGAGATGCCCAGGAAGAGCGACATCGCCATGACGCCCATCCAGACCATTGTCTTGACGGCGTTGACCGCTTCTGGTGGCTTAAAGGCCTGCACGCCGTTGCTGATTGCTTCGATCCCCGTTAGGGCCGTACAGCCCCCAGCAAAGGCGCGCATGATCAACCAGAGATAGGCAAAGCCAGTCACCGAATAGACCGGCTCCAGGTGCAGCGCATGCCCTTCCAAGGGCACCGTTCCTGGGAACGAAAAATAGCGCGCCAGCCCGATGATGATCATCACAAGTACACCGCCGACAAAGGCATAGGTCGGCAGCGCAAAGACAGTGCCACTTTCGCGCACGCCACGTAGATTGATCCAGGTGAGCAGGATGATTGCGGTCACGGCGAGCGCAACGCGATAGTCAAAGAGGAGAGGAAAGGCTGAAGTTAGCGCCCGAATTCCTGCTGAAACCGAGACCGAAACGGTTAAGACGTAATCGGTTAAGAGCGCGCCGGCGGCAAAGAGGGACGGCATCGTGCCCAGATTATCTTTGGCCACTGTATAGGCACCACCGCCCTCTGGGTAGTGTAAAATTGTTTGGGTATAGCTGAAAATGACAATTAAAATAAGTAAAGCAATTCCTAGAGCAATGGGCATCGTCATCGAAAGGCCACCGCTCCCCAGCAAAATCAAGACCCCCATGATCGCTTCCGTCGCATAGGCATTGCTGCTGATGGGGTCAGAGGCGAAGACAGCCAAGGCGCGGATTTTGTCGAGCCGCTCGTGCATCTCGGCGCTGGTTGGGAAGGGTTTGCCAATCAGCGCCCGCTTAATTTCACCATAACTCAAACTCATAAAATCATTCCTTCCACATTCAAGCTATTAGGCCATAGCAAGAAAATAAATTCTCCGTAGAGGCGGCCCCTTGCGGCCGCCCCTACGGAGGATGGCGTATGTTATTCTTTGGAATAGCCTTATTCAAGCTATCCGGGCCTTGCTCGGTATAACCATTGACTTGCGCGACAATCGTAGATGCACTTTGTGCGCGCTTCCCCAAAAGAGAAGCTGTCGTTTGCACTCTTCACCTCGGAGCAACCATTGCGCATCTACACGCTCCGCCGAAAAGTGTACAGCGAAGTTGGTCAAGGAAGGATCAAGAAAAGTTGTGTGGGTATCAAGAAAAGATCAAGATCCAGTGGTCGTATGCGCAGGAATTGATCAATATCGGTTGACTTTGGGGGTTAACGCCGCGCGGAAAAATATATCACAAACTCAAAAACAGAAGACGCGTTCAAAAAGGAGACAACAGTAGAGGTGATTTTGAAATACAACTTCAGTTTATGGAATCGACCTAATATACTGTGCGGAGGCAGAACGATCAGCGAACTTGTTTTCTGACCAGAGGGAAGAAGAACGGGCGTAGACTGCGGGGGGTAACTGCTGTAACGTGGCCATGCCGGCCACCACCGAGAGCGGGTTGGCATGGTAGGTGCCGGACTGTTGGATCTGCGCGCCGCCGTGCGGACCAGCGGCGGTGGGGTCAAAGAGCGCCATGATGTCGGCGCGGCCACCGAAGGCACCAGCGGGGGTGCCGCCGGCAATCACCTTGGCGAGGCAGCTGAGGTCGGGGCGTACGCCGTAGAGTTCCTGGCTACCGCCGCGTGCTACGCGGAAACGGATGATCTCGTCAAAGATGAGGAGCACGTCGGCTTCCTCGGTGATCCGCCGCAAATCGGTCAGAAAACTATCAACGGGTAAGGTCATGCCCGCGCCGGTGGAGAGCGGGTCGACGATCACCGCGGCCAACTCGGCCTGGTTCTCGCGGATGATCCGCTCGCAGGCCGCCACATCGTTAAAGGGCCGGATGATCACTTCATCGAGTACCGAAGGTGAGGTCCCCGCCGACGAGGGCAAACCGCGCGGCGCATCGGTCGCTCCCAGATGCGCGCTGAGCAGCGGCAGGTGGCTGACGTTTATATATTCGCCGACGCCGTGATAGGCCCCTTCAAATTTGGCGATTTTATGCTTGCCGGTAAAGCCTTTGGCCGCGCGCAGCGCGTTGAGCACCGCTTCGCTGCCCGAGCTGCAAAAGCGCAGCCGTTCGAGCGACGGGATCCGTTCGCGCAACAACTCGGCCATTTCTACTTCCAATGCTAGCGGCCGATGAAAGCCGGTGCCGCGCCCGATCTGTTTTTGCAGCGCTGCAACCACCGCGGGATGGGCGTGCCCCAACATCAGCGAGATGTTGTTGTTGACAAAATCGAGCAGCCGGTGGCCGTCGAGGTCGATCAGATGGATCCCCTCGCCGCTGTCGGCGTAGAGAGGGAAGGGTTCCATGTGCGCACCGCTGCGCGTGTTGCCGCCCGCAGCGACCGTTTCGCCCGTTTAAACATCGCGTGCGAGCGGGGGTTTCTAGTGACATAAGTAGCGATTTCATGGTCAAGGGCAGACTGAAGCTTTTCGAGCATGATGAACTCCTTTTAAACCAACAAGAATGCGGCAACCTCTCCCCTCCTTGATGTCGGGGAGGGGTCGGGGGTGGGTGAGTCGTTACTCGCCGCTAGTCTCTTTCCTCATCACCGCCCCAACCACATTACCATCGACCGGGTGACAAAGTCCGGTGCATCCTGATGGACAAAGTGGCCCGCGCCGGGAACGGTGATCAGCGTCAAATCCTGCTCCACCCACATCCACGTCTCATTGAGCGCGCCGGGCAACAGAAACGCATCCTCCAACCCATGGATCAGCAGAACCGGACATTTGATTTTGGGCGAGTCGGATGGCGGCTCGGTATAGGGTGGCCGCGGGTAGTTGGCCTTATAGTAATTGAGCATAGCCGCAAAATCCGAACGTTGGAAGGCTTCCCGGTAGTGGGGGCGAGCCGCCTTGTCGCCGATCCAGTCAAGCAGTTTATCGACCGTGAGCCGCTCGTGGGCCCCTTCCTCCTGAAAATCGCGGGCGTATTGGCTGTTCTGCTGCTGCTGCGGGTTGTGTGCTAATTCACGGGCAAGCCCACTGGGATGGGGCAAGTTGCAGATGATCAGCCGCTCGACCACTTTGGGGTGAAACATCGCCACCGCCCACGCCACCATGCCGCCCCAATCATGGCCAACAATGACCGCTTGATTTGTCCCAAAATGCCCAATAACCGCCACGATATCACTGACAAGATGGCGCATTTTGTACGCTTCGACCCCCGCCGGCTTGTCACTCAGATTGTAGCCACGCAGGTCGACCGCCACGACTTGAAATTGTTCTGCCAGCGCGGGCATCTGGTGCCGCCACGAATACCAAAATTCGGGGAAGCCGTGGATCAGGACCATGAGCGGGCCACTGCCCATGGTGACGTAGTGGATGGTAACGCCATCATTGGCAATGTAGCCGTCTTGCACTTGCTCAAAGAGGCTCATCGTCTATCTCCCTGGTTGGTCTCAGCTATGGATTCTAGGTTTACAGAGATTCTCAATTTGAATTTGGTACCAATGTACTGCGCATCCCAATATGCGCAACTTGGTTCGCTCTATGACCGTTCGCATCTTGGGATGCTCACTGCACATTTCCAAATTGTGAATTCCTGCTGGTTTAGCCCTCTTCCGCTGCGAGTAATTCCCTGCGCACTAAATGTCAATCCCAGGCAGACCATTCGCGCCCAACAGCAGTGAAAGTTCGCCGGCGTGGGGCAGGTCGTGGTCGAGCAGCCCCCAAATCGTCTGGATAATCATCACCTCTTCTTCAGGGAGCAGGTCGGTGGGTGATCCGCGCAGCAGACAAGCGGTGATGAAGCGCCAGGTCACTTCTAGCCCCTGCACAATCTCGGCGGCGGTGTGCGGCGGGTGGTCAGGCTCTCCCCACTGGATCAGCGGCGTTAACGCTGCTGCCGCCTCGCCCAGCGTGCGGTAGAGATGGAGGGCGCGCCCAAAGACAATATGTTCGGCGATTTCGCCCGGCGTACGCTGACCAGAGATAGGCCGGCGCTGCAATTGTTCCGCGGTTAGCCCTGCGATGGTGCGCTTGAGGGCATCTTGATACTCTTGCCAGCTGTCAAAGGTGCGTGCCTCCGCGATTGCTGCTCTTGTCATGTAACCCGCTCTCTTTCCTTTCTATCCGTGTATAGCTTTTGGTTCTGGCTTGCTGCTTTGCAGTCACTTCGTGTTTGGCTACAGATGCGCAGCATCCACGCCAAGCGTAGCCGCCAGTATCTGCGATTGTCATCAGTTTTTCGCCGCCGAACCAATGGCACGTGGCAAGTTGCCGAGCACCAGATGCCGGTTTTGTAAGTTGCTCTGATGTTGCTTAGGGTCTGTCCAGAAATAAAGTAGTCAATTGTACGGACACGGTGTACCGTGTCCGTACGGAAAAATTCTCCAAGTTATTTCTGGACAGGCCCTTAGGCATTTCCAAGAGAATAATGATCCACAAATAGGCGCGACACCAAGGAAAGCCTTTCTTCATGTGTCTTCGTGTGTCTTCGTGGATGGCGTGTTGCCCACTTCGTGATCATTTAAATTTTGAAGATGCCTGATCACTTTCAGCGCAGCAAAGCCGCAGCTTGCGCTTGAAACTGCGCGATTGCCTCATAGACACCAAGGCCGACACCCTCATACAATTGATCTAGCTCAACCATATTGTGCGTCAAGAAGATGAGCACCGAATGATTGTTGGGATCGGCGCGCCACCAGCCACCGAAGGCACCCGGCCAGCCCACCGCCCCCACCCCGCCGCCGCACGGCATCGCTCCCGCTTGCGCCGGATCAATCACCATTGCCACGCCCAGCCCGAAGCCATGACCAGGATTGAGCAGTGAACCCGCCCCTAGCCGTTGCTGCTCGCTCAAGTAGTTGGTGACCATTAAGGCCAAGGTCTTCGGTTGTAAGAGTTGGAAACTATCCACCGTACCCGCACTGACGAACATGCGGGCAAAGGTCAGATAATCATCCAGCGTTGACCAAAGCCCTTGCCCACCAGAGACATAGGCCATCCCCTCAGGCCGTTGAGCCAGAAACGAGTTGCCTGGACCGGCATCACGAACGTAGAGTTGGCCAGCACCGTCAAAGCCATGTGGCACGGCCTGGCGTTGTTGTTTCGCCAAAGGAACCGTAAAGTCAGTGTCATGCATCCCCAGCGGATCAAAAATGCGGCGTTTGAAGACATCACCCAATGGTGCATCTTCGATGCGGGCAATGAGGAAACCGAGGAGATCGGTTGAATGACCATAGTGAAACGCCGCGCCTGGTTGATCGATCAATGGCAGTGCGGCAAGTCTAGCAATCCACGCATCCGGCGGCACTTCACTATCGATATCACCACCCAGCACCTCTTTATATGCCTGCATAATGGGGCCAGACTGAAAATCCGCATAGGTCAGTCCTGAACGATGCGTCAGCAGGTCTTCAAAGGTAATCGCTCGTGTGGCTGGCTCAGTCTGGTTAAGTGCGCCGGCCCGCTTGCGCAGGACACGCATCTGCGCAAATTCAGGTGCCCAGCGCGTAATCGGGTCATTCAACGCGAAGTGACCCTCCTCGTACAACATCAGGGCTACCGTAGCGGTAATCGGCTTGGTCATGGAAGCGATGCGAAAGAGGGTATCCCGCGCAACGGGCAGCTTGCGGTCGATATCTCGCCAACCTACGCTGCCAACGTGAATTATTTTGCCAGCTTGCCAAACCACAGTTGCTGCGCCCACAAGCATGCCCGCATCGATATATTCACTGATCGAAGCCGTGATTACGTCTTTTGCCATGAAACTTCCTACGCTCTTTCGTATTCCATGAATCTGTTGCATCGCCTTAAAAACGGGATTCAAATCCCGCCCTGACAGTAAAAAGCCGACTCAGCGGCTGGGCAATATTCAGCCAGCGGCTGAGTCGGCTTCTCGGTATTAGCCAGGGGTTTTAAGCCCATTGCGTAAGATAGTGCAACAGGTTCATCCCATGATACTGTTGGCTTGTCTTACACCAGGATTAAAATCCTGCTCTAACAACGAGAAGCCGCCTCAGCGGCTTAGAGAATTTTCTTAGCACCTGAGGGTGCTTCTCGTTGTTAGCAAGGGGTTCGGGAACCCTCTGGGTGCCCATTGCGTAAGATAGTGCAACAGGTTCATCCCATTAGGGCGTCAACCGGTGCCACTGGCCTTCAGAGATCACTGTAACGGTGCCATCGACCACTTGGATGGCGGTCTGTTCGTCGATAGCGTAGGCCGGGATGCCGACGTCGGCGACCCACCGCTCTGCGTCAGCCAGAGTGTTCGTTGGGAAAAAGTCCAGGTGCGGGAAGATCGAGAAGTCGACGACCCCCAGGGTGCGGTCATCAGGCGCAGCCTGCCACTCCACGAAGTAAGCACCGATTCGAGGGGTCATCACCATGCTGCCGGCGCTCACACCCACCCAAACGGTCTTGGACAGCGATGGCAGGAGATCCGCCAATCCAGACTTCCGCATCCAGTGGCACAGATAGGTGGCGTCGCCGCCGTCCACGAGCAGGACGTCAGCCTCCTGGACCCAGGGGACCCAGCGCGCCTCGCCAATGGTGGGCAGTGCGGTGAGCTCGAGGAGACCCACCGATTTCCAGCCCAAGCCGACCATGTGGTGCCACGGGGCCCCGCCGACGACGAAGCCCCGTGCCGAAGCCGGCCCGCACATCGGGTGGCCCCATTGTGCCGTCGGGATACAGAGTGCGGCGGACTCGGCGATCGGCTTGCCCAGCAGGTCGACTAGCGCGTCGCTGATGCTGGCGTTCGTGACGCCCCCGGAGGTGAGCAGTAATTTCATGATGCCTCTCTTGATTCTATGAGGATTTACGCCGCGCTCTCTGGCTTCGACAAGCTCAGCCGCCGGGCGCGACGTAAGTCCTGGCTATTCTATCCCAGCCGTCCCCTACTTCCGCAAAATTTTGTCCATGGCTTTGCCTTTAGCCAATTCATCAATTAACTTGTCGAGGTAGCGAACCTTTTGCACTAATTGATCTTCAATTTCTTCCACACGACACCCACAGACCACACCGGTGATTTTTGCCGCATTCGGATGAATTTGCGGGGCTTGGTCAAAAAAGGTCTCGAAATTGCTTTTGTTGTCAATCTGCTGCTGTAAGGTCTGTTTGTCATACCCCGTCAGCCAAAAGATGATTTCATCCACCTCTTCACTGGTGCGCCCCTTCTTTTCAGCTTTTTGAATGTACAAGGGATAGACGCCGCCGAAAACCATGCGATAAATTCTTTGCTGATTCATACCATGATTGGTCGTTTTGGCCATCCTGTTAGCTCCTCTATACCCCATCCAGCGAGAGATGTTCAAGCACAATCACTTTTCGCATGGTTGCGTTCCCTTTGTCTTTATATTCTTGGCTCTGTCACAAAGGTGCATTTTTGCTAGGGTAGAAACTGTACCCTTGTGACAACCACAAGGATCATTATAAAATTGGGTTGCGCCTATGGTGCGCTTCCAGCACAAAACCGGAAAGCGGATTCGCTTCCCTGCTCCTGATCAAGTATCCGCACTCATGGTAGAATAGATGTTCTGTTTTGTCAAGAAAATATGAGGGGTTCTACTCTTTTGCGGTCGCCTGTTCGCCAGCAAGACGCGACTGTACATCGAACAGGATCGATTTTGGGAAGAAAATCTATGGGGCGTTCTTCGCGGCGGACGAAGGCATGGTGACCAACATCCTCGCCAGCCGGCATGCGCAACTGGTACAGGCGGGGATGCTGGCGAAAAAGCGCTATGCAGCGGATAAGCGCAAAGTGGTGTATGGGCTGACGGAAAAAGGGCTGGCTTTCATGCCGAGGTTGCTGGATGTGGCCTATGGGAGCGCACAGCAAGTGTGGATTGACATGGTGAATGGGGGTAAAGCAAAGCTGACTGGGCACTATGCGGATCAGCTACAGTCGATGGCTGTCCAGCGGATATCACTACGCAGCGGCAGCGCCAAGCCAGCTTATGCTTGGGTTAGGCAAAAACCAAGCGCCCTTTGGGTTCTGGGATATGCCGCCCCAAAGCTTTGGCGGTTTCAATCCATTCTGCGATAATGATTTCGACGTTGGCCATCACTTCCGCATAACTGTTGCCATCCGCCGCACAACCCGGTAATTCTGGCACCTCGGCAATGAACGCTTCATCTTCAGCGCTCCAATAAATGATTACTTCATACTTATAAAGACTATTCATGGTTATCACCTGCCAGTTTATACGTAAGCAACAGGTTCCGCACCTGTTTTACCTGATAGGGTTTGGCTTTGCCATCCTGTTTCGGCTGGAGGTTCAAGATTTCCGCCACGCCAACTTTCGTGAAAATATGATGGCTACCGCGGATACGTTCGCCAAACCCCAAATGGATCAGCAATTGGCAAAGCTCAGTAAAGGCTATGTTGTTGTCTGATGTACCCCGCAAGAGCCGCAGGAGCAGTTTTTCGTACTTACTCATATCCCTAGTTTAGCATGAAACGGGTAAGAACACACATCATCTGGGGACAAAGTGACATCAGGAATCGCACAACTAACTCCCTGCGCCGCACCGAACGAGCGCTTGCGCTGTGCGGTCGAATCACAACCAAACGCCGCTGCGGAGCCAATTATCTGCCGGTTCTCCGATCATTCCCGCGTCAGCTCGAAGTGCATTTTATGCGTTGCCTCTACCCAACGGTCCGTCCAGTTCTGTTGCGCTGGATGGGTAATTTTTAGGCAGAATTCAGGATAATAGTTTTTAATTCAATCAGCGTTTCAATGCGATAGCTAGCCTGTGAGAAGTCATGCGATTTTGTAAAGTCGTTATCGACAATGGCACAATCAATGCCGGCCGCCACGGCTGAGTTCAGCCCTCTGGCTGAATCCTCTACAACCAGGGTCTCTGCTTTCGTGGCGCCGAAGCGTTTTAAGCCGGTCAGGTATGGTTCCGGGTGCGGCTTGGCGAGGTTATAGTCTTCACGAACAAGGATGAAATCCATCAATTGGGTGATCCGGCGCTTTTCATGGATCAGTTCAAAATCCACCCGTTTTGCCGTCGTCACGATGGCCATGCGGACATAGTTTGACAGTTCAGCAAGGGTTTCAACAACTCCTTCAATCTCAATATCTTCTGTGCGCAGATATTCCTGATAATAGAGATCACGGCGCGCACGCTGCCTGCTGATGGTCTGTTCATCAATCCCTGCCGCTCTGGCTTGCGCCCAAGTGCCCATGCTCTGGGTCATGTCGCGGAGATATTGATCTTTATCCAACGTCAAGCCAATGTCAGCCAGGGCCCGTTCTCCAGCTTTGTAATACCAGAATTCAGTATCCACCAGAACGCCATCATGATCAAAAAGTATGTATTTTTTCATGGTTGCATGGTATCCGTTCCACTGGACGATCAGGGCTGCGACGCTTAGGCATACACCGACTTCTCCGCCGAGTGTTCGGAAAGTCCGACGCGCTTGTCGAATCGTGCATACGCCGAACTATGTCTATCCAGCGTCCTGCTATCTCCCCGGCCGCCTTGTGTGCTCGGCGTGGACTACAGCATCCGTTTAGTAGGATAGACGCCGCGTCTGCGTATTGTCGCAAAACTCGTCCGTATAAGATCCCGGGGTTGATCTTCGATTTGTCAGCGATTTGACACTACCGTTCACGCCGTAGGCATGTTATTCTTCGTCGAGAACGTTTGTTCTCGAATGTGCTGGCGCTGTACTATTTGCCAGTATACAAACTTCTGATCCCAATATCAACTAGATTCCTGCGAGCCTTAAGATGAAACAAAAGCCAAAAAAAACTCCTTGACCAGGTCCGTGATGCCATCCGCCTCAAGAATTACGCTTACAGCACAGAAAAAGCCTGTGTTGATTGGATTGAGCGCTACATACGCTTTCACAACATCCGCCATCCTGGTGACATGAATTCTCCGGAAATTGAAGTCTTTCTAACCCATTTGGCTGTCAAACAAAATGTTTCCCCATCGACACAAAATCAAGCCCTCAGTGCGCTGCTCTTTCTCTACCGCAACGTGCTGTTGATTGAGTTAACCGGCAATATTGATGCCGTACGCGCTAATCGAGACAAACGCCTCCCCGTAGTCTTAACAAAAGCCGAAGTACAACAGGTCATCGGCCAAATGTCCGGTCTGCACCAAATGATGGCCAAGCTGCTCTATGGCAGTGGCATTCGCTTGATGGAGTGTCTACGGTTGCGGGTGAAAGATGTAGATTTCGAGCGCAATCAACTGATGATCCGTGATACCAAAGGCAATGAGGATCGCGTGACGATGTTGCCGCAAAGCGTTGCGCCATTGATACGTGAGCATCTGTTCAACATAAAAACCCAACACGTCACTGACCTGGCTGAAGGGTATGGTTCGGTCGAACTTCCCTTTGCCCTGGCGCGCAAGTATCCCAACGCCGATCGTGAGTGGTATTGGCAGTATGTCTTTCCCTCCGAAAACTTTTCGGTTGACCCTCGCTCCAAACTCGTGCGCCGCCACCACCTCGACCCTAGCGGACTGCAAAAGGCCTTCAAGCGCGCCGCGGCAAGCACCAAAATCGCCAAACATGTCACTCCGCACCTCTTTCGTCATTGTTTCGCCACCCATCTCCTTGAAGCTGGCTACGATATCCGTACTGTCCAAGAATTATTGGGCCACAAAGATGTAAAAACCACACAAATCTACACCCACGTCCTGAACAAGGGTCCCATGGGCGTTCGTAGCCCGCTGGATTAATAAGGGGACAAGATGACCGGATGACAAAATGACATGGGCTCGTTTGTCATCTTGTCATCCGGTGAACCTGTTGCACTATCTTACAAAGCGATTATGTCACTCCTGCCCCCCCTCCGTGAGGGTAAACTCTGGCAGGAGTCCACAGCGAACAAATGGATTCCTCGGGTGCCCCCTGGGCGCGCAGGAATGACAGATTCCTGTAGACCGTAAGGCATTTCGTAAGACTCTGCAACAGTATCACTCGAAGAAGCAGTCATGCTCGGTGACCGGGTGGCGTTGATGACGGCGCGGCCGGGGCGCATCAAGCAGATTTACACGATTGACCTACCGCGGCCGCGCACCTTGGCCCTGCGCACCACAATACTTTACGCGGTCACCAATGGCGCACTTGCATGTGCAGGGCACAGCCAAAACGGTCTCCGCGCAGTTGCTCACCCGGCTGGATGCACTGAAGCAAGAGGATTGGGCCGCGCTCGATTTTGCCGCCATCTGCCGCCGCACAGGGCCAACGGTGTTGGACATTTACGTCGATCCGGCCCCCATGTCGCCACAGGGAATGTATTAAGTATAGCGAAGGGCGGTTGAGTAGCGCAGCAAAGTGGAGCGTATCGAAACCAGAGTGAGCGGGTGCCTTTGAGTACGGCGCTTGGGTCTCGATACGTGCGGAAACTGCACCGCACTACTCGACCGGCGCTATCTAGCAAAAGTTGGTTAACAGGTTTAACTAAGTCCTATGAACGAACAAAAGATTTTCATCAACTGCCGACTGGTTAACTATGCTGGAGACGCAGGCGCAGCAACAGCCTGGCCAGCAAGCGCTCGCCGTCGTCCGTTTTCTTATGCGCTTGCCCTTGAATCTCTTCACCGATCGGCCCCGCTTTAGCGTGCAACAGACGCTAACCGACTTGGCCACCTCATCCATTACCTGTCCCAACATCGACCAACAGTTACTTGCAACCTATTTCAGCCGATGAAACCCACTTTACACCAACTCGTGCAACAACGCCGCCAAAAGAGGGCACGGCACCAAATGACAGCATTTGTACCACCTGCGTTGGTGCAGCCTCTCATCATCGTCAGCGCACCACGCGCAGGTAGCACGCTGCTTTTTGAAACGCTGGCCCATTTTCCCGATCTGTGGACGATTGGTGAAGAGAGCCACGAGATCATTGAAGGTATTCCGGAGTTACATCCGGTGGCGCATGGCTATCTGTCTGACCGATTGGCCACACGGTGCATGGTCCTTTCTGTTGACACCCGGCTGGGAGACGCTGGTTGACCGTCCCTTGGTCGAAATTGCTACCCACCAGTGGTGAGTGGCCAATGAAACGATCCTGCACGATCTTGCCTTAATCCCACGCGCTGAATGGCTTTTGGTGCGCTACACCGATCTCATTGCAAACCCGCAAATAATCGTTCAGCAGATCAGTGAATTCGCTAACCTGCTGTGGGATGGTGTGATCGGTCAGCTTGTCGCAAACCATTCATCAGAAATAGCTGTATTCCACACCCATTCCACACCCATTCCACGTATATCCCACGTTTATTCCACGCTTGCCTGTTACCCTATGTGGAGAATCTTTGAGCGATATAGGGCAATCATTGGATGCTGAGAAAACAGCCGATAGATGGTTAGTAGGAGCAGAGCATGAAATTGTTACTCATCTTGATCACATTTGTCATTGTTATGGTCTTTTTGGTGACTTTGGCAATGATTTTAGAACGTTTCTGGCGTAAGTTACAGGCGGATCGGGCTGCCAATATGGCTGATAGTAAAGAGGCCGAGCCATCTAGTACTAGTCCCTTGGCTGCTGGTCTCTCTAAGTTAACGGGGCAGTTGCGCTCATTGGTACAGCCACAGCAACAGGAAGAAACGCTCGTCAAGCAATTCCGTGAATGGGTCATGAGCGATCTGCAGACAGATCGTGCTGTGCAGAGTTGGCTTTTGGCGCTGCCGGAAGCTGGCTTTGGCATGCTAACTGAACATATTGCCGCCTTTTGTACAGAGATGAATTTTGATCTCCAATGGTTGGTGAAACAGCAAGCGGCCGTGGCACCAGAGCTTAAAACTGCTATGCAGGGCGTGGTTGTTGACTATTGTGAAGCTTGTCAAAAAGCGGTATTGGTACAGACCCATGCCAAAGCCTTTGCTGAGTATCAGCGGCTACTTCAAAACCCCAAGGGCAAGCAAGAGCAGGCCTTGAGCCGTACCCTTTATGCCAATTTGACAACGCAAGGATTGGCCCCCGTGCCTAACCCTGCCGAACTCATTAATGCGACAGATGGTGAACGTCACCAGAAAGCGCTGCAAGCGATTCAGCACGCGGCGACCAAAGATTGGTCACAATTTGCTAAGATTTTGCAAGCAACGATGATCCCTGTTGAAGCGGCACCACTACCAGCGAATGGTCAACCCGAGCAGGATCAACCCGCCAATGGTAAACCTGATCAAGGTAAACCTGATCAAGGTAAACCCAGTCAAGGTAAACCAGCCCAGGAAAAAGTACGTCAAGAGGAGAAGGTGACGGCGTAATATCCCCGCTGTTCGTCTAACCGCAGTCTAATTTATGTCCACCTTACCAATGTCAGCATTACCAACAGATACTTTTAACTTTAACGACCTGCTATCGCTTGTCATGCGTGTGGTATGGGGCGCATTTTTGCTTTATGCAATCGTCGTCTTTGTTGTTACGGCGCGTAATCATGGGATCGTGATTGCCCTGATCCGCATGATTTCGGCGCGGATTATTCTACCTTTACTGATCCCCATTGCGCTCACGCTCTTTGTCATGTCCTTGATCTTCATCCCTCCGCAGGAAGTTGGTGTTGTGATTTCGCTGCTCTCTCCAGGAGGGATTCGGCCACAGCCTGTACGCGCCGGTTTACATTGGATCGTACCGATTCTTGAGTGGGAAAAGACTTATCCGATTTATTGGGAGACCTATACCATGTCGGGCGTGCCTGCGAATAATAATATCACTGCCAATGGCGGCGGCGCGGTGCCGGAAGGTCCTCGTGATTCGATTCGCGCCCGCACTAGCGATGGTCAGGAAGTTTATCTGGATACTACGATTATCTTTCGGCTCGATGAGCAGCAGGTTGTTGCCTTGCATGTGGAATGGCAAGATCGCTATACGGCAGATCTCGTGGTCCCGTTGATCCGTGGCGTCGTACGTAGCCAAGTTTCTCAATTTACGGCAAGCGAGGTCAATAGCTCGGCACGCCGCGATCTAGAGCTGACGCTCGATCGGGAACTGCGGGATAAGCTGAGTGAAAAGGGCTTGCTTGTTGATCAATTTCTGCTGCGCGATATTACCTTTTCGCCTGAATTTGTGGCGGCAATTGAAAGTAAACAGGTGGCCGTTGAGCAGCGTGAACAAGCGAACTATGAAGCGGAACGGGTGCGCACCATAGCGCAAGGCGATGCCGATGCTGCCATCACCCGGGCCACTGGTCAGTCAGAATCCCTCAAACTGATCGGCGATGCCCTGGCGCAAAATAATGAACTGGTTATCTATCACTATATAGAGAAGCTGGCACCCAATATCAAAGTGATGTTAGTGCCAAACAACGCCCCCTTTATCTTGCCTTTGCCCGACTTCGAGACACTCGACGCAGTAGAGCCGATCACCAACACCATTTCCCAGCTACAGGCGGAGACAGGGTTGACAACCGGAGAGATAACCCCAACCCAAAGTCTATCGGTCACACCCGAACTGTCGATGACACTTCCCGTTTCGTTGACAGTTCCTCTCTCGGGAACAGTAGAACCATAGCATTGTCTACCGAGAAACAGTATTTGCTCAATCCGTTTTTAACCCCCGTCCCATAGGGACGCCTGAGCTAAGAGGAGAATAAATGATGTGGATGAATAGAAAAGGCCTGATTTTTACTATCCTGATTCTGATCATCGCTGGTCTCATGTTTCGTGTGGTGCAGGCGCAAAACGATGACACTACCGCACAGCCGGAAGCAGATCCGGCCGTACAAGCAGCGGCGCTCCTTGCCGAATTAAACTCTGTGCAGACGCTGGAAAAGTTGCCCCCGTATATTCTGTTGGTGGCACAACGGACTGTACCAGGTGCCCAATTTAATGGGTTTCAGTGGGATCTCAGTGATAGTTTGCGCCCACTCTATGAGTTGCAAGGGGTCCAAGATACTAAGCAACTGGAGGTCGGCATCTTTATGGATGGTTCGATCAATCGCATTAACCGTACAATCACCATGAGCGACGTGCCGGTTGATGTTATTGGGATGCTTGATAAATATGTCGGCGACTTTGAGGTCAGCACGGTTACCGAAGCGACCTTGGCCAGTGGTGTTCATCGCTTTGAATTTGGCGGGCGCAGTGGTGGGGTTACCCTTGCTATCGAAATCGCCGATAGCGCTAACCAGATCCGCATTGTAGAGCTAAAATAGAGATGACATGTTAAATCGGTTAAGTGTTAAGTCCAAGTTAGTGCTACTTTTGCTGACGGTCAGCCTGATTTCGGCGTTGGTTATCGGCATTATGGGCTGGCGCAGTAGTCGGAGCGCCTTGAGCCGCACGATTTTTGATCAGATGACTGTCCTGCGCCGTAGCAAGGCCGACCAGGTGGAAGCCTACTTTCGCAACATGCGCTATGTTGTTGAAGTGATAAGTGAAGATGATATGGTCGTCGAAGCGATGGTGCGTTTCAATCGCTCCTTTCGGCAATTAGAGAATAGTACCATTCCCACCGAATGGGATAGTGCGCTTGAAGCCTACTATACCAGCCAATTTTTTCCACGACTCTTTGCCAATTTGCCCGGCCAAGCTGACTATGCGCTCTATCGCCCACAAAGTCAGGCGGGGCTTTACTTACAATATCAATATATTGTGGCGAATCAATTTGATATCGGCGAAAAATTTTTGCTGGACGCTGCCGAAGATAGCAGTGACTATAGCAAGGTACACGCCTATTACCATCCGCGCATGCGTAATATTATGCGTAAATTTGGGTTTTACGACCTTTTTCTCGTCAACTTTGAAACAGGTGATGTCGTCTATAGTGTTGATAAGGAGGTCGATTATGCCAGTAATCTTGATCAGGGTCCCTTTCGACGTAGCAATCTGACCGATGCACTGGCACGTGTGCGCGATAACACCGAACGCGGCACGGCACAGCTGATTGACTTTGATCTCTACCGCCCCAGTTATGGAGAGCCAGCGGCATTTTGGGCCGCGCCCCTTTACAATGGCACACATTTGGTCGGCGTGCTGGTTGTGCAAATTTCGCCAGAAATCATCAACAATATCATGACTGCCAACCAGCAATGGACACAGATGGGCTTTGGGGCTACCGGGGAAACGTATTTGGTCGGTGCCGATCAGTTGATGCGCTCGGATGTGCGCCCGCGCATCGAAGATCCGGTTGCCTATCAGGAGACGTTGCGTGAGCTTGGCATCGCACAACGGACGAGCGAACTGATCCGCAATTTTGATACGACCACCTTAGTGCAAAAGGTCGATTCTGCCGCTGTAACGGCTGCATTGCAAAATCAAGAGGGCACAGAATTCACAACGAACTATCTAGAACATGCCGTCTTATCCTCCTATCAGCCTTTAATTCTGGATGGCTTGCAATGGGCGATTGTGGCGGAGATGGACGCCGATGAAGTCTTTGCACCTGTCTATACATTTCAGCGCCAAATGTTGATTGCAATCGTAATTATGGTGGTTTTGCTGGCTTTTCTGGCAGTGGGCATTGCTTACCTCTTTATGCGACCGGTCGCTTTACTGATGGCCGGTGCCCGTGGCCTAGAATACGAAGCTGACACTGATGCGGGTGAGATTGCTGTCAAAATCGATTCCCATGATGAGTGGGGAGAATTGGCAACCGCCTTTAATGAATTGGCCCAAGGTGTCTACCGGCAGGGTGCCTTGTTAGCCACCAAGGCTCAGGAAGTCGAACAGCTGTTGCAGAATCTCCTGCCGTTGAGTGCTGCACAGCGCGTTCAACAGGGTGAAACCGAGGTAATCGATCAGGCATCGCAAGTAACTGTTTATAGTGCTACGATTCAGGGCATATCAACGGTGGCGCAGCAGAAAAAACCGCAAGAGATTACGCTGCTCTTACAGGATCTGATGACTGATCTAGGCGAAGCGGCCACCCGGTATGATGTGGAACCGCTGCTGACGGCAGACCAACAGATCATTGCCATATGTGGCCTCTCGACACCTCATCTTGATCATAGTCGCCGCATCGTAGATTTTGCAATGGCGCTAGAGGCGATTCTGCAACGGCTCAACACACGCTATAACGTCAAACTAACCATCCAAGGGGCCATTCACAGTGGTTCACTCAATGGGAGTGTCTTACAGACGCAGAAGATGCTCTATGAATTGTGGGGCGAAAGCATTGCTGTCGCTCGCCAGCTTGCCGCTGAAGCCCCCTCTGGCCAAGTCTTGGTATCACAGACAATTCGCGAGCGTTTACAAGAGCAATATACATTCCATCCTCAACCGAAGGGTCAACCAGGCGCGCAGCGTGATCAACCAGCGGCAACAGCTTGGGTTTTAGCTATGGTCAAAAAAGAGGGGAGTGCCTGATGGATTTCTTCCGTTTGATGGTGGCTGAACCTTCGTTGTATGGCTGGGGGTTGGCCCTGCTGCTGGGGATCCCCTTGCTCGTCTTGCTGCTAGGCGAAATGTTGGAACGGCTGCGTCGGCGACGTAGCCGGCTCTACAAGCCGGTGAGCAACTTTCGCAATCTGCTGCTGCCGTTGCTAAGCCTACGTCTGATTATGCAATTTATCTTTCACCTGGATGGCTCACTGCTGATCGTCCGCGTGGTCGAGACGTTGCTTTGGCTGGTGGTAATGTACAGCATATTGCAACTCCTTGGCGTTCTCATTGGCCGCACACGTTTGGAAGGTCTCCAAGCATTGGGCAGCGAGGAGCTACAGGAGACACAAGAGCTGAAGCTACTCAGAGTGTGGAGTGAACTGCTCCGCCTCACAACGGTGGTCGGTGTCGCCTTTTATGTGTTGGGTGGTGTTTGGGGTGCACCCATGGATCAGGTGCTGACGGCATTGGGCGTCGGCTCGATTGTCATTGGCTTTGCGTTGCAAGATACGTTGAGTAGTCTGGTAGCGGGTCTGTTGTTAGCCTTTGAAAAGCCATTTGAGGTGGGGGATTGGGTCCACTACAATAGCTACGAAGGCCAGATTATTGAGATGAATTGGCGAGCGGTACGGTTGCGCACGCTAGAGCGCGATGTGGTCGTGATCCCCAATAGCCTCATGGGCAAAGAGGTAGCGGTCAACTTTACCCTGCTCGACCCGCTCCACGCAGAATTGATCCGCGCCAGCTTCTCCTATCAGCACTCCCCCAATCAGGTAAAGCGGATGTTGCTGGAAACAGCCCTGGCTACTCCCGGCGTTATCCATCAGCCGCCACCGCACATCCGTGTTTTGGGGTATGCCTATGATAAATTTGCCATTGACTATGAGGTAAAACTCTATACGACCGACTATGCCCGTACCGAATTTATCCGTGACGAAGTTCTGACCCGTATCTACTATGCTACACAGCGATATAATTTCACAGTGCCCTATCAAACGACGATCTTTTATCAACGTGATGGTGCAGAGTTAGAAGCCTCTGACGATTTCCCTGCATTGGTTGCCCAGGTGCAAACGACGCCCTACTTTGCTGGCTTAGATGCATCGGTGCACACTGTGCTGGCCCAGGGGGCGACCTTTCAGGAGTATGGGGCCGAAGAACGGCTGATTGAACAGGGAATGAGCTTCAAAGGCTTTTATATCATTTTGGAAGGGCTGGTGAAACTCACTGTGCGTACAGGGGATGGTCAATTGCACAATGTTGCCCAATTAGGCCCGGGCGATTTTTTTGGTGAAACGCTACTGCTGCGCGATCGGCCAACTGCGTTTAGTGTGGTGGTTATGCAGGATATGAAGGCGCTTTTTATTAACCGTACCACGATGCTCAATGTGGTCGAAAGTAATGCCCGGCTGGCAATGGAGATGAACCTGTTTATAGAGGCGCGAGCAAAATTGATCGAACGTGCCCAAGGCATATCAAATGAAGTTGCGATGGCATCATCAATTGCTGCCCCGGCACAGCGAGGTATCAACGGCGTTGCCATCAATGGGCACGCGCCTAGCCAGCCAAATCGCCGTACAGAGTCATGACTATGCCAAAATATTTCTACGGCTTATTGATTTTTTTATTAACCAGTTGTGCCCCAGTTGGGTGGGGCCGCGCTACACCCACGCCCGTCCTTGAGGATGTCGTCTTGGATCGCTTTCTCACCCAGGCTCCTGTTCCTGTACGCAGCGCGGCTACACCAGTGCCGGAAGGTACAGATGGTTATGTAGTCCCCAACGGATTGCCTTTGCCGCTCGTCGATCCTTTGGATATTGTCGGAAATATAATGACCAGCGGCAGCCCTTCGCTGGTCCCCTTAACCCGTCTCCTTTATGATCAGTTTATCGTTGCCGGCTATCGCGACACCATGCGTATTGAGGAGGTCGGTGCAGATGTGATCTTTCAACTCTATTGTGCACCCCCATCCGCGGAACGCCCGCCCATTGATATTGTGCTGGCAGATCGTCCGATTCGCCAGAGTGAACTAGAGCGCTGTTTGCAACAGAATCAGCATTTGGTGGCGCTACGGGTGGCACTTGACGCCGTTGTCATCGTAATCAACGGTGACGCCACATTTGCCACCAACGTGAGCAAGGCCGATTTGGCGGCTATTTTTACAGCTAGACGTTGGTCTGACGTCCGTCGCGGTTGGCCCGATGCCGAAATCGTTCGGATTGTACCCACGATTGATAGCACGATTGCTACCTTATTTGTTGATAAAATTCTTCAACACAACGCGCTCTTATTGCAAAATGCCCCAGCGACGACATTTCTAGAAGATGGCAAAGAGATTGCCACGACGATTGCCGACACGCCTTTTTCTGTGGGCTTTCTCAACTATAGTGACTATCAAAAGGCTGCCAGTGAATTGCGCTTGCTGGCGGTTGATGGCATTCAACCCACTCATCAAAATGTCACCAAGGGTGCGTATATACTCACATACCCCCTTCTTCTTTACACCGATCTAACAACCCTTAAAACCAAACCGCAAGTGAGCGAGTTCCTGCTCTATTATCTCGCTACGCTAAACAATGTAATCGAAGAAGCCGGCAATTATTCATTGGATGAAGCTCTCTATGAGCGGACCAAAGTAGTGCTCCTCAATGCGCTGGGACAGGGCGCGTACCTGGAGCAATTTGTGCCGACCAACACACCAGCGCCACCCGCCACATTGACGCCAACACTCACACCGACAATGGCCCTGACAACAATAATGACAGCGACAGTGACAACAACAAAATAACAAGGTACCTCTCTTTAGAAGATACTGTTGGCGAATTCGGGAATTGAGCGTAGGCTGAGCTTGTCGAAGCCGCAGCGGCTCTGGCTTCGACAAGCTCAGCCTACGCCTACGGAATTCGCCAACAGCATCTTGAGTTGTGGCGAATTGTCACGCTGAGGAGCGGCTTTTGGCCCCGAAGCGTCTGCTTTCGGAGCGCGAACAGATTCTTCGCCGCCAAAAGCCGCTCCTCAGAATGAGCGCGTATGATACGCCGCTTTAACGTACCAAAGTAGAACTCTGTTCATCGGTTTTTACACGTTGAACAGAGGTGCGAATGACCAATGACCGTATGCTCTATAACCTTCCTGAGTAACTTTTCAATGGATTTAACCGGAGCTTCTGTGTGATTAGTAGAAATTTATCGCAGGTAGAGAAGAGAACGAAGCAAGGGCAACGCAATATATTCACGAGCAGCACAGGAAGCATCATTCTATCCCTGTACAAAATGGCACTTCCTCGCGCTCGTTGGTATAGCTTGCACCTAAATCAATGGGCATGGTGCATCATTGGTTTGATACTTACTCTGCTTTGCTGTAGTGCATCCTTGATGACGGCGCTTCCCGCAAAGGCGCAAGATCAACCAACCGATAGCGCGCCTGTATCCACCGACCAAAGTGGTAGCAATAGTGTAACCGCGGAAAGTGTGCAGGTACGCCGCATTAAGGTCAATTTTTTTATCAATTCGATCCATAATATTGACGATGAAAGCGGGACTTATGCCATTGATTTTTGGCTCGACCTCTTCTGGCGTGATCCACTGCTTGATGGCAAGACGGTCAGTGACATCGATTCTGCTCTCTTATGGAAACCGCAAATTGAAGCAATTAACTCTAAAGATTTGGCTGTGCTCTACGAATCCTATTCCGATTCTTTTGAACCGGATACAAATGTTTATCTGAGTCGACGCCTGGCCGGCACCTTTACCAGTGCTTTTGACCTGAGCCGCTTTCCCTTTGACAGCCAATTGTTGGCCATCCAACTCGAATCCAGTGAATATGATAGCAATCGCTTGCTCTTTGATTTTCTAGGGACCGATCAGGCAATTATTTACTCGGAAAAGCCATTTATCTTTCCGTTGCCCATTGGTAAATATATTTCACCTGAGTTTTCCTTGGGCGAATGGTCGCTTACCACGGCCGATGTTGTGCAGCAGACCCATGTTTTACCCTATGACAAATCGAGTTGGGCACAATTCCGTATTGAAATGCAACTCGATCGCCAAGCGCGCCCTTATGTGCTCAAAATTATGCTGGTCTTTGTCCTCATTATGGTATTGGGTGCTACGGTCTTTGCGATTAACGCCAACGAACTACGGTACCGGCTTCTAGCGCTTTTCATGTTGTTGTTGACGGCCGTTACCTTTGACTTCACGCGCTTGCAAAATTCGCCGCATGTAGCGTACATTACCCTGTTGGATCGCCAGGCGTTGTTCTGTTATCTGCTGCTCGGGTTGGCGGTTGGCATGATTGTATTGGTGGCGCTGTTACGCAAATGGCAAATGATCGTGCTCTCTGAACGCCTCAATTGGGTCGCAACGATTGGCTATTGTGCATTGGTGATCCTAATCAACTTAGGATTGGGCTGGTATGGCGCAGGTGGATAACATCTCCTCGATCAAACGGCGATTAGTGGTTACATCGATTTTTGTTGTCGTCATCGTGGTGGCGGTGTTTACTGGGATCCGTTATGCCATTGTGCGGCCGATTACTTGTACACCTGATTGTATTGGCGAAAATTTATTGGGCAGCGATTTAGCCGGCCTAAATTTGGCACGAACGAATTTTGTCGAAGCCAATCTCCAGGGGGCAGATCTGCATGAGGCAAATCTCCGTCAGGTTGATCTGTCGGGTGCCAATCTCTCCACTGCGAATCTCCGCAACGCCGATCTGAGTGAAGCGCAGTTGATTGGCACGAATTTAACTGGTGCCGATTTGGGTGGTAGCCGGCTTAGTGGGGCCAATCTCAACGGTGCAATTCTCGATCAAGCCGATTTAACGGCGGTCGATTTATCGGAGCTAACCCTAAAGGGTGCCAGCTTTCGGGAAGCGAAACTGACCAATGCACAATTGAGCCGGGCAAATTTAAATGGTATTCAATTTGCTAAGGCGAATCTGTCTGGTGCTATCCTGAATGAGGCCAGTTTAAGTGGTGCCAATCTCAGTGGTGCCGATCTCAGTGGTGCCAGTTTACAGAGTGTAGATCTGACGGGTGCTTGGCTAAATCTGACAAATCTCACAGGCGCTGATCTCACCAACGCCGATCTTTCGGGCAGTCGTCTGATTGGTGCACAACTCATCTCGATCAATTTATCTGGTGGCCATTTACAAGGCGCGGTGGCTATCGGCGCTAGTCTCAATGGGGCTAACCTGCGTGGTGCTGATCTGCGCCAGCTACGGGGCTTAGCGAGCCAACTCAACGAGGATGATTTTCAGCTGGATCCTGAGTTGGCGGAGCTAAACGAGTTGCAACTGAGCACCTTGGTGCAGGATGTTCAGATGAAAGGGGTGGCTTTTGACGCCCTCACCCAGTGGGAAACAGCTTTACAACCACCAGAGGTGGCGAGCGCCGTTTCTGACGAGATGAACGCTGCGATTGTTACTGGTAACGGAACAGAACCACTCTTAGCTTCAAAGACAGAACATGTCAAGGTCAATTTTTATATCAATTCCGTACGTACCGTGCCGGAACAACCGGGAAGTTATGAGCTTGATTTCTATGTGGATTTGCTTTGGCAGGAACCGGAATTAACTGATGAACGGTTGGCAAATGCCAACGATGCGGGATTCTTCACCCCTACCTTAGAGGTGGTTAATGCTGCCCAGACGCAAGAATTGACAAGGCATTATGACCGCAGTATTGAACCGGGAACCAATGTACGATTACGGCAACGGCTATCGGCGATCTTTGCGCCAACGCTTGATTTGCGCCGTTTTCCCTTCGATCGGCAGGTTATTTCACTCCAATTGGAATCTGCGGAATATGACAGCGAACAGTTACTGTTTGATTTTGTTGGTTCGGCAGAGCCGTCCGTCCAATCCGAAGTGCCCACGGTGCAGTCCGTGCCGCGCGGTCGCTATGTTGATGTAAAAGCCATCGATCCGGAGTGGCAAGTCCAAGCCGTCGATGTGATGCAATTGGTGCGTGTTTTGTCCTATGATAACTCAGCTTGGTCACAATTTCGGATTGACCTAACGGTCAAACGTGTAGCGACAGGGTATATTTGGCGTATTTGGATCGTATTGGCGTGTTTGTGGCTACTCGTTGGCGCCGTGCTGCTGATTGATAGCGAAGCCTTGCCCATGCGCCTTTGGTTGCTCTTTTTGCTCTTTTGGATCGTTGTGGCTTTCCAGGCGCTGCTCACCAAAATTCTGCCACCCCTAAATGCCTTTACCTCGCTCGATCTCTATTTGGTGATTTGCTATATGGCCATTGTCTCTATGGCATTATTGGTCTTGCTGATGAAAATATTTCATCTGCGTGGCCGCCAACAGTGGGCACAGTGGGTTAATCGGGGATGTGTTGTGCTCTATCCGGTGATTTTTGTGGTCATCAATTTTTGGCTGCTGTGGAACGCGTTCCACTAAAACTGGTGGGAGATTGGCATATTTATACATGAGGAATGAGGAATTGGGATGAAATGGAGCCATTTGTTGCTAAGCTTTTTGTTGCTCTGTCTCACCAGTTGTGAGGGAACAGGGTTGCCGACCGGCTGTCCACCGGTCTGTAGTGGGCTAAATTTGCGTGGTAGGGATTTGAGCGGTATTGATCTGAGCAATGCCAATTTGCGGCGCGCCATTCTCCCCAATGTTACATTTATTAACGCCAATTTGGCTGGTGCCGATTTGGCCGGGGCCAATCTCTCCCGCGCGAACCTGGTGAAAGCAAATTTAGCTGGGGCCAATTTGAGTGGGGCTAATCTGCAAAATGCCAAACTCATGGGGGTCAATCTTACCGATGCCGACCTGGCCGGGGCCGATCTGACGAATGCTGTTCTGACCAGGGTCGACTTGACACGCGTCCGCCTGACGGCCGTTATTTTGGATAACGCACGCTTGATAGGGGTCAATATGTGGGGTGTAGATCTAAGTGGAGCCCAACTGATCGGTACTAACCTTTCCGGTGCCCGTTTGCCTGGTTCCAACCTCTCTGGTGCCAATCTAAGCCGCGTTGATATCCGGCAAGAGGGCGCAAATCTCAATGGTGCTGATTTACGCGGTGCCGATCTCTCTGGGGCAAATCTTACCGGCGCCCAATTGCGTGGTGCCAATCTGGCGCGCGCGGAATTATCTGGTGCTACGATAGCGGCTGGTCTTTGGGGGACCGATCTCACCAGGGCGAATTTGCGCAATTCTACGCTGGAGAATTCGATTCTTAGCGGTGCTAATCTGACGGAAGCGAATTTGTCGGGGGCCGATCTGGCCGGTGTGCTCTTAAATGGGGCGCGTTTGCATGGTGCCAATCTACGTACCGCAGCCCTCGTCTATACCAACACCGCCGGTATCATGACCAATATCGATCTCTCCGGCGCGCACTATGATACCACCACGATCTTTCCGCCTGATTTTGATGTGACAGCCGATTTACCGAGTATGGATGCATCTGCTGCGATGACGTCAACGACTTCCTCAACGATGACTGTCCCAACGGCCCCACCTGGGCGTGACAAGGAAGAGGGAACCGCGCCATGAATAGTCGAAGCCGTCATACGATTCCCCATCGTATCATCTTGTTCCTCCTACTCATTGCTCTCTTTTTACCGTCGACCGTTCCTGTGGCCCGCGCCCAAAGCGGCGCGATCCGCGGAACGCTCATCATTGCCGTCGCCGCGGACAGCCCTCCCTTTGCTGCGCAGGCGGATAATGGACAGGCCATTGGCTTTGATCTTGACCTCATCAAGACCGTCGCACGCACGGCGGGGCTCCATGTTTCCTATGAGAGTGTCCCCTTTATTCAATTGATCCCTGGCGTTGCGACTCGCCTCTATGATGCCGCACTCGGCTGTATCTATGTTAACGACGATCGGAAGGCGTTGGTTGACTTCAGTACACCTTATTTTACAACTGGTGGCGTATTAGCCTTTTCGGGAAATAGTGCGCCGATCTATGATTTAACGGATCTCACCCCCGAAACCAAGGTTAGTATCCTGGCAGAATCGGCAGATGTAGCCTTTTTAACCAATTACAGTTCGGCCACGTTGCTGCCAGTTTCTTCACAACGAGAAGCACTGGAATTAGCTGTCGCCCGTGTGTCCGATGCTGCTTTCGCCGATGAGACAACGGTTACCCGGTTTCAACGTACCTACCCAGAAGCTCAGTTGCAGGTTGCGGGGGGAGTCCTGACAAAAGATCAGTGTGCCATTGCTGTGAACAGGGAGAACCCCCGACTGCTGCTAGAATTAAATGCAGCGCTGACGAGGCTAAAAAATAATGGAAAATATTTAGCGATCTACCGGCGTTGGTTTGGTAGCCGTCCTTTAAACGGTCCGACCCCTGTCACCCGTCCCACGCCCGCTACGACCAATGATCAGGGCACGATGCCACCAGTTCCCACAGCTCTGCTTCCCCATAATGATCCGCTGACCGAAGCGGCAATGGGTTCTTATATACTGACCTTGACAACAGCACCGGTTGGCTATCAATTGATTGAGTTGGAATCGGATGGCCAGTGGTTGGAGAGTCAAATCGCGTCGAGTGCTGATCACTTCCATGGTGTAACGTCACTTGTTGACGTACAATTGCCGGTGCGAATGGGTCGTTGGCAGCTGATACGTACTGATCCCATGTCCGCCACTGTACAACTCTCCGCCACTGTACAAATTTCGCCTACTGCGGGTATTTCACCTACTGCGGGTATTTCACCTACTGAGACGAACAATATTCACGAGATGGTATTCTTGCCCATCCAACCGCGTGAGGAATATCAACTGACCATTCAAGATGACGGTACGGTGCATGGCCTGTACACACTTTATAAAAGTGCGGTACCCACTGTCACTCTGCCGCTAACGGAGACGGTGGAATTGGCTGGAAAACGGGTTGTGCCGTAAGCGTAGATGCTTTTTAAGGATTGTCTTGCTCTTACTCTTTCACTTTGTCACTATAGCGTTTTGTCCATTCGGTCAAAAGGCGCTCGCGATTGGCCGCCGTCCAAGGAATATTGCGATCTACCAGATTTTGATTGGGGTCAGGTGGATAGCCCGCCGGTGTCGTTAGGCCAGTAGGGGCGGCCGTGAGTGCATTCTTCCTGCTATAAAGCCGCATGACGGGGTCGCTGATGCTCCAGTTGAGAAAGGTACGTGCTGCTGGGCTAACTTGATCTTTGCGCACCAGTGCACTCACGTTCAACTCCCAGCCGGATTTTCCCGCTGGGTAGATCATCTGTACCTTCCCTAGATTGTCAAAGGTCCGGGCAATCCCAATGGCATAGGTGCCACTATCAACCAGTTGACATGGTTCGGTCTCTTCTTGTGGATAGTAAGCAATGTTGAGATGTAACCCATCCAGATAGCGCCAGCCTTCTTGTTCGCCAAAAAGTTCAAAGATACCCAAGACAGCCATTAAACCGGACTCTGTGGTTGCTGGATTGGCGATAAGAATAGAGCGGCGATAAACTGGATCGAGCAGATCTTGCCAAGTCGTCGGGATGGTGGCACCTAAACGGGAAATTTCATCGGTATTGATGCAAAACGCAGTGATGGCGACGCTGTTGCCAACCCAGTAGGGCGGTTGATTGCTATCGCGAAAGCGTTCGTCAATCCGTGCCAATCCTACCGGTGCATAGGGTTTGAGCAGGTCATTCCACTCCAAATAGAGTGCACTGGTTAACCCGGCCCCCCAAAGGAGATCAGCCTGTGGATCGCTCCGTTCGGTTAACATTCGATCAATTAATGTGGCTGCTGTCATCCGTTCTACCGTTACTTGAATATCCGGGTAGGCGATTTGAAAATCTTCTAGGTAGAGGTCGACTTCATCCTGGCGCAAGGTTGTATAGACGAGCAGATTACCCTCTTCCGATGAGGATGGTTCGTCGGCAAGCCAGGTGCAGGCACTTAAGGCCAACAACAAAAGGCTGCACAGGATAACTAATGCCGATTTTGTCATAAAGGATCCTATCGTTCTTGGGCAGCTTGGCATCTGTTTATGGTACGAATTATACCATATCTTTGCCGGACAGATGCCTCTGTACGTAAATAAATTACAGGAACAAATGTGTAATCATGCAAACCATCAGAGACACCTTATCGAATTTGGTTGACCAAAGCACGCGGATCGCCATGAAAGTACACCAGGATCGATTGGAACCGCTCTTCTACAAAGTAATCTCCTCCGTGTGGGGGGAAAAACGGCTTCATGCGACAAAGGAATTTAACCCTGACACCGATATCACTGTCGAAGAGCGATGGACAGATATTGGACTTATCGCTGCCGCAAGTTCAACTGCGTTAGCCGTTGGCGGCCTCTTTGTTCCGGTCTTCAGTCTGTTGAGCATTCCCGGATTGCTCATCGGATCCGTGCCTGTTTATAAGGATGCCTATGAATCACTGCGTTATGAGAAAAAGATCACGAACAACTTGTTGGCCGTGCTGATCCAGACTGCCTTGATTGGTAGCGGACAGCTTCTGTTGGGGAACATTACACCCCTTGCGTATTTTTTCAATGAAAAATCGAAATTAATGGCCGAAAGAGAGTTGGGGCAAACTCTGGTAAGCCTATTGAGCGCACAGCAACAGCTAGTGACGGTCGCCACTTTTCATGCGGAATTCACCGCTCCTCAAGCAAACCCAGGCAACGCTGTTGCTACATACACTGAAACTAAAAAATTGTTAGAAGAGTTAGCCAAGGATGACATAGTTGTTGTTTCTGCGGGTGAGATGATCCCCGTGGATGGTGTGATCGCGGATGGGCTTGGGGTCGTTGATGAACGGGTGCTGACCGGTGAATCGCAGCCTATAGAAAAGGGTCGAGGCGCAATGGTCTTTGCCTCAACGGTCGTGCTTTCTGGAAAAATTTTTGTTCAGGTGCAATCGTCGGGTCAAGAGACGCTGATTGGGCAAGTTGAAGCGCTCTTAAATAATACGTTGTACCATATTCAAGCGCGTGAATTATGGGCCCAATCCTTAGCCAATTCCCTGGCCTTACCCACATTGGTAGCCAGTGGTGCAGTACTACCGTTTTTGGGGATAGGAGGGGCAATGGCACTGATTGATTCAAATCCATTGTACCGGCTTTCGATTTCGGGCAACGCTAGTTTGATTAACTTTCTGAACATAACCTCTCAAGAAAATATCCTAGTCAAAGATGGTCGCGTACTTGAGGCGATGGAAGATGTAGATGTCTTTGTTTTCGATAAGACAGGGACGCTGACCGAAGATAAGCTAGTGGTGGATTGGGTCTACGCGTTTGCAGAGTACAAAGAGACCGATGTACTCTATTATGCTGCACTCGCTGAACAGAAACAGTCCCATCCCATTGCTCGGGCTATTTTAGAAAAAGCGCGCACTTGGTCGATCGACTATCCACCCATTGATGGGAGGGAATACAAGCTAGGCTTGGGGTTGGTGTTATCGTTGGAGGGACGAACCATTTATGTGGGAAGCCCGCGCTTTATTGTCGCCGAAGGAATATCACTCTCTGCTGCTCTGGGTGAAATTATCGACAGTAGCCAGTCGCAAGGGAAGTCGCTAATCCTCATCGCGATCGATCACACTGTGATCGGTGCCATTGAATTAGCGTCGATTGCACGTTCCGAAGCCGCCGCGCTGGTGGCAAAATTGCGGTCATACTCACAAGTTACCTCGATTATGATTGTTTCGGGAGATCATGAGGCCCCCACGCGGCGCATTGCACAGGAGCTAGGGATTGAGGAGTATTACGCCGAAAAATTCCCCGAAGATAAAGCGCAGATCATCAAATTGTTGCAAGAACGCGGACATATCGTCTGTTTTGTGGGTGATGGGATCAACGATTCGATTGCCCTGAAGCAGGCCGACGTCTCCATTTCGCTGCGTGGTGCTTCACCGTTGGCGACAGGTACTGCCCAAGTCATCCTCCTTGACAACAATCTTGAAAATATAGAGCTGTTGCTGGATTTAACCCGCCGCTTTGAAAAGAACCAAAAGATGGCAATGGGCTTGGTACTGGGGACTTCGGGACTCGCACTTGTTGCGACCTTGTTTTGGCAGGTTAAGCTAGGGCAGGCCATTGTGATCACAACTGGTGGATTTTTGGGAGCAATCGGGGTTTCCTTTGGCCCCTGGCTGCATTATCGTAACCGAAGTAAGCGTGCGCTTTCACCGCTTGACCTGCGTCAGCTAGACGCGGCGACACCAATTAACAACTTAAGCGCCGACTCATCTCCTCTGCTGACTGTCGTATAGCGCTGACTCCCTACTGTTCAAGTGTGCCTTTATGGCAGCAGCGTTTCAGCCTTGTTGGGCGAGCGTAGCAGCTTGCTCATTTTGGATAATTATGATCTCTCGGTGCTCTGGGATCTTCTCCAAAAAGATCATCCGTTGGGCATCATTTTTGATTTTGGCCGACTCTTTCTGTAGATTGTGGTAGAGTTGATCAAGAATTGTTTCTGCCTGTAGATCTTGCTGGGGATCTTGCTGGGCTATTAAAACTTGATAGATCGCAAGCCCCACAAAGCAATAGAGGTGTTCCTTTTTAAGCAATCCAGGTGACTGTTACTGGCCGCAACCCAGTTCGTACAGCAGATCGCACAGTGGTCAGTGACAGTCACCTCCGCCTCAGGCTTTTATTAGGATAATACCTTCGCCAAACCTTGTTTTGGCGGAAATTTCCAGATGTCATTCCTGCGCAGGCAGGAATCTACTCGTGTAACATGAAGATGGATTCCTGCCTGCGCAGGAATGACGGCTCTAATTTCTGAAATTGGCGA